>NZ_CM004290.1:0-253747 GCF_001641135.1 Pantoea sp. OXWO6B1
GCCCTCACGCTTCACGGCTTCCTGTACGCCAGGCATGAGCATGCGCGCCATCAGCGACTGTACGGAGTACGGCGTAAAATACTGCCCCTGTCTGCCGTCGCCCAGCTCCAGCTCCATGAAAATGGCCCCCAGAAAGTCATGAAACTTCGCTTCCAGGGCGCTCACCATCAGGCCGAAAAGCCGGTGAAGGTCGCTGATGCCCTCCGGCCTGTAGCGCTCGCAGATTTTGCGGCAGCGCGCCATGCTTTCCGGTGCGCGGATCGTGGCAAGGTCGAGTTCACTCGCCGCCAGCTTGATAAAGTCGCTGAACACGTCCCAGCGGCGCAGGTGCCGGGCCGTGTGCCTGAACACGCTCACGAACTGGTTACATAAGGGAGTTAGCTCTTCCTGAGTCCTTCATAGAGAAACGCAGGCTCATGTCTCTTATCTAACAAAGTATCAATCCTATACGCTAACTTCATATAAAGGGACTTATATGAAGTTAGTGGCTTGGCTAAGCCATTCCGAAATCCCGCCAGACTGCTCTTCCTGCGTTTCGCCGCTCTACTACTAAAAGCAAAAACCGGGCATTTCCCACCACGCTTTAGACGTGACGAAAACACCCGGCTCTTCATTCAGAAACACTCCCTGCCCGCCCTTCTTAACTCTCCATTCGAGGCTTACGAGGCTTACTCCTTCACCACCGCCTCAGTCTTTATCTCCGGCTGTGCGCTTGCCATTTTGCTACGGCTCAAAAATGCATTAAGCAAAATCGCGCCAAAAGTTGCGGTGCCGATACCGCCCATGCTGAAGCCGCCGAGCGTCAGGGTAAAATTACCCGCGCCAAGTACCAGCGTGACCGCCACCATAATAAGATTGCCGTTCAGCCCCAGATCGACGTGGTTTTGTACCCAGATGCGGGCGCCCGCCACGGCGATTAATCCGAACACCACAATCGACGCGCCGCCAAGCACCGGGCCGGGAATAGTGTGGATCAGTGCGCCAAATTTGGGTGAGAAGCCCAGGACAATGGCGATTATCGCTGCGGTGACAAAAATCAGCGTGGAGTAAATTTTTGTAACGGCCATTACGCCGATGTTTTCAGCGTAAGTCGTCACGCCGGTGCCGCCCGCTGAAGCCGAAAGTAAGGTCGCCAGGCCGTCACCGATAAACGCGCGGCCCATATAAGGATCAAGGTTTTTACCCGTCATTCCCGCCACGGCTTTTATATGGCCAAGGTTTTCCGCTACAAGGATTACCGCCACCGGGGCAATCATCAGCATCGCGTGAGTGCTGAAGACCGGTGTGGTAATAGTGGGTACGCCAAACCAGGGTGCCTGGGCTACTGCGCTGAAATTCACCGGTGTACCCAGCCCAAGGCCGTTGGTAATCGCCATATAAATCAGGTACGCCGCCACCAGACCCAGCAACAGCAACAGCCGCTGCACCAGACCACGGGTAAATACCGCCACCGAGCCGATACACAGCACGGTCATCACCGCCATCCAACTGTCAAACGATGAAGCCGATACGCTGTTAATCGCAATGGGCGCGAGGTTCAGACCAATCGCCATCACCACCGCCCCGGTGACCACTGGTGGCATCAGGCGTTCAATCCAGCGCGTGCCGACCGCCATGACTACAAAACCGATCAGCGTATAAATCAGGCCACAGGCAATAATGCCGCCCAGCGCTACGCCGATATTTGGATTCGCGCCGTGACCGCTGTAGCCGGTTACCGCAATCACCAGCCCGACAAACGCCGCACTGGAACCGAGGTAACTGGGTACGCGCCCGCCAACCACCAGAAAAAACAGTAGCGTGCCGATGCCCGACATCAGGATCGCCATATTGGCGTCAAACCCCATCAGCAATGGCATTAATACGGTGGCACCAAACATCGCCACCGTATGTTGCAGCCCCATGATCACCGTTGCGCCCAACGGCAGCCGTTCATCCGGCGCGATCACCGCACCATCCAGATTGCCTTCTCTTTTACGCCATTGCGGAAACCAGGTATTTGCCATGCACGACCCTTACTGTGTTGAGGGAGGACTGAGTTAACAGGCTGTCTGACGCATCAGCGGATGATAGCGTCGATCGAAATACGCCAGTCCGTGGCAGTCATCGTTGCGTTGGAGTGCAACGACTTCACAAAACAAAATATCGTGGGTGCCGACGCGGGTGATCTGCGTAATGGTGCAGTCAAACGACACCAGCGCATTGGTGAGGATCGGTGAACCGGTGGCAAGACCTGTCCATTCGGCGGCGGCAAAGCGCTGCTCCATCGGCGTTTTCCCCCCAAATAAACCGGACAGCGACTCATGACAATCGGCCAGTGTGTTTACACATAACACCTGATTTTGGGTAAACGCCTGATGCACCGACGCAGAGCGATTCAGGCAGACCAGCAATGTCGGCGGCGCATCGGTTACGCTGCACACGGCGGAGGCAGTGAACCCTGCCCGTCCGCCAGGGCCATCGGTGGTGATGATATTGACAGCGGAACCGAGGCACGCCATCGCATCACGGTATTCCTGTTTTTCTACAGCCGCCTGTTTTGCAACTTCAGGCGCATCAATGGAGGGCAGTGTGGCGTTCAGGGTTGATTGCATGGTCCGGTCCTCAGAATTAATCAATGATGCTTACAACACGCGGCAGGCGCGGTCGAAATCAAGGCGCGGCGCGCGTGGATACAGTTTGCTGCTGTCGCCGTAACCGATGTTGATCAGAAAATTGGATTTCCAGCCTTCCTGCGCCAGAAACGTTTCATCGACTTTAGCGTTGTCGAAACCGGACATCGGTCCGGTATCCAGACCGATCGCGCGGCAGGCCATAATCAGATACGCAGCCTGCAAACTGCTGTTGCGAAACGCGGTATCCTGTGCCAGCTGCGGGCTGGAGGTGAACCATGAACGGGCATCACCAGAAGGAAACAGCTCAGGCAATAACGCATAGAATTCCGGGTCCCAGGCAATAATCGCTGTCACCGGGGCGCTCAGGGTTTTCTTCAGATTGCCGCTGGAAAGTGCCGGTGCCAGTTTTTCTTTGGCTTCCTGACTCTGAATAAACACGATACGAGCCGGGCTGCAGTTCGCCGACGTCGGCCCCATGCGCGCCAGTGCGTAAATCGTTTTCAGCTGTTCGCCTGTCACCGGTTTATCCAGCCAGCCGTTATGGGTGCGGGCTTCAGTGAATAAGGTAGCCAGTGCGCTGGCGGTTAATGCGTCGGTCATGATGTCTCCGTGGAAATGTAACCGGACGGCGTAACGGACGCTTGCGATGAGTGCCGTAGTAACCAATCCAGTAAAATCGGGTTAAACGTATCGGGGTCGGTCACGCTCATTGCATGACCGCCGTACAACATGTGTCGGTGCTCGCCATGAGGAAGACGTGAAGCAAGATCGACCGAACACGACCACGGCACCAGCAAATCGTCTTTACAACTGAAAGCCAGCGTCGGCGCGATCACCTCTTTAAGCGACGCCGTCAGATCAGACGCCATTAGTGCCTGCAGGCGGTGCAGCAGGTTTTCCATTCCCTGAAAATGCGCGACCTGGTGCGTGTGCTCTTCCTGCAATAACGCCTCATGGCCAGACAGCCAGTCGCCCGGATACAGGAACAGCGGCTGCGCCTGGACGTAGGCATCGACACCGCTGTTAAGCAGCAAATTCTGCCGGACTTGAAAGCAGCGACGCGTTTGACTGTTAAGCGTCGTCCAGCCGTTAATCACCACTAGACTTTGCAACAGCATCGGATAACGCAGTGCAAGATGCAGGCCAATAATGCCGCCTAAAGCATGACCGACCAGATGGCAGCGGCTGATCTCCAGCACATTGAGCATACTCGCCAGCTCGTCGGCCATGTCCTCCATCCGGTAACCGGCAGGCACGGTGCCCTGACTGTGCCCGGTGCCGTGCTGGTCATAGACCACCACCCGGAAATGCTCCGCGAGCATCGCCAACTGCGGCTGCCAGAAACTGCCAGAACCCCCCAGCCCGGATGAGAGCACCACGGTTTCTGCATCGGCATTTTTCCTACCCAGTACCTTGTAATACATGCTGTTTCCTCTTCAGGAGGATGGGGACACTCGGACGGATCACCGACCAATATGCGCAATGGACGCGATTTCGATCAGTGCATCGGGTTTCACCAGGCCGCACTGAATACAGAACCGGGCCGGTTTTTCGCCCGGAAAGTATTCGGCGTACACCTGATTCACCGCGCTGTAATTTGCCCAGTCGGTGATAAAAATCGAGTTCATGGTGACGTCATCCATGCTGCCGCCTGCGGTTTCAATCACGCTTTTGATGATCTCCAGCACGTGACGGGTTTGCGCGGCGGCATCACCGACATGCACGACGTTATTGTCTTTATCAAAAGGCAATGTACCCGAAACGTACACCACGCCATCGGCGAGAGTACCTGGAACGAAAGGCGCCAGCGGAACACCGCTGCCAGCCGGAATAATGGCGCTTTTAGGCATCGTTAATCGTCCTTTTTATAAAGCGGTCAGGCCGCATTTTGTTCAGTTTTGTAACCTAGCGCGTCGCAAAAGTTACCCACGCTGGAGACCCAGCCAAAGAACGTTTCGATGTTATAAATGGCGGCTTTCTGCGCAAATTCCGGGCCGGCCTGATGTGTCGCGTCTTCCAGCACAACACCGAAATATTCCAGGAAGAAGCCGTCACGCAGGGTCGATTCGACGCATACGTTGGTCGCAATGCCGGTAAATACCAGATGATGAATGCCGTAACTGCGCAGCAGACTGTCGAGCTGCGTATTAAAGAAACCGCTGTAGCGCGGTTTGGGCAATACAATATCGCCCGGCTGCGGCTGCAGTTCATCGACCAGGTCATAATCCCAGTCGCCTTTCGCCAGCAGTTTACCCATCAGTTCCGGGCGTTTGCGCATCGTTTTCAGCGCATTGGATTTATGGTAGTTCGGTGAACCGGCACCACCGGCTTCGACGTACTGATTGTCCCAGCCGTTCTGGAAGAAAATCACTTTGATGCCCGCAGCGCGTGCAGCGGCTATCGCCACTTTGATATTGGCAATCACTGGCGCAGTGGCAGAGACATCAAAGCCCGCCAGATCAAGATAACCGCCTTGAGTCGCGTAGGCATTTTGCATATCCACCACAATCAGCGCCGTTTGTTGCGGCGTGAAGGCAATGGCTTCAGGACGGGCTGTGAGGATCGTTTCCTCGCCGGTATTTTGGGGCGCGCGGCGGACCACTGTCTGATTCTCAACAACGTTCATCATGCGACCTCTTTCTGCTCAATGCCGATGTGCTGGCGGGTTTTCATTAATGGCTGGATGTAACGACCAAAGTTTTCGATACCGTTGACGAAATCGTCGAAGGTCAGCAGCACGCCGCCTGCGCCGGGAACTGTATCGATTTCATCGAGCATTCTGGCGACGCTGGCGTAAGAACCGACCAGCGTGCCCATGTTGATATTGACCGCGGAAGTCGGATCGGCCATCTGGCGGACGTTGGTATCCGCACCGGATTTGGTGTCTTTACTGCTCTGATCGGTGAGCCAGGAGAGCGCCTCGGCATCGGCTCCGGCTTTGTACAATTCCCATTTGGCGCGGGCGGCATCGTCGGTTTCGTCGGCAATCACCATGAACAAAACGTAAGAGGAGACGTCGCGGTTTTCGGCTTCTGCCGCCGTTTTCATGCGCGCGGCGGTCGGCGCAAAAGCGGTGGGTGTGTTGACGCCTTTGCCGAAACAGAAGTTGAAGTCGGCGTGTTTGGCGGAGAACGCCATGCCTGCGTCGCTTTGCCCGGCGCAGATGACTTTCATTTGGCTTTGCGGACGCGGGCTGACGCGGCAGTCGTCCATTTTGAAGAATTCACCGTCGAGCGTGCAGTGGCCCGTGCCCCACAAGTCGCGCAGCACGCTGACATATTCGGTCAGGTAATCATAGCGGCGGCTGAAATAGTCATCGCCTGGCCACATGCCCATTTGCTCGTATTCCGGTTTCTGCCAGCCGGTGACGACGTTCACGCCGAACCGGCCATTAGAGATGGAATCGATGGTGGCAGCCATACGTGCAACGATTGCCGGTGGCATCACCAACGTAGCGGCAGTCGCGTAAAGCTGAATGCGGGAGGTCACGGCAGCCAGACCGGCCATCAACGTGAACGATTCCATGTTGTGTTCCCAGAATTCAGTTTTACCGCCGAAGCCGCGCAGTTTGATCATCGAAAGCGCAAAATCGAAATGATAGTGCTCGGCTTTCTGCACAATGGTTTTGTTCAGTTCGAAGGTAGGTTTGTACTGCGGCGCAGTTTCTGAAATTAGCCAACCGTTGTTGCCGATAGGGATAAAGACACCGATTTTCATAGCTCACCTCGATTGAAAATAATAAGGACCACAACAAGGGCTTGCGAAAATATCTGCGCGGCTTAAGTGCGTCCTGCGGGTTCCTGATTGCACCGTGCTGAAATCTCCTGACGAGAGAACAACTGCAAAGTGGATGCCATGTTTTTAAAAGTGTTTATTTTCATTAGGTTAAAGCGGGGTTTGATTTTTTTATGGAGCAGTTGGTCTGTTTCAGACCATTTGTTCAAAAATAACTGCACATAAATCAGGCAGGATTGAGCGCAAATGGTGCAAATTTATTAAATAGTCGGTTAAGCGGGATCTTATTTCGCCGCTTTCATAAATGGCGTGCATGACGATAGTCGCCCCTATCCCTATTTGTTATGCTTTCCACCTTGATATTTATGTCATGGAGACGTTGTGAAGCCATTGGTAAAAAGCCCGGAATCTGCCGCCGGTGAAAGCAAGTCCCCTCAGGCAGCGTCGAAATCATTGACGCGCCGCTCGCGGGCGGTCGCCGCCAAACGTAGCGCTATCATGGCGGCTGCACTGGAATTTTTTTCGTTGTATGGCTTCCACGGCACCCGACTGGAGCAGGTTGCGGAACGTGCTGACGTCTCAAAAACCAATCTGTTTTATTACTTTCCCTCGAAAGAAGATTTATATATTGCGGTGCTGAAAGGGCTGCTGGATATCTGGTTAGCACCGCTTAAAGCATTGCAGTCCGATCAGCATCCACTGGAAGCCATACGCGAATATATCCGTCTGAAACTGTGCGTATCCCGCGACCATCCTCAGGCGTCGAGATTGTTTTGTCTGGAGATGGTGCAGGGCGCGCCACTGCTAAAACAGGAACTGGGTGGCAGCCTGAAAACGCTGGTGGAAGATAAATCGGATGTTATTCGCGGCTGGATTAAAGACGAGCTGATCGCACAGGTCGATCCGATGCAGCTGATTTTTATGCTGTGGGCAACTACGCAGCATTACGCAGATTTTGGCGTGCAGGTTGAGGCGATCACCGGTAAAACGCTCAGCGATCCGGTGTTTTTTGAACAAACGGTGAAGAGTGTTCAGGACATCATTATCAAAGGCATTCAGCTTCGGGCTTAAAAGGACCATGCAGCAAAGCAGAACGGTCTGGTGGTAAATGAACGTGGGAATGCACACAACACAAGTTCACCGATCCCCCGGTCATATGTTCATTTACTCTCCCGGCCCCGCAGCTGCCAGAAAGACGCAGCACTGACAACGCGTAATAACTATTTTTACGTAATCAGGACTGCTTTTTCTGACGTTTACGCATTCATCATATTCGACACGCCGGAGTCCCTCAGAACCCGACGCAAGAAATCCTGGGTGCGTGCTTCCTGAGGACGCAGCAAGACCTGTTCGGCTTGCCCCTGTTCCACAATTTGCCCGCTATGCAGGAAACAAACGCGATCCGCGACCTCTCGTGCAAATTGCATCTCGTGTGTGACAACGATCATTGTCATGCCTTGTTGTGCCAGATTACGCATAACCTGCAACACTTCACCGACCAGTTCGGGGTCCAGGGCGGAGGTGGGTTCGTCAAAAAGAATCGCTTTGGGCTGTAGCGCCAGTGTTCGGGCAATGGCCACACGCTGCTGCTGACCACCTGAAAGTTGCGCAGGCCACGCGGAAACCTTGTCTGCCAGCCCTACTCTTTCCAGCAATTCTCTCGCGCGTTTTTCTGCGGCATTGCGTGATTCGCCATTAACGTAAATCGGGCCTTCCATTACGTTCTCAAGCACATTGCGATGGGGAAAGAGATTAAAGCGCTGAAAAACCATACCTATCTGGCGTCGAAGCAAATTGATATTTTTGCTTTTATTATCAACGTGCTGACCGAGAACGCGAATTTGACCGTTTTCATACGTCTCAAGCCCGTTTATACAGCGCAGCACCGTGGACTTCCCGGAGCCTGAAGGTCCAACCAGACAGACCACTTCGCCCTCTTCGACGCGAAAACTGACCCCTTTAAGCACTTCTACTGAGCCAAAGCGCTTATGAACATCAATAATTTCAATCATCTCAGGCTCCTCTTTTCTGGCGATTTTCAAGGTGTTTGGTAAAGGCCAGCAATGGCATACATAACGTCAGGTAAAGTAACGCCACCAGGGTATATACCGTTGTGTTATCAAAGGTCGAGGCAGCAAGAAGCTGTCCCTGGCGTGTCATTTCGGTTACCGCGATCGTTGAAGCAAGAGCCGAATCTTTAAGCATCATCACCAAGGTGTTGCTGTAAGGCGGCAGTGCAACATGAAAGGCCTGAGGCAATATGACCCGTCGCATCGCTTTACTAAAACTCATTCCCATGGAGCGTGCAGCTTCCAGTTGACCGCGGTCCACGGATTCAATGCCAGAACGAAAGATCTCTGCGAGGAAGGTAGAAAAACAGAAAGCAATACCGATCACGCTGGCCTGAAAAGAGGTAAGGGTGATACCAATGTCGGGAAAAACGAAATAGATGTAAAACAGCACCACAATCATGGGCAACGCACGGGTGATGTTAATGATGACAGCGACAGGCCATGAAATGATTTTAAAAGGGCACATTTTTGCAGCAGCAAAGATCAGGCCGAGCGGCGTACTGATAAGTAACGACAACAGTGTGATGTAGATTGTCATTTCAGCCCCTTTCAAGAGAAAAGGGAGATATACATGAATGCTGCTCCAGTCCATTATGCGCTCCAGCCGGTGTTAGGTGGCATGCTAAAAATTCATTTTAATGAATATTCCCCCGCTAAATACTGTCAAACTTTTCATCTTATGGCGTCATAGCATTAACTTATTTGTACGACAATCTTCATTTAAGATCGCTTATAGTCGCAAATCAAAGGGTTTGATGCTCATTTGTGAGGGGTTTTTTTTTTAGAAAAGAAATGATTGACAGCAGGATACTTAATTTCATTATATTGAAGTTAATGGTCCCCGTTTTAAGCAGGAGTGCGTCATGTCGAACCGATCGTGCGTAAGTGTGGCTTTGTTGTTTGCCGCATTGGGCTTCACTTGCAGTGTTAATGCGGCGTTGTTGACGGCGGGCTCCCCGCCATCCAGTGCGCCAACGACCTTTCTGGATACAAAAACGGGAAAAATCGAAGGATTCATGCCCGATGTCGCCGCCGAAGTGGCCAGGCGTCAGCATCTGGAGATTAACTTTAGCGCCGTGCCCTTCTCCACCCTTATCCAGTCTGTTATTGCAGGCAAAATTGACATGATCGTGGCGGGAATGACACCGACGCCAGAGCGAGAAAAACGCATCTCCTTTTCTCAGCCGGTGACTGCATTTGGGCCTGGACTCGTCGTGCGTGATGACAATAAAAAAACCTACCATTCGCAACAAGATCTTAAGGACGAAATCGTGGGTACTATGACAGGCACTGACTACACGCAAAGCCTTATAAAAAGCGGCATTGCTAAAGAAGTCAAAGTCTACGATAGCCCTTCAGATATGATGCGCGATTTGTCACTGGGTCGTATCGCGGCAGGCATGAATGATTATCCTATTTTGAAAGTTCAGGAAAAAACCGGATCTTTTAAAGGTATGCACGTTGTAGATGATTATAAACCCGAGCATATTTCGCCCATGGCGTTTGGTGTGAAAAAAGGCAACGATAAGCTGCTTGCCGATATTAATAACGCGCTGACAGCAATGAAAGCAGATGGGTCACTGCAAAAAATTAAAGCTAAATGGGGAATGCCCTGATCGCGCTTTCACACAGGGACGCGACAAACCTTAAGGAGCATGGTTATGAAAACAGCGGTAATGCACGCAGAGGAGCTGAGTGCAGCAGAGGCTAACATCGGTATACGTTTAAAATTAATTCGTAAGTCTCGTAACATGACGATCAAAGAGCTGGCGCAACAGGCTAATGTGTCAGCGGGCGCAATTAGCCAGATTGAACGTAATCTGGCTAACCCTACGATACGCGTTCTGGAGCAACTCCGAGTGGTCTTAGATGTGCCACTGACAGCCTTCCTTGAACAAGATGAGGTAATGCGGCCGGGCGCAGAGCATTACGTACGACGCAGACATGAGCGGCCGCACTTTCATGTTGGCAAACTGGGGATAACCAAAGAGATGTTATCGCCCTCAGGCGAACACGATATTCAGTTTATGTATATCAGTATTCCTCCGCGCACACGTTCAGAAGAGATGCTGACAGGCACGGGTGAAAAAGCAGGTGTAGTAATGGAAGGTAAACTGACCCTTGAAGTAGAGGGGGGGAAAACCTTAATCGAAGCGGGTGACAGTTTTCAGTTTAAAAGCCATCTCCCGCATAATATTTTCAACGATAGCGACACAGAAGCCCGTGTATTGTGGATTATGCATATTCCGCCGCGACATCATATCTGAAACAAGGTTAACCCATGCGAATCAAGGTCGATAGCGTCCATGACAGCTCCGTCTTCCCCACCACTGTCGATGTTGTTGTGATAGGCGGTGGCATTGTTGGTACGTCAACGGCCTATGAACTGGCGAAACAGGGCGTTTCAGTGGCCCTGTTTGAAAAAGGCGTTATTGCCGGTGAACAGTCTGGCCGGAACTGGGGCTGGGTGCGCCAGCAGAATCGTGACTTGTATGAACTGCCTATGGCGATGCGCAGCCTACAGCGCTGGGATGAACTGAGTGCCGAAATCGGAATGGATCTTGGTTTCAGGCGGAGCGGCATTCTCTATGGCACAGTCAACGATGCTGATCTGGCGCGTTGGGAAACATGGGGTCAGCAAGCGAAGCAAATGGGCTTTACCAGTCATCTCTTATCTGCGCAGGAAGCTCAGGCACGTATTGGCGATAAAACGGCCTGGCGAGGCGGCGTGTGGTCACCTACCGATGGTCGCGCGGAACCTTCGCAGGCAGCACCGGCCATCGCTCGCGGTGCGCAAAATTTGGGTGCCAGCATATTTCAGCACTGCGCGGTGCGCGCACTGGACATTAGTGCGGGCCGGGTCTCAGGTGTATGGACAGAACGCGGGCGGGTAAACGCCAGCCGGGTTATCTGTTGTGGTGGAGCATGGAGTTCACGTTTTTGCAGACAATATGGCATTGAACTCCCTGCAGCGAATATTTTGGGCACGGTGTTCAAAACAACCGCTGCGCCTGAAGTAGTGAAAGGATGTCTGAGCACACCTAACCTTTGCCTTCGCCGCCGTGAGGATGGCAGTTATACCGTTGCCGTGCCCGGTCTTGGACAAATTGATTTGGCACCGCAAAACATCCGTTATGCTGCAAAGTTCTATCCAATGTATCGCAGTAAAGTGGCTAAAAAGCTCAAGGTCCGGCTTAACAGCTCGTTCTTTTCGGGCCCAGAAGCGGCTGGAAGCTGGCATCATGACAGCCGTTCACCGTTTGAAAAAATCCGTGTCCTTGATCCCAACCCGGATAACAGCATCATTCGCAATGGTCTTGCGGAGTTGACCCGTTTATTTCCAGAATTGAATGGGATAAAAGTTGATTATGCCTGGGCGGGCTGGATTGACACCACACCTGATTTAGTGCCCGTCATTGATGAGGTAAGTGCACTACCAGGGATGTTTATCGCTTCCGGCTTCAGTGGACATGGCTTCGCCATTGGTCCTGGCGCAGGGCTTTTGTGCGCACAGTTGCTGACGAATAATCCCGTTTATACAGACATCGCACCTTATCGCCTTTCACGTTTCGAGAAAGGTAATGCGATTCGCGAACCGCAAATGATGTAATTCAGCGGCGGTGAGTGGCCCATTCGTGGGTTATCTGAGCGGTCTTTTTCAGGCAATCAGTGAGTGTTTCAATGATTGCCTTGAAGGGAAGATAATTCGCACGGACCCGCAAAATCACCTTATCGCCGTCGCCCTATCCACTTAGCGAGAAAGACGGCGTTTGACGCTTATCTTCACCGCCATGCCTGAAAAAATGAGCCGTCATCTTGTATCGCTATGCATCGCTCTTTTGGTACATAGAAAAAAAACGGTTGTCGATGCTTTCGCGGAAAAACGCGTCCTGATCGACGGCTGCACAGAATCCCTGATAGGTATGGGCCGGAACAGCAAGCCAGCGTCGGCACGTACCGTTGCGGTACTCAAGTTCCAGCACCCCAGACGTCGGATCGAATCCCGCACTGCGAAATAATGTTGAAGAGTTGATATCGTGTCGTTTCATAACGGATAGTCCCTATCGGTTGAACCCAGCGCCTGCACTACTAAGAGCGGCAATATATCACAGTCACCGACAATCTTTCGTCACGGTGACTATCCTGTCATGGCAAAAGTCATGCGAAACAGCGAGAGACAGCACAGAGTGCCGCTTACCTGTGATGATGACGTTCAGCTGACCGACCTGTTTGTCGTCAGCCGCACGCATATAGGCGACTTCGGCTGTTATCGCCCCTGTTCATCCCTCTTACTGCGCATGTCCTTTTCTTCTGTCAGCGGTTGACCACAAAATGCCAGATCAAAACCAGAGGATGTGTTGCTTACCCTCCCCGTTTTCTCCGCCAAAAAAAGAATAAACCGGGTTTATTTTCTAAATATGACAGCGCAAAAATGGTGCATTGAACCCTATCGCCATTTGGCTATAATAAAATAACCAAATGGAGGTGATCATGAAACAATTCACATTACCCGCATCCGCGACAGAACCCGATCGCCTGTGGCAGTTTGCCGGTCTGAGCAGTGCGGACGGCGTTGTGCTGATGGATCAAATCGATGATGGCCTTGACGGTACGGTCGCCAGTCGCATTGTCACGTGGGCGCAAATCTCTCAGGCAGAGCTGCGTCGGATGACCGGCATCGCCGGCTCGACATTTACTCGTAGCGTAAAGAGTCGCTTCACTGCAGAACAGAGCGAACGGCTGGTGCGATTTATTCGCGTGATGGATCGTGCCGTTGAGCTGTTTGAGGGCGATAAAGAAAAAGCACGCCAGTGGCTTAATGAGCCTGCACGTGCGTTGGGCAATAAAAAACCGGCCGATCTGGTGGCGTCTGAAACCGGGGCTTATGAAGTACTAAAACTCATTACCCGACTCGAACACGGTGTTTATTCGTGAAGCTCTACCGCATGACTAAGACGCGTTATCTGGGATCGGCCTGGAGTGGTTTTGGTGCGCGTGAAGGTGGCGGTCGCTGGAACAGCGTCGGTGTGTCGATGGTTTATGCTTCTGAAACGGCCTCGCTGACCATGCTGGAGACGCTGATCCATCTGCAAAGCGCCAGCGTGCTGGACTCTTTTACACTCCTGAGTATAGAGGTTCCCGATCGACTGATTGAGTGGGTTGATATCAATCAACTACCCGCCGACTGGGCTGCACCGGAAGGGCCTGCTGCATTGCGCCTGTTCGGGGATGCCTGGGTACAAAGTGGTGGTTCCGTGGCATTACGCGTGCCTAGCGCCCTCTCGCCGGTGGAATCAAACTATCTGCTTAATCCTGAACATCCCGCGTTCAATGCGATTGTTAAGCAGGCCCGCGACATCCCCTTCCGGTTTGACGCACGCTTTTTGCGGTAGCGCTGAACCGCTGCAGGTAAAACGCCTGTAAAATTAAAAACCTCTATCCCGTTACTTCTGACCGAGCGTTTTAAAATAAGCGTCCAGATCAGGGGAATTAATACCTGACAGGGGTCAGTTTGAATATCGAAAATTATTGTACGTTAAGGCTTTTTTTAACCTTTCGACTTTAGCTGGTCTCAGCCGACGAAATTTATCGGAAGCCGGTATCCGGTTGCTTTCCAGATCTAATCGCCTGTCAGATTGATATGCTCCCACCCTGATGGTGACAGATGCGACAGCAGTTGTTCGTTGAGCTTCAGCCCCTTACGTTTCAGGGCATCGATCACTCTTTCTATATACACGGTCCCCTGCTTTATCGAGGTTGCCAGACGCAGCACTTCACGCCAGTGAATTTCGATCTCTTTCAGATTAAGTGTGGTCGTTGATATCAGTGACTGAAGCGTCGGGTTTTTATAAGTGGAGATCCCTGATTCGCGGACAAAACACACATCCCAGCAGATGCATCAGGGCAAAGACATGATCAGTGAAACCAGCAGTATCGGTGCAGTGCTCCCTGATTTTCAGGTCGCTTTCGTGATACAGCAAGCTGGTTGAATCCCTGACCTGACGGATTATGCAGGTGTAATACGGGCTGTATTGACCCGAAATAATGGTGGTGAAGAGAAGGCGGGTATCCGGACGAGTAATGTCATTTTTTTATGCGAAAAATGTCGAGTAAACGTCGTCCATCTGTTACTTCATTGAAAATGCTGCCTCGAGCGTTGCCTGAAAGAGCTGATGAATAAACCTGTCATCCCGATGGAAACAGAACTGCAGCATCCTGAGGCGCTGCGGGAATATTTCCGTGAGCGCCTCGCCTGTTACCACCAGATTTCCCTGACTCTGCCAAAGGGCTCCGATCCGGTTTACCAGAAAGAGGAAAAGGCAGAAGGAAACTGATGTCAGTCCCGCAGATGGCGGGTCATGCATACCTGACGGTCAGGTTGCCAGTCATCATTCTCAGCGGTATCTTCAGACTCACATCAGGAATATAGCTGCAACTGCGATTACGGGAGCAGGAAGTGGATACAACTGAGGAGCTGGGACAGACCTATTTCTATGCCGGGCGCCCGAATCTCTCTGCCGGTGAACTGTTCTTTATAATTTTCTGTGAACAGGTCGCTCTTCAACTGGGTGTGCGTGATTTCAGTGCCATTGTGGCCATACTCTCAGGACGCAATATCATCGCCACACGCAGAAAACCTGGCGGTACGGTTACCGGAACGTCGTATGCTTCAAAAGCTGCAAGGCGCGTATTTGGTGATGCCAAATTCCCCTGGGGCATAAAGCTCCCTTCCTTTGTCGGAGGTTATCCGCCTTCAACTCTCAGAATACGGATGGTGGCGCAGATTGGTACCTGGACCGGGCGCGCGGTACCTGTCGTGGGCTGGGTCATTCTGGCTGCTGATGTTTCACAGATTGGTTATCACAGCGTTGTGGAATACAACCGGATAGCACGGGGGGATGACAAACTATGGTAATCGACGAACTGGATGAGAAAATTTACGCACTGGTTAAGCGTCATAACGGACGCGGCGTTTTCACAGCGCAGGAACTCAGGCCAGAAACCGATCTGGATGCGGATCTCCATCTCAGTAAAGACGAGGCGCAGTCGCTGATGAATGAATTTTTTATGCAATTCAACGTTAGCAGGGAGAATTTCTCTATTGAAACGTACTATCCACCCGAGCCGCCACTGCTGACGATACTGAATCCTTTCCGCCGTCGGCGAAGCGTTCCTGAAGTTCCTGACTTTACTATTGCAATGTTAATCGAATCAGCCCACGCAGGACGCTGGTGCTACGAATAAGCAGGCCCGTTCGGGTACGGAGAAATAGGCGTACGGCGCGAAAAATGACTAATTGCAGCGTCATGTACAGCTCGTACGGATAAATTATCCTCCCCGGAGCCATAAACCTTAACGTCAGTACATTCCATTCCAGACCTCATTCATCGCTGAATTACCAAACGCCGTCTGAATTTGCAGCAGGCTGGCGAAACGGGAAACATTAAGAAAAACCAACCGACATTACTAACTGAAGGTTGTATCTAATACTGGGGGACAGGTCACTGCCTTTGAAAGGATCATTGAGATGGTAGACAAGGAGGTTAATGCTAATGAGAGATAATAGGCCTGCCAAATTGAGCTTAGGTAAACGCATCATGTATAGCCTTATAGAAGCGTCAGGTGCAATCATAGGCGGGTTGCTTCTCCTGCTGTGCTGCTATTGGTTCTTTCACTATGAAACCTGGCATGAAAGACTGATAGCGATTGGTTTGTCTATCGCGGTTGTCTATCTGATCGGTAAGGTTTTACCTGAACGGCCAAATCAGTAAGCCCCTTACGGTCTGAAGGATCCCCAGAAACATCATCAATACACCATGATGATGTTTCAATAGGTTCTCGCCATCTCGGCATATACCCTGTCGGGGTTAATGCCTGACAGGCTCCCCGGTGACTGCCGGATGACATTCTCACTCAATGTCAGATACGACAATACCCTCCGCGACTTCACACTGTTAGCCTGAAACCATCTGTTTATTCCCTTACTTTCAGGGTAATACCCTGTCAGCCACATGATGATGCTGTAAAGTGTCGCGACCAGGCAAAGCATCGATATCCGCTTTTCTCCCCAGCTTTTACTTGCCCGAAGTCCCAAGACCGTAGCCGCTCACTTTTCTCATCTCTGAAGTTCTGCTCTGTTTGCATAGGGCGGCTGTATATTTTAATTATCACCCGCGGCTTATATCCCATAAGGCTGGTAAAAAGCAGCCACGGCTCGCGGGCGTTTTTGCTGTACATCCTGTTCGTTTTAGGAGAACGCTGGCTGCTTTTCCTGCCGGTTGTCCGCTTATGAACGGTATAAAAATGCCCGAGACAATCACGGCTGACGTTGCGAGCCAGTCGGCAAAATCCCAGATAGCATGGCTTCGCTACTTATGGCATATCTCGTGCCATCTGCCACTCTTCATCCCCGATTATCTGAAAATAGAGGCTGCCTCTGACACGTCAGAAAAAATCCCATCCCAGATATACTGGATTTACCACCTTAACGGTCTGGGCGTGAAGCGCAGACGACATCGTAAGGGCCTGGCGCCTTAGCGGCTTCCGCTGCTTCGCCCGGACCTGGTCAATGGAATTTGCCATGGACGCACTTACCAGCGAACGGAAAGTTAAGTGACTGACTTTTAGTAATAATTTTACAAATATGTGTCTGACGATCACCGCTGCTTTCGGTATTTCAGGCGTTCAGGTCTCGCGTATTCTGGACAGTATAACGCTCTTACGTGGCTATCCGGCTAAGATAAGAACCGTTCAGGGCCCGGAATTCACCTGCCTCGCACGGGATCAATGGGCCTTTGAGCATGGCGTGGAACTGCGTCTTATCCAGCCGGGCAAGCCGGCCCAGAACGGATTTATTGAGATTTTTAGCAGCAAGCTGGAAACATGTAAAAATAGAAGGTAAACAACCCGACATGACTAACTGATCGTTGTATCTAATACAGTGGGAAGGTCATTCCATTTATTACTTTTGTAACCCTTCTCTTCACAGTTTGTGCAGGGCTGTCACTTTAAAGTGGCAGCGTTCCTACTGGCCTACGCGCAGCTACGGCAATTAGTAGAAATTTTTACTACTTCTCCCAAACCTGACGGGCATAAGGCTTTTGATGACCAAACTGCCCCCTGATACAGCGCTTTGTTAGCCTTTCGATATGAGCTGTAAATCCATGTAACAAATGTAAGGTTTCGGGCTCATAAAATATTTTATGCAGTGATGAAGACGTCGCACTTAATAAAAGCATTAAGAAAGATGCGATAACCCTACGTAATCTCATTGATTAATTGATGATAATTTTAAGGTGACAGGCAATTTGTATTAAGTATCACCAGGCTGTTTAGCATCCGTGCGACAGAAATGATGATCAGGAACTTATAAGGATGCTTTATAACCTTGCGTTGGAGATTAGCTGGCCTGAATTTTACTTAAGTTGCGCGGCGTGACTATAACCTGTTGATTAATAATCACGGTGTTTTACACGAGAGAATAACGGTGTCAGGAAATACGGCAAATGCTGCCACCAAATAATTACAATTTGTTATTCTGTTAACATATATTTACCGGCTTAACAAAAAATTGATAGTCGCGTAATGACAATAAACCGATTTGCAACAACCGTTAAAATCAGAAAAACACCTAATTAATGCATTGTATTTTAATCACTGGTGTCACTTCATCAGGACAAGAATATGGCAAGCATAAGCACACTTGGCGCTGGTACTAACCTCGACCTCAATACCTTATATGACAACATACAGTCAGCCGAACAGGCGCAACTGACACCCATTACCAATCAGCAAGCGTCTTATAATGCGCAGCTGACGGCCTGGGGCGTGGTACAAAGTTCAATGTCGAAATTGCAGACCGCAGCCTCTGCGCTGGAAAATGCCTCCAGCATTGCGACAACAAAAGTGACCAGCTCGAATTCGGCCTTTACGGCTACGCTTGCCAGCGGTGCTGCAGCTGGAAATTATTCTGTTGAAGTTGACCAGTTAGCGGCGTCGCAGTCCCTGCTCTCCAAATCGGCAAGCGACGAAACGACCGATCTGGGCGACAGCAGCATGGCATCACGCACGATTACGATCAGCCAGCCTGGACAGAAATCGCCGTTAACCGTGACGTTAAATCAGAATCAGACCAGCTTGTCTGATATCCGTGATGCGATTAACAAGCAACAAGGTAGCGTCAATGCCAGTGTGATTATGGCCAATGACAATACCTACTATTTATCCCTGACGGCGCGCGATAGCGGCACGGCAAATGCCATGACCGTAAGTACAAATGATGCCACATTGTCGCAATACATTAACTATAGCCAGGGCGGGAGTAATAACGCTATGACACAGCAGGTTGCCGCTGAGGATGCTCAATTGAAGGTTAACGGATTATCTATCACGCGCAGCAGCAACATCGTGACGGATGCGCCGGAGGGCGTAACGCTGAATCTTAATAAAGTTAACAGCGGATCGCCTGAAACCTTATCCATTGCTACAGATACCTCGCCAATGGCGACAGCCGTTCAGTCGTATGTTGATGCGTATAATTCGCTGCAGAAAACCATCGCTGACCAGACAAACTATACCCCGGTTCAGGCAGGACAGGCGCAGAGTACAGATAATGGCGATTTGCTGGGGGATAATACATTAATGAATATCCAGACCAGTCTGCGCAGTCAATTTTCCGATCCTCAGGGTACAGGAAATATTCAGGTACTTTCTCAGCTCGGAATAACGCAGGACGATAAAGGTGATCTGACGGTAGACAGTACGAAGCTGAATGCCGCTTTAACCAACCAACCCGCAGATGTTTTAAGCTTTTTGACGGGGGATGGGAAAACAACAGGTTTCGCCACGCAGGTGACCAATAAACTGAATGATATGCTGGCAAGTAACGGCACAGTATCAAATGCGACCACGGGGATTAACACCTCGTTAAAACAGTTGTCCGATCAGTACAATACCGTCAACGATCAAATCACTGCGGTGATGGCACAGTACAAAACGGAATTTACCAATCTGAGTACGCTGGTCTCTTCAATGACGCAGACGGGTGATTATCTGTCTGCCCAGTTCGCGAAGATGTAACGCCTGCCTCACGCCGTTTTGCCACAAGGCTGAACATCCTGCCTCTCATGCTGATGGTGCTCCTGCGCCATCAGCATTTATCCATTATAAGGCCCTGGTTTTCTCTGGTATTTGGTTACTCCCTCAATAGCACTTTTTTATCGCATCCATAAGCCATGAATTTAGCGTAACTCTTTATCCAGAACCTCGTCGCATTGCCGCGCCAATATCCATTAGGCGAGTGCTCGCACGCTGACAAGACACATCGCCTTTGTCATAAGCCAAAAACTAATGCAGAATTTTTATGCCGCGCGGTATCGTCAACGCCACTGCTTTAACCTCGCGCCTGGACAAACCTCATTAACGTGAGTATTCATTTTTTATATTTCGTTAATGATATATCTTACCCAATGTATTTTTAAATATTTAATGCAGTTTCTCTAATGAAAGCATCTTTTAGCGAAAAGGTCGCAGATAAGCGCTTTATGGAATACTGAGCAACCCCCTTAATCATCTGTGCTTTTTAAAGCCTTACGCTGTAACAAAACGTGTTTAACCTTAAGGAAATTGGTTTTTTGGTTGGGTTTTGTGTGGGGTTATAATCATTTCTTTCCGGTTGATTCTTATATTTACAACTGAGATTTTACAACAAAATACTTATTCAATAATTAATCTTATCTGGCTTCTTTTTATTAAAGTTTAGCAGGAAGGGTTCGATAATAATAATGCGTAAATAATACGTTCTCATAAGAAGGAATTTACCATGTCAGTCATCAACACTAACGTCCTGTCGTTAATTACTCAAAATAACCTGAATAAGTCTCAGTCATCTCTCGGTACGGCGATTGAGCGCCTGTCATCGGGTCTGCGCATCAACAGCGCCAAAGATGATGCCGCGGGGGAAGCCATTGCTAACCGCTTTACGTCAAATATCAACGGTCTGACGGTTGCGGCGCGTAACGCCAATGATGGGATTTCGTTGTCTCAGACGGCTGAAGGCGCGCTGGATGAAATAAACAACAACCTGCAGCGCGTCCGCGACCTGACTGTTCAGGCACAGAACAGCTCTAACTCAGCGTCTGATATCGATTCTATCCAGGCCGAAGTTAACCAGCGCATGCAGGAAATTGACCGCGACACGAAACAGACGGATTTCAACGGCATTAAAGTGTTGAACACGGGTTCTGGCAGCAGCACTTATAATTTCCAGGTCGGTTCTCAGGATGGACAGACTATCGGTATCACCATTAGCTCAAGTGACAGCTTCGATTTGGCTGCAGCGGGTAACGCGTCTTCAGGTACCGTGCAGAACACCAGCGTGACAACCGGGCAGACGGTTAATGGTACAGCCCGCAGCACCGCGGCTATCGGCTTCGACGTGCTGAAAGGTGCAGTCACTGGTGGTAGTAGTGGTAGCGCTTCTGGTAGCACCCCGCTGGCGGATATCGATAAAGCGATCAAGGCCGTCGACAGCCAACGTAGCCTGTTGGGTGCGTCTCAAAACCGCTTTGAATCTACAATCAGCAACCTGAATAATACCGTGACTAACCTGACTGCTGCACGTAGCCGTATTCAGGACGCGGATTATGCGACCGAGGTATCAAATATGTCACGTGCACAGATCCTGCAGCAGGCGGGTTCATCTGTACTGGCACAGGCCAATCAGGTTCCACAGACCATGCTGTCTTTACTGCGCTAATCCTCAATTTAAAAACCACGCTTTTTTTAAGCGTGGTTTTTTTCAGACCGCCTGCGGTGAAACCAGGCTAATTAACTTTGCGGATAAAATCACTGAATGCCGCTAATTGCCTGGCCAGATGCTCAAGCGTGCCCTGCTCAATCACCTTACCCGCCTGTTCATCAACTTTATTCTGAATGACACCACCCATAAATTCCGGTTTGTTCAGTACCATGGCGTCAAGAAACACCAGAATTTGACGCAGGTGATACTGGCAACGCGCGCCACCGATCGCGCCCATGGAGCTGGTCTGAATCGCCACCGGTTTTCCCGCGAGCGGCTGATTAGGAACGCGGGATAACCAGTCGATCGCATTTTTCAATCCGCCCGGGACAGAATAGTTGTACTCAGGTGTGACGATAATCACGCCATCTGCCTGACGAATCTGTTCGGCGATCTTTTCAACAGGGGCAGGAAACCCCTCTTCTTGCTGAATATCGGCGTCATAAAGTGGAATATCCCGAATGGATGGAAGCGCCTCAATCAGCACGCCCTGTGGAGCCAGTTGCGGTAGCGCCTGTGCAATCATTGCGTTGTACGAGCCTTTTCTCAGGCTTCCCAGCAGCGTGACGATTTTCAACGGTTTATCAGACATCATTCTTCCTCTTTTTGATGGCTAAAATCATCCCCGAAAACCTGGGGAAGCGTATGCGTATTCTATGCGATTAGAAGCAGGTTTTTTATGAGAATGTGTTAGCTGGCTTTATATTCCGCCTCCACAGGTACATCGTGCAAAATCACATATCGCCAATCCAGCGTGCCGCCATTGCCTGCTGTCGGCAGTAAACGTGACATGGTTAAAATGGCCGCGGGCGACGTGGGATACAGTAGGGAACACATCGAAGAGGTGGACGTGATAACGCGCCACCGCAACACCTGTTCAGGAGGGAGAGAGCATGGTCAGTTCGGGTAAATATGTCATCAGGCAAGCAACGTCGCAGGACCTGGCAGGCATCACTGCCCTGCTTCAGGAAAACTCAGCGGGGAATGGCGGAACGCTGAACGGGGATTTTCCTGGCGAAAAGGTTGCCGGGATGTTGAATCATCCGGGGGCCTTTGTGGTGGTCGCGCAATCCGCCGCTGGGATCGACGGCGTGTTATTTAGCACCACATCGTTCCAGCAAGGTCCGGAGATCGTGAAAACGATGCTTCGTGCCTGGCCGCCCGCGCAGCAGTGCTGGATTTACGGCCCGGTCTGCATCAGCACGGCCGCCCGTGGTCAGGGCTTACTGACGCGTTTGTACGATGAAATGTGCCGATATTACGGTAATAAAGCCCCCGTTCTGTTTATTCAGGCTGACAATTATCATTCCATTCAGGCTCACCAGCGCCTTGGAATGCGTGAAGTGGGACGGTTTAGTCTGAACGGCAGCGACTTTTTGATATACAGCCCGGCATGTTTTTAGACGTCTGTCCTCGCACAAATTGAAACCTGCACCGGGTAAAAACGCTAAAATTAATCTGAATGGTTAACGGGAGCGACCGTGATGATTAAAATTTGCCTCACATGCGGCACGTCTTATCAACAGCTGGATGTTCAGATCGCGCACTGTAAAATTTGTGAAGATGAACGTCAGTATGTCCCTAAACAGGGGCAACAATGGATTTCACCTGAGGCACTGCATGCAGGCCACAGCAATAAATGGTATCAGCATGAAAAAGCCTTGTTGAGCCTGAAAACGGTGCCAGGATTTGCCATCGATCAGCGCGCTTTTTTAGTGAAAGGCACACAGGGCAACGTCCTCTGGGACTGCATACCTAACCTTGATGATGCGACGATTGATATTGTTCACGCGCTTGGCGGCCTTAGTGCGATTGCCATTTCTCATCCTCATTACTACAGCACGATGCAA
This sequence comes from Pantoea sp. OXWO6B1, assembly GCF_001641135.1. Lineage (NCBI taxonomy): Bacteria > Pseudomonadati > Pseudomonadota > Gammaproteobacteria > Enterobacterales > Erwiniaceae > Pantoea > Pantoea sp. OXWO6B1. The sequence goes on from NZ_CM004290.1 coordinate 23,072, forward strand.
GACTGGGCGGCGGCTTTTGATGCGCCGATTTATCTGCACGCCAGCGATAGCGAGTGGATTATGCGCGACAGTCCATACCTGCGGTTATGGGAGGGCGAGGCAAAAGAAATCATGCATGAAGTGACACTGTTACGTTTAGGAGGGCATTTCGACGGTGGCACGGTGCTGCACTGGGCGAAAGACGATGGCGTCTTACTGTCAGGCGATGTCGTGCAGGTCACGGCTGGCGCGAACGCCGTCTCCTTTATGTGGAGTTACCCCAATATGCTCCCTTTACCGGCGGCTAAAATCAGCGATATCGCCGCCCGGCTTGAGCCCTATGATTTCGAACGACTTTACAGTGCGTTTGAAGGACGCGACATTGCGCCCAATGCGAAACAGGTCGTGATGCAATCTGCACAGAAATATATAGACAGTTTACGGTGAAACACGCCGCTATTCTGCCGCCACGTTTAAGGCTGTTTTAGCCACCAAAATCATCGACCAGATTCACCAGCAAGGGCTTTAAGGTTTTCAACTCTTCTATATGCGCCAGAGACAGCGCCTCAAGCAAGCCTTCTGCCTGAGGCGTTAATTTTAGGGCCATCCTACGTTGATCGGCGGCATCCGCTTCGCGGGTAATCAACCCCGCTTCCTCCAGCCGACTAATCAGTCCTGATGCGCTGTGCGGTTTTAAAATCAGCCGCTCGGCAACGTACCCCACCGTCGCGGTTGCTGCTCCTGAACCGCGAATGGTCAGCAGTGCCTGATGCTGCTGTGGTGTTAACCCAACGCTGCGAGCCTGACTTTCACTAAACGCGATAAACGTGCGTAACGTCGCGCGGAAGTTTGCCAGTAAGGCGTAATCAGCATCTTTCATCTTCGGCTGTGACATGCAATAACCTTTTGTCATTTAATCCAGGTCGCGATGCGATGTAAGTTCCCCGCCTTTACCTTGCTCAGGAAGACATTATGCGGGAGCTCGCCAGGCTCAAATTAGCCGACCACACTGTAACGAAACGCGTCATTATACTGACTTTAAGGGGATTGCTGCCAGGCGCGGGTGGTGCTTTCGGTGCCATTGCCTTGCTTAAGCTCATTGCACTGATGACGAATGTGTTCTGGTACAAGCAGTTTTCATTTGCAGAAAACCCGATGCCGGGAAATGCCAGCGCGCTGCATATTCTGGCCGCACCGGTTATCGGCAGTCTTATCATTGGTGCCATCGCCCGCTTTGTTCATCATATCGTGCAGGAATATACGACCAATACGCCAGAAACCACAAAAGCCCGGCCAATTATGTCAACGTCGCCCGCGACGTTGGATGCATCGCTCACGCTGAGTGAGGTCATTGAACGGATTTCAGAGCGCCATGCACATCATCATTACCCGGTGGTCGTGTTTTTATCCGTAGTGTCGCGTAAAGATATGATTCACTGGCAAAAGCAGAACAAGGCACCGGACAGTCGTTTGCAAGATCTGGTGGAGGATGAAAAACCTGTCAGTGCCTGCCCCGATACGTTGTGCAGCCAGATTGCAGATTACATTTTCAATCAGGAAGTCGGTATTGTCGTCGTGACGACGCCACAATCTGGCAAGGTGGTTGGGGTGATCACGCGGCACGATATTTTCCGGGTACGTTATCTCGCCCGACAGGCTGAGCATGATAAGGCGCGCTATTTACGATTTAGGACAATAAGTGATAAGAGCCGCCAGGCTAATTAACCGGGCGACATTTTACGCTATCCGCCTTAACGGGCGGATAGCGTGTTAACGATGGCATTGCGAAAAGTATGAGAAGGCGTTCATAAGTATTCAACGTGCTTGTCGGCCCGTTGCGACGCGTTAGCCTTTGAGTTTGATTTGCTCAAGCCCCTGTAAAACGTGGTTGATATCGTTATCCGTCAGATGCTGGACGTTGAGTTGCAGATGCAGATGGGTCAGCTCATCTTTTGTGAAACCACCCTGTGACAGTTGCTGATTGATGGCTTGCAAAATTTGTCCGTCTAACAGGTTAATTTGCTTCCTCAGGTCTGCCAGATCCTTTGCGGGCGGCACGGAATGAGGTGCGCCCAACCAGTCAGCCAGATAGCGATACTGAATCGCTTTGCTGGCATCCATTAAACCCTGAAAAAACACCGTCACGGACTGCGGATCAAGCCCGGCTTGTGCCGATTTCTCCTTGGCTTCTGCCAGTACATCCTGCTCTCGCGCCAGGTCTTCAATCGGCTTATTGTGGGTTTTTTTGAAGGCTGCGACATCCTTCATTAATAACATTCTCTCATGAAGCGCACGCGAGAGTTGCGAAACGGGTTCTGACGCCGACGGGGCAGCAGCAGCAGAGCCGCAAAAAATTAACGCAGCAAGAAGAAAGGTCATATATTGCATGTTTGGTTAGCCTGTTTCCAAATAGTTGAAAAAGATTAATCAGATTAAACGTCCCTCTCATTTATGGAGTGTCGGTGAAATATTATTTAATCTCTGTAATTAACTAATACAAATTATAACCAGAATGCTACATAACAGCTAACACATGTTAAGAGAAGTTAACGTATCTTTTGTGGATGATTCGGTTTCGCCAGTGATTATTAAGCCTTTAAGCTGTTAATTTACTGATGGAGCGCGGATTTATATGTATATTATTGATATTAAAATAATTATTAGTTGAGCTTCCGCTTAAAATCATATTAAATATTTATGCTTGCATTGGCCATAAATGTAAAAGTATGTCAGCAAAAATCCGCCATAAATTATTCGTTCCCTAACTATCCTGGCCATTACTATTAACACCAAGGCCTGAAATAGCCATAAAAATCCACATAAATGCATTGATGTCTCAATTGTGAATTTATATTTCAAAATGTCTTTAAAGTTTTCATTGTGGCAGTCGATAAGTTTTATTAAGCAGTGTGGTTTAAAAACAGGCTGCAAAATAATATTTCTGTATCGGCCTATCAGGGTGAAATTATGTCTATTACGCGTACGTTTTCCGATATGAAAATGGGTAAAAAGCTGGGGTTGAGTTTTTGTGTGCTGATTGTTGCCACTCTGGCTATTGCTCTCTTAGCGTTTAAAGGCTTTCAAAGCATCAAAGAGAATGCAGCAAAGCAGGATATTACTGTTGATATGGTCAATGCTCTCAGCAAGGCACGCACGAACCGTCTGCTGTATCAATATACTAAAGATGATCAATATGCTCAGGTTAACGCCAGTGCACTCAACCAGTTAAGCACCCACTTTGATAAGCTGAAAAAATTTGACTGGAACAGTGAAGGCAAAGAACAACTCAGTGTATTAGGCACCGCTATACAAAACTATCAGACGCTGCGGCAGGCATTTTACAGTGCGGCGAAAAGCTCCTCAGCGGCGGCTACGTTGATTCAGGATAATGATCTCCTCTCTCTTGGACAAAGCCTTGATGGACTGAATCTTTCCGCTCAGCCCGAAGCGATGCTACAGGTATTGCGGTTGGCCTCACTCCTCAAAGAAATTGCGGGTGATGTAGAACGCTTTATTGATAAACCCAGTGAGTCCAGCAAGACCGAAATTTATGGCAACATTACCTCTGTCGAACAGATACGTGCTCAGCTGTTAGCGCTTTCTGTCCCTGAAATCCAGGCGGTGTTGAATACGCAAAAAACGGATTTAGCGAAACTTAAACAGGGTTTCGTGGATTACATTGCCGCCATGGGTAAGGAATCAACGGCATCGACGGAGCTCAGTGCTACAGCAGAAAAGCTGAATGGATATGTGGCTGGACTCTTTAACTATCAGGCGTCTGAATCCGCTGACGCATTACGTAGCGCTGAAAGCCAGATCGCAATCGTTGCGGCTATTTGTGTTCTGCTTAGCTTGTTAGTGGCCTGGCGCATCACCGTCTCAATTACTGTTCCGCTAAAAGAAACCCTGAGCGTTGCCCAGCGTATCTCTGAAGGCGATCTCACTGCTACGCTTTCAACCACGCGTCGTGATGAACTCGGGCAGTTAATGCAGGCCGTCAGTGTGATGAATGAGAGCCTGCAAAACATCATCACCAACGTGCGCGACGGTGTGAACAGCGTGGCACGCGCTTCCTCTGAGATCGCCGCCGGTAATATGGATTTGTCATCGCGCACTGAACAGCAGTCTGCTGCCGTGGTGCAAACTGCGGCCAGCATGGAAGAGTTAACCTCAACCGTGAAGCAAAATGCCGAGAACGCCCACCACGCCAGCCAACTGGCAACGGAAGCGTCCGTGAACGCTGGGCGAGGCGGTGACATCATCCGTAACGTTGTCACCACCATGCAAGGTATTACGACCAGTTCGGGTAAAATTGGTGAAATCATCAGCGTAATAAATGGGATCTCCTTCCAGACGAATATTCTGGCACTCAACGCGGCTGTTGAAGCGGCACGAGCCGGTGAACAGGGCCGTGGTTTTGCGGTCGTGGCAGGCGAAGTCAGAAACCTTGCTCAGCGCAGTTCCGTTGCGGCGAAGGAAATCGAAACACTGATTCGTGATTCGCTGAACCGCGTTAATGAAGGCTCAACGCTGGTCGATCAGGCGGGAAGCACAATGGATGAGATTGTACTGTCTGTGACCCAGGTGAAAGACATCATGAGTGAAATCGCTGCAGCCTCCGATGAGCAAAACCGCGGAATATCGCAAATCGCTCAGGCCATGACGGAGATGGATACGACAACGCAGCAAAACGCCGCGCTGGTTGAAGAGTCTTCAGCCGCCGCCAGCTCGCTGGAATCTCAGGCGGAAGAGCTGGAGAAAACCGTCGCTGTCTTCCGTGTGCCTGCGAACAGAAGTGGTATGTCCATTAGCCACAGCGCACCGAAGTCTGCACCTAAGACGCTGATCTCTCCACGTCAGCCCAGCACGGCAGAAGGTAACTGGGAGACTTTCTGATCCTTGCTAAAACAAACGCCGGCTTTATGCCGGCGTTTACCTTCCTGACGCATCTGCAGTCAGCATGACTGTCCAGCCCGTCTGATTCCCGTTGAACAAAGAAGATCAATCCCTTCTCCGTATCATTCAGGCGAAAGCGCCCTTCTCCATCCGAATATGCTGACTGCGCGGCCAAAGCGTCGCTTTACTCCCGCCCTCTCGCTGCCCAATGTCCAGCAAAAGCGCCCTGCCATTAGCCAACAGCAAGGCTGATTTATCTGCCGAGAGACAGAGCGGTACTCAGGCTGTTTTTCCAGGTTTAACGCACATACAGAGTAATCCGGCCAATATTAGAAACACGCCCGCCATCGCGCCTGCATGGAATGGCTCAGCGAACAGCGGAAGGCTGATAGCCAGGAGCCATACCAGTACGTAACTGATGCTTAGCAGCGGATAAGCCCGACTCAGCGGTAGATGGCGTAATGCTAAAAACCAGCACACCATTGAGCAGGCATAAGCCGTTAATCCGCCGCACAATACCAGCAGCGGTAGCCAGTGAAGGGAATAGTGCGTCATTAGCAGAGACAACGCGGGCAACTGGTGCATTGCCCAGCGCAGCATCAACTGAGCAACCGTCACCAGTAAAACGCTACACATTGCCAGCAGATAGCCCGTCATGCATAACTCCCTATTATAGCGACGCCCGCGACAATCAGGACGGTGCCAGCCCATTGCCAGCGGGTCATTTTTTCATGCCAGATAAAGCGTGCAGCCAGCGCCACTAAGATGAAGTTGATACTCAGCATCGGGTACGCCAGGCTTACCGGTAAACGCTGCAGCACTAACAACCAGACGATCATCCCCAGGCCCAACATCGCCAGGCTGGCAATCAGCCAGCCGGTGAGTTTAGCCCGGTTTGTTTGACGCGCCGCCTGCTTTTGGCAGAGCTGACCCGCGCAGGTCAGCAGGCTGGTCAGTAAGACCAACAACAGGCTCATGGCTACTCCGCCGCGTTATATTGCAGCAGAAGCATCCGACCGTTGCGATAAACGGCATCCGCTGGCGGCAAATCTGTTGGTGTGGCTTCTCCTCGATCCAGCATCATAATAAGCGAGACATTGCCCTGTTTACGGTGCGCCTGAAGCCACTGGGGGAAATCTTCGCTGCTGACATAGGATGATCGTGCGTCAGGGAAGCTTAAGCCATATTGCAGTTCGCCTTTTTCACTGTATGCAATGATATCGCTGCGTTTCATTGTCCAGGCGATCGCCGATGACACACCCGAATTATCACTTAAGATATAGCGGCTGTTAGCAAGGCTGCTTTCAATACTGCGAATAAACACCTGCGGCTGCTTGGTATTTTCAACCCCTTCAGGGATGGCCGAGCCGACACACAGCGCCAACGTTAAAGGACACAGTGCCGCGGCCAGCCAACGATGTTGTGGCGATTTCAGGCTGAAAACGCCCACGATGGCCCAGCCGGCAAAGGACAGTACGGCCATCGTCAATGCCAGCAGTTGGTGTGAACCATAAAGAGGTCGATGGCTTAATCCCCAGGGCGCAAAGACCACTAACAACGCCACGACGCAGACGCTACCAAACAGGACATTGATCCACGCGTTGACTTTAAACACGCGCGTGTGATTGCGGGCCTTTTGCCAGGCATACTCAGCCATCAGCAAGGCCAGTGGCGCAAAGCAGGGCAAGATATACGTTGGCAGTTTGCCTTTTGCAATACTGAAAAACACCAGAGGAATAACAACCCAACTCAGAAGATAAACTGCACCCGGGGACTGCTTACGTTCACGCCAGCCCGACCGCAATGCCCCCGGTAGCAGCGCCAGCCAGGGAAGCGAGCCGGCAACCAGAACAGGCAGGTAATACCAGAAAGGGGCTTTGTGCTGCGCATTATCTTCGGCAAACCGCTGAATATGCTCAACCCAAAAGAAGTAATGCCAGAAATCAGGCTGCTGTTGCTGAATGGCTATCGCCCAGGGCGCGCTGATTAACGCCGCACTGATTATGGCAAGGGGGCCATAGATAATCAGTTCGCGGAAACGCTGATTCCAGACGGCCCACGGCAGGATAGCCAGTACCGGCACGGCCAGCGCCAGAAAACCTTTGGTCATAAAACCCATGCCGCAGGCCAGCCCCAACAACAGGTAACGTACGATACGTTGCCGGGTGTTTTGCGCCTCAGTGGCAAACCAGTAGCTGCACATGGCAGCCACCATCCACAGCGTCAGCATCGGGTCCAGCACAGCATAGCTGCCAATGCTGTAAACCAGCAGGGACGTTAAAAAGATGACGCTGCCCGTTAAGGCAACGCTACGCTGGACAAAAATACGGCATCCCAGCCAGTAAATTAATACCGCGCTCATCAGCACAGAAAAGACGGAACCAATCCTGACCGCAAAGTTATTGTGACCAAAAATGGCCTGACCCACGGTATTGATCCAGTAACCCGCTATAGGTTTTTCAAAATAACGTAGACCAAAGAAGTGGGGCGTAATCCAGTTACCGTTTTGCAGCATTTCACGGCTGATCTCGGCATAGCGTGTTTCATCAGGCTGCCAGAGATTACGGAACTCCAGAGGAACTAAATAATAGAGGATAAAAAGTGAAACCAGTAAAAGGGTCTTTTTGGTGGCAGTCATGGTGCTTACCTTGTTAAATTCTCACAACCCAACCAGCCTTCCCGGCCAGCAATATGACCACGAACAACCTTACCCACAGGTAAAGTATCAAGGTCTTCAGGTAAGAGTTCGCTCAGCGGGCAAAACTGTATTCCTTGCGCACGGGCACGCTGCAACAACGTATCAAAAGCATCGAGCTGACTGATACCTTCCACTTCGGCATGAATGGTATAAACCGGCGTGCCCTGATCAGCCTGGATTTTTTCCAGAATATAATCGTTGAAACGCTCGGCACTGAGCGTGGGTCCGACCACTTCATCCCATGTCGGTAACGTGACGGGGATCTGGACCGTACCCAGTTCGCCGTTTCTTAACTGCGGTCGAAAGGGTGCCGTCCCGCGGCAGTCGCTGTTGTACTGAAAGCCAAAGGTTTCTTTAGCCTGAATAACCCGACCATCTGCCCGCCAGCCAGCCACTGCTGAGCAGGTCACTGGCTGACCGGTTATCGCCTCCAGCGCGTCGCGGCCCATGGCAATCTGCTGAATGAGCTGCGGCTCTTTCCAGACGCCCGCCCAGGTTTGCCAGGCAAAATGATCCCAGGCATGCAGACCGACCTCATGGCGATCGGCGGTTGAGCGAATGATATCGCTCATCCCTGCCCCGATCCGCTTTCCTGGCCAGGCCGTTCCGGCTAACAGAATGTCCCAGCCATAAAGTGATGCTGCGCGTGAGCGCAGCATTTTCCACAGAAAGCGCGGTTTCATCAGACGCCATAAATGGCGTCCCATGTTGTCGGGTCCGACACTAAAGAAAAACGACGCCTGAAGATCATGTTTATTGAACAGATCCAGGAGCGCGGGGACGCCAAGTTTTGTCCCGCGCCAGGTATCTACATCAACACGCAGACCAACTTTCTTCATTCCTTGTCGTCCTGAAGCTCAACGGTACGCAGGAAGAAGTCGAGTGTGTTATCAATCGTGGTGTTCATTTCCACAGTTGGCGTCCAGCCGAGCAGGCGTTTTGCATTACGGATGGATGGCTTACGGTGTTCAACATCCTGATAGCCCTTACCGTAATAGCTGCTGCTTTCCACTTCGCGGAAACCGGCAAACGGTGGGAAGCTGGCACGCAGAGGATGACGTTCAAAGCTTTCCAGCAGGCGTTCGGCCAGCTCTTTGATACTCGCTTCGTTATCCGGATTGCCGATGTTAATGATTTGTCCGTCGCAATTATTGTTTTTGTTCTCAATAATTTTAAACAGCGCTTCTACACCGTCGCTGATATCGGTAAAGCAACGTTTCTGACGGCCACCATCAAACAGCTTGATCGGCGATCCTTCCACCAGGTTTAAAATCAGTTGTGTGATGGCACGTGAACTGCCGATGCGCGCCGCATTCAGGTTGTCCAGGCGCGGGCCCATCCAGTTGAAAGGACGGAACAGGGTAAAGCGTAGCCCTTGTTTTTCACCATAAGCCCAGATGACGCGGTCCAGCAGCTGCTTGGAAACGGAGTAAATCCAGCGCTGTTTATTAATCGGACCCACAACCAGATTGGAGTGATCCTCATCGAAGTTTGCATCGGTACACATGCCGTACACTTCAGACGTCGATGGGAAAATGATGCGTTTGCCGTACTTGACACAGTCACGCACGATTTTGAGGTTTTCTTCAAAATCCAGCTCGAAAACGCGCAGCGGGTTACGGGTATATTCGATCGGTGTCGCGATGGCCACTAATGGCAGGATGACATCACATTTTTTGATGTGATATTCGATCCATTCAGAGTGAATACTGATATCGCCTTCAACGAACTGGAAGCGCGGATGACCGACAAAGCGGCTAATCGCGTCTGAACCGATATCCAGGCCAAACACTTCAAAGTTGTCGTCCTGCAACAGACGCTCGGTCAGGTGATTACCGATAAAGCCGTTTACGCCCAGAATCAATACACGCGTACGACGTTTAACGGCTGCAACGGCCTGGGAATACAGCAGCGCGCCATTCACCATGCCAAGATGCTGAGCCAGCTGGATACCGTTCATGTAGACACTGTTGGCGGTCTGTCCGGTCTGAATCTCCAGTGCGCCCTCGCCGCAAGCGACGACGAAAGGCTCCGCAGACAGCACGGTGCCAGGACGGACATTATGCGCAGTAGATAATACTTTTGCTTTCCAGACCACGAATTTGGTGGTGCCAGCAAAAGCAAAGGCGCCCGGCCATGGATCAGTTACCGCACGCACCAGATTATTGATTTGGCTGGCTGGCAATGCCCAGTTAATGCGACCATCTTCAGGCGTGCGGCGACCCACTACGGTGGCTTCCGCTTCATTTTGCGCGGTGCCGACGATATTGCCCTGCTTCATGGCAGGCAACGCGCTTTCCAGCAGCTCAGTGGCGCAGTCGACCAGTTTGCGGTGCAGCGTTAGTGCGTTATCTTCATCGGCGATGGCGACACGCTGCTGAGCAATGATCTCGCCCGCGTCCGCTTTTTTAACCATGCGGTGTAAGGTGACACCGGTTTCGGTTTCTCCGTTAACCAGCGCCCAGTTTAACGGTGCGCGTCCGCGATATTTTGGCAGCAGTGAACCGTGAAGGTTAAAGGCACCCTGCTTCGCACTGTTCAGAATCTGATCGCACAGCAGGTTACGGTAATAGAAAGAGAAAATCACATCGGGTTCAGACGATTTGATGCGATCGATCCACAGAGGATGGTTAACTTCATCCGGAGCATAAACCGGGATAGAATTTTCAGCCGCGATTCGCGCCACTGAGCCAAAAAAGTGATTTTCTGACGCCGTGTCGGCATGGGTATAGATGGCGCTGATGGTGTAACCTGCTTTCAACAGCGCATTGATGCCCGCACAACCCATGTCGTGATAAGCGAAGACGATAGTTTTCATTACTCGGTTTCCTGTACAGAACGGTCTTTCTGAGGATTGATAACACGTTGAATAAAATAGCGAGGTCTGGCACGGACATCGTTGTAGATACGGCCGATATATTCGCCAAGCAGCCCCATGCCAATAAATTGTGCACCTATGAAGATGAACAGCACGGCAAACAGCATAAAGACGCCATCACCAGCCCAGGCTGCGCCAAAGCACAGACGAAGCAGAATCAACACCAGGGAAAAGGCAAACCCCGTCAGTGCGATCAGGCTGCCGAGGACGCTCAGCATGCGCAGTGGTGTGGTGGTGAGGCAGGTCACCAGGTCATACATCAGGTTAATTAAGCGCATAAAGCTGTATTTTGAATCGCCATGCTCACGCTCAGCGTGCGTCACGGGTAATTCAATGGTGCGCCGTGCAAAGGTGTTAGCCAGAATCGGAATGAACGTACTGCGTTCGTGGCAATTCAACATGGCATCGATAATGTGGCGGCGGTAAGCCCGCAGCATGCAGCCATAATCGCCCATCGATTTGCCGGTCACGCGCTGAATCATCTGATTGATAGTGCGTGAGGCCTGACGACGGAACCAGCTGTCCTGGCGGTTCTGGCGCACGGTTCCCACAACGTCATAGCCTTCCTGAGCGGCAGCAACCAGACGCGGGATCTCTTCAGGGGGATTCTGTAAATCCGCATCCAGCGTGATAATCAAATCACCGCTGACATGGCTGAAGCCCGCCATAATGGCAGAGTGCTGACCGTAATTTCGGTTAAGCAACACAGCCACAATATGGCTGTCCGGCAGTGAAGCTGCATCCGTAATCATCACGGCGGAGGCGTCCTGGCTACCGTCATCGACCAGCAGGATTTCATAGTCCAGATTAAGGGTTTTACAGGCGTCATTGGTACGCTGAATCAACGCCGGTAAACTCTCCTGCTCGTTATAGACCGGGATAACCACCGATACTTTTTCAATTTCTTTATCGTCGAACATTTAAACCCCAGTCAGTCCACGTAGTGCGCTGATAACGCGTTCAACGTCATCGTCGGTCATGTCGGGAAACAACGGAATCGAACATATACGCTCGCTGTTCCACTCGGTGGCGGGCAGTGATAAGTGCGGATAGTGTTCACGGTAATATTTGTGAGTATGCGCCGCCCGGAAATGGAGACCGGTTCCAATGTCCTGCTCTTTAAGCTTCTGCATCAGCGCATCACGGGAGAAACCGCATGCCTGCTCATCAACACGAATGATGAACAGATGCCAGGCATGTTGATGCTGCCAGGCTGGCGGAACCAGCGGTTTGAACGGCGTGTCTTTGAGCGCCTCCAGATAGCGTTGCGCAATGGCCGCCCGGCGCTGGTTAATTTCAGGCAACTTTTCGAGCTGAACCAGCGCAATAGCTGCGCTGATATCAGGCAGGTTGTATTTGAAACCAGGCATGATGACTTCAGCCTGTGGCTGACGGCCGTGGGTTTGTCTGTCAAAGGCATCAACGCCAAGACCATGAAACTTCAGGCTGCGAATTCGATCGGCAAGCGCGGCATCATCCGTGACGACCAGCCCACCCTCAGCACAGGTCATATTCTTGATTGCATGGAAAGAAAAAATCGCATTGCCATGTCCACCAACATGCTGGCCTTTGTAGTAAGTGCCTGCGGCATGTGCGGCGTCTTCGATGACCGGAATCCCGTGGCGTTTACCGATGGCATAAATGGCATCGATGTCGGCAGGCGCGCCGGCGTAATGGACAGGGATGATGGCTTTGGTCTTAGGGGTTATCGCCGCTTCAATGGCCTCGGGCGTTACCATCAGATTATCAACGTCGATATCAATCATTACCGGGGTTGCGCCCAGCAAGGTAATAATGTTCAGAGTAGAAACCCAGGTCAGCGAAGGGGTAATGACCTCATCACCTGCCTTGATGCCCAGTGCCATTAACATCACATGCATACCGGCTGTTGCAGACGTCACGGCAATAGCATGTTGATTCCCGGTCAGCTGGCAGAATGCACGTTCCAGTTCGGCACATTTTGGCCCGGTAGTAATCCATCCAGATGCAAACACATCACGCACTGCAGACAGTTCAGCTTCACCCAAAGAAGGTCGTGAAAACGGAAGAAATGCCATTAAGTAATATCCTTAAACTGTTTTGCAATTTTTCCAGAAAATTGAGCGCAATTTTGAAAAAAAATAATGAACAAAATGTCGTTTAACGTTCATCAAAAATCGCCAAAATCCGCGAAAAACATGCAAAATCATTAAAATCTGCCTGGTGAAATAAATTATTAGCAAAACCTTTATTTCATACCGGTATCAAATCATACGCCCGCAACCTTAACCGAACATTAAACACCTTATGTAATTAACAAATTGACATGATATTTATCACTTTTACCAGACTAATCACTTTAAATAAACAGATATGTTTGACAGTTGCGTGAAGGTACTAAAAAGAGGGTTTTGAGGGGTGGTTTCAGTAAGAGCGGTGCTTGACAGAGGCCTTGATATCGTTGAAAGTTGGACGGCAGAATCCTGTTGTTATTTAAACGGATAGCGTTGTGACAAGTGCTGAAAAAAAACGCAAGTCGCATTATTTTATTTATTTACATAAAGTTACCCGTAACCATGTGCGCCGAAAACGCAGCTGATACTCTCTACTGGAACCCTATGGTTCCCGAGCTGACCGTCGCTGACTTTGCCACGTCTTATGCTTTTTATGTTGACGTTATCGGCTGGAAAGTCAGGATAAGACGTGCTCAGCCAGACTTCGCCTATTTGTGTTATGGTGAAGCACAGTTAATGATTGAGCAGATGCATGAAGAAGGCTGGCAGACTGCAAAATTGACCCGCCCTCTGGGACGGGGGATCAATTTTCAGATTGAAGTAGCGGATATCGACACGCTCTACAATCGACTGCTTACACACGGAACGCCCCTCTTTCGTCCCCTGCGCGAAAATTGTTATCACACCGGCGCTCAATATGAATGTCAGAAAGAATTCCTGGTTCAGGACCCCGACGGCTATCTTCTGCGATTTTGTCAGCCTGGCGGTGGATCACCTTAGCCGTTAAACGCACGGACTTTCAGCAGACGCAGCACTGAAATTCGAGGTTAGCGCAAACGTCATATCATCACGCAGGTCACTGCGACGTTGTCGTTCTCAGCCGCAAAATTTTTCACCGCAGTTAAATCCTCCCAGTACGTCGCCAGAAAGAAGTGTTGCCACTCTCCCTGTGTTTCCGGCTGCTTAATTTCACGACGTCGCGCTGGCGCGTTCCTACGTCTGGATGTGTCCAAACAGGGTGGTGCATATCGTTTTATCCGATAACAGTGGGTGCTGATGGTTGAAGTGCGTTACCAGGCGATCACCTGGAAATATATGGAAGGAAATGATTCATGGAACGACCATTATTTTGCCTGATAAGAAGGCATCAGACGGGGCGAATGCCTTCTCTGACATTAATCAGGATATAAAATATTCGGCTGAATCACAGGCAAAGGTTATGTCTGCCGCTTTCCTCTGACTGAACATGGTGATGCTCAGTTATTGCAAGGCTGTTGTGACTATTATTATGGCTGTATTGATGCCATCAAATGGGTAATGACCAGCGTTTCAACAGTCCAGTTGGGCTCCATTTGCCTGCATTTCGTTTTACAAAATAAATGTGAAGGACTGGCACAAGGCATCGCTGATGGCGTTATTGATATGCCATTTTGATCCAGGATTCAGAAGGAAAATCCAGCTAGCCGTGGAAAGGTCTGTCGCATAAACAGGATGATAATGGGCCCATCAAGTTAAGGATTTTATAATATCAAAGGGCCAGTATTCGCCCCTGACAAACACATTTCCTCTTCATGAATAGAGCCCATTTTAAGCATCTACAGCGGCACGATCTCGTCCACCTGATGCTGAAAAACGTAAGGATCAGAGATTAACCCAAACTGTTCATCATCCGGCCAGGTCACTGCGACGTGGTAGTTCTCACCGGCAAAATTTTTCACCGCAGTTAAATCCTCCCAGTACGTCGCCAGAAAGAAGTGTTGCCACTCTCCCTGTGTTTCCTGATAGACGAATGCGGCTTTGTTTCCCGATGTCGCGCTGGCGTGTTCAACGCCGGTCCTTTGAAGATGTCTGGCAAACCCTTCTGCATGTTTTAACGGAACGCATCCGTGCCACGTTCTTACAATCATCGTCTTCTCCTTAAAAGCCGTCTTCATTTGAGGATAATGCGTTGATTTTATACAACAGAATGGGATGTCAGGGAAAAAATTTGTCCGGCGGTGGCACAAATCCTAATTTGTTCTACAGTTACTGGCCCGACCAGGGATAACGACATTAATCATAGTAATAACAGAACGGTAACAAATATGGAATTGAGTAAGTTTGAGGTCAGAACAGGCCTGTGGCCACACATGCATTTCACCGATATTGAGTACGATCAGCGCGGCAGTAGCTATGAAATTTACGCCACCGATGTGACCCATCAAACCAAGAGCAAGCTGTTTATTTGCCGTACGGTTGATGAACAACAGGCGAGACTGCTGGCTGAACAGTTCAAAATCTGGCTGCCTAAAATCAATAGCAGAAAGCGCAAAGCCGCTTCAAAAACATCGCCGACAGGCTATGAACGTGTGGCATGCCATAAAGGCTGATGCTGTTACTCTCCTGTTTCAACGGTTTAGTTAATCGTCACAGGATATGATGGACCAGTAGCAGTCAGGTTTATGCTGTTGGTCCAAACGCTATCAGAAAAAATAGGATATCGCCGCCGTCAGAGAGGCATCATTGTGATGGAATATCACAGGACTGTCCGCAGCATTTTTATCCAGCCAGCGATAGTCGCCGATTAAACTGGTCCCCCATCCCGACGCAAACTGGTGACTCCATTTTACGCTGGTATCCGTACCGTAACCCCCCTTGGCACTGTACTGACTGTATCCGCTACGGGCATGTTGATCCATATTAGGGATTGTAAGCGGGAAGCCGCCAAAATTTTGCGGGCTTGCCATACGGCATTTGCGGGTCAGGGCACCCTGAGTAATTTCTTTCATCCCCAGCGTGGAGACAACCTGGTCCAGATGAAGTTTCTCATCGATGATAACGTTCTGATTTATCTGGCCTAAAGGCTGGATAAGACATCTTTTATAACGTTCTGGATCATCCGCGCAGAAGAGTGAGTTCAGTGCACTTTGTGTTTCTGTATCGCGGAAAGGCGCTAACGTTCCGTTGACAGCGCTTTACTGATGATTTTCTGAAGCGTTGAATATCCTGGCCGGACAGTTTTCTCATTCAGCCAGCAGATAAGTTCGGTGGCAACAAATCCAGGAGTGATATCACGACGCACAATCTGCGCTGCACGGGCATCTAACTGTAGACCAACAGAGCCTGACCACTGATGGTACCCAAAGAAGTCGGTAGTAAGCTTACGCTGGGCGTAATATTGATGACCGGTAATGATTTTGTCGGTGAGTGATACCTAACGAAATTAACGCTGAATCACAAAATCGAAATCACTTTTCACATCCTTCGGTAAAAAATGAAAGAAAGCATGTTTGGCCTTAAAATAACTCGTCTGCAGGATACAATAAATTTGCGCCAGTATTCCGGGGCGGCTGGTTGCGAGCGCCAGCTCATCTGACGTAAGCGACCAAATACTCCAGTTGCTGGCCTTCATCAAAATCAGGCCATACAGTGCGCATTTTTCTGCACGCGAAGGTATGGCCATCGCCAGGGCAAAAGGGAAACGGCGAGGAAAACAGCCAAAGTTGTCAGATAAACAGCAAAAAGAACTTTGCAGGATGCACGGAAGCGGTGAGTACTCAATAAGCGATCTGGCCGAATTATTTTCCGTTTCGCTGCCGACTGTTTATCGGACGCTTTCCCCTGGACAAAAATGAGCAAGAGGATTTAATGAAATAAGCAAGGAGCAGTTATGTACTACAGCAATGAAGTTATCAGCTATTTTCAGGCTAATAAAATTCTTGCTTTAAAACTCGACCATGCATTAGCGGGTGCAGGAAAAGCCGTATCAAATCAGATTGAGACGATCGCTGCAGGTGCAACGCGAGCACTGTATTACACATCCTGTTTTACTGATGAATATCAGGATGTCTGCCAGAAACAAAAGACCGAAGACATTCGATTCAAAAACAGCGTTATTTATCTTTTGCAACATGGCAATGTTGCGTATGACATGTTTAAAATATATTTCGAAGAAATATTTAAATATAAAACCCCCGATCAACTGGAGCGCATCAAACAAATGCTTATGGCTGTTAATATCCATATTGCCGCCAGTTCACTCACAAACGCTGGGTTTGCTCTGGCAACAGCATCATTTGTCGCAGCAGGCATGAATCTAAGTCTTGAACTCAGTGCACTGGCAGGGCGAAGAGCGGGCGAGGTTGTAGGGGCTATTGGGATATACGGCGTGGTACAGAAAGCGGCAGATAGTGCCCATCGCCTACACGTCCAATACCCAGCCTATTACTCTGCACTCTACATGCAACAACTAGAAATGATGTACTTCCTCATAGAGCCATTGTTTGAGCGGGCTGAGGCGTTTAAAGCACAATGGGCATCGGATGATGGTATTGCAGCTATCATCACCAGGATGATTCGATAATCATGATGAATCTTATTAAAAGGTTTTTCAGACGGGTATTCAGATCATTGATCTCGTATTATGGCCCGGCAGTGCTGACAATAATTTTCGCTTTAGTTCAGGGTTTGTTTTTTCCTGACAGCCCAATCTGGCTTATCCCCGTATTTTTTGTATTTGTGATGGTTGTTTTATCAATATGTGAGATTGTAAAGTTCAAACGTTAGCATCATCGTAAATTTATTTATAAGGAAATAATATGTCTACACCCGCACATTTATGGCTTGAAGATGAGAACGGATCTCCGATAGTCGGTAGTTGCATGATGCCACTCCGTCTGGGTTCTATCGAGTTAAAATCATTTTCTCACGGTGTCACTATTCCAGTTGACCCAAGCTGGGGAAAACTTACCGGAACGCGCGTTCATAGTCCGATCACGATAGTGAAAGAATTTGACCAAACGACACCTATTTTGTATCGCGCCGTCTGTGAAGGCCGCACATTGAAAAAAGCAACGATCAAGATGTACCGAATACTGGAATCGGGCATTGAGTCTGAATATTTCAATATCATCCTGGAAAACGTCAAAATCACGACAGTTTCCCCTTACCTTGCCCCTACAGGTATGAGCAGCACCCATCTGGAAACACTCGAATTACGTTATGAGGCAATTACCTGGAAGTATACGGAGGGTAATATTATCTATAGAGACTCATGGAACGATCGTTGTCGTGCCTGATGACGAGGGGCGCCAAAGGAGGCAATTGCCTCCTTTGGTTCTAGCCAGAACACTTAACGTCAGCATTAAACTGACCATGTGAAGCGCATGTTTTCCGGTTATTATCACTTTGCTTGATCTCATCAGGTTGTGTCACTAAGGCGACGATGTCGCGACCAGGCTGGAGTATAAAAACAACGTGTCAACGTAAGCCCAGGAAACGATGGAGAAACGGTCAAGGTGGCCCAAATGAAAACGAAACGCGTGCTGATTATTGAAGACGACGCTGATGCAGCGGGCGTACTTGAAGCCTATCTGAAACGAGATGGCTATGACGTGGCGATCGCCAGCAACGGCATGACCGGTCTGGAACAGGCCCAGCGCTGGCAACCCGATCTGATTCTGCTGGATGTTATGCTGCCGGTGATGAATGGCACCGAAGTTTTGTCTGCCATCCGGCGCAGCGGTGATACGCCTGTCATCATGGTAACCGCGATGGGGGAAGCGCCCGACAGGATTGGCGCATTGCGTTATGGCGCTGACGACTATGTCGTCAAACCCTATAATCCCGGAGAGGTCGTCGCACGTGTTCAGGCTGTACTGCGTCGCACACAGCAGGCGAAAGTGCCAGATGAAAAGCTCTGCTGGGCGGGACTGGAGGTTGATCCTGAATCACTTACCGCCGTGGTTAATGGCGTCCACAGGCTCGATCTGACGCCAACGGAATTTTCCATTCTGGTTACCCTGATGCGCGCGCCCACGCGTCCTTTCAGCCGTTTGTTTTTACTTGAGAACTGCCTTCCAGAAAGTGATGCCCTTGAGCGGGTGGTTGATACGCATGTGTATAATCTGCGTCGCAAACTTGAAGCTGCAGGGATGTCGGAAATTTTACCCGCCGTTCGCAGCGTGGGTTACAGGTTCAGACAACCATGAAGCAGAAAACCCATGACTCAATGTGGCGCTGGATTTGCATTCGTATACTCATTCTCGGCTTAGGCAGCGTCATTCTTATTGCGTTCTGTATGTGGCTGAGGTTTGCCCTGCAAACGCTCTGGGTTTACTACCGGATGCCAACCGCGCTGTGGGAAGAGTTTTCTCGACTGCGCGTGCATCCGGAGCGCGATACGGCTCGCTTCCATCAGATTGTCGATCAGTGGTGGGGCGTCGGCTTCTCCGATCCCTCTATCGCGTCTGCGGACTGGATTACCGTAGCGGTGCTGGTCGCGGTGATTATTCCCTTTTTTGTCGTGATGGGATTGCGCTTTGCCCTGCCACTGGCGAAACAATTTAGTCAACTGGCACACGCGGCACGGGATGTGGCACAGGGTAAATTCGGCACCTCGGTCGGTCAGGTTGATGGCGCGCCGCAAGAGTTAGTGCGTTTTACAGAAGACTTCAACCTGATGACACAGCAACTGGTGCGTTACGAACGTGAACTTAAAGCGTCGCATGTCGCGATTGCTCATGAACTGCGTTCTCCCTTGACCGCCGCAATGGGACGTCTGCAAGGCATTGTGGACGGGGTATTTGCACCCGAACCCCAGCAGTTTTCCATGATCATGAAACAGCTGACGCAGTTGAGTCGTCTGACGGATGAGCTTCATTTACTGTCGTTAGCAGAGGCAGGTCAGCTCAGCCTGAGTCTGACCCGGTTTAACCTTGCTGAGTTATTGCGTGAGAGAACCGCCTGGCTGGCGCTTCAGGCCGAGGCCGGGCAGGTAGCAATAGAAGTTCAGTCGCCCGCATCGCTGCCTTACACGGGAGATGCTTCTCGCTTAGGTCAGGTCGTGACGATTTTGATGGAGAATGCGTTGCGCTATGCTGCAGAAGGCAAACGAATTTCCGTTTATGCTCAGGCGTCCGCCACGGCAATCACCCTGCAGTTTCGTGACTATGGACCGGGCGTCGAACCTCAGTTTTTAGCCGTTATTTTTGACCGTTTTACCCGGGCAGAGTCTTCACGCGCCCGCCATTCCGGCGGCAGCGGTCTGGGACTGTCCATTGCGAAAGCTATCATTGAGGCTCATGGCGGTCGTATCCAGGCACGGCTGCCATCAGAGGGCGGACTGCACATTACCATTACCCTGCCCTTACATGACGCCATGCAGACTGCGTAAAATACCGCGCGAGTCTGCCTGTCAGCCAACCTGGTCAGGCCTTTTTTGCTCACCTTGACCATTTCTTGATGATCCATAGAAGGTTTCTGGACATAACCCACGTTAAATGAGCCTGTCTCATTTAAGGAATCCGGTTATGACAGATTTTTTTCCTTCTTTTGCTCGTCAGGCACTGCGTCACCTTGCCATCTTTAATTATGTTGTACCGTCACTGTTCGTGATGGTGGGCATGCTGGTGCTTGCAGGCTGTAAAGACGAAAAGCCTGCTCAGGGCGAAACACTACGACCTGTTCGGACCGTAACGGTGCCGCCGTTTTCCTCGGGGGGCCTGATGACGCAGACGGGCGAAATCCGGGCGCATGAGGAGATAGCCTTAGCCTTCCGGCTGGATGGCCGCGTGATTGCCCGAGCCGCCGATATTGGTCAGCACGTTAACGCAGGCCAGGTACTTGCCACGTTAGAGAATAATGCCGCCCAAAATCAGCTCAGCAGTGCCACTGCCGACCTCAACAGCGCACGCGCATCAGAACACGTTGCCGCTCTCACACTCCGCCGTATGCAACTGCTTATGCCGGGCGGGGCCATTTCTCGTGCGCAGTTAGATAGCGCACAAGGCGACTGGCAGGCCGCAGTCGCCCGTCGCCAGAGCAGTGAGGCCGCACTTAAAAACGCGCGCGATAATCTTGCCTGGACACAGCTTACTGCGCCAGGGGCCGGCGTGATTACGGCGGTGAATGTTCAACCCGGGCAGGTCGTCAGTGCCGCCCAGACGGTGATGACGCTGGCCGCTGACGGCGATCGCGATGCCGTTTTTGACCTTGCCGAACCTGCACTCTCTGAAAGTGCAACGAGCACGCCAGTTAAGATTGCGCTGTTATCAAACCCCGCCGTAACGGCGGAGGGCCGTTTTCGCGATATCAGCCCGCAGGCCGATTCGCAAACACGCACCTGGCGGCTCCGCGTTATGCTGACCGATCCGCCCGCCGCGATGGCACTGGGTTCGACCGTTTTAGGCGTTTTCTCTGGAAAAGCCGACCAGGTGATTGCCCTGCCAGCCAGTGCACTGACGCGGGCCGGGGATCGCCCCGCCGTACTCGTGGTGAACACGCAAAACCAACAGATTCAGGTCAGGCCCGTTACGCTGGCACGCTTTGACGCACAGCAGATCTATCTCAGTGCCGGGGTTCAACCCGGTGAGCGCGTGGTTACCGCAGGTGTAAAAACGCTGTTGCCGGGTGAACGCGTTCAGCTTGAGGAGAGTGAAAAATGAGGTCGGACAGTAATCGGAACGGCTTTAATCTGTCCGCCTGGGCATTAGCTCACCAGCAGTTGGTCATTTTCTTTATGCTGTTGGTGATGACGACCGGCGTACTCAGTTACATCGATCTGCCCCGTAATGAAGATCCGGCCTTTACCATTAAAACCGCAGTGGTGTCCGCCCAATGGCCTGGCGCTTCGGTCGAGGACACCATGCAACTGGTCACCGATACGCTGGAAAAGAAACTTCAGGAAACACCTTCGCTGGATTTTATTGAAAGTGAAACGCGCGCCGGGAAGTCGGTGATATTTGTCAATCTGCGCGATGATACGCCACCGGCACAGGTGCCGACTATCTGGTATCAAATCCGTAAAAAAATGCAGGATATTGCCCCGTCCCTTCCGCAAGGGGTTCAGGGCCCCAGTGTTAATGATGAATTTGGTGATACGTTTGGCACG
This sequence comes from Pantoea sp. OXWO6B1, assembly GCF_001641135.1. Taxonomy (NCBI): domain Bacteria; kingdom Pseudomonadati; phylum Pseudomonadota; class Gammaproteobacteria; order Enterobacterales; family Erwiniaceae; genus Pantoea; species Pantoea sp. OXWO6B1. The sequence goes on from NZ_CM004290.1 coordinate 44,605, forward strand.
ATTTATGGTTTTACCGCCGACGGATTTAGCCCGCGTGAACTGCGTGATAAGGTCGATGAGATTCGTCGTAGCCTGATGGATGTGCCCGATACGGGCAAAATCACCCTACTGGGTGAACAGGAAGAACAGATCGTTGTCGCCTTTTCGCCCAGGCAACTGGACGGCATGGGCCTTAATCTTCAGCAGGTGAGCGATGCCTTAACCGCTCAGAACGCAGTGGCACCTGCTGGGGAAATACGCACCGATAAAGAGAATATCGCGCTTCGCGTCAGTGGTGCGCTGACAACGGTGGAAAGCCTTAAGGCCGTTACCCTGCGTATTGGGCAGCGTTTTATCCCGCTGTCGAGTATCGCGACAATCACACTCCAGCCTGCGCAGCCGCCGTCTGCCACCTTCCGTGTTAACGGCGAACCGGCGATTGGCCTTGCCGTCTCCATGTCCCCTGCGGGCAATATGCTCAGGTTTGGTCAGGCGCTCAATCAACGGATGACGGTTATTGCCGGCCAGCTACCTCATGGCATCAATATGATAAAGATCGCCGATCAATCCACGGTGGTGAAAACGGCTGTCAGTGGGTTTGTCCGGGTGCTGGCGGAAGCGGTCATTATTGTGCTGGCGATATCATTCTTCTCGCTGGGTTTTCGTGCCGGGCTGGTGGTTGCGGCCGCGATTCCGCTGGTGCTGGCCATGACGTTTGTCGGGATGACATTTGCAGGGATTGGCTTACAACGTATTTCGCTGGGCGCGTTGATTATTGCGCTCGGGTTGCTGGTGGATGATGCCATGATCACGGTGGAAACCATGGTTTCGCGCGTTGAAGCCGGAGACAGCAAATGGCAGGCGGCAACCTATGCATTTAAAACCACTGCCTTTCCTATGCTAACAGGCACACTGGTGATGATTGCCGGATTTATTCCTGTGGGATTTGCGGCGTCCAGTGCGGGTGAATATTGTTACTCACTCTTTGCGGTCGTCCTCATTTCCCTGCTCTGTTCCTGGGTGGTCGCTATCCTGTTTTCGCCCGTTACGGGAACCTGGCTGCTGACCGAAGGTGCCGGTGCAAGGCATAAACAACCGGGATGGATGGCACGGCTTTATCATCGCCTGCTTGATCAGGCGTTACGTTATCGCTGGGCAACCGTAATAAGCGCCCTGCTGCTGCTGGGAATGGGTGTGTTCGGGACGACGCTGATGCAGGGCGAATTCTTCCCCGCGTCCGACCGTCCAGAGCTACTGGTGAACCTGACGCTGCCGGCTAATGCCTCTCAGACCGAAACGGCGCGGCGCACCGGGCAGCTAGAAAGCGTGATGCGCCGCGATAGCGATATCGATCATTTCTCCAGCTATATCGGTTCTGGTGCCGTGCGCTTTTATTTGCCGATGGAAGTCTTGCTGGATAATGAAAACACGGCACAGCTGGTAGTGGTGGCGAAGAACCTTGAAGCGCGAGACAGAGTGCGGCGTAAGCTCGAACGCATTCTGGCGCGTGATTTTAGTGATGTGACGTCGCGCGTCTCGCCCCTTGAGCTGGGCCCGCCAGTTGGCTGGCCGCTCAAGTACCGTGTCACCGGTCCCGATTACAGTAACGTTCGTCACATCGCGGAAACGCTGGCCGCCCAGATCTCACGCTCGCCGGATACACGTGAAGTGAACATGACCGCAGGCGAGCCAGAACGGGTCATCAAGGTTGATGTGAACCAAACGGCAGCGCGTGCGGTCGGTGTCTCTTCGGAAAGCATAGCTTCGATGCTCAATACTGTGATGTCTGGCAGTACAGTAACCACCATCCGCGACCATAACCGGCTCATTGATGTGGTGTTAAGGGGAGACGATCGCGAGCGGCAAAATACCGACATTTTGAACGGCCTGATGCTGAATACGGCTTCCGGGCAGAAAATTCCCCTTGGGCAAGTCGCGACATTAAAATGGCAGCTTGACGATCCGGTTATCTGGCGGCGTCAGCGCTTGCCTTACATTACGGTGCAAACCGATATTGCCCCCACGCAACGCGCTGAAACGGTATCAGACCAGTTAAGGCCCGCCCTGGATGCATTTCGTGCATCCTTACCTGCTGGCTATAACATTGAAGAAGGCGGTACCGTTGCAGAATCGAACAAGGGAAACAGCTCCGTCTTTGCTGTATTGCCTGTGACGCTGTGTTTTATGCTTATCCTGTTGATGTTGCAGTTAAAACGCTTTTCCAGAATGCTGCTGGCGCTGTTGATGGCCCCTTTTGGCTTACCCGGCATTGTTATTGCCATGCTGCCGAGCGGAACGCCAATGGGATTCGTTGCGCTGCTGGGGATCATTGCGCTGGCCGGCATGATTATCCGTAACGCGGTGATAATGATCAGTGAGGTGGACAGTAACACCCAGGCAGGCATGGCACATAATGAGGCTATCCGCAGTGCCGCTATCCATCGCGCCCGTCCCATATTGCTGACGGCCTGTGCGGCGATATTCGGTATGTTGCCCATTTCTCAGCAGGTGTTCTGGGGGCCGATGGCGTACGCCATTATTGGCGGTCTGGTTACCGGAACGCTGGTCACCTTAACGCTGCTGCCTGCCACACTCAGTCTGGTGATGGAACGGGAAAAAACGCGGTTCTGAATGCGTCCCGTCAGCGGGAAGAAAGAGGATCGATAAACGGGTGATGTTCATCTGTCACCCGCCAGGCGCAACAGAGATGCTGTCTGTAACTAAGTAACCGATAACCGGCATTCAGCAGACGATCTGACTGTTATGCGGCTGGCCGGTTTAGTCACGTCGAAATAGCGCCCGACAGCACCCTCCGCTGACGACTGGGTTAATAAAAAAAGCGCTGTAGTAATACAGCGCTTTCTCTAATCAACAAGATCCTGAACGGGTCAGATTTTTACATAACGCCTTAAAAACTTTCCCAGTTGACCTTATCTACGTTTACTGCTTTTAAATCTGGCCTTTTCAAGGCGAGTGACGGCTGGCTCACCGGTGCGCTGATCGATGCAGGGGCATGCGCGACACTGTCATTCACTTTAAAAGTAGAAACCAGTCTCGACAGGGTTTCTGCCTGCTCCTGCAACGATTTAGACGCTGAGGATGCTTCTTCGACCAAAGAGGCGTTTTGCTGCGTCACTTCATCCATCTGCCCGATAGCCAGATGGACCTGTTCAATGCCTTTACTCTGTTCGGCCGTAGCGGCAGCAATTTCATTCACTAAGTCGGCAACCTGCTGAATAGCATTGCTGACATTATCTGAGTTACTGCCCACGCTCGTTGCCTGCTCCAGCCCCTGCTCTACCTGTGAAACGGATGCGGTAATAAGCTCTTTGATTTCGCGAGCCGCAGAGGAAGAACGTTGTGCCAGATTACGAACTTCTGAGGCGACAACCGCAAACCCGCGACCATGCTCACCGGCGCGTGCAGCTTCCACGGCGGCGTTAAGTGCCAGAATATTGGTCTGGAAAGCAATGCCTTCGATCAGGCCGGTAATTTCCGAGATTTTTGCAGAACTGCCACGAATTTCGCCCATGGTTGTCAGCATCTGACTGACTGCGCCACCATTTTGTTTAGACATGGTGTTAGCATTATTCGCCAGGTTGCTGGCCTGTACGGCACCTTCCGCATTTTGACGCACGGTATCGCTCAGCGTCGCCATGCTCACCGACGTTTCTTCCAGCGATGCCGCCTGTTGCTCGGTGCGCGATGACAAATCTTCATTGCCTGCGGCGATTTGTGTGGAACCCGTACTGACGGACTGCGCAGCATGATTGACTGACAACAGCGTGGTGGAAACACGTTTAAGCAGATCGTTAAACGCTATCGCTGTCTGCCCAATTTCATCATTCCTTAGTACCGGTGCTAAATTTGTCAGATCAAGATTACTGCTGACCGTTGTCATCGTATCTTTCATGCTGGTCAGGCTTCTTTTAATACCCAGAATAATGCTGACTGAAAATATACCGAGTAATAAAATAACCAGTACAGATGCGCTGGTCATCGCCCAGATGGTCTGAGAATAAACATGATTATTTTCAGCCCTTAACGTATCACCAATTTGAATGTTCAGATCGATTTGTTTAGTGAAGTCAGATTCCATTTTGCGCGCTGCGGCACCAATGCCGTTGTCGCTCTGAAGCAGTTCAAGAGAAAGCGCATTATTATGGCTACGTGAAGCCGCGAGAAATGCGGGTAAAGCGCTACGAACGGCATCAAGATTACGCAGTGCCTGAACCGTCATGGCCTTATCTTCATCGCTGGAAATATCATTCGCCATATAATAATCAGTTAACGATTTGATATTATCAAGAACGCCGTTTATTTTTTCTTCGGCTGCCACCTGTTTTGTACTGTCGGCCATTGACTGGTGGCGATATAATGCGAGACCCAGTTGGTTAGTTGCGCTAATGGATTTATTCAGATCTTTAATGCTGGGTATCGCATTAACCTGAACATATTCAAAACGAGACTGGAAGCCAGATATTACCGATAATGAAACAGCAACAAGCGCACATAGTGATAATGCCAGCAACGAAAATGCCAGCACTAAACGCTGTGTAATAGTCATAAAAAAACCCCTGGATGTTTAATAAAAGATTCGTTATCGCAATACAGTCTTATCGGCACAGCGCAAAGCAGCTTTACCTGTTAATTTCAGATATATTTCGGTTCCGAAACTTGAAAAATACCAAATAAGCGCTATGCGTTAAATTGTGGTTAAAATAATTAGGGCTGGTTTGTTAAACTTTTGGGTTTGATTCGCGCTTTTTGTTCTGTTGCCCCTGAGCGTTCAGCCGTGAAGTGTTTTATGACGCTCCGGGCTGGCTTATCAGTGAGAATAAGCAGGCGCGGAGCCAGCAGTTTATCCATAATGACAGGGACATCCGGTCAGAGTAAAGTGACTCTTTTTTGTGACAGAGATGACTATGGAAACGTTGTTTGTTTACGGCACCTTATGTCCGGGCCGCAGTAATGCGCATATCCTGGAGGGCATTGGCGGTATATGGCAGACTGGTTTTGTCAGCGGTTTTTACTTTCCTGTAGGACGAGGCGCCGCTACGGGCTTTCCCGGTATCGTCGTGGATGATCAGGCTCCGCGGGTTAATGGGTTTCTTTTCTCTTCTGACAACTTGAGCTTGCACTGGCCAATGCTGGATGAGTTTGAGGCAGGTTATGATCGCATCAGGGTTGAAACGTTCCGTGAAAACGGTGACAGCGTCACCGCATGGATTTACCAGCTTCAACCGCAGAGCGTTCCGTCAAGCGCTCAATAAGCGATCTGTCTGAGGCCAGGCTAAACCGTATCCGTCACGGTTCTCGGTTTCAGCCAGTGCAACGGGCGGGCAAACATCACCAGGTTACCACCTAAAATAAGCAGCAATCCGGCCACGTTGTGACTTTGCCACTGGTAACCTTCATACATTGTTGACAAGGTGAGTGCCACCAGCGGAAACATCAGCGTTGTGTAGGCTGCTTTTGCGGCACCCGTGCGTCTGACCAGGGTAAAATAAGCCCAAAACGCAATGACCGATCCGCATACAGACAGATAAAGCAGCGCACTCAGATAATGTAATGTCCACAGCGGCGAGAAATTCACGCCACGCGCCCAGGCGATGCCGCCCATCACGATGGCACCGTACAGCATGGCCCAGGCATTGGTGGTCATCGTTTCCAGTTGCCTGCGCTGGTGCCGCAGGCTAATCATATTCCCCAAAGAAAAACCAAAGGTGCCAAGCGCCGACAGGCCGATTCCTGTCCACAATCCTTTGTTCCAGCCGCTGACGTCCAGATCTTGCCAAAACAATACGATCATGCCGGTTAATCCCAGGGTGACGGCAAACCAGAAACGCGGTTGGGGGCGCTGCCCGAAAAAGAGGTAACTATTGACTGCGTTATAGAGCACCGCCATGGAAAAAATCACGGATTCTAAACCGGTATTGATATAGCGCGCTGCCGTGTAGAAGCACCAAAAATTAAAGCAAAACACACAGCATCCCTGTAGAAGGCAGAACAGATGATCGCGAAGTGACAAGGCACGTAGACGACCCACTACCTTCAGCAGTGACAGGAGTAAGAGGCTGGCGATAGCAAAACGCCAGAACACAGAAACGGTGACATCCACCGGCCCCTGCTGCATAAAAATAGCGATCCAGGTGGTTCCCCAGATAGCCACCACCACCGCGTAAAGTAATGCGTTCATGCGTTTTCCTTTGAGCGAGAGAGGAAACAGTGTGTCGGATTTTCCGGGCGGAGGCTTTCATGGCCTTGCGGGTGACTTGCAAAATCTTGCGCATTTAATGGAACAAATCTGGCTACCGGCCTGAACTCGCCTTAGACTGAGCCTCTGTTCATCTGGCGGAAAAGAGTTATGTCTCGCGTTTACGACACGTTTGAAACGCTGCGTCAAAAAAAGGCCGTGCTGCGCGAATCGGTCATGCTCAATTCCGGCATCAGATTGGCGGCATGGCACAACAAGCAAGACCGGGTCACCGTAAACAGCAATCATCACACGTTAAGCCTTTATGTGGCGGATGGTTACGAGAGCTATCACAAAACGGCGAGCGGATGGCGCAACGGTGGCGGGCCTGATAAATTCTGTCTGATGCCCCAGCAGAGTGAATCCAGCTGGGATGTGCGTAATGACCTCACCTTTGTGCATCTTTATTGCACCGATGAACACTTACGCGAGGTCGGCGAGAAAGTGTGGGATCGCAATCCGTTGTCGATTACGCTGGATGAGAAAATATTTTCCAGCGATCCTAAAATCACCGCCTTGTATCGTCAGTTCTTACTCAGCTGTGACTGGCAACAGCCTGCGAATCAGTTAATGCTGAGCACGGCCAGCACCCTGCTGTTAACCCACCTCATCCAGCATTATTCCAGCGTGCAGTGGCGGCTCCCGGCAGTAACCGGCGGACTGGCGCCCTATGTCTTGCGCAATACGTTGGCATTTATTGATGAGCATCTGGCGTTGCCGCTGACGCTTGATACGTTGGCCACGCAGGCAAACCTGAGTGAATACCATTTTGCCCGCATGTTTCGTCAGTCGCTGGGCGTTGCGCCGCATCAGTACGTTATGCAACGCCGCATGGAAAACGCACAACAGATGGTGCGATCAACCTCGCTGCCGTTAACCCAGATAGCGCTGGATAATGGTTTCAGTTCCTTAAGCCACTTCAGTAATCGTTTTAAGCAGGTCACGGGCTTCACACCTTCGCAAGTGCGCATGGACAATGGCGGGAGTAGGTCCTGAATCACGCGATGCGGCAAAAGACGTTGGGAAATAACAGGCTGCTGATTCGCTAACATTACAACTGAGTAACCTAAACCAATCCTCACTCACCCGCCGTTCCTGCCTTTACTCAACCTGCATCCTGATTATACTGAGCGCGGATTCATTCAGGCATCGTGGCATCTGTATGATTATCCCGATGAGCTAACGCTTTCATGGCGGTGTTGCTTACCGGAAACGCCGGCATCAGTTCAGCTGGCGATAATTGCCCTTCGGGTCAGTCAGCCATCCATAAGACGATGAGGACCAGGGTCATGTTACTGTTCAAAAACGCGCTATTCCCTCCCCCCAACTGGCACGTGCCATCGCTGTAAAACGCCTGCTTTCTGTCGCAGCAATGCTTGCGTCAGTAACAAGGCTAAACCGGCTACTGTCGCAGATTTTTAGCGGAAAGCGTGCTGGTAAGCCTCAGGCCAAACCTTGCACACGAAGGTGATTTACAGCAAATCGTCAGCCAGACATGCTCATCCTTTGATGGAACATTGATAAAGAGCCGTTCAGACGCGCGCATGATAAAGATTATCCTGCCTGCCGTTGAAATATGAGGTTAAGGGTAGCTGCATTTCGCTATGGATTAGCGGGACAAGACCTCACCGCGTGATATCAGTTTTCCACATTGAATGCTGTGATTAATCGTCATCCTGATGACAAGGAAGCCCCTTATGAATCGTTCACCTGAAAACGCGATTGCGTTAATTTTTCTTTTAATCGGCCTCACCGTCATGGTGCTGGGTATTTGGCAAATTCTGACGCAGTGAGGTGCCGCTATGCGTAAATTTACGCTCGACCAGATTTTTATTCAGGTAGTTGCTATCGCGGTCGTCATTATCCTGCTTACCATCGTGATTCGTTAATTCATGTGCGGCCAGAAAATACCCCCTATCTGGCCATTTCCACATCACACAGTAACCGCCGCCCAAAAACACCTGCTTTTATAATCTCGCTCAACTCATCCTTGCCATTTCTGCATTACCGTCTGACGGCTGATAATGACAGCGTCAACAGCCTTTTATATTTCGCAACACCTGGCTTTTCTCTTAACTTAACCGGGAATAATTATGAATCTATGCCACAATTTTTTAATGGGTGGACTGGCAGCGATAATGACGATGGGAGGTGCAATGGCGACAGAACATCATGATCTGACGGGTTACCGTGAGGGCGCAAAGGTGATTCAGGTAAAACCCGTACGTAACCAGATCGATTCCCTCAACGGCGTCGTCTATTCACAAGTCACCACTCTGCGATCGGTCAGGCAGCTGCATATGTCGCTTCTGGTGCCACGGACGCAGGCGTTAAAGCCCGCTATCATTTATTTTCCGGGCGGCGGTTTTACCAGTGCCGATCACGATAAGTTTATTCAGATGCGTATGGCGCTGGCAGAGTCCGGTTTTGTTGTGGCGGCCGCAGAGTATCGGGTCGTACCTGATACCTTCCCGGCGCCGGTGGTGGATGGTAAAGCGGCGGTCCGCTACCTGCGACAGCATGCCGAGGATTACGGCATTGACCCTGAACGCATTGGTGTTTTAGGCGATTCGGCAGGCGGTTGGCTGGCACAGATGCTTGGCACCACCCAGGGGGAAACGTCATTCGATCGCGGCGATTTCACCGATAAATCCTCTGATGTCCAGGCGGTCGCAACCTTATACGGTATATCCGATCTCCTGAATATTGGCGAAGGGTACGCCGATGACATTCAAAAGGTTCATCAGTCTCCCGCCGTGACCGAGGCGCTGCTGGTGCATGGCGCGGCTTTCCGTGACTTTGCTGGCGCAAGTATCATGGACGATACGACTAAAGCACGTCACGCCAGCCCGATGGGGCATTTAATTAACCCTAAACCGCCCTTCCTGATTATGCACGGCGATAACGATTCGCTGGTATCGCCCCATCAAAGTGCACAGTTATTTGATGCCCTTAAAAAGGCGGGCGAGAAGGTAGACTACGTCGTCGTAAAAGGTGCAGAGCATGGTGACCTGGTTTGGTATCAGCCTGCCGTGATCGATGAGGTTGTGAACTGGTTTACCCGTGAACTCAAGCCAGAAACTGGCGCAGTAACTGATACATCTACCGATCCGAACAGCACGCTTTGACGCACAGGCAAGCCACTCAACGTGGCCTGCCTGGCAGAGGGGCAATTTAGCCTGAACAACGCTGCGTAACCGACATGGCTACCGCCCCTTTCGCCCCTTTATCCAGCAGAAGCAGATAGGCAGCGGTTATCTGCTTCACAAAGTACGCATTATTTGGCAGCGCCTCACCAAAAATGGCGTCCAGATTTAACAACGCTTTGACTCTCGCCTCCCCTTCGGCACTGGATTCTACGGCCGCTTTTAAAACCGGCAGGAGCGGATCGCTCACGTCAATGGCTTTTCCCTGCTCATCGACACCTGAGACATAGCGTATCCAACCAGCAATTCCCAGGGCAAGCAGGTCAAAATCACTTTCGTTCCTGAGATGCCAGCGAACGGAGTCAAGCCAGCGCTGAGGCAGTTTTTGGCTACCGTCCATGGCAATCTGCCAGGTGCGGTGCTTCAGGGCGTGATTATCATAGCGCTCAATCAGCAGGTCAGCGTAACGGGCAAGATCAACGCCCTGCACGTTTAGCGTGGGTGCCTGTTCTTCCAGCATCAATGTCCGGGCCGCAAGACGAAAATGTTGATCTTGCATACAGTCACAAATATGTTCATAGCCTGCCAGATAACCCAAATACGCCAGAAATGAATGACTGCCGTTCAGCATACGTAACTTCATTTCTTCATAAGGCACAACGTCCTTAACTAATTCTGCCCCGGCCTTTTCCCACGCCGGCCGTCCTGCGACAAAGTTATCCTCTATTACCCACTGCCTGAAGGGCTCACAGGCTACCGCCACCGGATCCTCAACGCCGATCACCTGCGCGATTTTTTGCAAACTTTCCTGTGTCACCGCGGGCACAATACGATCCACCATAGTGGAAGGAAACGTGACGTGCTGTTCGATCCAGCTTGCCAGTTCGGGCGCTCTTTTTCGGGCATAGGCGCAAACCACGTTGTTGATCACCCGACCATTTTCAGGAATGTTATCGCAGGACATTACGCTGAATGCAGGCAGTCCCGCCGCTCTGCGACGGGCCAACGCCTCGACGATGATGCCGGGTGCGGAAAGCGGTTGATGGGGCTGCTGTAAATCAGACAGGATGAGGGGATGATCAAACATCAATTCACCGCTAGCTGGCGAATGGCAGTAGCCTTTTTCGGTGATGGTTAACGACACAATGGCGATCTGTGGCTGACACATCGCGTCAAGTACGGCTTCAATGCCATCAACCTGCGCGTGCAGTGCTTGCCTGACGACGCCCACAACCCTTCCTGTCCATGCATTCGTGGACATCTCCGCCACGGTATAAAGAAAGTCCTGACGCTTAAGGTCGGCAATCTGCTGTTCTCCCCCAATCAAATTGACTTCGATATAGCCCCAGTCGCTACCCTGTTCGTCAGCAAGGATATCCGCATAAACGGCCTGGTGAGCACGGTGGAAGGCACCACATCCGAGATGCACGATTCGCGGAACCAGTTTATGACGATCCCATTGGGGAACGGTGGCGTTAGCCCGGCGTAATTTATTTGGCATTGTAATCTCTCTGTTAATTAATAATTTGGACTCGATTAATTGCTGGTTATTTTGCTGTTGAATAGATGTGTAATTTTCTGACTTAGCAACATAGTTAACATTCGTTATTATTAAAGTTAATGGGATGTATTAAATAAGTCATTCAGGAGTGGCATGAGAAGTGCGTTGATATGATCCCAGCCATAACCTGGATCATAATAATTACCGCCTCAACACATGCGCCCACTACCATACCAGATGCAACGAATAAATGGTGATATGCGCCGAACAAATTGAGGTCACACCTTTCGCATCGATCTTATCTACCAGGATAAGTTAACTGGGCTAAATGATGGGTTAAGCTGGCCCTATTCAGGCGATTACATTAATATTTATTTTTTAGCAGGAGGCGCTTTTCGATCACCCTTTTTCGGTCGGGTAAATCCTTTCAGAGTAAGACGCATTCTGCCCAGGGAAGTTAACAGATGATAAAGTACAGCCACAATTGGCGAAGAGGACACATTAAATTAACATTGCGTCTGAGAACGCTGATTCAGTGACAAGCCGTGCATTAGAATGTTAATTACTTACTACGCTAAATTATTAACTTCATATTGTTAAATTTTTATGGCATGGATGTATGTCACATTTTTTAATTTTATTGTTTTTTTGAGACATCAATAGCATCAGGTAGCACTGATTCCTTAATGCGTCGTCGGGTTACGACGCATAATTTTACCTGCGTTCATGACATCCATGAACCCAGGAGGACATCATGTGGAAATTGAATTCAGTGATTGATATGCAAGGGACAAACCCTTACCTCGTATTTGTCAATAACGCGGGGGATACCCGGCTCCTACCCTGTAAAGATATTAGTCCCACTTCCTTAAGAACCATGAATTTTTATGAACTCGAAAATTTCCTTTACGCTGAACAGGTAAAAAATAACAATAAGGCAGCGAAACTATTGACATTATCCTGACCTTTTCTGGCCCTCGGATTGCTCTGTCTGAGGGCATTTTTTGTTACAGCCCCTGGTTCATACGACTCTGACATGGCATGTCGATGCGGTGGTGAAGAGATGAGTTTCTGGAGATTCAGGCAAGATTCCGTGCAACGTCGTTTATACAGCCGCAAAGTGTCACGCACTCACCCTGCTATCTGTTATCGCAATTCTGTCGATGACGCTGTTTACGCTTTAGCCGCCGACGCAGTCTGAGCTTTCTCAGCATCCTCACCCTGAGCTTACGCCAAACGGTAACTGAGATGAGTGGTCGCTGAAGACTGAGCAGTGTCAAAAACATCGCGTTAACGTCCTCTCGTTGCAGTTTGTCACCCCTCATCCGGCAAAGGGCAGCAGATTAAACGGACCGCGTTCGCGGTACAGGATGACAATAAGATCCCCCGCACGCCTGTTCGACATCCATGATCGGCTAAGGCTTTGCCCGGCCAGGCGCCTGTTTCCCGCACGTCTTACTTAGCCAAACGAAGGTAGCCATCGCAAGACATCAAGGATGACCGTCAGGTAGACGAGGCTGCCTGCGGCTATCACCAGATTAAGAACCAGGTTATTACAGGGCGCTGTATAGGCTGCGGTTGGAAAACGCTTGCGGGCCGCTTTGACCAGGAAAGGGGGAAGGATGACACTCCAGATGGTAAATGCCAGCCCGGCATAGCCAATTGCGCGTATAAAGCCATCAGGCAGGAAGAAACAAACGGCCGCAGGAGGCAAGTAAGTGACCAGTGCGGTCTTTAACCTGCCTGGACGGTCGTCAGAGAAACGAAACAGATCGGCAATATAATCGAAAAGTCCAAGCGTCGCGGCTAACAATGAACTGGCTACGGCAAAGTTACCAAAGAAGGTGAGAATAATATCCATATACTGATGGGTAAATAACCCACTCAGGGCGTCCACGAAGACGTCAATATTTCCCCCTTTGGCAATAATGGGTGGAAAGTCGGCGCGACGGATATTTCCCATTGTGACGGCTAACCAGAACAGATAAAGCAGCAGTGCGAAAGCGGAGCCGATAAAAATCGAACGCGTGATATTCTTAACGCCTTGTGTGCCATATAACTTCACCAGGCTAGGTACGTTACCGTGGAAACCGTAAGAAATAATACAGAAAGGCAGGGTCATTAAGACATAAGGCAGGTATTGCGTATCAGGCAGCGCCAGCGCGGGACTGTCGATCAGTTTGGCCCCGTCGACATGCCATACCAGACCGGAAAAAGTAGCAAAAAACGCCAGAAACTTACCGATAATGAGCACCGTTGTGATACGACCGACTAAAAGCGAACTGTACCAGGCGATGCCCCCGACCAGCAGACTAACGATAACCACCGATAACCGGGCCGGAAGATGAAAATCGCTATATTTTTCCACTGTCTGGGACAGGACGGCAGAGGAGCCAGAAATATAAGCATAAGTTAAAATATATAATACAAACCCGAATGCAATACCGACGACCCCATTCCATTTATGACCTAACAGGTCCTTGGTGAAGGTGTTAAAACTCGCGCCACCACCATAATGGAGGTTAACCTCGACCAGCATTAAACCGGTTAACAGCATCATTACCGCCACAACAATTAAAATAACCGATGCTCCCGGAAACCATACGCCAGCCATAGCAACAGGAAGAGAGAACATTCCTCCACCGATAACGGTGGCAATGATAAGCATTGTTCCACTGAGCAAACCGGGTGTTGTTTTATTAATATCCATGAAAAAATGCTCCTGTTGACTCTTTATTATCATTTTGGCGTCATTCTTGATGATGTGGATACTAAACTGTTAACAGCTGACCTGTCATTAAGGCAGGTCCGAAATAAAATCCTGTTTATAAAAAACAGGCCCCTGTCAGGGGACCTGAATCGTATTAAATATAATCAAATCGGGCAGTAAAGAAACGGAGCTGTTTGGGTTCATAAACAAACCTCAGACCGCGAATATCGTCTTTGTGTTGATACAGTTTAATGATGCCATCAGCAACAACATCCATGTGTGCGTAGGTGTAAACACGACGTGGAATAGCCAGGCGTACTGTCTCCAGTTTGGGGCGGTGGTTTTCCCCCGTTTCTTTACTGCGCCCGGCGGAAACGATGCCACGTTCCATGCTACGCACGCCGGTTTCCATATAAATGCTGGCTGCCAGACTCTGTGCCGGAAACTGATCCTGCGCCAGATGGGGGCAAAAACGACGGGCATCAAGAAATACAGCATGTCCACCCGTCGGTTCGACAATAGGTACACCGGCATTACGGAGCTTATCTCCCAGATAGCGCACCTGTTTCACACGATGTTCAATGTATTCATACTGCATGGCTTCACGCAACCCGATAGCCATGGCTTCCATATCACGACCGGCCAATCCGCCATATGACGGCATCCCCTCATAAACCACAACCAGCTCTTTCGCGGCCTGGAACATCTCGTCATCGTTCATGCACAGGAAGCCGCCGATATTCACCAGACAGTCTTTTTTGCCACTCATGGTGCAGCCATCGGCATAGCTGAACATTTCATGAACGATATCTTTGATGCTGGTGTTCTCGTATCCTGCTTCCTGCTCTTTAATGAAATAGGCATTTTCAACACAGCGTGTCGCATCGTAGAAAATCTTAATGCCATATTGACGGGTCATTTCATGTACCGCACGCATATTTGCCATTGAAACGGGCTGACCGCCTGCCAGGTTCACGGTGACCGCCAGGCAGATATAGGCAATGTTATCCGCGCCCTTTTCTTCAATGAGCCTGGCTAATTTATTGAGGTCAATATCGCCTTTGAAAGGCATCTTCAGGCCAGCGTCGTGCGCTTCGTCACGAACAATATCCACAAAGGTTGCGCCGTTTTTTTCCTGATGGAATCGGGTCGTTGTAAAATACATATTCCCCGCAACATATTGACCGGGCTTAATGGCCAGTTGCGAGAGCAGGTTCTCTGCTCCGCGCCCTTGATGCGTGGGAACAATATGTTTGGGGTCAATTTGGGTATTGGAAATTATTGTACGTTAAGGCTTAAACTTGACCTCCAAGTCCCAAAGGATCTTGGGAAGATCCCCCAGGGCTCAATAGCAAGCTTACCAGCTACCATAAGGATACTTTTTCCCTTTGATAAACTCCTCGGTATCTTTTCCGTACTCATAGCCGTTAGAAAACCGCGTTATTCCTTTGCACATATCTAATTTGTCCCCTGAAACGGTTTTAAGGACTGACGGTTTGACGCGATAATTTGGCTCAGAACTAATCCCCTGCAACCAGACGGCGACTTTTCCCTCCGGAGCCAGACCAATTTGCACTCTGTCGTAATACGCAGTTCTTCCCCGATAATTCCTGTAATCACTCGGCCTGAGCATTTTCTCCAGTATGGGTTTAGGGATTGTCAGTGCGGTCTCATACACTTTTTTATCGATAATAGAGTCCCAGCAAAAAATAATATGTCTGGGAGGTCGTTTAACGTGATTCCAGTAGCCACCAGACACACGGTCTTTGTCGTTCCACTCACCGATAACGTCGGGTAGAACAGATGTACGGTTCAGGGTATTAAATTCATAAACTTTGCCATCGGCATCCTGAACAACGGCGTACGTCACCAGTGCGGGCAGCGCCTTAGGTGTGAAAAAATCAAAGGTCCACTCTACTGGCTCATCGTTTTGAGGGTCACTTCCGGGCAACGACTGCCCCTGACAGGCCGTCAGAATGAGCAACGGAAACAGCCAGGCCACACGAATTATTTCCATATTTTATTCCCATCCATATTATAAACTGTCCGCTGCCAGCGCTCGTCTGGCCGGTTGGTAAATGTTACCAGCTTCGCTGGTCTGACTGCACCGCTGATACTTCCCCGACCGTCTCTCACCACGCTGTTCCAGTTGGCTGAGCAATGGATATATTTTTCGGCCAGCATCAGAATTTCCGGCGTGGTAAAGCCGGGGGCTGACTTACCACTCCTTATGGCACGGCCCATCACGATTGCTTTTTCACACAGGCTGTTCAGTTCTGGCCGGAGTGACAGGTTGTCGTCTTTAGGTAAAATAGGGGAAAATTCCACCCCGGCATCCTGCGCCGCATCGAGCATCACTCGCAACACCACCTTCGACCAGTCGTTACGCGTCGGGCGATCGATAACCAGCGCAGCGCCGCTGCGTTTCTGTAGCGATCCGTAACGATCTGCTGGCAGTCTGTCGTCATGCCAGGTATCGACATTCACTTCCACCGCATTCAGCAGTGGCGCTATCGCGGGGTAACCGTCCATCGCTGTAAGCTCCCCGCAGGTCTGTTGATAAATCCGCGTTTCTGTGTCTGGTGTAGAAAGGGGAACGGTTTCAAAATCGGGTCGGGTAAGAAAACATAATTCATGCTCATCGGGATTGTAGCCGCCGCCTATGTCAGAATGCACCCCGGGAAGGGCCAGCTCCGGCCACGCCGGTTTCACGCTATTCAGCGCGAAATTGAAGCGGCATTCGTGCTGCGCAGTGATATGGAATACTTTATCAGCAACGCCCGGACGCAGCGCCAGATTGACATCCCCGGTATCGGCGCTGTGCGGGTTGAGGCCGTTAACCGGTGTCCCGATGGCGGCTACGGTATCAAATATCCCCAGAAAGCGGGTTTTGCCCCCGGACGTACCGGAAAAATCAATACCATTCAGACCGGCTTTAATCGCCGATACAATGGCTCTGTCCTGACTGAATATCCGGTTGGCAAAGTGGCGCGCCGCCGCCGCTCCCCGGCTGAAGCCGAAAATATCAAATTGCAACTCTTTGATGGTGCAGAACCGGGCATCTGTGTGTCTGTCTAAATAGCCCTGAATACCGGCAGCCAATGCTGCGACTGCTTTATCGGTTTTACTCACTACGCCGGTATCGCCCCGGCCAGTGCCCATTCCGTAAGTGCTGTCGCCAGCCCCGTCTTCCGTACCGATACCTTCAATATAAATGGCGTACTGTCCTGCCCCTGTATCAGTTTTTATTTCCGGGTTATAAAGCGTATAGAGCCAGTGCACGTTACTGTAGTAGCCGATATAGCTTCCGGCGGCAGTACCGCTGACTCCGCGATTCAGCTGGACACACTGCTCTAGCGCAGACATAGATTCTGCATCATTCATTCCGTAATGTTCACCGGAACAGGCGGCCTGACGGGCACCGCTGTTATTCGCATTGTTGCCAGTGCCATCAAAGAATACGCCGATGGTCAGCGTGATATCCCGTTTCTTCTTCGCGACCTGCGCTCGCTGTTCAGGCTCTGACTGCTGGGCTTGTTTTTTCGCCTTCTCAGACCGTTCGGCCAGCCGTCCGGCGTTGCAGTCGCTCTCGTAGGTGTGCGTCTGAACTGACGGAATAAATCGGGCGCGGCAAGGGCAGGAACTATAGCTGTCCAGTGAACCTGCCCACTCTTTCAGTTCATCGCCCACTTCATAGGAATCCCCCATGCCGCCGCACACCCGGAAGCGCCCCTCGTGCTTACCGCAAGTCACCGGGTCGCCCTCCCTGACCTGCTGCCGCTCTATGCCACCGATTTCGTAGGTGTCGTCAGACGCACCGGAAAGGATCCGTCCCCCGCAGGTGGTTTTATCCAGGTGATACAGATAAAATCCCGTAGTCATAATCCCTCATGAATGTAATGGTTATAAAATCAGCGCATCATACCTTAATCATGTCTTAACCAAAATCTTCGGCTTATGATTACCGGTACCATGCCTGGATACGGCAGATTTGCGAAGGACCGTACTCCGTGCATCCGCTGTTTCCCGGATACTGAGTTTCTTGACCTGCCGGTAGTACAGGACTTTATGATGACGCTCCTGTTCGGCCTGTTTCCCCTATATTTACCCAACGTATTTACGCGTTCAATTTCCTGTTTTTGCCGCTGGCGGCGGCTCAGCCAGTCCTTATGCGAGATTACGGCCATCAGATCGAAAAGCATATTATTTATAGCGGTTATCACGGCGCCGGTAATCGGGTCGGCCTGCGAAGAGTCTTTATCTGACAGTGCCTGCCAAAGCACTGAGGGAAACTGGCCGTATTGAACGAACGCTGTTTATGCTCGACTGGTTCCGCGATCCGGCACTGCGTCGGCGGGTACGGGCTGGTCTAACTAAAGGAGGAGCCGTAACGCGCTTGCGCGTACGATATTTATGGAAAGAGCGGTCGATGCCCTGAAGCGTAAAGCTTTAAATATCAACGAGCTACTGCTGCCGCATTTAAGGCTATCAGTGTCACCTGTTGAGATAACAGTTTTGTGGCAATACTGGCTACAGCAATCACTAATATGATCACTAAAGAAAAGGCGATGTATGACCATCGCCTGAGTGATCAGAACGTATTAACACCCGATGCGTTATTTATTCTCGGGTAATTTTCATCGCCATATCGATTGATATCGCCATGCTCTCGGGATTCGCCTTGCCTGTCCAGGCAATATTGAATGCGGTGCCGTGATCGGCTGAGGTGCGCAGGAAAGGCAATCCTGCCGTGATATTCACACCGTCGTAAAAACCGAGGAGCTTAAGTGGGATATGTCCCTGATCGTGATACATCGCGACAACGATGTCATACATACCTTCATTACACTGCATAAATACGGTGTCCGGCGGACAAGGGCCATAAACATCAATGCCCTGCGCTTTCATTGCGTCTATAGCCGGCGTCAGGATTCGAATCTCTTCATCACCAAACAGACCATTTTCGCCAGCGTGTGGGTTTACGCCTGCAACCGCAATACGCGGCTGGGTGAAGCCAACCCGGCGTAAAAAGGTATCGGCGATTCTGATGACCGTTTCCACCCGTTCCTGACTGAGCGTATCCAGGAACTTACGCAGCGAAATATGCGTGGTGACGTGGATAACCTTCAGCTTATCGGTGTACAGCACCATCGAATAATCTTTGGTGTCCGTCAACATCGCGAGTAACTCGGTGTGGCCGGGATAATGATGTCCTGCAAGGTGCAGCGCTTCCTTATTCAGTGGCGCGGTAGCAATCGCTTTGACCTGGCCACGCATCGCCATTTCGGTTGCTCGCTTGATGCACCGATAGGCCACATCACCGGCTTCGGGCTGAACCACACCACACTGCAACGCCTCCGGATGGGCAACTTTCTCATCAATAATGTGAATGATGCCCGGCGCGAACTGTGCCTGATCCACCTGCTCAATAACGCTGAGTTCAACCTGAGGTGTGATGTTCATTGCCAGTATACGGCGGAAAGTCTGTGCGCAGCCGATAACCACCGCGGGTGAGCCATTCAATGGCCCTTCGGCTAAAGCCTTGATAATGATTTCAGGACCGATCCCTGCAGGATCGCCCATTGTTATAGCAACAGTATTAGTCACCTGTTTTCTCCTCAACGAAACTCAAAATTTTTAAGAGGGTGGTTTCATCACCGAAAGCACCGGCTTTAGTAAATACAGTCTGATTCCAGTCACAGCCAAGTAAGCGCCCGTAGGGAACACAACCTGCAGCCCTGCCCCGAATTCTGAATCCTGTTGCGCCCAATGCGGTTGCGGTTGCAGTCGCGACATCACCACCGGAGAGATACAGTGCTTTTGGTGGCGTGATGCGCATGACCGAATGGACCAGTTCTCCAAGCAGAAAACTGATTTTTTCACCCAGTTGCTTACGGGTAATGCCACGTTGTTCACACAGCCTCTGTATATGTTGCCTGTCGCCACTGTCACAGCAGGTATGAACCAGACAATGTGAGCCATGACGAAGAATGCAGGTAATGGCCTCTCTGAAACGATCGCTACCTTTCTCCAGCAGTTCAGCGGTATCGATATAGACGTGTTCAACTCGCGGATGTTCTGCGGCTAGCACCAGTTGTCTTTGAGCGACTTCACTCATTGAACCCACCACAGCGAACAGGCCTGGGTACTTTTTGGCTGACGTAAAATAGCGAGCAAAAGCATCACACAGCCCAGCTGAGCCTACCAGCAACGGCTTTGGCCGTAACGATGCACATATTTCTACGATGTGATCCAACTCAGCATCAGTTTTTGCATCAACGATGAGGGCGGTCATTCCTTCGCGCACCTCTTGCGCGTGCCGGGCAAGATCGCTGCACCTGACGTTAATGCAGCTAATGCCACTCTGTTTTTGCACAATGTCACTGATATCTGCACTCACGATCGGGGTTTTTGGATCGCTGGCAAATTCCGTCGCGGTGAGCAACTTGCCGGAAACCAGACATTCACCGTTTTGCGTTGTTCGTCCTGCTGCCGGAAACGCAGGCGCAATGACCGCAAGATTGATGCCGGTTGCCTGCAACACTGCCTCTGTTTCGGCTCCGGGATTACCTCGCATCGTCGAATCGATCTTTTTGATAAACCACTCCACGGTCATACCGGGTTGGTCTGCCAAAAGTGCAGTCATTTGGTTTGTGACTTGCTGTGCGGCATCGCTCGCTGAATACGCCCTGCTGTCGCTGTTCAGCACAATCGCCTGAGCCTTACTCAGATAGGGCTGTTGGAAAATGACATCCACGACCATGCCCGCTTCAGCCAGCGAAACACCGGCATCATTCGCGCCGGTGAAATCATCGGCCAGCACAATGCATTTTTTTGATTACCCGCCTGCACCGTCATTGGATCTCCAATGCTACTCATCTGTCGTTTGATTATATTCAATCACAATCGATTATATGTGAGCAAGATCAATTTAATAAAGCCTCATTTTATTTATAAATTTAGTCACTGAGTGAATGCGCTACAGCAGCATGAAGAATTTCAGTCAAAAACGGGGAGAAAAACGTGGCATTAATTAACAGTACAATCTTAAGCGGTTCCAACGCGATAAACGCCCTCACGCCAGTCGTGGTGGGCCGTAACCGACTGCTGGTTTTGACAGACAAGAACATTGTGAATTTGTCCGCGACTCAGCAAATTCTGGCACTACTGGGCCAGGATGACCGTCATGTTGAACTCATTGATGATGTTCCCGCTGAGCCAACGCATACCGATGTTGAGGCCGTGCTGACGCGCGCGACAGGCAAAACCTATGATTTGGTGGTGGGCATTGGCGGCGGAAGCGTTTTAGATGTGGCGAAGCTCCTCTCTGTTTTATGCCATGCTTCCAGCCCGTCGCTTAAGGCGCTGCTGGACGGTCAGAAAATCGAAGCCCGTTTGTCCTCGCTGCTCATTCCTTCTACTGCGGGCACCGGATCGGAATCGACACCCAATGCCATTCTGGCCATTCCAGAGAAAAATACCAAAGTGGGCATTATTTCTCCTGTGATGCTGCCCGATTATGTTGCCCTGCTACCCGAACTGACAACCAGCATGCCGGCGCACATCGCCTCTTCAACGGGCATTGATGCGTTGTGCCATTTACTTGAATGCTACACCGCCACCATTTCTAACCCTGTGGGCGACAACGTGGCGTTAATGGGTCTGCATAAATTATTCCGTAATCTCGAAACATCCGTTAATGAGCCGCATAACCTGAACGCCAGGCTGGAGATGCTGTGGGCTTCTTATTATGGCGGCGCGGCGATTGCCCATGCCGGCACTCACCTTGTGCATGCGCTTTCTTATCCGCTGGGCGGGACCTGGCATCTGCCTCACGGTGTCGCCAACGCCATTCTGCTGGCACCCTGCATGAAAGTCGTGCGCCCGTTTGCCGTGGAAAAATTTGCCAACGTTTGGGACCTGATTCCGGATGCCGATACCACGCTAAGCCAGGAAGAGAAATCCCATGCGCTGGTCGACTATCTCGCCAAATTAGTCAAACGACTCAACCTGCCGGATAACCTGGAAGCCTTAGGTGTGCCTTCAGATGACATTGATTCCCTTAGCGAAGCGGCTCTGAATGTGAAGCGGTTGATGAACAATGCGCCTTGCGTGGTCAGCCATCAGGACGTGGCTGCGATTTACCGGACGCTTTTCCCAACGGTTTAATTTAAAAAGGAGTGGGCAATGAGTAAAAAAATTGAAGGTGTGCTAACAGCGATTGTTACCCCTTTTGACAAAGAAGGTGAGCTTAATCTTGATGAGCTTAAACGTCAGGTGATTCGTCAACTGAATGCGGGCAATGGGATTTTCTGCGGCGGCACCAACGGTGAGTTTTTTGTTCTGAATGAAAAAGAGAAACTCACTGTGACTGAAACCTGTGTCGATGAAGTATCAGGACGCGGAAACGTCGTTGCACATATTGGTGAGATCTCTACCCGTGAAACCATTCGCTTAGGTAAACAAATTGAGAAACTGGGCGTAGACGCGGTTTCGGTTATTACGCCTTACTTTGTTCCCCTCAATCAACGCGAACTGATTAACCATTATACGGCTATCGCTGATGCCCTTTCCGTGCCGGTTTTTTTGTACAACATTCCGGCCAGAACGGGCAATACCATTGCGCCAGAAACGGCCCGCATACTGGCTGAGCACCCCAATATTATTGGCGTAAAAGACAGTGCGGGAAGCTACGAAAGCTTGAGTGGATATCTGGATGCGGTGAAGGATAGCAAAGACTTTGCTGTCCTGAACGGGCCGGATTCGCTTATCCATCAGGGTTATGTAGACGGCTGTTCAGCCTGCATTTCAGGTCTGGCTAACGTTGCGCCCCGTCAAATAAATGATATCTGGTCCCGGTTCCACGCTGGAGATATCGACGGATCGCGATTGGCACAAGAGCAGGTAACGGGTTTACGCACCGACCTTTATAAAGTGGCCTTTTCACCTGCAGCGGTAAAAAAAGCGTTGCAGATTCTGGGGCATAACGTGGGCGAAAGTCGTTATGCGATTCATTTTGATGCCGCTCAGGAAGATGAAATCCGCAGAATCATCAACCTCTACCTGAAGTGATAATAAGAAGTAATAAATCGTAAATACAGGGAGTACACCCTGCTCCCCGAATTTATCTTGTTATATCTGAGGCTATAATGAAAACTTTCAACGCTCAGGACACCCTGATAATTATTGGCATTGTGGTGGCTTATATTGTCTTTACCACCTGGCTGACATTCCGATTGCGCAGTAAAAACTCTGGCGATTTTATGGAAGGCTCCAGAGCCATGCCAGCCTTTATCGTTGGTATTCTGCTGATGTCAGAATATATAGGCGCAAAATCCACTATTGGGACTGCTCAGGCCGCTTTCGAAGGCGGTATCGCGGCGTCATGGTCTGTTATTGGTGCCGCAATTGGTTTCCCGTTATTTGGTATGCTCCTGGTAAAACGTATTTATAATACCGGCAAGATTACCATTTCAGGTGCTATCGCTGAAAAATACGGTAACAGTACTAAAAATATTATTTCACTGATCATGATTTATGCCCTGCTCCTGGTCAATGTGGGAAATTATGTGAGTGGTGCCGCTGCTATCGCGACGGTATTACACGTCACCTTACCAGTTGCCGCATTTATTACGGCCGTGGTCAGTACCTTCTATTTTGCGTTTGGTGGTTTGAAAGGGATTGCCTGGGTCACCATGCTGCACAGCGGGTTAAAGTATTTTGGTGTGCTGGCCATTTTATGGTTTGCCCTGTCGCAAACGGGCGGCCTCAAGCCAATGATCGACGAAATGCCCGCTTATTACTGGACCTGGGACGGGAATATTGGTGCGTCAACAATCTTTGCCTGGCTCATCGGTACCATTGGTTCGATTTTCTGCACGCAGTTTGTGATTCAGGCCATCTCCTCAACCAAAGATGTTAAGTCTGCGCAGCGTTCAACCTGGATTGCTTTCCTGTTCTGTATGCCGATTGCCCTGGCGATTGCGGTGATCGGCGTGGCCGCTAAGTATCTGCATCCCGACATTAACAGCCTGTATGCAATGCCCGTGTTCCTGCAGGACATGAACCCGTGGCTGGCCGGTCTGGTGACGACCTCGCTGGTTGCCTCCATCTTTGTCAGCGTCAGTACTGTAGCCCTGGCGATTGCCTCACTGGTGGTGAAAGATTTTTATGTGCCTTACTTCAAGCCGTCACCTGAGCAGGAATTTAAAACTACCCGCTGGTTATCGCTGTTAATTGGCTTCCTGCCGCTGATTTTTGTTCTGTTCGTACCGGAAGTCCTGAAGCTCTCTTTCTTTACACGTGCTATTCGTCTGTCTATTACCGTTGTCGCGGTGATTGCTTTCTACGCGCCATTTTACAGAAGTACCCGTGGCGCAAACGCGGGACTGATTGGCGCCTGTGTTGTCACCTCCATCTGGTATCTCTTAGGGGATCCGTTTGGTATTAACAACATGTATATCGCGCTCCTGACGCCTGCGTTAATCATGGCTATCGATCATATGATCCCAAGTAAAGCCAGAACCCAAGCCGCTGAAGACGCAAAAACTGCAGCAAGCAAAGGAGAATAAAATGACTGTAACCGTAATTCGTGATGGCCATGTGAAGCCATGGGAAAAAGATGGCCGAGTGCTGACGGCAATGTTGCCTTCGTCGTGCCCGCAAAACCACGCGGCAAATATTTTGCCGCTTCACGATGGTTCCCTGCTCTGTGTCTGGTTCGGCGGCACGCAGGAAGGGATTGCTGATATCTCCGTCTGGTGCTCGCGCTTGCCGGCGGGAGGTGAGACCTGGAGCGAGGCGGTAAAACTGTCTGACGATCCAACACGTTCTGAGCAGAACCCTGTGCTGTTTCTCGCGCCCGATAATGTGCTGTGGCTGTTATGGACAGCGCAGGTATCCGGCAATCAGGATACCGCGATTGTCAGATACCGCCAGTCCCGCGATCTGGGTAAAACCTGGGGGCCGATTGACACCCTGTTAGATAAGCCAGGAACGTTCATCCGTCAGCCTATCACCGTGCTTGAGAATGGTAACTGGTTACTGCCCGTCTTCTACTGCCGCACTCAGCCGGGCGAAAAGTGGGTTGGTAATGATGATATCAGCGCGGTGAAAGTTTCGTCCGATCAGGGCAAAAGCTGGCGGGATGTGGTGGTGCCGGACAGCCTGGGTTGCGTGCACATGAACATCACCGCCTTACAGGACGGCTCGCTTGTTGCCCTTTATCGCAGTCGCTGGGCAGATAATATCTATCTCAGCCGCTCAACCGACGGCGGTGAAACCTGGTCAGCGCCTGAAGCCACCGTTCTGCCTAACAACAACTCCTCAATTCAGGTGACAACGCTTCAAAGCGGCGAACTGGCCCTGGTGTTTAACAATATGAGCGCGGCCGGAGCCACGGAACGTCGTGCCTCTTTGTATGATGAGATCGATGATGGTGATGGCAGAAAAGAGCCAGAAACTACCGGCCGTGCCGCATTTTGGGGGGCACCACGCGCGCCCATGACCCTGGCTATTTCGGCTGATGGCGGCAAGAGCTGGCCATGGCAGAAAAATCTGGATGAGGGCGATGGTTACTGCATGACCAATAACTCGCAGGAAAAGCTTAACCGTGAGTTTTCCTATCCAAGTATCAAACAGGATGCCGAAGGCACATTGCATATCGCTTATACGTATTTCCGTCAGGCGATCAAATATGCTCGCGTCACGCCAGACTGGGTGAAGGAATAGTCAGATGATGATTGGAAACCTGAACGCCCTGCCAATGGCAGGGTTACCGGATAAACTGTTAGCCCTACTCCAGTTACCCGAATGCTCACTTGAGGCATTAGCAGCAAAAGACATCGGTAAGTGGCAACCGGAAAAGGCTGAGTGGTTTTGTAATATTCAGCAGGCCAGCACTCAGGATGCGGCATTACGACATACGGAATATCACCATCTTTGGGCTGATATTCAGGTGATGCTGGAAGGGGAAGAGATGATCAACGCGGGAATGCAGTCGGTGGCCGATACCGGGGATGAAGAGAAAAAACCCGATCTGTTTATCACCAACCGAAGCGATTTGCCGGTGAGCATTGTGCTAAAAAAAGGAGATTTTGCGGTATTTCTGCCCGGTGAACCGCATCAGGCACTGTGTGCGGTAAACGAACCGATGACGGTCCGCAAAGCGGTATTTAAAGTACCAAAATCTATGTTGGGAGGCTGAGATGCGTCACGCTATCGTCACTGGATACAGCTCCGGAATCGGCAAAGCCATCACACAGCATCTGCTGAGTCACGGCTGGAAAGTGACCGGCCTGAGCAGAACGCAAGGTGAGATGACATCACCGAACCTTGACTGGATTGCCGTTGATTTAACGGACGCCGACCAGCTTAAATCGGCTATCAGCCATCTTGATACGCCGGATGCGCTGATACATGCCGCAGGGATGATAGTGGCCGCACCCTTGGGTGAGCTGGATGGCGCGGCCAGCGCGCGCCTGTGGTCGTTGCACGTTCACGCGGCGGAAGTCCTGGTCAATCACTTTGCGCCAACGATGCAGTCTGGCAGCCGGATCGTCATTATAGGTAGCCGTACCTCCCGGGGTGCCGCTAACCGTTCGCAATATGCCGCAACCAAAGCGGCGCTGGTCGGTATGGTCCGCTCCTGGGGAATGGAGCTGGCACCGCGTAACATTACCGTTAACGTCGTCGCGCCTGGCGCAACAGAAACGCCGATGCTCACCAAACCTGAGCGCGCCGCTTCGGCACCTATAGTGCCCCCGATTGGTCGCTTAATCCGGCCAGAAGAAGTGGCCTCGCTGGTGGGTTATTTACTCAGCGAACTTGCCGCGCCTGTTACCGGTCAGGAACTGGTTATCTGTGGGGGCGCATCGCTGAAAGCCTGAAGTGTGTCGCATAACAACATAAACCAGCCTTTATCGGCTGGTTTTTTTATCCGTCATTACCCTGAATGACGTCATCGACATAGCCTGCTCCCCGAAGGATTTCACGGCCTTGCTCCCTTATGGTTGGGCGGCACCGCGCTGCCAGTGCTCACCGACAACGGCATACCTCTTCCCGTTAAAATTCTTCAGGTTCGCCGGGAAGCGGGTCGGTCAGCTCCATCCCTTTCACCCCCGCATAGGTAATCACCAGCTCGGCAGGCGTGTTCAGCGTAAAGCCGCGATGTGCGCTGTTTACCGTTTCATTTAACGCTTCGCCAGCCTGAAAGGTTTGTTGTTCACCGGTTTCTTTATCCTCAACCACAAGCGTGCCTGACAAGATAAAGCACGCATTCGGCATGGGATGAGTATGCCACGGCAATGAGGTATGGGCCGGAAGGGTCAGGCGCATCACCGTCAGTTCGGGCTCCCCTTGCGGATAAGCTTCAATACGCTGACCGTTCCACGCCTGACTGCTTTTTAATACCTGCACGGCGACGATTTCTGAATCTGATGATTTATCGGGATGATTCCCTGACATGTTTGCTCCTGACAGCGAGTCGGCGATGCCGAAATGAGTGACGTGTTTAAACGTAGCTGATTATTCAGCGTGGTGTGGCCTGACTTCATAATGGATTTTTTCATGCAGAGGTCGTTGAGTCATGGATTATCCTGTGGTGATTTTTTAAACAAATCAGGCGTTAATGGTTATATCTTATATCGCCACGTCAGTACGCAAGGCTGAGAATTTGTATTAGGCTTTTGACATCTTTTACTGATGGGAATAGCTACTAATGAAAGGTTTATTTACGGCGCTAATCGCCAGTTCCGTATTATTATTGTCCGCCTGTTCACCTGATAATGATCATAAAGTTAAAGTCGCGATAAACACCGGTCCCGATGAAGCGATCTGGCAGGAAGTGCAAAAAATTGCTAAAGACAAGTATCAGCTGGATGTTGAAGTCCTTAACTTCAACGATTACGTGCTGCCAAACGAAGCGCTCAATAATAAAGAAGTGGATGCCAACGCGTTTCAGAGTCTTCCTTACCTTGAAGAACAATCCAAAGAGCGTGGCTACAAATTTGCCTTCGTAGGTAAAACCTTTGTCTTCCCTATCGCTGCTTATTCTCACAAAATTAAAAACATCAGTGAACTTAAAGATGGCGATACCATTACCCTTTCTAATGAAGCCACGACGCTGGGCCGCAGTCTGCTGCTGTTGCAGGCGCAGGGCTTGATTAAGCTCAAAGAGGGCGTTGGTTACTTGCCCACCTCGCTGGATATTACCGAGAACCCTAAGCACCTGAAGCTGGTTGAAGTTGATACGCCGCAGTTAACCCGTACTCTCGACGACCCGAACGTCACACTTTCAATTATTAATACCAACTTCTCTGCTCAGGCGGGCCTGTCAGCCCATCGCGACGGATTGTTTATGGAGAGCGCCTCATCGCCTTACGTCAATGCGCTGGTATCACGCCAGGACAATAAAGACAGCGATAAGATTCAAAAGCTGAAGTCTGCTTTACAGTCTCCAGAAGTCGCGGCTAAGGCTGAAGAAGTCTACAAAGGTGATGCTATTAAGGGCTGGTAAACAGCCTGTCGGAGCAGGCCGCTTAGTTGGCGGCCTGTACCGGCAAGTGCTAAGCCGCCGCACCTTTGGTTTGTGTCGACAGATGCCCGGCCCACAGGTGGGCAATCCATCTGACGCCTTTAGCAGTAAAACGCGCCTGAGAGAAAGCATGCTGATTATCCGCCGTGCCTGAATGCAGCGTAAAGTAACCCGCCTGAAGATGATAATGTTGAGGCGTCAGGGTTCCCTTGTCACGGAACATGATATTACGCTCCAGCAGGAACTGACGGAAATCAGCCTCTTTGGCTTTCAGCATTTTACACAGCTGGCGAAAACCCAGAGAGGTTTCGACGTTAACAAAGTCGTCAAAAAAAGCGGCTTTAGGTGCTGACTCCGCCAACTGCTTCTCTGCGGCCCGCCGCTGTTCAAACTGTTCAGCCCAGGCACGCGCCGCTTCAGCGGGATTGGTGAAGTCAGGCAGATGAATGCGTTCTTCCAGGGCTTGCCAACGGTCAAGCGCATCGGCAGTAAAACCGGGCGAAAGCCGGGCGACGGCAAGCAGGGAGTCGCGTTTATTCAGGCAGAACTCCTGACGCATCTCACCCTGCCGCTCATAGAGATTGACTAAAAGCGGCTGGGACAGGCGCTGCGCCGTTTCAAGGCTTTTGATTAAACGTTTGACTTCACCGTGCGTGTTCCCGGTCATTTGGGCAATTTCACGGCTGGTCATGGTAATGGCATGATCCGTTGCTTTGAAGATTTCTGTCGACATCATCATGGGCTTTACCCCCTAATCATTCCAGACAACACCCAACGGGCAGTGGAATAATTATACAATTACCTGTTTAAATATCCAGTAGTATTTTTAAGCAGACACATAAGTGGAAAGCGTTACGCAAAAAGGGCGTTACGACATCGCTGTTAAGGCTCCTGCAAAAGCACCCCTTGCTGCACTAAGCCCCTGGCTATTGCAACAGTGGATGGCTGTAAAAGCTCATTAAAGGTAAGCAGGGTTTATTGACATCAGCTTATAATGTCGCCCTTACGTTAGTGACTTCACCTGCATTCCGCCCTCAGGCGGCCAGGTTTATTAAGAAGTGCTGAGCGAATCTGTCGTGCTGCGCATCAGACAGCTTTATTTTTTATTTGGTAGAAGGCGATCGTTTTGCGATTTCACGGGAGCCGGATGTCACGTTTACTGGAGTAAGTTATGCAACCGTTAAGAGTCGCCTTTATCAAGGCAAACTGGCACAGCGACATTGTTTCTCAAACCCTGGTTGGCTTTAATCAGGAAATGGAGAACAGTGGCACGCCTTACGCGATCAAAACCTGGGATGTGCCTGGTGCCTTTGAAATGCCGTTACTGGCACAGCGCCTGGCGCAAACAGGGCAATTTGACGCCATCGTCTGTGCGGCATTGGTGGTAGATGGTGGAATTTACCGCCACGACTTTGTTGCTCAGGCCGTGGTCAGTGGCTTAATGCAGGCACAGCTTGCAACGAATGTGCCGGTATTTTCTGTCTCACTGACGCCCCATAATTTTCAGCCTTCCGACGACTTCATTGATTTCTACACGGCGCATTTCGTGAAAAAAGGGAAAGAAGCGGCACGCGCGGTCTGTCAGGTTCACGCCATTTCACTTTAAAACAGGCGCTATTTCGTCACGCCCCGCTCTTTGATGCTATTCAGCCGACACCCTGCTTTTGTGGTGCCGCTGAGTCTGTCAGGATTTCAGGAGACACAATGGAAGCACAACGTCAGCCGTTACCGCCGTTTACCGATGTACAGGATGCGATAAAGAAAGTTCGCCTGGCAGAAGACGCCTGGAACAGCCGCGATCCGGAACGCGTTTCTCTGGCCTATTCACCCGACAGCGCATGGCGCAACCGAGATACCTTCATCACGGGCCGGGCCGAAATCGTGACATTTTTACAAGACAAATGGCAACGCGAAGCCGAGTATCGGTTGATTAAAGAGTTATGGAGCTTTCACGCGAATCGTATTGCCGTGCGTTTTGCCTATGAGTGGCACGACAGCCAGGCCAACTGGTTCCGCTCCTACGGCAATGAGAACTGGGAATTTGATGAGAATGGTTTCATGGTGAAACGTTATGCCAGCATTAACGATGTAGCTATTACCGACAGCCAGCGACTGTTTCACTGGCCTCAGGGCCGTCGGCCGGACGATCATCCTTCACTCAGCGATTTGGGGCTTTAGCCACGCATCCCTGATGCTGTTTCTGTTATCCGGAACGCCACATGAGCAGATTATTCTCTTTAAAAAGAGAACAATCGTCATCACAGGGCGGTCTGATACAGATGATAAGAACGGTTACAGAATGAGGTGGCCAGAAGCGCTGGAAGCGGTTGCTGAGCGATCAGCATGATGACGACAGCAACCTGAAATTATCTGTCTTCATGCAAACATCAGGCTTCAGCTGGGTGCCCTAAGCTCTCTCTGCCCCTCAAGATTGAATCAGCCCTGTTCCTGCTCTTGTGGCTGTGGTTGCGGCTGTTCAGTCTGTTTTGGCTGTTCAACAAACGTCGCCTTATTACGGGTCACCGTGTAAGCCACCTTTTTGACATCATCAGGTGACGTTGTCACCTCAAGTGGATCGATAGTCACACGTCCCAGGCCAAACAGCGTGCGCACATAGCCACCGACTTCGTGTTTACCCGCAGCAACATGAACAATCTTGCTTTCACCATTTGGCAGTTCGCCTGCATCTTTGCCATCTACCGTCAGATAAATATGCGATCCGTCATCAGCACGCGTAATGACGTGTGAAACATCAATCTGCGTTGGACCGGTTGTAAAATCATCGGCAGCAACGGCAGCATCAGCAGTGGTATTGGCGGCAGGATGTTTAGCACATCCGGCTAATGTGGTGGCGACCGCGAGTGCGGCAAAAAGATTACGATAACGCATTATGACTGTCTGACTCCGTGGCAAATGAGCGCATCATTTTAGCGGTTTCAGCGCATGATGGAAGCCCGCAAACGCTCGGTATGCTCTTAAAATTGTCAGTAAACTATGGGAAAGGTAACCAGAGTGGTCATGGCAGGATAAATCACGGCAGCAATGCGCGTTTCGGGCTGAGGTTCGCGTGGAATACGGGCAGTCTGGCGCACTGGCGCCAGACTTTTATCCGATCAGCTAAACACCATGCCACCGTCTACCAGTAACGACTGTCCGGTGATGTAATCAGAGTCCGGGCCGGCAAGAAAGGCGACACAGGCCGCCACATCCTCAGGCTCTGACAGGCGGCCGAGCGTGATGCGTTTTGCAAACTCCTGCGTGCCATAACCGGCAGGTTTGCCCGCCGCTTCGGAAATTTGCCGATCGATTTCTGCCCACATTGGCGTGTTAACAATGCCGGGGCAAAAACCATTCACCGTGATCCCCGCAGGTGCCAGATCCCGAGCCGCAGTTTGTGTTAAACCTCGCACGGCAAACTTGCTTGAGCTGTACACTGCCAGTTCGGGATTGCCTACGTGCCCGGCCTGAGAACAGGCGTTAATGATTTTCCCACCGTGCCCTTCCGATGCGAACGCTTTTACCGCCGCCTGAATGCCCCAAATCACACCTTTGACGTTAACGTTGTAAACCTTGTCGATGACGTCTTCGGTGATTTCATCAATCGGCGTGGAGGGTGCGACACCCGCGTTATTGACGATGACGTTAAAATCACCCAAGACGCGGCGTGCTTCTTCTACCGCATGAAATACCTGATCCCGTTTTGACACATCAACCTTGATGGCCAGCGCACGGCTGCCTTCTTTTTCGATCTTTTCCGCGACCCGAGAAGCGGTTTCGATATTGAAATCAGCCACTGCAACCGCAAAACCGTCTTTAGCCAGACGTAAGGCAATGGCTTCACCAATGCCCTGACCCGCACCTGTAACAAGCGCAACTCGCTTTTTCATCATCGTTTCCTTATTCCATTTTCCATTGAAATCAAAGCAACTGACTGAGGTGTAGCTGACCCATCAGCAAGTGGTTATCGGCATAATCCACCGGCACCGCCACCACAGCCGGCCCCTGCACATCCATCGCTTTGCGTAGCGTTGGCTCAAGTTCAGATGCACTGTTCACCGCGAACCCTGCTGCACCGAATGCCTCTGCATAAGCTTTAAAGTCGATTGGGCCAAAGTTCACTCCTGAAACACGCTGGTATTTCTTCTCTTCCTGCATCGCCACCATGTTGTAAGCATTATCGACCCAGACAATGTGCAAAATATTCGCTTTCAGCCTGACCGCGGTTTCCAGCTCCATGCTTGATTGCAGGAAGCCGCCGTCTCCCGAAACCGAGACGACCTTGCGCTGTGGATCGACCAGCCAGGCGCCGATCGCCCAGGGCAGAGCAACGCCCATGGTTTGCTGTCCGTTGGAGATCATGATTTGCCGTGCACGGAAACTGTAGAGATAGCGGGCAATCCAGATATGGAAGCTCCCCATATCGACGGTCAGACTGACATCGCTGTTAATAATGTCCTGCATCGCGCGAACGATGCGCAGTGGATGAAGGGCAAACTGATTGAGGCTTGCCCCCTGCAAGGCAAGTAACTGCCGCTGTTGCTGACGATCGTCCAGTACGCTTGCAGCTTCATGGCTGAGTTGTAAAGGATGGGTGATACGTTCAGCCAGTTTACGCAGAGTCTCGGCAATGTTGCCGACCAGTTCCGCATCAGGCAGGTAGCGGTTATCTGTTTCTGCGGGCACCACATCAATGTGGACTAACGTCGCATTACCGCTGTTCCACATCGCTGGCTCATATTCAACCGGGCTGTAACCGATGGTAATAATCAGGTCCGCCTGTTGCAGCAGCTTGTCACCGGCCTGGTTGTTGAAAAGCCCAACGCGACCGGCAAAACGGGAAAAGTGTTCCTGGCGAATGGCACCTGCGGCCTGATAGGTACTGGTGACCGGAATATGGCTGCGGTTTAACAGATCGTGAATCGCCTCGCTGTTCTCAGGCTGGCTGGCCATCAGGCCCAGTAAAATAACCGGGTTTTTCGCGTTGGCGATTTCACGGCTGACCGCATCAATCATGATGTCAGGTGCCGCGCCCAAGGTGATGCGGCCTTTACTGGTGAGCACTTTACCCGTTACCGGCTGATCAACAATATCCTGCGGCAGGCTGACAAATGCACCGCCGCCGCGTCCATGCTCTGCATGACGGAACGCGTTCGACACGCATTCCGCCAGCGCAGAAGAATCCGTCACTTCGACCGCATATTTTGTCACCGGGCGAAACATGGAGACGGTATCCAGGCTCTGGTGAACCTGCTTGGCGCTGTCGGAGCGTTTGACCGCACCGCCAATGGCCACCACCGGATCGCCTTCACTGGTGGCGGTAGCCATACCGGTGACCAGGTTTGAACAGCCAGGACCGGATGTCACCAGCGCCACGCCCGCATTACCCGTCAGTCGGCCCACCGCAGCGGCCATAAAAGCCGCATTGGCTTCATGCCGCACGGGGATTGTTTGAATAGTCGAATCCAGCAGAGAATCAAATACCTTATCGATTTTTGCCCCTGGAATGCCAAACACATGGCTGACGCCCTGCGCTTCAAGTTGTGCGACAACCAAGTCGGCACCGCAGGTCCAGAGATTCGTATCAGAGAGAGTTTTCATATTCAGACCTCGTCATTAGCTTTCGACAGAACGGATTGCGTCATCCAGGTTTTCTGGCGTCAGGTTGGCATTAAGAAAGTCGCTGTTTTCTGGCAAATCGATGACCAGTGTGCTGATGGCACCAAAGGTCAGCGTGCCCTGCTCCAGCACATAATCCAGGATATGGCCGCCACCGGTTCTGTCGTCTGTGATGAAATGTTCGTGATAGCCCGCAACATTGATACCTTGCATGTACTGCGGCGTGCGGAAACCAATGAGTTCACCGCTGCGGTGGGTGAATTCAAATACGGGTTGATTGCCCAGGACTTCAGGCATCGATCGATAGGGGCGGCACTGGCACGGAACGGTACGCGTCTGGACTGAGGAAAAATGTCCACTTACACGCAGTGCACAAAACTGATTATCTGACGTGATTTCACTGTCAATAAGCTGATGCAGCTCATCGCGTTGCACCGCACGTTCAAAGACATGTTTATGCTGCGGCTGAAAAAAGGTCATTACCGCAAAGGGGGTTTTCTGATCGGGATCGGCAGGCCGGGCACTGCCATCGGCGCGCAGCTGATAAACGTTGCTGTCAAAAGCAATCAGTTCGCCATCCAGCTGATTAAAGGTTCCCAGGCCAAAATCGCCCTTACGCAATAAGTCCGCAATTCTGGTTTCACCATCATAAACCCCACTCAGTAGCGCACTCATCAGAGAGGTTTGATACATAACGCTTTCTGGCATGTTTTTCTGCAGTCTCTGGACAGTATCTTTTAGTTGATCCTCGCAGGAACAATCAGTTACAAAATTGCTCATCGGATGCCTCATAGGTTAACTGTTAAGCCGTGTTAACATAATGGTGGCCCTGTTTGATGACAGAATCCAATAGCAAAACCTGTTAACTTTGAGACGTTTTTAATATGGAACTGCGCCACCTTCGTTATTTTGTTGCTGTCGCACAGACGCTGCATTTCACTCGCGCGGCCGAACTGCTTGGCATTTCGCAGCCACCGTTGAGCCAGCAAATTCAGCGACTGGAGCATGAAATCGGTACACCGCTGTTGAAACGGCTGACGCGCGGCGTGGAACTGACGGATGCAGGAAAAACGTTTTTGACGGATGCGATTGAAATCATTCAACTCGCCGATCATGCGCTGGAGAAGGCGAAAGGTGTTGCCCGGGGAATTAGCGGCAAAATGTCGCTGGGCTTTGCCAGTTCGGTGGCGTTTAATCCTCGCGTCTTTGAGATTATACGGCGGTTTAAAGGGCGTTATCCCGCGCTGGAATTAATGACACGGGAAGAGAATATGTCATTACTTATTCAGGATCTGCAGGAAGGATTACTGGACGCGGCCTTTATTCGTCTCCCCTGCGAAAGCAGTAAGCCCTTTAATTTACGTGTTATTTCTACCGAACGGATGGTGCTGGCCTTACCGGCGACGCATCGCCTGCAGCAAAATCCCTGTATTGCCTTGAGTGAGCTGGCACAGGAAACCTTAATTATTTTCCCGCGCGACGTTTCACCCAGCCTTTATGAGCTTATCGTCAGTGCCTGTTTACGCGCAGGTTTCACCCCTTCATCTTTCCAGCAGGCGCCGCAAATCAGTTCTTCTCTTGGCATGGTGGGCGCAGGTTGCGGTATCGCGCTTATCCCGGAATCGATGGTTTGCGTTCAGAATCCACAGGTGTGCTTTCGCGAAATTGAAAATAATACCCTGTTCACGGATGTTGCTTTTGCATGGCGACGTAATCATACATCCAAGGCGGTCAACCACCTGTTGTCTCTGATGGCCGAGGGCGAAAAAACAGGCTGATGGAGGCGTTAACAGAGCGCCAGCTTGCTGGTTAACCATCCCTGAATACAGGCGGATAGCGTTGTCTTTATCCGTTTAAACATATGAGTGAACCCGGATGAAAACACCATTAGCAATATCACTCTGTTTTATCTTCCCGGTCGTTTTTGCGCATTGCGCAATTTTCAGCAGAGACGGTCGCGGGCATTCTTTTACGAAACATAAATTCCTACCGCTTTATTAAAAACGCAGGATGTGCAGGTCACACATTATTTAACGCATGAACAAAGAGTGCGCTGTGCGGGTATTTATGCCGGTTTGGTATGGATCGCTGCAAACAGGCTGAGGCACCGCGTAGTCTTCACTGCCGGCGTAAACCGTGCACAGCCAGGACAACGCCGCGCGTCAGCAAGATTCATTTTTAACGTTAAAACCTGTATTCCAGTTCAGGTAAAGAGAACCTTCGCCCTGTCCTGCGCTTAATGTAAAAGGGTGCGCTGGAGACTTAATTGAATAGATGACGGCGTAAAACAAATCACGTTGTGTTATTCATGCGCCTCTTCGCATTAGCGAAACAACGCTTCGCATTACTTTTATTTATGCACCTTACTGGTGCAACAAAGTCAATATCATTTGAAACAATTCCTTAACTTTTTGACCCTCTTCAAAGAACTGATAAATAGTCAAATTTTTAATTTATGCATTAATTATGCGTTCTTTATGCACAAAACAGCCGACCTTAAGGCAGGTAATGGGCGTTATTATTCACTCTTATTCACCAGGAATCGATATAGCATGGGGATAATCCCTGCCTGGTCGACATCAAATTTTTTCTGGTGGTGATAAATTATGTCGGCGCGCTCAAGCGCGTGTCGTTTCCACGGTTCAACACAATAAATAACTTCGATAAGAAAGGTTTTGTATGGATAAGTTATCTTACGCGTCTGACAGTAGTACTTCAGCCTGGTCCACCTACCTACAACAAATCGATCGCGTTGCGCCTTATTTAGGCGACCTCACTCGCTGGATTGACACTTTACGTCATCCTAAACGTGCATTAATCGTTGATATTCCTTTGCAAATGGATGACGGCTCTATTCGCCATTTTGAGGGTTATCGTGTTCAGCACAACCTGTCACGCGGTCCGGGCAAAGGCGGCATTCGCTATCATCCCGATGTCGATTTAAATGAAGTGATGGCCCTTTCAGCCTGGATGACCATCAAATGTGCCGCCGTCAATCTGCCCTATGGTGGCGCAAAAGGCGGCATTCGCGTTGATCCGTTCAAATTGTCTGAAGGCGAGCTTGAGCGATTAACACGCCGCTATACCAGTGAAATTGGCATCATCATTGGGCCACAGAAAGATATTCCGGCACCGGATGTGGGCACCAACGGTAAAGTCATGGCCTGGATGATGGACACCTATTCTATGAATCTCGGCACCACCGTGACCGGCGTGGTCACAGGCAAACCTATTCACCTGGGCGGCTCTCTGGGTCGTGAAAAAGCCACAGGTCGCGGTGTATTTGTCACAGGCCGTGAAGTAGCAGGCCGTGCAGGTATTCCAATTGAAGGCGCACGCGTTGCCGTACAGGGCTTTGGTAACGTAGGCAGTGAGGCCGCGCGGTTGTTCAGCCAGGCCGGTGCACGCGTGGTGGTGATTCAGGATCATACCGCTACGCTGTTCAATGCCGACGGTATTGATATGGATGCGCTGACGCAATGGCAGATTGAACACAAGCAGATTGCAGGCTTTACGGGCGCGCAAAGCATTGAGAAAGACGCCTTCTGGCACACGGAAATGGATATTCTGATTCCTGCCGCCCTTGAAGGTCAAATTACCCGTGAACGTGCGGAGATTCTGAGTTGTAAGCTGGTGCTTGAAGGCGCTAATGGCCCGACCTATCCGGACGCCGATGATGTTCTGGCCAACCGCGGTGTGATTGTGGTGCCCGACGTTATCTGTAACGCCGGTGGGGTAACCGTCAGTTACTTCGAATGGGTGCAGGATATGGCCAGCTTCTTCTGGAGCGAAGACGAAATTAACAAACGTTCAGACAAGATCATGACGGAAGCCATGGTTCACGTTTGGGAAAAAGCAAAAGAGAAGGACTGCTCTCTGCGTACCGCAGCCTATATCGTCGCCTGTGAACGTATTCTCATGGCACGTAAAGATCGCGGTATCTATCCAGGCTAATCCCCTCTAATAAAACAACCCGCAGCGCGCGGGTTGTTTTTATTTTCTGTTTTGCCCGATATCAACGGAACTGTTCTACCGTTTGCGCCAGCTGCTGGGCCTGGTCTTCAAGTGAACTGGCTGCCGCAGACATCTGCTGTACCAGTGCGGCGTTCTGCTGTGTCGTGCCGTCCATCTCGTTAACCGCGATCGTGACCTGACCGATACCGCGCGCCTGTTCATCTGAGGCCGACACAATCTCATCAATAATACTTTGCACAGAAGAGACAGCCTTCGTCATCTCGTGCATCGTTTTCCCCGCCTCGTTGACCAGTTTCACACCGCTTTGTACGCGAACGCTGGATTCTTCAATGAGGGCCGCGATATCTTTAACTGCGCTCGCACTGCGTTGCGCAAGATTACGAACCTCCGAGGCAACGACAGCAAATCCACGGCCCTGCTCGCCGGCACGCGCCGCCTCAACTGCCGCGTTGAGCGCAAGGATGTTAGTCTGGAAGGCAATGCTGTTGATCATGGTCGTAATATCACCAATCTTCTTCGAACTGTCATCGATCTGCGACATGGTTTGCACCACTTGCCCAACCAGCGTTTCACCCCGGCTGGCGATAGAGGTAGCATTTTCGGTCAGATTGGTGGCTTGCTGCGCATTGTCGGCGTTCAGCCGAACCGTTGCACTGATTTGCTCCATGCTGGCCGCGGTTTCTTCCAGGGCTGCCGCCTGTTGTTCGGTACGCGATGCCAGATCGAGGTTACCACTGGCGATCTCGCTTGCACCTTCTCGTACCGATGCGCTGGCATCTTTAATCTGACCCACAATAGATTGCAGCTGACGTTGCATCGTATGCAGAGCATAAAACAGGCTGGTATTGTCGCCGGGTGCCACCGTGATGGCGTTACTCAGCTTACCGTCCGCAACGGCCAGCGCGATTCTGGCCGCTTCGGCTGGCTCACCGCCGAGCGGGCGCATCACTTTGCGATTGAACAATAACCCCAGGACAGCCCCAACCAGCAGAATGCTCACCAGCATCAGTCCGATGGCCCAGTAGCGTTGCCGATTCGCCGCCGCCATCACCTGACTGACCGGTGCCACAATGCCGACGTACCAGGGCTTATCGCTGTTACCCACCGTTACCGGGTACCAGGTGTACATGGCCTTCTCACCCAGCAACGGATCGTCATGCTCCACGATCTGTTGAGTGAAATTGTCTTTCTCACCTTTCCAGGCTTTACCAGCCTCATCTTTATCTGGTGAGGAAACCACTTTACCGCTATTGGAAAGCAGTAACGCATAACCAGTACCCTGCCACGGCTTAATCTGATTCACTTTCTTTTGTAACGAGGCCAGGGATATATCGGAGGTAACGACCGCATAGAGTTTGCCCTGATCGACAATGGGCGAGGCCACCGAGGTCAACAACGTCGGCACGCCGTTATAGGCATAACTGTAGGGCTCAATCAGCGTGTCTTTCTTTGTCTGCTGCGGCACCAGATAATAATCGCCCTGGCCCGGCGTCAAAAAAGAAAGTAACGGATGCATAGAATAATTACCGGACTGATCGCGGTCGACAAACCAGGCATATCGCCCCTGAGGCGCCTGCCCTTTCTGCGTGGCAAAATCTGCGTCCCGACCATCAAAAGCATTGGGTTCAAAAATAACGGACATGGAGAGATAGTCAGGGTTGGCCCTGAGTGTATATTCCATAATTTTGTCGGCAATTTTACGATCGTTAACGCCCGCTTTCGGTAATGCGATAAGGCTTTGCCCTAAGCTGTGCGCCATATTAAGGGCATAACTCAGCTCTTGCTGAATTTGCAGTCCACGACTTTGCGCAATCTGCTGCAGATATTTTTCCGCCAGCGTTTTTTGTTCTTTCGCCGACTGCCAGCTCAGAACACCAATTGTGACGGTAAATCCAAGCGTGATGGTTAAGCCGCCCGCCAGCAGCATCTGCGTGCGGGTACTCATCGTTTTTTTTACGGGTTGAGTGGTCATACTGATTCCCCTGGAATATACCGGCTAAATTGACCACCCTGTCAGATACAATCTGTCGTGTCCCTGGAAGAACTATCGGCGTGTCATAAATGAACTTTAATAAGATTGATGCATACCCGCGCCGGATCACATAGCCCGTCGAACGTAACGTGAGGAAGTATGATTTCAAAAGACAATGCGGAACATTCTGTGTGGGGAAATAACTGTGATGGCTGGCATTTTGTGAAAAGCCAGGATCTGAGCATTATTTATGAGCATATGCCGCCCGCCACCTCTGAAACACGGCACGTTCACAGCCGCGCCCGTCAGTTCTTTTTATCCTTGAGGGCCAGCTGACGATGGAAATTGAGGGCGTTGTACATCGCCTGCAGGCTCAGCAGGGGATTGAAATCCCGCCGGGAGCCCGTCACCAGGCGCGAAACGACAGCAGTGACGGCGTCACTTTTTTAGTCATCTCCCAGCCTACCACGCGGGGCGATCGCACAGATTTAACCTGAGTTACTGACGGGAAATGCGCATCAATCCATTGCTAATATCGATAGTATTGATGTGAAACAATACCGCATCAGGAATAATATGTCAGTTTACGTCACCCCTTTGACAGGACATAACTGAACCGGAAATTGACCATGCTTAACAAACCAGGCAGGTTTCATGGCTATACGCTTTGCCTGACGTGCATTGCCAGATATCTTCATCACTATGCTTTTGCCGTGACGCACTTGATACGCTAATGACTGACATACAACACATTTTTGCGGAAGGGAGTTACGAATGATATCAGAACGCGAGAGACGTAAAGCGGTACGCTGGAAGCTGACTTCCAGCGTAAAGGATCAGGCGGCTTTAACGGCACGCACCTTTTTGTCGTTTTGAGCAGGAGAATCAGCATCCGCGACATCCGTTGCGCTGTCGACCGTTACGGACTCGGGTAACTTACTGGTGCGAAGGATATGTTGCACCGCCTCTTTTTGTTCTGCCAGCAACAAGCCTAATGATTCAGCCTGCGATTCGTCCATATCAGCCTGATGCGTCAGCAGCCAGTCGGTGAAGGCTTCCGCCATATCCAGCATCTTGTCGTAGGCATCAGCCTCTTTTTTGTTGGCAAATGTCATCTTCTCTTCACCTTTTCTGACCACTACAAATTTTGTTTCGACAGCCATAGTTTTTGCCCTCAGGTACTGTGTATTCATACAGTCTATCACAGTAGTCCGCGTTTTCCAGAGAAGAATAAACACTACCGCTAAGACGGAGGTCGTCCGCCGTTTTTACCGTGCACCGGTTGAAGCGGTCTGGGTTATTAAGCCAGTAACTCTTCCATAAAGTCAGCCAGGGCTTTGCGGGGATCGTCCTCTTCTGACACGATCATTTCGATGCCCCACTGACCCAAGACCTCTTTTGCCACCGGGTTATTGCGATTAGTAAAGAGGTAGGACTTAGGGCGCGCGGTGGCCAGTCCAGTGCGTCCCCACATTTTCGTCAGGCGATAAAACAACAGACGAATATTAAAATCACTGATGCTGTAACCCACAAATAATACGGAATTGCCCATCACATCATGCGTCAGCTTGATATCCAGTGGCGAATCAAAGTAGAGGCGCTCAAAATAGCTACTTTCATCTAAAACAATGGAAGTATCGTCGTCGAAATCACCATGAAGTTTGATGATATGGCGCTTATCTTCCGTTAATGAGACCAAGTCAGCCGCGTTAGCCACTTTAAAATAGGGTACGCCGTGCGCCTCGTGCGCCGCCTCTAACCACCTGTCATAGTTGGTGGTGTAAATACGGGAGAAATTGCCCTGAGTAATCATGGTATGAATTTCAGAGCTACGGACATCGATATCCGGCCGATGCCATTCGCGGTCCATCCAACTTCTTAACGGGCCAAGCGATCCTTTTTTCTGCTTGTAGTACTCCGCCAGAGAGAGATGCGTCCCATAGGTATTAAAAATCTTGGGATCGTAACCCAGCTCGTTAGCCAGATGGGCGATGAGTTCATGCCATTCCGGCAGGCCGAGATTGCGGGAAAGGCCCGCACCGGCAAACAGTATCAGCTTACCGGAATCATAAGCCCGTTTTAGTTCAGGTTTCATGCCACGCCTCGTGCGGTTTTCAGGAAGGACGCGAAGCGGTCCAGCGCAATGCGACGGTTTGAAATTTCGTTTTTCTTGTCGCCCATTTCAGCAAAGGTTTGGTCGTAACCTTCGGGGATAAAGACGCAATCCCACTGAAATCCCCGGGGACCCGCAGGCTTTGGCGCTATCGTCCCGCGCAATTCACCGTAAAACTGATACATTTTGCGCCCATCACAATAGCCAAGTACCGTTTTGGCCGTGACGCCCTGGCTGTCCAGCCCGTTAACCAGGGAGGCAAAACGGTCGGCATCCAGTCGGTTCCAGAAAATACGCGTCAGACCGGCTGGCAGGCCATTCAGACCATCCAGATAAAGCCCGGTATGCTCGACGAAAAGAGGACGTCCTATAATAGAAAAAGCTTTGGTCAGCTTATCGCGGACTAAATCCAGCTCGTTCTCCGTTTGAATTTCTTCTATGCGACGTGCGATCGGTAATACTTCTACGCCCACTGGCTCCAGTATTCCGCGAACCTCTGCCAGTTTTTGTTCATTGGCCGAAAGGAATCTGATTTTCATACTTCTTCCAGGTTAATTAGTTTGCCTCAAACAGCACCATGATAGCGGCAGAACACAGGGTTAACGCTGGTCAGTGTAGCGCAAATCCGGGGCTTTCTGACGTGAAGATTGCATCAAAACGTGATGGATCATGGATTTGCAGTTGGCAGAGGCGAGCAAAACACCGATTGCTGAAAGCGCCTCGCGTGAG
Organism: Pantoea sp. OXWO6B1; assembly: GCF_001641135.1. Taxonomy (NCBI): domain Bacteria; kingdom Pseudomonadati; phylum Pseudomonadota; class Gammaproteobacteria; order Enterobacterales; family Erwiniaceae; genus Pantoea; species Pantoea sp. OXWO6B1. The sequence goes on from NZ_CM004290.1 coordinate 87,135, forward strand.
GCGCCTATTGAAGAGGCTGTAGACTGTTCAGAAGCGATAGCTGGCGGTGACAGACACGTTGCGAGGTTCGCCGTAAACGATGTCTCCCGCAACGTTGGTGTCATAGGTTTTATCAAAAAGGTTATTGATGTTGCCCTGGACAGCAAAATTTTTAGTGACCTGATAGCGGCTGAACACATTCACTAAGGCATAACTCCCCTGCTCTGCACGCCATGTCCCCTTGCCTTCTGGTGCGGAGTTATCACTCCAGACATGGGTTTGCCATTTCACACCGCCGCCTACCGTCAGGTCAGGCAGCATGGATAAACGGTAGCTTGTAAAGACGCTCAACTGCGTTCGTGGCAGATCGGGCTTTAACGCCGTGCCCTCTCGCTGTTCTGCAATATAACGGGTGCCACCCAATGTCATTTGCCAGTTATCGGTTATTGCGCCATTAATTTCAAACTCGACCCCGCGGCTGACCGTGCCATTTTTACCTTCATAAGCTGACTCAGTGGTCCCCGGAATAATACGCCCCGTGGTTTGCGCGACATTATCCAGCTCGGCACGAAACACCGATAACGACGTCGTTAAACGGCTGTCGAACCAGTCAGATTTGACGCCCGCTTCATAATTTTTACCCATAACCGGTGCCAGATAGGCGCCTGAGATATCACGATAGGATTGTGGCTGAAACACAGAGGTGTAGCTGGCGTACGTTGACCAGTTCTCATCAATGTCATAAATCAAACCGGCATAAGGCGTGATATTATTTTTTTCCATATCATTGGTCAGGGTGTTTTTGCTCCAACGGGTATAACGCGCGCCCAGTATCAGATTTAGCGGATCGGCGACTGAAATACGTGTCGCAAGGTAACCTGAAGTTTGGCGGGTAATATCCTGTTGGGATAGCGTGCGTGGCTCCCAGTCCGTTTCCGGGAACTGACCATCAAAGAGATTGAAGTCACCTAATTCCGCTGAAGAGATATTGGCAAAGGTACCGTAATAGGTGTTTTTCTGCCTGCTGTAGCTGACACCCAGCATTAATTCGTGGTTACGTCCAAAAAGTTGATAAGGGCCACTGGCAAAGGTGTCGATGGCATCGACTTTACGTTTTGCCGAATTATATCCCGTGCCGCCTACGACCGGATAATCAGCATAAGGCGAAACGCCTGCGCCGGTATTTTTGTCGAAATAGCCAGCGATATACATCATTTTACTGTTAAGCGTGGACTGGTCGTGCGTTCCGTTTAAAGTCCATTGCCAGCCGCTGTCAAAGGTGTGTTTCAGCCGGGCAAAGAGCTTTCTGCTCTCTTTATCGTTATAAGTCCAGTCAGGCGCGGTATTAAAGCCGCGACGATAATCAGTTTTTGTACCATCGGTATACCAGCGAGGCAGTCCGCCCCACATTGGGCTGTCAGTATTGAGTTGCTGAAATTCATAGCCCGCAGAAACGGTGGTGGTATTATTCAGGTCCGCATCGATCACGCCATAGATAAATTTCTTTTCTGCGCCATACCGCTCAACAAAACTGTTATTGTCCTGGTAACCCGCAATCACTCTGCCCCGCACATTGCCTGACGCTGTAAGCGGTGACTGTACGTCCATGACGTAACGCTGCTTATTCCTGCTGCCGAAACTCGAAGACACCTCTCCCTCTGGCTGACGGCTGTCAGCATGTTTACGCACCATATTAACGGCCGCTGAAGGATTGCCTGCCCCGGTTAATAACCCGTTTGCGCCCCTGACCACTTCAATATGTTCGTACAGTGCGCTATCGGTTTGTGCATCGCCCAGATTCCAGCGCTCTTCAAATACGGTGGGAATACCGTCAATCAGATAATTATCGATTAAAAACCCGCGAGAATAATAGGTCTTGCGATCCATATCCGCGGTGCTGGTCTGAATGGCTGTCGTATTATCCAGAACGTCATTCAGTGACTGGAGCTGTTGGTCCTTCATCCGCTGCTCACTGATAATGCTGACGGATTGGGGGATATCACGTACCGTCGAAAGCAATTTATTGCCCGCCCGGGTTACCGGAACGCTGTAATCCGATGCTGTGTTTTCGACGACAGGGGGTTCAGCAGCCGTGACGATGAGTGTTTGGTTATTCACTGCCGAAACAGGCGCTGTCGTTGCAAACACGTTGTGTGACACGATCCCAGTAATTAACGTCGTCAAAAGTGAATAGCGAGAGGGAACCAGAGGGAAAATCGACTGCAGGCGATCCCGTTGAACATGAAGTGTACTCAAAAGCATTGTAAACGCCTCGTTTCGTTTTTTATTTGCCACTGCAGCGAATCAGTCCCCAAAAACTGCCGCACAGCCTGAGCATAATGAATAAGGTCAAAAGCCATCAAACACAAAAGCAAATGAGAAATATACGCATTTAGATTATCATTGCAAGTTATTGTTAATATTTATAAGTAATGATTCCAGAAAAGCTGAAAGGAGTACGGCATTGATAACGCGGGAGTTTTGCTGAAAGATGAGGTGTAGGGTCACCAGACAAAGGCCACAACAACCCAGGCGTTTTTAAAAGGCTGGTAATTTATTGTACAGCGAGTGATGTCATCTTATGAATAAAATGATTGCCGGGTTCCACTCCTGTTTTGATTTCAGTCCCCCGGAGAATGCCTGGGTAAATGCCAGGAAAAATCCCATCGGGTTTCCGCTGCGATATAGGTATAACGTTATCTAAAGCGGTTATTAGTGATTGAATTTTTATTCTGTCTTAACCTTATTAGCGCTTCGCTTATGATTTAGCTCGCCATACTTATGGCTGTGATACAGCGTGATTAACTGTCAGGCCAGCATAAGACATCATGTATGTCACGTTTGACGCCTCTGTTAGGCACAAAAAATGTATTGATATTGGGTTCCGGCTGGATGAGACGTTTATACCTCGTTCAAAAAAAAGCCGCGATAAAAGAGCCAATGGGCTAAGCCAATTTGAAGCAGATTCCAACATGAATATCAGGGTTTACTTATGACAAATGTCACTGTCAGCGACAGGCATTTTGGTGCATTCTGACGATGCGAATGTTTTTCTATTAAATGGCAGATATTATTCACTATACGTTATCATTTTTCTGCGGGGCCGATGAAACCCGTTATCTTAAGGGATCTGCACTACTACTGGCAAAGGCAAGATGGCTTTATGTTATGATTTAATTGATTTTTCTATTTATAAATAAAGTTTATAATACGTCTTGCGCAGAAGATGCTCACTCCTGAGCATGGCTGTGCTGCCTAAATAGGGTTTATGACATCAATGTTTTTTAATACGTTATGTCTGTTTGCGCCCCAAAGAAGTGGTAATAATCCTAACAGTAACAAATTTGTACATTTCAGACTGAAGAGATATTTCCTTCCTGGAATATTTTTCGTAGAATGACCCTGTTTAAATATTCGCTGTAATTTAAGGATTAATCAATGGATGCGCTCAAAGCATTAAATAACCTTCGTATTTTACGCGCACAAGCCCGGGAAATTGAGCTTGATGTGTTAAATGAGATGCTCGAAAAGCTTTCTGTCGTTGTCGCTGAACGCCGTGAAGAAGAAGAAGCCGAGCAAGCCCTGCAGCGTGAAAAAGCAGACAAGCTGGCTAAGTATAAAGAAATGCTGATGAATGACGGCATTGATATTTCTGAGCTGGTGGATTTGCCAACAGAAACGAAAACAAAAGCTAAACGTGCACCACGTCCGGCTAAATACCAATATACCGATGAAAACGGTGAAACTAAATCATGGACAGGTCAGGGTCGTACACCATCGCCAATTAAAAAGGCGCTGGATGCAGGCGGTTCTCTTGATGACTTCCTGATCTGATAAAAAAAGCGGTGTTGATAACAACACCGCTTTTTATTGGAAACCGTATCAATCATGCTTTACGGGCTCATAGTCATAACAGATGAGCCGTCTAATTTTAGCGGTTCGCCCTCAAAACGATGACGTAAACAATGGTAATCATCACTGTTTATAATTAATTCTAACGATGCCGAATAGTTGTCCAGCGCAGCCCGCATTTGCACAAGATAGTCGTGAGTATCGTAAACCCGGTCTATCCCTTCTAACGCATGATTCATAATTTTTCTTGCCACGTCGTTGGGCGTATCCAGCGCAGATAATTTCGAACGTGCCGTTCGACGTAAATCTCGTGGCGTAAAGTGTTCCAGCCCCAACCCACGCGGTGCGCGCAGCATACGGCGCAAAGCCTGATTTAACGCGCCTTTAGACAGCGGCTGCATCACATCGCGCGGTGCCGGCACCAGCCAGGGCGAAGCGGGATCGCTGGCATTGAGTAATGATTCGATGCAGAGTCGCATTAATGCCGAGACGGGCAAAGTATGTTCGCGATGAGACTTATTACGCGTTCCCTGTTTCCAGAGCCCTGACTGCAAATTGAATTCTGACTTGCGTGCCTGGACGATTTCATCAGGACGTCGCGCACTGACAAGGCAAAGGCGCAGTGCCCACCGTGCCTGCTCAGAAAGCGCCCAGTTGTCCAGACCATGCCAGAACACCCAGATCTCCGCATCCGACAACTGCCGGCTTCGCGGCGGCGCAGCGCGACCGGCAATATCGCGTTTCTTCATTGACGCAACGGGAGAATGTTCAAGATAACCCTGCATTTCAGCCCAGGATAAAAACTGTTTCGTTAGAGCAAAGACCCGGCGCGCCTCTTCTTTTTTACCCTCTGAAATCAGTATGTTATACAAACGATTTAGCCGCAGCCGCGTCAGATCTTTTAACGGCAGCGCACCGATATTGGGCAATACATGTCTGAGCAGGGAGGACACCGCAATTTCGGGACGACGACGCGTCACAAGTAATGACAGTTTTACCCACACTTTCATGACCTGCTCAACTGTGCCTTCATCACCAAAGTTATCTACCTCAGATAACGAAGCACTTCTGACCTGATTAAGCCACGCCATGACGTGATGCCCGACATGGGGCGAAACGGTTTTTGTGCGGATTTCTGTCACTGCCCTTCCCTGATGATAAAGCTGAAACGCGGATTCTACTCTTCAGATGATTGTGACTCCAGACCTATTAAGTCTGGAGTCACAATAACGCCGCTACGCGGATTCTGATAAAAAAGCAGGGGATATTTGCGCTGCTGATATAAGCCCTGAATGGCAACAGAGGATCAACGCAGACAAGGTAGAAGGAGACGAAAAAATGCCCGTTAAATACTGAACACATACGCACATACCACGCCTGTTAGATGCGCAGACGTCATCATCACCGCGTTTTATGATGACCCGTTCTTAAATGCGGTTTTGCATTCTCAGTTATGACGCTGAGTGCCAAACTGAGGAGACGCTGGCGAGTCTCGCGCTCTGTTTGACCTGAACAGCAATGCTCAACGGTAAATGTCGTTTAAACAACAAAGCGAACCGATAATCCAGGACGCCATCAGGCACCATGACTTTTACGCCACTCCTCCACCATTTCCCGGGACACGTCTTTTTTATAACAGAGGGGAGAATAGCCGCCCGGCTTGCTCCATGCGCTACGCTTGCCACAACTGCTACCGTTGCGCGCTGAATTAAACGGGCACGCGCAAACACCGGGATAGGACGCGATTGAATCCTCAATAATCAGCTGACGAATTTGGTCATCCGTCTGCCGGAGAGCCTTTGCGACAGAACTCTCGGCCCACAGTAAACTCATCACCATAAGGCATGAGGTAAAAATGAAATGTTTTTTCATCACATCCCTCCTGAATTAAGAGGGATAGCGTAAATCAATATGTGAATCCGCAATCGTTCGAACAAAGTAAAAATTCATGCTTCTGTCAGGCGACTTGATATCTCCCTAAAAGGACGTCAACTTTTACTAAATGTGTAGTTAAACACTCTGCCATTTTTTGTCTGCACTGTGAGTGTTTCACCTGCAGAGGTATCCAGCGCTCTGGCTTTGCTGTATTTCCACATCAGTAACTGCTGCCCATTGGGGTAAGGTGTTTCCGTATCAGGCGGGCCAAACATCGCGATCAGTTCCGCACGTGTTGTCTGACCTGGCCTGATATTCTGAACGGTGGCGGTATCAAAATTATGTCCCACTGAGTTAGAGCATGCTGTTAACGCGAACATCAGGCCTGTGATGAAGAATGCTCTCATAACGTTGTTCCCGGTAATTACGAAGTAAGAAGTGGATAAGCGTGACCGTTTCATCATGCCGTTTTATGCGGTTCAGGCACCTTCGTGCCCGTCATTAAAATATCATCATCTGCCTTTAAACATCTCACCTATCGTAATCATCCTGACTAATCTGAACCGCTTCTTTTTTAACTGATGTGCCGAGTGAAGGCGGATTCTCAGGAGTCGGCCCATTGCTGAAAAGACGGTTACCGTTATCCAGCACTGACCTGGCCGAATCAGACAGTATGGCCAGCGGTGATAAAAAATTTAGCCTTCACGGATAACCTTTGTACCGCCGACATAATGCACTCAGCGTCTCTGTTGCCGATTTTCAGATGTAGAGTATGGTTCAGGATCTGCCAGAGGGCTTAAAAATCGCAATCTGGAAAACGGGCCTGACACAGGTGCGCTGGCGGATGAATATTACTGAAACGTTCTGACCCGCTGTGATTTTTTTCTTTAACTCTCCCTTCATAACGCGTAGCCTGTATACAAAACGTATATATTCCATATAGGCTTCGTATGGGCATTGTCAAAATATCCGATCTGATGCATGAAAACCTGCGCATCGCCAGCCAGGCGATGAGCCGCTCGATCAACGCTCAGGCTGAGCACTGGTTAAAACTCGGTATGTTGGCCGAGCTGTATCCTCAACTGACACAACATGAGCTGGCTCAAACGTTGATCCGTATCGAAATGAACGGCGGCGCGGATATTCGCCAGGTGCTACATAACGCCGATTTAGCCTCACAAGGAGAAGTGTAATGGGGACCGTTAAGATCCATTCCGCAGAAGAAATTGAAAAAGCACGTGCTGCCGGACATGCTGCAGCCCAGGTTTTGGCAATGATTACCCCGCATGTGCGCCCGGGAATCACGACTGAACAACTGGACGATATCTGTCACGATTTTATCGTGAATGAACTTAAGGTTACGCCAGCCAACATCGGCTATCACGGTTACACGCGCACAACCTGCACCTCTGTGAATCATGTGGTTTGCCACGGCATCCCTGCTGCCAAAAAATTAAAAGACGGCGATATTGTGAATATCGACGTAGCCGTTATTAAAGATGGCTGGTATGGCGATACGAGCCGAATGTATTTTGTTGGCACACCGTCCGTACGCGCCAAACGCCTGGTCGATATTACTTATCAGTCCCTGGTTGCGGGCATTAAAACGGTGAAGCCTGGTGCGACACTGGGTGATATTGGTGCCGCCATTCAGCGCCTTGCTGAAAACGCCGGCTTTTCGGTGGTGCGGGAATATTGTGGTCATGGCGTGGGCGAGATTTATCATACTGATCCACAGGTTCTTCATTATGGTACCCCAGGCGAAGGGATGCCGTTGAAGGCAGGGATGATTTTCACCATCGAGCCCATGATCAACGCAGGCAAAGCCGGCACCAGCGTCCTCTCTGATGGCTGGACTGTGGTCACGAAAGACCGATCGCTTTCAGCCCAGTGGGAGCATACGGTGGCGGTGACTGAGACAGGGTTTGATTTGCTTACGCCCTGGCCTGAAGGCACTGGCGACTATCCTGCAATCTGATAGCAAAAGCCGCCTTGAGATAAGGCGGCGTTAATTTCTGGCTGATTACAGTATCGGTAAGCTGATGTTAAACCAGTAAAAAAGCGCCCGTGCTACACCGCTTCATGTATTATCAGGCCTGCCATAATTTCAGATCATTACGCCCCGATCGCTTAACCTCATACAGGGCTTCATCAGCGCGTCGCAGCCATTCATGTATAGAGCTGGCTTTTTCCGCACAGGCAATACCAATGCTGACTGAACATCTGAACTCTGCTGAAGCAGGCAAGCGTAATTGCGCTATGTTTCGTTGAATGGTTTCGGCCAGCCTGACGATGTTAACGTCATTTGAGTCACGTACGATCACGCCCAGTTCATCGCCACCAAAGCGCGCCGGGATGTCCTTCATCCCTACGCTGTCACGCAGCAACCCGGAAATTTCAGCCAGTAGAAAATCCCCTGCTTCATGACCAAAGGTATCGTTGACGTTCTTGAAATGGTCGACATCAATAAGTATCAGGTACGCCTTACTGTCTCCACGCCGGGTGCGCAGAAATTCACTTTCAAGCCGCCGTTCAAACAGGCGTCGGTTAGGAATTTGCAAACTGGGGTCCATCAAGGCGATCCTTTCCAGCTCACGGTTCTTCTGGCGCAGATTAAACGTCAGATTATGGGATACCACGCTTAGCGCTAACAGATAAAACGTGGCCAGCGGTATCGTAAGCCATGCCGAACGGATGCTAAATTCCATCAAAACTGGCGCGCCCTCTATTGTCCATACCATGATAAAGGCAAACAGAAACGCCTGTAGTGCAGAGAGAAGTTGTGGCCAGCCTCCGGCGGCATAACGGTCGGAGACCAGTACCGCCATAATGACAAAGGATGGCATCGGGCTCACGGCCATGAGTGCTACCCAAATACCGCCGAAGGCGGCATCGAGCGTTAAATTGGTTCGTTCTCTGGCGGTTGAATCACGTGATGTAATGGCAAGACAATATGCCAGGCAGGGCCAGATAATAACGTTACTAATCAGTAAGACCAATATGGCGGGTTTTTTGCCCAGCTCCATCAAAACGGATGCAATCGGCAAAGCGCATAAAATCGTGCCCAGTTGGCGCATGGCGAACATGCGACGGACAAATCGCGTGGATCGCATCTTAAGATGATGATCTTCGGGGGAGTAATAAGTCATTCGCAAGCGTAATTGACGGTATATTCAGCGCAGTTTATCCATAAAAAATGTAAACCGCATAAATTTTTAAGCGTTTTACCGCTTTATTTATTATTGTTTTTACTCTGCTCAATGCTGATTTTGTACAGGCAGTTTAGTGAGAGTGGCATAAGCCCAACGATAAACAGAATTATATCGTCAGGCGTCAGCATCATTATTCTGTCGTTATCTTCTGCGGCCTTTTGCGACTGAAGCAGACCAGTTAAAGTCGCTAACTTCACTCGCGGCAATTGATGAAGGTTTCTTTTTCCTGACCGGTTTTTTGCTCTCTTTTTCTGCTTTTAACTTTTCATTAAGCAGTTTATCGGCCATCACCTGCTGGCGGGCTTCAGTGTTAAGCTCTTTTTCTTTTTTGCTGTCAGGCTCTTTGCCAGTGCGTTGACGGTGCTTTTCCATCAGATTTTGAAGGGCTTCGTTAACGGCAAGTCGCTCTTCATCACTGAACTGATCGATGGAAATCATCTTCTTGTCATTCATAATCGCTTTCCTCGTGGTAAGTTCACTAGCAGTGTACATCATGCGGCTGTCGTAAAACGCATTACCTGATACTTAACTGACTCAGCCTGAAGATTTTTAACGTGTGAAGCTTGTATCATTTCCTCTCAGGCTGACTAAAATAAGCGGAAATTTTACTGAGAATCCACGTAATGAATATTCCCCTGCACAGTGACCACAAGCCTTTTATCGAAGCCCTGCTGGATGAAACGGTTGACGCGATTGAAATGCACTCGCCCCAGGCTGAACATATCGAACGCGCTTTCACCGTTGCGCTTCAGCAAAAGAACCGCGAAGCCGAGGCAGACTGGAAACGCACGATAACCTTTTTAGCGTTGTTCGTGTTCCTTTATGCCGCGCTGGGTGCCTCGTTGACGCTGGACCTGAGCCCAGCCGGGGCGAGCCATAAAAGTATTGAGTATGCGCTGGAAGCCGTTCCAGTCCTGATTGCGTTTTCAGGCTTTTTTATCTCCGTCCTGTATCTGTTTATTGTACGCACGGGTTCACGACAACGTCGTAACTGGCAAAAAACCCTCCTGATTTTAGAAAGATACACGACTGGAAACCTGTTTAAACTGACGCATCAGCAAGGCGCCGGCACCAGTAACTACTCGCTCTCGTCCATCATGCTAGCCCTGTCGATGTTCATTTGTCTCACCTGGTTGATTATCTATAACTATCTGACCTTCACCACCAGCGGCGTATTTGGCAGCGTGATTTCCCTGTTTATCAGCACGATGGTTTATGTGATTCTGGATATTCAGCTGCTGAAGCCCTGGCGATCGGATGCTGAAACGCAACCGTCAGGCACCGAAGAAGAGAAGAAAGCCGACAAATAATCCCCATCAGCCCGGTGTAAGCCGGGCTGTGGATCGCTATTCTGCAAGACCTGAAAACCACGCGTATGCTGACTCTGGGCTTTTGCTACTGTCACTTACAGTATGTTGTAACTATAAGCGGCAACTTTTATGATGCTTTGGTACACCGACGACGCTGGCACCTGCCGCTGACAGCGTCGTAAAAAGCTAATCATTCACCTTTAATAACATCATTGATGTGACACTGTCACACCTATCTGATATACGACCTTTGCCTTTATGGGCACAGCACAAATCCCGGCGTTAAGGCGTTATTCAAAGGGAAACTCGCGCGCCAGAATCCGGGCAATTACATTTAGCGCCCCTTCATCCTGATTGCTTTCAGTTTTAAAACGCGCCACGGCGGATACCGGCTCTACGGCATTGGCCATCGCAAAACTGAAACAGGCCTGACGCAGCATTTCAATATCGTTCGCGCTGTCGCCAATCGCCACCACCTCACAATCGCTGATGCCCCATTTTTGTTGCAGCAAAGCAATGCCATGTGCTTTATGACAACCAGGAATAATCAGGTCGATAAAACCATAGCCACTCGATACGGGATGCATAATATGATCGATCTCGCCGAGTTTGTTATGCAAACGATCCATCAGGCTTTCAATGCCTTCGTGCGCCAGATTAAGCGAAAATTTAAAAATGGTGTCGTCAATATCATAAAGATTATCGCGCTTTTCGAGCCGATAATAATGGTTATTGAGCATCTGAATAACGCTTTCAGGCATGGAAGAATGAACATAAGCGCCCTTACGTCCACAGACGACCGTGCTGATATCCGGCTCTTTTGCCAGTATCTCCAACACGCGGTGCACGCTTTCCCTGGCCAGCTCACCACAAAAAATTTCCTGGTCGCCCTCTGACACCCACGCGCCATTTTCGGCGACAAAGGCGATTTCATTTTTGATGTCAGGAAAGTAGCGCTGTAGCTGATAATATTGATTGCCACTGGCGACAACAAAGCGAATGCCTTTTTGTTTTAGCAGGGCGTACTGGCGTGAAAAGCGCTGAACGTTGTACTGCTTATTTTCGTCCAGAAAAGTCCCATCCATATCAACTGCAATCATCCTTACTGCCATTGTCGTTCCCCCCTTGTCTCCCGGCCTGAATAGGCTGACTGTTGCTTCAAGCTTACTCGCTGTAGGGATTAATGAGAATTCCAATCATTAAATATCCTTCTGTTAGCTCACATTGTGCGCCAGTCGCGATTTTACCCATCAGCAATCTGTTAAACATAAGTTCATCTTTCGAATGTAATGAAAAAAATCTTCATCTGAAATATAAACTATCTGTTAAGGGCCACAATTATGACTGTGAAGCTTCAACACACACCGTTACCCCACGATATTCCAGCAGCGATCCGTCAGTTTAAGCAGCAGGTGCGTCAGCAGATCGGCGATGTTGAAGGCTTATTCAGTGAGGTTTGCAATAAAATCGAGCAGGCCATAAGCCAGGCCAAAGCGGAAGAACAACAGAGCGGCAGCGCCTGGCCGGTGATTTCACCCGAACAGATTACAGATGGCACGCTGCCCCCTGAGACACGAGAAAGAATAAAACGTCGTGGCTGTGTGGTCGTAAAGCAGCATTTTCCCCGAGAACAGGCGCTGGCATGGGATGCCGCCATGTTGCGTTATCTGGATGACAATCAGTTCGATGCACAGTATCGCGGTCCCGGGGACAATTTTTTTGGAAGTCTCGAAGCCTCCCGGCCTGAAATTTATCCAATTTACTGGTCTCAGGCGCAAATGGAGGCGCGCCAGAGTCATGAAATGGCACAGGTGCAGTCGTTTCTAAATCGCCTGTGGCGATTCGAATCCGAAGGTCAGCAATGGTTCGATCCGGATGTGAATCTTATCTATCCGGACCGAATTCGCCGACGTCCGCCGGGAACAACGTCGAAAGGGTTGGGGGCGCATACGGATTCCGGTGCGCTTGAACGCTGGTTGTTGCCCGCGTATCAACGCGTCTTTCGCTCGCTTTTTGACGGCAATGTTGAGCGTTACGACCCATGGAATGCAGCCCATCGTAGCGAAGTGAACGAGTTTGATGTTCCCGATACCACAAAATGCTCGGCTTTCCGCACGTTTCAGGGATGGACTGCGCTCTCCGATATGATGCCCGGTCAGGGCTTACTGCACGTGGTTCCCGTGCCGGAAGCCATCGCCTATGTCCTGCTTCGACCGTTATTATCGGATGTGGCTGACGATGAATTGTGTGGCGTTGAGCCGGGGCGCGTGCTTGCAGTAAATGAAAAATGGCACCCACATTTGATAAAGGGATTATGCTCGGTACCGGCTATAACGGCGGGCGACTCCGTTTGGTGGCACTGTGACCTCATTCACGCCGTCGCACCGGTTGAAAACCAGCAGGGCTGGGGCAATGTTATGTATATTCCCGCTGCGCCCATGTGTGATAAAAACCGGGCCTACGCGCATCTTGTCGCGCGCGCACTTGAGCAAGGCCATTCCCCTGCTGATTTTCCTCCTGAGCACTACGAAGCTGGCTGGAAAAATCGCTTTACCCTCGCCGATCTTAATCTCAACGGAAAACGGGGGCTGGGTTTAGCCTGAAACCCGTATCGCTTAACGTCAGCTTAATCCATGGATGCAAAGAACCACGATGAATACGCGTCAGCAACAAATTATCGAACTGGTTAATTCACGTGGCAGCGTCGCCGTCAGCGAGCTGGCTCAGCTTGTCGGTGTTTCAGAGGTCACGGTACGTCAGGATCTCAACCAACTGGCGCAACAGCGGGTTCTGCGTCGGGTTCATGGCGCGGCCCAGGCGCTGGACAGCGACGATGTTGGCACGCGCATGAACACCCGTTATGGTATTAAGCTGGCTCTCGCCCGCTATGCCGCTGATCTGATCAACGATGGCGAGTCTGTATTGATTGAAGGCGGCAGCACCAATGCCCTGCTGGCACGCATACTGGCCAGCCGCAAAAGCCTGACGTTAATCACGGTAAGCCACTATATCGGTCACCTGCTTAAAGATGCGGCTTGTGACGTGATTATTCTGGGTGGCATGTTGCAAAAGAGCAGCGAATCCATAACCGGCCCGTTAACCCGCTACTGTATTCAGCAGATCCACTTTCACAAAGCCTTTGTTGGCGCAGATGGCTGGCATCCGGAAACCGGCTTTACCGGTCGCGATATGCAGAGATGTGATGTGGTTGACGCCGTGCTGGCGAAAGGCGCAGACAGTTATGTTCTGACCGACAGATCTAAATTCGGGCAAATACATCCTTATCCCTTGTCGTCCGGTTATCAGCCTGGCCATGTTATTACAGAGGATGGGCTTTCCCCGGACGTGGTGGCCCGGCTTTCTGAGCAAGGTATCGCGCTGATGCAGGTCGGGATCGCCGCCTTGCAGGCAGAGACGTCAGGGGGCAACGGTGATGGAGTCGCGCAGGACAAGGCTGCCCTTAAAAGGCGTTAACGTCGTTAACTCGCCGCCATCCAGCATCGAAACCAGCCGGTTAATGGTCTCGTTAATCATATCGGTTACGGGAAATTTCACGCTGGAAAGTGCAGGAATAATGTAGGGCGCCAGCGGGATATCGTCAAAGCCAATCACGGAGACTGTTCCTGGCACAGCGATATTATTTTCCGTCAGCTGTTTGATGGCCCCAATAGCCATTTCATCATTGCTGGCAACGATGGCACTGAAGGATTGTCCCCTTGCGAGCAAGGTTTTCACCGCCAGCATGCCGCTTTGCGCGGTCCACTTTCCGTGCACAATAAGCTGCTGATTTATGGCGATTCCCTGCTCGCGTAGCGCGGTTTGATAGCCCGAAAGCCGTTCCTGACTGGTAGGTGAATCCAGTGATCCCGTAATAAACGCGATATTACGATGGCCCTGCTCCATCAGATAACGGATGGCCATCTGGCTGGCCATGTGCTGATCGCTATAAACGCAGAAGCTGTCATTGATACGCAGGCGACGATTAATGACCATGACAGGTTGCTTGTGCTGCGAGATCATCGCGTCCAGCTCATCAATGCTGAGAAAGCGCGGATAGATAATAATGCCATCGCAACGCAGGTCGAGCAGAAACTGGATAGCCGCACGCTCCTGTTCTGCGGTGTGTTTACCATCGGCCAGGATCAATTGACGATTTTGCTGCTCCATAATTCTGGCAGAGTGCGACATCAGCTCACTAAAAATGTTACCGCTGTAAAGTGTGTTGGTGACCACCAGCCCAATGGTTTGGCTACTTTTATTCGCCAGGTTGCGTGCCAGCAGATTTGGCCGATAGCCTGTCTCCGCAATGGCCTGTAATACGCGATCTCGTTTCTCCTGCCCCACATAACCATTGCCCGACAACACTCGCGATACTGTCGCTTTTGAGACGCCGGCGCGTTTTGCTACTTCAGATATTGTTGTCATGTTCTCGCTGCCCGTGTCCTCAGAGTAAATGCAGTCTACCTAAGCCTTTCATTATTTGAAATATTTGCCCTTAGCCCGGCATGGCGCTCTTTTCCACTTCAAGTGATTGCCATCACAAAAATAACAGATGGTCATTTTACGCTCTTGTTTAAACAGTAAAACATCTTCATGATTTTGTGAAACCGGTTTCCTATTTAGCTGCCCCTTCGGTCAGATACAACCTGAGTCAGGCTGACTGAAGGCGTATAACAATAAAGCGGCGGCTCCAGCGGAAACCCGAGCGCATTTTCCTCTACCCTACGAGATAAAATCATGCCAGGAAATTATGCAGAGATTTCACAGGCTATCGTTAATAAGCTGGGCGGCCTGAACAATATCAGTGCCGTCACGCATTGTATGACTCGCCTGCGTTTTGTGGTGAAAGACGATAGCCTGGTTGACCTTGCCGGATTAAAAACCCTCAATGGCATTATGGGCGTTGTGCATACCGATACACAGTTGCAGGTGATTATTGGCAATGATGTGTCGAAAGCTTATGAGGCAGTTTTGGCATTGGGCGATCCGCAGTCAGACGGTACTGCGCCCAGGAAACGGCGACTCACGCTAAAAAGCGTGGGGGCCGCTATTCTGGATGCGCTGGTCGGCACCATGTCACCGCTGATTCCCGCCATTATCGGCGGTTCAATGGTCAAGCTGTTGGCCATGATCCTGGATATGGCCGGTGTATTTGAGAAAGGCTCATCGACTCTGGTCATATTGAACGTGATTGGAGATGGTGCTTTCTTCTTTTTGCCCATTATGGTGGCTGCGTCAGCGGCGCTTAAATTCAAGACGAACATGTCACTGGCGATAGCCATCGCTGGCGTCCTGGTGCATCCCAACTTTATTGACCTGATGGCTAAAGCGGCGCAGGGACAACCCGTGGAGTTTGCTTTCATCCCGGTAACGGCCGTGAAATATACCTATACGGTAATACCGGCGCTGGTGATGACGTGGATTTTGTCTCACATTGAACGTGGTGTGGATCGTATTACGCCTGCGGTAACAAAAAACTTTCTGAAGCCGATGTTGATTGTGCTGATCGCCGCACCGATTGCGATTGTTTTGATTGGCCCGATTGGTATCTGGATCGGCAGTGGAATCTCCGCCGTGGTTTACACCATTCACGGTTATTTGGGCTGGCTTTCGGTTGCGATTATGGGCGCGCTCTGGCCCTTGCTGGTGATGACCGGCATGCATCGGGTTTTCACACCCACTATTATCCAGACCATTGCTGAAACCGGTAAAGAGGGCATGGTTATGCCTTCGGAAATTGGCGCTAATCTGTCCCTTGGCGGCTCTTCGCTCGCCGTCGCCTGTAAAACGAAAAACCCGGAATTACGTCAAACCGCGCTGGCAGCAGCAGCCTCTGCCATTGTGGCCGGCATTTCTGAACCGGCCCTTTACGGTGTCGCTGTGCGTTTAAAACGCCCTTTGATTGCCAGTATGATCAGTGGGTTTATTTGTGGTGCCGTCGCCGGCATAGGCGGTTTGGCCAGCCATTCGATGGCATCACCCGGATTGTTTACCAGCGTTCAGTTTTTTGATCCAGCCAACCCGATGTCCATTGTTTGGGTTGTCGCGGTGATGGTGCTCTCTGTGGTGCTGTCATTTATTCTTACCCTGATTCTGGGCTTTGACGATATTCCTGAAACCACCAGCCTGGCAGCATCACAACCTAAGGTTTCACCTGAAAAAGCAAAAGCGGCTAACGCTAGCTGATCATTAATGACTGTGTTAAAGAGGATTTCATGTCTGAATCACGATTCCCGCAAGGATTTTTATGGGGCGGTGCCTTATCCGCAAATCAGTCAGAAGGCGCTTTTCTTGAAGGCGGGAAAGGATTAACCACCGTTGACATGCTCCCCATCGGGCCTGCACGTATGCCGGTCAAGCTGGGTCAGGAAAAACGTGACGCACTGCGGGACGATGAATTCTATCCCAGCCACACTGCGATCGATTTTTATCATCGTTATCGTGAAGACATCGCTTTAATGGCAGAAATGGGCTTTACGGTTTTTCGCACGTCGATTGCCTGGAGCCGTATTTTTCCGCGCGGCGATGAAGTCACGCCCAATGAAGAGGGGCTGGCTTTTTATCGTGACATGTTTACCGAATGTCGCAAGTACGGCATTGAACCCTTAGTGACGCTTTGCCATTTTGATGTACCTATGCATCTGGTTACGCAATACGGTTCGTGGCGCAATCGTAAAATGATCGATTTTTTTGCCCGTTATGCACGCAGTTGTTTTGAGGCGTTTGATGGTTTAGTGAAGTACTGGCTGACCTTTAATGAAATAAATATCATGCTGCACAGCCCTTTTTCGGGCGCAGGACTGGTATTTGAACCGGGTGAAAACAGTGAGCAGGTTAAATATCAGGCCGCTCACCATGAGCTGGTGGCAAGCGCGCGGGTGACAAAAATAGCTCATGAAATCAACCCGGATAATCAGATTGGCTGCATGCTGGCTGGCGGCAATTTTTATCCCTGGTCGAGCAAACCTGACGATGTCTGGGCGGCGCTGCAAAAAGATCGTGAGAACCTGTTTTTCATTGATATTCAGGCGCGGGGTGCCTATCCCGCCTACTCTGCTCGCCTTTTCCGCGAGAAAGGCATCCAGATTGAAATGGCAGAAGACGATGCTGATGTACTCATGAACACCGTCGATTTCGTGTCATTCAGTTACTATGCTTCCCGTTGTGCGTCCGCCGATATGAATGAGCAGAACAGCAGCGCGGCAAACGTGGTGAAATCCCTTACGAATCCGCATATTCAGCGTAGTGAATGGGGCTGGGGCATCGATCCGCTTGGACTCCGCATCACCATGAACATGATGTACGACCGTTACCAGAAGCCGCTTTTCCTGGTGGAGAATGGCCTGGGCGCACGCGATGAGGTCAATGATGAAGGCGAAATTATTGATGATTATCGCATCAGCTATTTGCGTGAGCACATTCGGACCATGGGAGAGGCGATAAGTGATGGGATACCCGTAATCGGCTACACCACGTGGGGCTGTATTGACCTGATTGCCGCCTCAACGGGTGAGATGAGTAAACGCTATGGGTTTGTGTATGTCGATCGTGACGATCGTGGGCAAGGCACGCTGGCCCGGCGGCGAAAAAAATCCTTCTGGTGGTATAAAAAAGTGATTGCCAGTAACGGCAGCGATCTGGATTGACGGCACAACGCGCATTCACCTTATTGCTGCCCGAGTGCGCGTTGTGCAAAACGCGCTGTACTCAGCTTGACTGACCGTACTGAGAAGGCGACAGATACTGTCGCCTTTATCGCGTTTACTTCTGCAGTAACCAGTGTTCGATATCGCTGGCTGGAAGCGGTTTCGAAAAGAAGTAGCCCTGGATTTGATCGCAGCCGTACTGCTTCAGCAAACTCAGTGTGGCTTCTGTTTCTACACCTTCTGCCAACACCGTATAGTCCAACTCCTTCAACATCTGGATAATGCTTCTGACGATAATTCTGGAGGCAGAATCGCTATCCATCCGACTGATTAAAGACATATCAACCTTAATCACATCTAACGGAATTTCCTGCAGGTAACTAATGTTGCTGTAACCTGTACCGAAATCGTCCAGTGAGATAATAAACCCGTGGGCTTTAAGCGCTTCGAGTCCATTAATCGCCACATCGCTTTCCGTTATCAGCTCATTTTCCAGACATTCCACGCCCATTAATGATGTTGGCAATTCTGCAGCCTGCATCTTACTGGCTAAACTGGAAGCAAACTCCGCTCTGGAAAAGTCACGTTCGCTGACGTTGACGGATACCGGGATTAATTCAAATTCTTTATTCCACTGCGTTAACTGAATGATGACGCGATCGATAACCCAGTCAGTCAGCACCGAAATCAGGTTGGTTTTTACGGCCAAGGGTATAAAGTCGACGGGAAACAGCTCGCCTCTTTCCGGATGGTGCCAGCGAATTAATGCCTCAAGCCCAACGGTTTTTCCCGTCTTTAAGCACACTTTTGGCTGATACGCGAGGTACAGGCCTTCGTCTTTTTTAAGCGCCTGGGCCAGATCGTTCATAATCAAGAAATCTTCCGTGCGCCGCGAATCGTATGCATGATCGAACGTCATAGCACCACCGTTCTGGTGAATACATTCGTGCAACGCACTGACCGCCTGACGGACAACTTCATTTGCATCAATATCGCGGGAAACAAACTCGGTTTCGCCTGCATAAACGTCGATATCAATGGTGATGTTATCCGCTAAATCTGCTTTAAGGTTGGTTAACACCTCAATGGTACTTTGCGCGCTATAGCCGCCAAAATAAGGCTGGATTAATGCAAAGCGCCCCGGTGCAAATGAATAAAGCATGTCATCTGGCTGAAGCTGAAGACGAGCGCTGACCAGCCCGGCAATTTGCCTGAGTAAGTTTTCCACTGGCGCAATGCCAAAGGTACGTGATAACTCATATGCCTGGGGAATATCAATACAGTCGATAAGAATCATGCGAAAACGACGATCGGGATTGCTGACGGCCAGCTGTTGCATGTCGCGAATCAGGCGTGGCCGGTTCGGTAGATGCGTAATCAGATCGGTGAAACTGGCAAGATTCCATGCATCCAGAAAGGATGTCACCAGTCTTGCCAGCGACTTCAGTGTTTCCAACTGCTCATCACTAAACGTATGAGGCTGCGTATCGGTCACGCAAAGCGTCCCTAACACCAGCCCTTCCAGATTGGATAACGACACGCCCGCATAAAACCGGATGTGAGGTTCACCCTCAACTAAGGGATGAAAAGTGAAGCGGCTGTCTTGCAATGTATCCTGTACAACGAGCTGCCCGTCGCCATCAATAACATGACGACACAAGGAAACTTCGCGTGCTGATTCTTTGAGGTTAAAGTTGCGGGAAACCTTAATATACTGATTTTTATCATCAATAATTGAAATAAAACTGCCTGAAATACCCAGCGCCTGCGCGGCAAGATGAACAAATTTTTCCAGCACCTCATCCCTGGTAATATCAGGTGACAAAAGTGCTTTAACCGCTTTAAGACGATTTTCGTCATTGCCACTTTGATTATCGTGCACAACAGCCTCCCCTTGTGCGGGTGCAAAAAACGCAGAAAAACAATTTAGCTTAAATTTAAATATTTAGCGCCATATTAACCGACAATTTATAGCAAACAGGGGCCATGTGCGACTGTATAACATGCGCGAAACTGTTTTCAGAAATTTTTAACATGATACCGTGCTGCCAGCATCGGGTTTGCCGTTTCTCTGAACAACAGGGGCGATTAATAACCCATAAAAGCGGTAATTAAATAATCGCGCAAATAATAACAATTGTTATTAGTTTTATGGTTACCATCAATCCCTTAAAGGCGCTTGCCGTTAATCCTGATGGCCAGAGAAATAATACCAGAATCCTTTTAATTCAAGTTGTTAATTCTGTGAAATTGATCTCTTTGGGTCGTGTTTCCCAACCTGTTACCGCGACATCTTCATTGCGTTGCTGAAGTCAAAATCGTCGCTCAGTGACACGATCACAACGCGCAGTAAAGGATCAGTGAAGCCAACATCCATAACCGCGTCCCTGTAAGTGCATAGCTGCATATATAATTTGCGGATGGATCAAGGCCAGGCCGCTTAAGGCGGCTTTTCCATTGTGCGCGGCGGCGGTTGTCGATGCAGACTGTAGCAGCCCTTCTGTCATCGCCCCTCACTTTCCTTTAGATCTCTGTGTGAACAGACTTCGAAATCTTCCCTTCACGTAGTAAGCTACGCCCTTACAGCCAACATGGGCTATCTTCCCCTGACCGTTCTGCAACGACGAATACTCACGGGCGCCTGTTTGACCACGATTAACTGATTTAAACCCCCAGCGCCTCCTC
The DNA here is from genome assembly GCF_001641135.1 of Pantoea sp. OXWO6B1. Classification (NCBI taxonomy): domain Bacteria; kingdom Pseudomonadati; phylum Pseudomonadota; class Gammaproteobacteria; order Enterobacterales; family Erwiniaceae; genus Pantoea; species Pantoea sp. OXWO6B1. The sequence goes on from NZ_CM004290.1 coordinate 107,694, forward strand.
AGGGTTGCTGGTCAGGGTTGTTCAGGAATGGAAGTATGCTTACCGAAGAACAGTTGAATGATATTGTCAGTCACCCGGATGAGGTTTCACATCAGGTTGTGGCAATGGCGAAAGAGTTACTCGCGTACCGTGCCGCTTTTGCACATCCTTACGCGATCATAGAGCCTTTGGGAATGACCTATATTGGCGACGAAAATGCGGCGATGGTTTGGCATCCAAAACATGTTGAAGAAGGTGACACCTGCCTGTACCTGAAACCACACATAGTAAAGTAGAGGCCATGCTCAGTGCCGTCCAACACGATCTTAACGATTGCCAGACTCGTTAACGATTACAGGCATATTGATGTGGCTTTATCGAAGTAACTAATTTTCATCATTGACCATTACCTGAAGCAGGGAAATCAACTGCTGCTGCTGTTCGGCAGTCAGCTTTTTTAGAAAATGCGCATCCACCGACATCGCTGCTGTTCTGGCTGACTCCAGTACGCTATGACCCTGCGCCGTCAAGGTTATAAAGCGACGGCGCTTGTCAGTTTCCCCTTGCACGCGTATCAACAACGCTTTTGCTTCCATCCTTACCAGTAACTCCGCAAGGGTAGCTTTGGTCATCAACGCTTCAGCCATGAGTTCCATCTGTTCTATTCCTGGCTTATCGGCGACGGCGCAAAGCACCGAATATTGTTGCTTAGTAATCTCTTTCAGCGTTTTTTGCCATAGTGATGTGTGTTCCTGAAATAGCTGTCGCATCAGATGAAAATGAACATTGCCAAGTTGAGTTTTCATAGTTAAGCCTGTAATCCTCTTTTTCCTTAAGAATACCTTATCCCCTGACGTCGGGTTACTCCTGATCGCACTCGCCACTTCGTTCGTACACGAACATTTTGTGCCATTCGACTTGTCACCAAAGATTAATCGCGATAACTTTAGTTCGTATACGAACAATCAGTCTGGAGGTCGATTTGCGACTCATTATTGGTATTACTGGTGCAACAGGCGCACCTCTGGCCGTCGCACTTCTACAGGCACTCCGTTCGTTTCCTGATATCGAAACCCACCTGGTTATGTCGAAATGGGCCAAAACCACTATCGAACTGGAGACACCTTTTTCATCGCGAGATGTGGCTTCAATGGCTGATGTGGTTCACAGTCCGGCCGATCAAGCCGCCTCGATTTCATCAGGTTCATTCAAAACTGACGGCATGATAGTGATCCCTTGCAGTATGAAAACACTGGCCGGGATCAGAGCAGGATACGCCGATGGCTTAGTGGGACGCGCTGCCGATGTTGTCCTGAAAGAAGGCCGAAAACTGGTGCTGGTTGCGCGCGAAACCCCACTGAGCACCATCCATTTGGAAAATATGCTGGCACTGTCGCGTATGGGCGTGGCTTTAGTGCCACCAATGCCTGCTTTTTATAATCATCCAAAATCGTTGGACGACATCACTAACCACATCGTGGCGCGTGTACTCGATCAATTTGGTATCGACTTTTCAAAAGCGCAGCGCTGGCAAGGGCTGTGTGCAACCACCGCTCCCCTTCATGACCTGTCTCACGAGGATTAATCATGGTTTATGACGATTTACGCAGCTTTCTTAGCATGTTAAATGAACAAGGTCAGCTTCTTCATATTGATGAAGAGGTTAATGCAGAACCTGATATTGCCGCTGCTGCAAACGCCACTGGTCGCATAGGCGACGGTGCTCCAGCCCTCTCTTTCACCCGTATTAAAGGATTTCACCATGCACATGTCGTGATGAACACCCTGGGATCCTGGCAAAATCACGCAATTGCCCTTGGTCTGGCACCGACTACGCCCGTTAAACAGCAGGTCGACGAGTTTATCCGTCGTTGGGATAATTTTCCTGTCGCCCCAGAACGACGAGCCAATCCGGCGTGGGCTGAAAACAGCGTGGAAAATGATGATATCAACCTGTTCGATATACTGCCGCTGTTTCGTTTAAATGATGGCGATGGCGGTTTCTATCTGGATAAAGCCTGTGTTGTTTCACGTGATCCGCTGGATCCTGATAACTTTGGGAAACAAAACGTCGGCATTTATCGTATGGAGGTAAAAGGCAAGCGCAAGCTTGGGTTGCAACCTGTGCCCATGCACGATATCGCTCTCCACCTGCATAAGGCCGAAGAACGTGGGGAGGATTTGCCCATCGCGATTACCTTAGGTAACGATCCTGTCATTACATTAATGGGCGCTACACCACTTCGCTACGATCAGTCTGAGTATGAAATGGCAGGAGCCCTACGTGAACAAGCCTATCCGATTGCGACTGCGCCGCTGACAGGTCTGGATGTACCATGGGGCTCTGAGGTGATTCTTGAAGGCGTGATCGAAAGTCGTAAACGTGAAATTGAAGGCCCTTTCGGTGAATTCACCGGGCACTATTCAGGCGGCCGTAATATGACCGTGGTGCGCATTGATAAAGTGTCATACCGCACGAACCCCATTTTTGAATCACTGTATCTAGGCATGCCGTGGACTGAAATTGACTATCTGATTGGCCCCGCGACATGCGTTCCACTTTACCAGCAGCTTAAAGCCGAATTCCCGGAAGTACAGGCGGTTAATGCCATGTACACCCATGGCTTACTCGCCATTATTTCCACTAAAAAACGCTATGGTGGATTCGCCAGGGCTGTTGGATTACGTGCTATGACTACTCCCCATGGCCTGGGCTACGTGAAGATGGTCATCATGGTCGATGAAGATGTTGATCCCTTTGATCTGCCGCAGGTAATGTGGGCACTCTCTTCGAAGGTTAATCCTGCCGGCGACCTGGTCCAACTCCCTAATATGTCAGTGCTGGAGCTTGACCCCGGCTCCAGTCCCGCCGGCATTACTGACAAGTTGATTATTGATGCCACCACACCTGTCGCACCTGATGTGCGAGGTCACTATAGCCAGCCAGTGAAAGATCTGCCTGAAACGGCGCTCTGGGTAGAGAAACTCACCGCCATGCTGGCAAAACGTAAATAAGGAGAAACAGATGATTTGTCCCCGTTGTGAAGACCACAGTATTGAAACCATGGCGACATCTCCGGTTGAAGATGCCTGGATCGTCTTTCAATGCCAGCACTGCCTGTATACCTGGCGTAATACTGAACCTGCCCGCCGTACACAACGCGAACACTACCCGGAAGCGTTTCGCATGACTCAGGAAGATATTGATAATGCACCCGCAGTACCCGCAGTGCCGACGTTATTAACTGATCGCCAGAGTTATTAAGAAAGAAGGCATGCAGCGACATTCAGGTAAGCGAACAGTCGCTGCTCTGAGCACCCATGTGATCGGCAACAACGCTCTGCAAAAACGCTGATTATATAGAATCCGCGATGGTCAGCGTAGGCGTCAGGTTTGACTGAAGCGCTTGCCTGATCTCAACGTCCAGATTAGCATCGGTGACAATATCGGTGAGCTCATTTAAATGCACCACATTGAAGAGTGACCATGCCCCATATTTTGAGCTGTCCGCCAGTAAAATCCGGCGATGAGCGTTCATTATCAGATCGTGTTTCAGTGCCGCTTTTTCTTCTGTCGGGGAAGTTACGCCTTTAGCGAGGTCCCAACCGTTGCCACTCAGGAACGCAATATCAGGATTAATATTGTTGAGCATTTTACGCCCGTGATCGCCAATACAGGACTGGCTGCTCTCATCAATGCGCCCACCGATTATTGTCACTTCGATTTGTTTGAACTCTGAGAGAAACAGGGCGATGTGTAAGTCATTGGTAATCACGCGCAACGGCATATGGGTAATTTGCCGGGCCAGTTCAAACATCGTGGTGCCCGCATCCAGAATGACAGCATCTCCGGCTTTAACAAAGCTGGCCGCCACGCGCGCGATAGCATGTTTTTCCACCAGATTACGCGAGGACTTTTCCAGCGTGGTCGGCTGAGAAGGGATAAAACGATTCAGTGTCACACCGCCATGTGTTCGGCTGACAACACCTTCGTGATCGAGTTTAATCAGATCGCGTCTGATCGTTGCCGGTGAGGCACCCGTTACCGTAACAAGCTGCTCAACTGTGACCAGATTATTCCCTTTGAGGTAATTCATTATCGATTCTAAACGGCTGTTTTCTTTCATATTATAAATGCCCGATAAGGTCTCTATTTTCCGTAATGCCGCTATGATCGCAAACTGTGCTTTTTCTGTCCAGGCAATCTCAGAAAAGAGGATTGCGCCGACGCAATTTGTGAGTGTGAATGGTTGTTATGGCACAACGGCTCATTCGCAAAATGCGAATGACGGCATTAAGTGCAGCGAAGAGAAAACATCCCGCTCTTTTCAGGAAAATTAATCCCGTAAATAATGTCGGTGCGCCTGGCTAATTTTATTTGCCGTTTAAAAATCCGTTATTTTCTCAGCTGTATGTCTTTTCATATAACGCTTATAACGCACGAATAAAGACAGCTATCTCGGTAAACAGGAGGGCGAACGTTATATCCAGAGCAGGTTTTATCTGGGTATCAAAGGGGAATGTAGCGCGTACAACGTGGGGAGCATCATGATTGAAGTCAAAGGAGAATAAGCGCAGCGATCCTTGCTGCTGTTGATATATCGCAAAGCGTTTAATACCTGCGCTATTCGCCGCGAGGCGATAGGGCAACACTACATAGCATCACGATATTCCGGCCAGGCAACCGCATCGGCATGACCCGAACCTGCGGAGGCAAACAGACTGCCCTGGAAGTTGATAATGCCCGCCGCTTCAAGCCACATCCACTCCTCGGCCTTAACGATACCAGCAGCGATCACCGTGATCTCTAAGGCAGAACAGCATTTGATAATCGCCTGGACAACCGCCTGCTTCGGGCCGCTCCGATGAACATCCGTTGTAATACTGGAATCGATACGAATGCGATCGGGCTGGATGTGTGTCAGTAACGACAGGCCAGCCGATCCCGCACCAAAGTTATCGACGGACAAACTGATACCTGCGGCTTTGAGCTGCCTGACGGCAACGGAAAACGCTTCGAGTCTGGAGATGACTTCGGTTTCGCTCACGCCAAGCACCACCTGTTCCGGGACTAATCCGGCCGCATTGATTGTCGAGACAATCTTTGCAACCGCATCCGGTACCACCACCAGCGTCATGGGAAGCAGGCTGACATACAGGGTCATTTCATCCGGACAGGCCCTGCCGGCCATATCGAAAGCCTTGATCACCGCCTCAAGGTCAGCATCATGTAACGCTTGCTCGGAGCCGTTCTGGTCGGTGCCACGATGACGCGTATCCGTGATTGCCTCAATCGCTGTGACCTGTCTGGCAAGGGGATCGACCACCGGGCGGAAACTAATACCGGAGGAAGCGGGTTTTGCCGCACTCATCGCAGGACGTTCGGGAATAAACTCCCAGTATTCGGATGGCAAGACCTCGTAATAGTTTTCTTTCTCACGCGCTTCAACAAAGGTACGCAGAAACTGCAACGCCCTGTCAGCGTAGGTCAGTTGGTATTTAGACGTGCCTTTATCGAGTACAGCCTGAAGCACGGTTGAACGATCATGCTGGCGTAAATCAAACAGCTCCATACCGGCATTACCAAACCGACGGGATGGCGCGTAGTCACGCATCAATTCAACCACGTTGTGATGGCGGCGAGCGGCACAGATGCGCTGGTAAACGGCAAGCACGCCCTCTTCAGGGCCTTCCAGTAACTGGAAAAAATGGGTGCCATTAAAGAGCAAAATGCCGGTCACTTCATGGGAAGCATTGAATATGCTGGCATCGTCCACCATGTCAGGAAGCGTCTTAACGGGCACGTCATCTGAGATGTGGCTGCGATAAATAATTGTGGTCAGCAAAGGGCAGCTCCAACGTCATCGTGATTGAGGCTGTTAGCTTATCAGTTATTGTCCTGATATGCAGGTATCGGTTGGGAGATGAGCACGATAATTTACATTAATATGCAACAGAAATGATTCTCAGGTAAGACAACGCACAGGTCGGCCCTGCAAAAAGGGCATCACCTCAATGATTAATTTTATTTATTTAATGTCGCATTTCCCATTTCACGCATTCAGAGATAACGCTGCGGCTGAGGGCTGTTTATAACCCCCTTCCCGCTGTTAATCATGATTAATCCCTTGTATTACCAGCTAATGTTCACAAAAACTCAGTATACGGCGATGTGGCACGCTAACTTATGACGTTTACCGGTTATTCTCACGCCCGATCATACATTAACAAAACCAAACAATAGGATAAATTTAATTTAGCGCATAATATTAAGTAAACGCGACCCTGTTTAATTAAATAACTGCAATGTTATTTAACCTTACTGGCCAGAAAAAACCTTTTAAAAATGACACTGACGCCAATGGTAATTTTAATTTGCGTTAAGTGGGTAGGGATAAAAAAATAATTACGCCTTAACCCTTCCAAAGAAAAAATTAATTTAATTGCTTTTGCCTTTTATAATGATTGGGCTTTATTTTTGCTATTTATCGTACACTCTTCTTTTGCAGTTTCATTGAGCAAACGGGCAGGAGCGGAAATGTCTACGGAATCTAGCGACAAGGAACATCACCGCACCAGTGCAACAAAAGCACTTAGTCTTTCCGATCGGGGCCGGGATGAGGTGCTGAAAAAATTCTTGCGTCTGGCCAGTCAACTGCTGGGTATCAATGGAAGTTACATTACTGTTCTGAACGATGACCAGCATATTGTTCGCGCCAACTATAATATTGAGCTGCAGGATACGTCACGCGAGCAAGCGCTGTGCCGATATGTTGTGGAAGGCGGCGCAACGGTCATTGTACCGGACACCACCTGCGATTCACGTTTTGCCCATCATCCACTGATCAGGCATGCACCTTTCATCCGCTTTTATGTAGGTACGCCGCTAAAAAACCGCAATGGCCAGATACTGGGCACGCTGTGTTTGACGGATACAGTGCCGCGCCCTTTCAATGACCAGCAAAAAAAATAACAGAATCCCTGGCTGGGTTAATCATCGCTTTTCTTGATGCCTGGCACTCCGCGGCTTTCATCGAACCGGTTACCGGGTTAGCCAACCGCGAACGTCTTATTCGCGATATACAGCGCCTTGCCACCCAAAAGGATAAATCGCTGCGCCGTCTGGTGTTGATTGATTGTATCGATATGTCACGCGCGTTTGAGTTATCACGATCGTTGGGCATGGCCGCGCTGGAGTCACTGCTGAAAGATGTCGCGACACTATTGCTGTTACGCCTTCGGCCAACTAATGGCTGCCAGTTTTACACTATCGCAACAGGACGTTTTGCTATTTTAACCCAGGCTGACAGCCCCGTGAGTGCAACCTGGGTGGCTGAGCGGCTGGGAGCAATCAGCGCTGATATGGGCGACGGTCTGACCATGGCGCTGACGACCTATACGGAGCAAACTGATTTTATTGCCAGCGATGCGCCGCCTTGTGAAGTCCTCCGACGGGCAGTCAATGCGCTGGAGTACATCAGCGGACAGACATTATCGCAGGTTCGTTTTGATGAAATCAGCGACATAAGCTGTGCGACTGATGTCACCTTGATGAGCGACCTGGCAGAAGCCTTACGGCACAATCACGGCTTATTCTTGGTTTTTCAGCCCAAAGTCTGTATTAAAAGTGGTAAACCCGTTGGTCTTGAAGCACAGGTGCGTTGGCATCATCCGTTACGCGGTGAGCTGTTAGCAGATCACTTTGTCGCTCTGGCTAAAGGAACGGAACTTGATACGCAACTGACAACCTGGCAGGTCGACAGCGCCATTTCCCGTCTTAAACGTTTACGACATCATCCTGTCCAGTTGCCAATAACAATCAGTATTAATGAGCGAGATATTGCTGACAGCACGTTTGCAGAAAAACTGGCTGAAAAAATGCTCAAGGCCGCCCTTCCCACATCAATGCTTATCATCAACATATTGAAAACCGAGCATATGATTGACAGTCCAACCGCTATGCTCGGACTGGAAATGCTCAGGCTTTCAGGCTTCAGCATGTCATGGGAAGATACGGCTAAGGGCTACAGCAAAATACGTTACCTACGACAGAGCCCGCCTGAAGTCATAAAACTTGATAACGTACTGGCAAAAGAACTTAATGCCAGGATCACGTCACGTCTGATTGCCCACAGCATCTTTACTACCTTAAAAGCGCTCAATACCCTCGTGCTGGCCGATGGAAAAGATTACCCGTCATCGGTTTCTGCGCCTTTAGAAGACCGTGACGATGTTGCACGTGAGTATTTTAATATAAAGCCAATGGCTGAGACAGAGCTTGATACCTGGCTTAAATGGAAGCTGCCTGGCTGAGATCCTGGATAATGACGTTTTAATCAGAGCAGGTTTCTGCCCACTCCGCGCTCACCGTTTTTTTATTTCCTGGCCAGGTAACGTTTACTGTCACGAGCCTGAATACGCGCGGCCGTTGGCGAAGGGAAAATATAATTAAACAGGTCACGATACAGGCCCAGATGTTTAATCACGCCTTCACGAATGTTTTTGGTGATGTCATTGACCAAAAAGTCGCTCGTGGTATTGAAACTTCCCATTTTAAAAAAGGCTTTATCAAAAACGGTAATAGTACCTTCCCATTTCATATGATATTCATCTCGGGCGACATCATGGGTGGCAATAAACAGGCCTTTATGTGTTTTTACACCGTGGTTACCCACATACGTCACCTGTGAATCGTAGCCACGCTTGTTGCGCCAACGGCAAAATTCATAAGGCACATCATAATGCGGCAAAATAAAATCGGGACAGCGAAAATTCTCATCACTCAATAAGCCGTCCAGCGTGACGGAAAAATGCAAAAAATCCTGCATGAAATCGAACTGTCGGGTTTTAGTTAATTCAACGTTGATGGTGAAATGACCTGAGTGCACATACCAGTAATTAGTAAATCCATTCACGAGAATACAAAATACCTGCCAGTCACTGAGCCGTCGATCCCCGGCTAATCCTCTGAAACGGCTGATCATCAACCTTGATTTCGGGTTCTGATACGCCTTAAGCAACGGATCATTCATACCTTTCAGTAACATCAGGCCCACTCCTTTGTTATTTGGCTTATCCTGCCATGCCGTTTTCATCCTGAAAAGGTGGCGTCCTCTGATTGTGCGGCGTTAAGCACGGCTTCAGTAATGCTTTAATCACTCGCGCGCGCTACACAGGTATCTTCACCCCATCCTGTCCGTTGTTTTTGTATGAGGCCAGGGATTTCAGGCGCGCTTATTTCCTGAGCAGGTACACACAGGGCTGAAACGGTTGTCGGGCGTCAGCGGATATAGCGTTGAAATTTGAGCGGATAAATCAGAATGGGAATATGGCTAATGCCCGTTGCTGATGACAGGCAATAAAATCATGTTTCAATTGACCGTAAATCTTGATGTCGCCCTGACAGGCAAGTTGTGCAGCGCATTTAACCGCCGCATATTCATCCCGTACCTTTGGAGAGTGACGTAAATAATCCCGAAAGGCGAGATGCCGCCTGATATCGGGGCTGCCAGAGATAAAAGCATGAATGTGGTGGGTCCGCGCCTCCGCACCTTTCGTGAAATAGCGTCTCCCCGGCATCCCGTTTTCTCCGCGCGATTGGTAGCCCATCTGTATTAGCGCCTCAGCAGTCGGGGAGTCATGATTTAACACTTCTGTCAACATATCGATGACGGGTTTTGCCGCTAAGCCTTCCACAGCTGTACTGCCAATGTGATGGATAGTCACAAGCGTGTCGCCCAGCGCCGCCGCAACAACGGCAGCTTCAGTTGAAAAGTGATCTGCCCATTCAGGCCGGTATTCACTGATAATTAGCGGGCGTGGACGCATTGACAGGTACCTGTGTTAACGCCCTTTTTTCTTACGGCCGGGCTGGTTGAAACGCTTGCGCGACGCAGATTTATCCTCGGTCTTATCACCCTGCTTAGGTGCACTTTTCATCGGCTTTTTCGCCGCCGGACTTTTTTGTGATGTTTTCTTGGCTGGTTTTTCATCCGAGGATGAGTTTTCCAGTAATTTGAACAGCTCGACTAATTCATCATCCGTCAGATCGCGCCATTCACCCAAGGGAATGCCCTTGAGATTGACGTTCATGATGCGCGTGCGTTCAAGCTTCGTCACTTCATAGCCAAAGTGTTTGCACATGCGACGGATTTGCCGGTTAAGCCCCTGAACCAGCGTAATACGAAACACATAAGGCGCTTCTTTCTTTACTTTGCATTTTTTGGTCACCGTTCCCAACATAGGAACGCCCGCCGCCATGCCCGCAATAAACTCATCGGTAACAGGTTTATCGACGGTAACCACATATTCCTTTTCGTGGTTATTGCCGGCACGTAAAATTTTATTGACCAGGTCGCCATGGTTGGTCAGAAAAATTAAGCCCTGAGAATCTTTATCAAGACGACCAATAGGAAAAACGCGTTTGCTGTGATTAACAAAGTCACTGATATTATCGCGCTCACCCTCTTCCATGGTGGTAATAATCCCGGTGGGCTTGTTCAGTGCAATCAGCACTAAATCATCTTCATCACGTGGCTCAATTAACTGACCATTCACTTTTACGACATCGCCGGCAAAAACCTGGGCACCCACCGCGGCGCGTTTGCCATTGATGAAAACGTTACCCTGTTCGATAAAGCGATCGGCATCGCGACGAGAGCATATTCCGCTCTCACTGATGTATTTATTGAGCCGTGTAGATGAATTGGTCAGCATGGTTCCTCCAAAAACGCGAACTATACCTTACCAAAACACGCTTGCGAAGCGGGTGGCGTCAAACTTTCTGTGCCACCTGCCCTGTCACACCGGAAGTCATCATTGCACGCCATGACGTCATTGCAACGGATGAATTGACCCGGCTCAGTCTGATAAGTAAGACTGAAATGTCTCGCGTCCCTGCGAATCACTCACCCTAAAAGCGTGCGCTCAGACCCAGGTTCCATGTGACGTCATGATAATCACTGGCACCCGCCACCGTCGATACGGCGGCATAAGCGGTTACCGTATCGCCGAAGGGTACGTTCGCGCCAACAGCCATATCCACCCAGTCTTTATCCTGGCCTGCACGGGTACGTCGGAAGGCAGTACGGGTCGATTTTAAACCTGCACTCACTGAGGAGTCAGTATCTCCAAACTGATGGTTATAACTCACCTGCGCCCATGGATTGATCCATAAGCCTTTGGTGTCGACACGCCAACCTGCTGCGCCAACTTGTGAGTGCCGGGTTTGCCCGGAGAACCGCATCGCACTGCTGCTGTCGCCGAGCTCCTGGTAACCGTCCGCCTTAACATAGTCCAGCGCATAGCTGGCAACGGGCCCGGTGGTGACCACATCGCCTAACGGTAAATCCCAGCCCGTTTGCAGCCGCATCCCCATGAGTTTTCCTGCGCTGCTTCCCTGTTCTGTGCGGGTAGCGGGCCCGAGTTTAATCTGACGTTCTATCCCGTCATAATCCAGATCCGCATAGTGGACATCGGCGTTCACCCACAGCTGATCCAGTAGCTGAAGCTGGCTCCAGAGCGCGACCATGTTGCCACGAAGCCGGTAATCATAGCGATCAGAGGGCTGCTGCCGTTGACTGGCGGTCGACAGCAATGCCCCCGCCTGCCAGTTATCGGTGAGCTGATAACCGATGCCAACAGACAGATTAGCGGTATCGGTGTCGCCATCGTTAAAAACATCATCTTTGTTGCGGGCGTGCTGACCGGCATAACCGCCAAACACCGTGAACTGACCTGCTTCTGAAGCTTGCTTGCGCTGTTGCTGTAAATGACCATCCAGTGTGTTGTGCATATCATGCAGCATGGCCAGGGGTGCCTGGGTCAGCACAGCCACCTGGGCGGGCGCATCCAGAATCGACTGGATGTAGTCAGCGATAATGGCATGTACGGCAGGACTGGGATGAAGACGATCGGCAAACAGATAATTTTGCTGAGATGAAAAACCCGTTGTTGCTGAGGTGCAGTTTACGGAAGAGGTGCCGGGTGGACAGGCCATGCCTGCCGTATTACTCAGCCCGTACAGGGCGGGATTTTGGATGACTTCACTGAAGAGTCCATTGATATCCACCCGAACAATGTTTCCCTGGGTGGTTGCCAGTGCGTTTTCTTCAAGCTGGTTATACCGCGCGGTCAGTGCTGCCGCCTGACCGCTCAGCTGCTGCCATGCTGCAAATAACTGTTGCGCAATCAGGTCGCGAACAGCTGGCACACTTGAAAGTTGCGCGGCGGCCTGATTAAACGCAGCCTGAATGGCCTGCTGTCGCGCTGCATTATCAGGCGTGGCTGCCGCGTTCAGAGACTGAAACGCAGCAGTCACGGCAGCGGAACTGAACGGCTGAAGAATCGCCTCTATTAATGCGGGTGTCGCCCCCACATTGGGTACCGTCGGCACAATCACGGTGCCCGCGCCAGCGTCAAGTAGCGCCTTGACCTGGCTGGCTGCCGCGCCTGCACTGTTATCAACAATCGATGTGGCCAATGGCGGAAGGGCAACCGCCGCCGCCAGATCGTTGCCGCCTATCCAGTGAATATACAAGCCATTGGGATCGGCCCGACCATTGGTAGAAGCCAGATAACGGGCAACCTGATCCTGAGTATTAAATTGTGGATTAAGGGCAGGCACAGCAACGGCGCCTCCTGCTGCGTAATTGCTACCGCCAGCGGAAGAGGGTTGCAATGTCAGCCCTGCTTCGCGAGCGATAATTTCATCATAAAGCAGATTATTTGCGGAATTATACGTAAACCGGCCGACGTTTCCTGTATCGCTCAGGCTGTCACCAAATACGGTAAGACTGTCCCATGCCATTACCGGCAGCGGGGTTATCAGGGCACTCATGGTGGCAAGGGCCACTAGCGACACAGGAAACCATGCACGATCTTTCTTCATGATTAGCTCCGTTCAGGGACGTAACAAGGATGGATAAATCGAAGAACAGCAAATAACGTCACGGCAGAGTAATAGCCGTTGATTGAAGAACGCTCCAGGCGAAAGCAGGCGTGCGCTCGCAAAAACAGAAATTTTTTTTAAAATTCCGAAAAATGCCAGCCCCCTGCTCATCGCTGATGCCGGGATACGTTCAAAAATGCGCCTTAACGGTTGAGGGCGACTGTTCAGCCCTGGGCCGTGGCAACGCGGGATTTGCCAGATTATCGTCCAGCTTTGTTACACCAAAACGGATGCGCTATTTCTTAGCCGCAGGCTTAAGCCCTCTGTAGAAATCCTGCAGACGTTTCATCGTTTTCACTGTGCGGTCTGGCAGGGAAGAGGCAACCGATAAAATCATCATCTCCAGGCAAACCATGACGGTGCCATGTAGCGGGATGCGGCCATTTTCTCCCCCGCGCGGAACGTGGATCACCACATCAGCTTCCCGGGCAAAAAACGAGTCGGTGGCATTGGTGAGTAAAATAACAGGAATGCTGAGCCTTTTGGCTTCGCGTATCACGGTGCTGCCCTCACGATGCGCTGACTTCTGCGCCATCATCACCAGTACATCGCCCCGTTGCAAAGCCAACATTTGCTCCGCCAACGCAATGCCTGCACGATTAAGTGAAAACGCCGGTAAGCCAATGCGGTTTAACAGCCGGGCGCTGTAATCAGCGAGGATGCCTGAGGCATTGATCCCAAAAATGGCAACCTGACGGGCTTCGATCATCAATGAAGTCGCCTCAGCCAGCGCCTGACGGTTGTGCTCAGAAGATAAAACGTGGCACGCATGAAGATGTCCCTGCAAAACAAAGTCTATTGAGGAGGAGACATCACGCGTCACGTCATTCACCGTGGTGATCATCTTCTCTTCAGAAGACATGCCAGGCCCGAACCAGGCCTGCAGCACTTTTTTGAGATCGCGCAAACCTGAAAAACCCAGCGCCTGGATGGCACGGATAACGGTGGCATCAGACGTATGGTTAGCAGTAGCAATTTCCATTGCCGTACTGTCAATCACCGTTTCCCGGTTGTCATTTATATAATGTGCGACCACCAGAAGGCGTGGAGAGAGTTGTTGCTCACGTGAACGTAAACGCTCACCCAATATGTCAACGCGGCTTTTAGTTTGTATTCCGATGATCGTCCGCCTTTTTAAATAGCAAAAACACTGCGACATACCCTTTTCGTTTTCCCGGTTAACTAAGCACAGGTGAGAAAATCCCATTGCCTGGGGCTCAGTAAAGCTTTTAAGGACCCGGTTTTCTCTTTCGCTTTCCACTGATAGTAAACCTGCAAACTGTAGTCAGAAAGCCAGCAATGCGGAAAGCAGCCGTCTGCTTACCACCCATCGCCTGCCGAAATCCGTTTTGGGAAAGGGATAATCGCCTTTAATTTCATTAAGTAATAAGCAAAAACCAGCCAGGAAAAAGCATTGCGGCGTGCATTTTAACATGTAGTAAAAATTCCGGTATTTCTGTTTACTACTACATCGCGCAATGGTTGAATGATTATCAATTACAAATCAGCGCGTGAACAGATCCTTTATGCTTTTCCTTCGTCGCTGAATAAATACGCGCAGTCAATGTGGTTATTTACTTTATTTCTCTCTTTGATGATCAGCGAAAACAAATAATGAAAAAACGTTCCAACGATATTAAACACCTGGGAATCCAGCAGGCGGTGATGCTGGCGATCTGTTCTGGCGCGCTGCTTGCACCGGGTGAAAGCCTGGCGGCGACCAGTGATGATACGGTGACAGTAACCAGCGATGCTAACAGCAATGACGGCTATGCCGCCTCCACCAGCAGCGTTAGCACAAAAACCCCTGTGTCTCGTCTGGATGAGGCGCAATCTGTCAGTACCGTGACACAGCAACAGCTCGACGACTACCAGGCCAGCAGCCTGAGCGACGCGATGCGTTTTGTCAGTGGCGTTGCTGAGGCAAACACACTGGCGGGAACAGAAGATGGTTTTGTCCGCCGTGGGTTCGGTAGCAATTCCGATGGTTCCATTTATCGTGATGGCATCCGCAGCAGCCAGGGGTTAAATCTGGATGCCACGACGGAACGCGTTGAGGTACTCAAAGGCTCGGCGTCTTTGCTCTACGGTATTCAGAATCCTGGTGGAGTGATCAACGTCATCAGCAAAAAGCCTCAATACTCATGGCAATCCTCGGTAAGCGGTCGCTACGCGAGTGAAGGCGGCGGTGCCGGTACGCTGGATGTGACCGGGCCGTTGGGCAATGGTTTTGCCTTCAGGCTGATCGCAGAAAAACAACGTCAGGATTACTGGCGTAATTTTGGCAGTGATGAACACTCGCTGCTGGCCCCGTCGCTGCAATGGTATGGTGAAAAAGCCAGCCTGTTAGTGAGTTACAGCGATTATCGTTATGACATTCCCTACGATCGCGGCACCGCCTTTATTAACGGCTCTCCTGTCGACCTGCCCTACAAGAAGAGACTGGATGACAAAGCCAATCATGCCTGGGGACGCAATCAGGCACTCAACGCTCATTACGACTGGCAGTTTAATGACAGCTGGAGTACGCGATTGACCCTTGGCTGGAATCAGCGCCGTTATGACAATAATGAAGTGCGGGTGACGGCGATTGATCCTGCCAGCGGCGTGGTTACGCGGCGTGCCGATGCCAACCGCGGATTTAATCAAAAAACCAACTACCTGTCGTGGGATGTGCTGGGTAATCCAGAACTTTTTGGCATGACACATGCGCTGGTATTCGGCACAGATTATGAAATGAATCAAACCTATCGTGCGCATCAGTATCAGGGCAAAAATGACCGGCGCTTCAACTATTTCAATCCGGTTTATGACATGCTGTCTCCCGTAACCGACAGCACCACTGAAAATAGCGCGAATGCCAACAACCTGAACCGTATTCACAGCCGTTCGGTTTATCTGAAAGACAGCATTTCGCTGAGTCCCGACTGGATCGCGGTGGTTGGCGGGCGATACCAACATTACGAGCAACGGGCTTCGAAAGGTTTCAACCCGGTGATTCAGACACTGGATGATGAAGGGAATAAATTCCTGCCACAAACCGGGCTGATTTATAAATTAACGCCCGATATTTCGCTTTACACCAGCATGAGTAAATCCTTCACGCCCTCAACGGATGTGGATGACGAAGGTAATGTCAGCAAGCCCGAGCAGGGAACGACCTGGGAAGTAGGAAGCAAATGGCAAATCTCCCCTCGCCTGTTCGCTTCGGTCGCGCTTTACAGAATTGATGAAAAGCAGATGTCACTCAGCATTAATGGCACGACTCGTCCTGTTAACAAAGCGCGCTCTCAGGGCGTGGAAGTTGAGCTGAATGGCGAAGTTACGCCAGACTGGGATATCAGTGCCAATTACAGTTATGACAATGCCGAGATCGTCGATGACACGATCAATCCGGCCAACAACGGCAACCGCTTACAAAATGCGCCTGAACATGCCGGTGCGCTTTACCTGAGCCATAACCTGGTCATACCGGGTTTGCCCGGCGATTTTCGTGTCGGTGGTGGTGCACGCTATGTCGGCAATCGTGCGGGCGATCCTGACAACAGCTTTACTTTACCGGATTACGTTGTCGCTGACGGCTTCATTGCCTGGAACAACCACCTGCTGGGCGAAAAAACCCAGTTGAGGCTTAATCTGAATAACCTGTTTAACAAACACTATTACACGTCGAGCGGCGGTAACCTGCGCGTACGTGAAGGTGAAACCCGCAACCTGATGGTACAAGCCCGTGTTGAATTCTGATTCTTTTATGAAGTTCTGGCTGCGCACGCTCCTGCTGCTGTCCGTGACAATCAGCACGCTCGCCTGGGGCAAAACGATTACCGATATCAATGGCACTCGGGTTACTGTGCCCGATCATCCCCAGCGAATCGTCCTCGGTGAGAGCAGGATGCTGTACACCTTTGCCATGCTGGAGGCCGGCAATCCTTTCAAAAGGCTGGTTGGCTGGCCGCAGGACCTGAAAAAGTACGACCGGCAGACCTGGGATATTTTCGCGCACCAGTTTCCCGAGATGCTGAACATACCGTCAATAGGGTTAGATGGCACCAATGATATCAATCCTGAGCGGGTGATTGCGTTAAAACCGGACGTGGTTATCCTGCCCGAACTGGCTCGCAGCAGTGAGGCGGGGCAACGGCTGGAAGCGGTATTAAAAGCAGCCAATATTCCCGTGGTGAAAATTGATTTACGGGTACATCTCCTGCAAAACACGACGCGCAGTGTTGCCATTCTGGGAGAGGTGCTGAATCAGCGTCAGCGGGCAACGGCTTTCAATCAGTTTTATCAGCAACATATGCAGACTATTCAGCAGCGCCTTGCCGGTTTTCAGGGCCGTAAACCCACAGTGCTGTTACAGCTTCACCTGGGCCGCCGAAATGAATGCTGCGTGACCGCCGTGAACGGAAGCCTTGGCGATGTGCTGTCCTTTGCGGGCGGAGACAATATTGCCAGTAAGAAGGTGCCTGGCGTATTCGGTCGGCTGAATGAAGAAACAGTGATTACCGCGAATCCGGAATATTATTTCGCGACCGGTAGCGGTGGCAGCGACGATGCTTCAGACCTTCGTATCGGTCCCGCTATCAGTCAGGCGGAAACGCGTGCGTCCCTGCAGCAGCTCACCGCGCAACAAAATGGCCTGAAGCAGCTGCGTGCGCTGCATAACGGTCATGCCGCGGCAATGTGGCATAATTTTTATCTCAGCCCCTGGCATGTTGCCGCAGCAGAGTTTTTTGCCAAAACCCTTTATCCAGACCTGTTTAATGACGTTAATCCGGAACAAACTCTGCGGCAGATCTTTAACGATTTCCTTCCCGTTCCCTATTCAGGCACCTATTTTTACTCGCTGAAGAAAGAGTCGCAGTAACCTGCGAACCGGCGGCAAGCTGCACGTAGCGCCGCCGGCCCCTCTGCTGACCTAAGCTCCGTGTTGGTTTTTAATCCGTACGATATCTGCCATCACCGACAACGCAATCTCCGCAGGCGTTTTACTGCCTATGGCTATGCCAATCGGCGCGCTAATCCTGGCGAGTTCCTCCTGATCAAATCCCGCTATCGCCTGAAGGCGAGCCTTTCGTTTGGCGCTGTTTTTTTCCGATCCCATGATGCCGATATAAAATGCGTGCGTGTTGACCGCTTCCATCATGGTTAACTCATCAATACGGGGATCGTGTGTTAACGATACGATGGCGACTGAAGCATGGGCACCGTTTAACTCCAGCCAGCGTGCAGGATGCTGCGGCACAATCGTGATATTATCTTCACCCGTAAAGTGGCGTTCCAGCTCACTTAACATCTCCGGACGATGTTCACAGACCCGTACATGAAAACCCAACAGCTGGCCAAAACGAATGCATTCAAACGCAACGGCAGAATAGCCTGCCACCAACAGTTCGGGAATGGCGCCCACGGGCAACACGATGTCAGGGTCCTGATAGCTGAGCACAGGTAACACGGCCGAGAGGGCCACAACGTCCCAGGATGCACGTTCGCCTGCGGACAAGGTTTTTATCAGCCGGGATTTACCGATGAGCGCCTGATGCATGGCCTGTAACAGCGCGCCGCTGACAGTATCAGGGAGCAGGTATTCCACCAGCACGTCCAGCCTGCCGCCACAGGGCAGTTGTACCTGGGTTTGCCGTCCACCCTCGCCATAGCGGATGACCTGGCTGTTTACCCGGTAACGTCCTTCTGCCAGACGCGCCAAAAAATCCTCTTCAATGCAGCCACCCGAAAGCGAGCCACAACACTCGCCATTCTGGTTGATGACCATCATCGTGCCCGGCGCCCGGGGCGAAGAGCCCCAGGTACGCAGTACGGTACACAACCAGACCGCCTGCCCCGCATGATGCCAGCGCAAGGCCGTGTCGATAACCCGCTGATCCAATGTAATCATAAGTGGCTCCTGACGTGCCGTAAGTCATCCGGGTAATCAATATCGTCGAGACAACCCCGATCGCTGAGCGGCACATAGCGGATTTGCTGATGTTTAAGCACGCTTTGTGCACCCACATCGCCTGTCAGCTGTTGCAACGCGGGAAAAAACGATCGCTGAAAGCCAACCGGATGACCGGGCTGGCCTTCAACCTGCGGGCGCGCAAGCGGATAAAAATGCAAAGCCTGATTCACCGCCTGATAGCTTTCAGCGGTGAGAAAAGGCATATCTCCCAGTGCAATGATGACCGCATCATAGTCCAGACAGGCGCCGACGCCTGCCGCTATCGACTCACCCAAACCGCCACTGACACAAAATACCGGTCTTACGTTGTGCAGTAACGCATGAATGGCCTTATCTTCCGGACGCGTGACGACAATGACATCCATACCGCTTGCCTTTGCCTGTTCCAGCGTGTGCTGCAAAACGGGTTTTCCCTCCAGTACCGCCAGCAGTTTGTGGTGGCCATTTCCCTGTCGAAACCGGCGGCTCATTCCCGCCGCCGTTAGCACAATTGCCGTTTTCACATCCGCACTCCTGCCAACATCGCCATGCATGCTTAAAGGATCTTGTCCAGCGTAATGGGCAAATCCCTGACGCGTTTACCGGTAGCGTGATAAACCGCATTGCTGATGGCCGCAGCAACGCCCACGATGCCGAGTTCACCCACCGTTTTGCCGCCCATGCTGGTGGCTTTGTAGTCAGGTTCGCCAACATCAATGGTGGTGATGGCGGGAATATCTGCATTCACTGGAATCAGGTAGTCGGCCAGGTTGTTGTTAATCACTCTGCCATTACGCGGGTCAATAATTCCGCCTTCAAGTAATGCCTGACCTACGCCCATAATCATGCCGCCCACCCACTGGCTTCGGGCGAGTTTGGGATTATAGAGCCGGCCACTGTCGAAAGCCGCGACCATGCGCTTTAGACGTATGGTGCCAAAATCTTCATCCACCCTTACTTCAACAAACTGCGCACTCCAGCTGTGAGCCGACACGTCCTGTGGTCGACTCATTTCATTCAGGCTACCGGTGACGCTGTCCCGCTCCTGCGCTGACATCTCCGGAGAGAAGGTGCCACCTTCCACGCTGAGCCCGTCCAGGTGAGCCAGCTTAATCAGTTCACTAAAGCTAACGGCCTGGGAAGGTTTGGCGGTGAGCTGTATCCCCCCGTTCGCCAGCGTGAGCCGATCCTGTGGTACGCCGGCAAGCGGAGAACCCTGGGTCTGGCTGGCCAGCGCAAGTAAACGCGCACGCAGCTTTTTCGCAGTATCGTCTACGGCGGCGGTCAGGTTTCCTGCCAGCTGAGATCCACCCGCCACGCCCGCCCGAGGCAGTTGCGTATCCCCTAACTCAACGTCGATGCGTTGTGAATCAACGCCCAGTATATCGGCGGCGGTTTGCGCCAGTATGGTATAGGTGCCGGTGCCGATATCCGCGCCGGCGCACTGCACCACGAGCTGTCCTTGAGAAGACAGCAGAATTTTTGCTTCCGCCGGCATGGTATTCACCGGATAGGTACCCGAAGCCATTCCCCAGCCAATGAGTTCTCGGCCTTCGCGCATCGATCGCGGTGCCATGATGCGCTTGTCCCAACCAAACGCCTCAGCGCCTTTTTGGTACGCCTCTTTCAGGCGGCGCGAACTCCACGGAAGATCCTTCTGGTAATCACGATCGGCCCAGTTAAGGAGACGAAAAGCCAGCGGATCAAGATTGAGTTCATAGGCCATCTCATCCATCGCTACTTCCAAACCAAATGCGCTCGGGTTTTCACCGGGCGCGCGCATCCAGCCTGGCGTCACCATGTTGACAGGCCTGACCTGATGCTGGGCAGAGAGATTTTCGATGGCATACATGCGGCCGGTCACCTTGCTGCAGTTTTCGGCGAACACATCGATAAGTGACGTTTCACTGAAACTGCGCAGGATAACGGACTGGATTTTACCCTCCCGCGTCGCGCCCATTTCAAGCTGTTGTGAGGTCGCCGGACGCCCGCCCAGACCGGTAAAGGTTTGTGGACGCGTCAGTGACACACGAACCGGGCGATTAAGCGCGCGTGATGCCACACAGGCCAGCGCGACATGCGTATAGGGCACGGGTTTAGACCCAAAGCCGCCGCCAACATAGGGTGAAATGATACGCACTTGCTTTGGTGTGATGCCCATCCATTCCGCAATTTCCACCTGGGCACCCATCACCCACTGGCTGGGCTCCCAGACCGTCATGTGGCCATTATCCCACTGTGCAATACAGGCATGAGGCTCCATGGGCATATTGTATTCACGTGGTGTGGTGTAACGCTGATTGATACGGACCTCGGCGTTACGCATTGCCGCTTGCGCGTCGCCCAGATTAATATCCTGGGACGTCAGTGGCTTAGGTTCTACACCCTCATCTGTCGGGGATATCAGCGCAGGCGACGTCTCATAGGCAATCTCGATCAGTGAGGCTGCGTATGTTGCCTGCTCGAACGTGTCGGCCACGACCAGGCCAATATTCTGACCATTATGGATAATGACATCATCCTGGATCGGCGTATAAGTTGTCTGGGCAGCGCCACCGTCGGCGATGGGCGTCGGCTTGTTAATCTTTAAAGTATTGAGGTGCGTATAGACCGCAATAACGCCATCAGCGCGTTCGGCTTTGGCGGTATCCATATGTTTGATTCGCCCACTGGCGACAGTGGACTGAATCACAACACCGTGCACAGCATTCTCAGGTTTATGCTCAATCGCGTAACGGGCTTTTCCCGTCACTTTCACCTTGCCATCACCCCGGGATCGTGGTGTCCCCAGGCCCGAAAGGCTGGCGGGTGCGCGGCGATAGTGATCGTTATGCTCGCCCGCTGCGGAGACATCTTTCTCATTGCCTGGCAGGTCGTTTTTGTCATGTTTCATGCCATTTCTCCTGCCGCCATCAAGGCGCGCGCAATGACCCGTGGCGTAAGTTTTATTTTGTGCGCATTGCCAGAGAGCGCCTGGGTTTCCTGAGTAATCAACTCGGCAGCCGCATAAAGCGTTTGCTGCTCGAAAGGCTGACCTGCCAGCGCCTGCTCAATGCGGCGTGCGCGCCAGGGTTTTGTTGCCACACCACCCAAAGCGATATGAACCGTTTCAATCCGGCCCTGATTGAGAGTCAGTCCAACGGCTGCACTGGCACTGGCGAATTCGTAAGAAGTGCGATCGCGGACTTTTAAATAGTGGGAGTGCTTCAGCGCGGCAGACTGCGGGATTTCAATGGCCACAATAATTTCATCCGCCTGGAGAGCATGTTCATGATGCGGTGTGTCCCCTGGCAGCAGAAAGAAATCCTCAACCAGAATACGTCGCCTCTGTTGCTGGCTGTTTTGCACC
Source organism: Pantoea sp. OXWO6B1 (assembly GCF_001641135.1). Classification (NCBI taxonomy): domain Bacteria; kingdom Pseudomonadati; phylum Pseudomonadota; class Gammaproteobacteria; order Enterobacterales; family Erwiniaceae; genus Pantoea; species Pantoea sp. OXWO6B1. The sequence goes on from NZ_CM004290.1 coordinate 129,909, forward strand.
ACCACCGTTGCATCGAATGCCGTCAGGGCAACAGCAAAATCACCGGGATAGACGGCAACACAGTGCTCACTGTTTCCCAGAATGGCATGATTGGTATTGACGCCATGTAGCGCGGCGCAGCCAGAGCCAGGAACGCGTTTGTTACACGCGGAGAAGGTTGCCGGATCGCGATAATAGGCACAGCGGGTACGCTGGCATAAGTTACCGCCAAGGGTGGCCATATTACGAATTTGCGGCGATGCCGCCTGCCATAAGCTGCCATACAGCGCGGGCGCTTCTCGCTCACAGGCCGGATGACTGGCCAGGTCACTCATGGTAACCAGTGCGCCAATCGTGATGGTATCCTGACTGAAATCAATGTCAGACAGGCCGGATAACCCAGCAATATTGGTCAGGCGGGAGGGCGTAAAAACACCACATTTCATTAAATCGAGCTGCGTCGTGCCACCCGCGATAAGATGGTTTTCGGGTTGATTTTTGGCTCCTGCCGCATCCTCGATGGAATGCGCAACCTGCCAGTGAAATTCATTCATCGTGCCTCCTCCGCCATTTCAGCCGCAGCCTGCTTAATCGCATCAATGATGAAAGGATAAGCACCACAGCGACAAAGGTTGCCGCTCATGTATTCACGAATTTCATCGTCGGAGCCGGTATGGCCTTCTTTGATACAGGCAACCGCAGACATAATCTGCCCTGGCGTACAGTAACCGCACTGAAAACCATCATGCTCAACAAAACAGCGCTGCACCGGGTGCAGTTCACCTGAAGCCTGTTCCAGACCTTCAATCGTGGTCACGGTTTTACCTTGCGTCTGCGCAGCCAGCGTCAGACAACTCAGCACCCGCTGCTCATTAACCAGGACGGTACAGGCACCACATTGCCCCTGGTCGCAGCCTTTTTTCGTGCCGGTCAGATTAAGATGATCGCGCAGCGCATCTAATAAGGTTACGCGAGGATCGACGTTTACCTCTCGGGTCTGACCATTGACCTGCATCGTTAACGGTATTTTTTCTGACATTGTCTGTTTCCCATGATTGCAGAGCCGGTTAGGTGATCTGTTGCTTATACATAACGGGCGAGATAAGAACGGGGAAAGTCGGATAACCCTGATGTTTACATGCGTATGTACGTCATTAGGTTTAGCACTTATTTTTAGGAGGCGAAGTAAAAATACGAAGATTGGCGTGATTAGGGCGCGCCAGCCGCCTGGGTTTACACGGCGGCCAGCGCGTTCATCAGCATCATAAATGGGGTAAGCGCGGTAGTTTGTGGTTAGTTATCAGAAAACTGACGATAAAGACCAGCGCAAACAACACGACAATCGTCGGCGCGGGGGCACTGTCGATAAAAAAAGACAGATAAACACCACAGAGTGACACAATCAGTGAAATCAGCGTCGCCAGCATCAGGGCATGGGAGAATCGATGGGTCAGCAAAACGGCAATGGCACCTGGGGCGATGAGCAGAGAAATCGATAAAATAATGCCAACGGCTTTCAATGTCGCCACAATGGTCAGAGAGACCATACATAACAGCCCATAATGCAGCCAGCGCACCGGCAAACCACAGACCTGCGCCTGCTGTGCATCAAAACTGAACAGCATCAAATCACGCCACTTCAGGCTGACCATGACGACAATTACGGCGGCAATGCCCAGGGTCTGGAATATGTCGCTGCGACTGATACCGAGCATATCGCCGAATAAAATATGGTCGAGGTGGATCGCCGGTTTCACGGCAATATATAAGATCAAACCCACGGCAAACATACCGGAAAAAACAATGCCCAGGACCGTATCCTGCTTGATTCTACTGTTGTCTTTGAGATAACCACTGGCAACAGCACAGAAAAAACCGGCACTGAATGCGCCAACAGCCAGAGGTAACGACAGCATCCAGGCCAACACAATGCCGGGGAAAACGGCATGGCTCATGGCATCCCCCATCAATGCCCAGCCCTTCAGCACCAAAAAAACGGACAGCAGCGCACAAGGCACCGCGACCACGGCGGCAATGAGTAAAGCATGATTCATAAAATCGAACTGAAACGGTTCCAGCCACATCATCATGCCTCCCGGATGGACTGCGTTTGGGCACGACGGCGGTTCGCCAACAGACCATGCTTAGGCGCAAACACAAAGGCCAGCAAAAACAGTAATGTCTGCGCCACAACAATGATTCCGCCCGTCGCGCCATCAAGGTAATAGCTCACCCACGCGCCCAGAAAGCTTGTAATGCTACCGATGGCGACAGCGATAACCAGTAAACGGGGAAACCGGTCGGTCAGTAACCATGCCGTTGCCCCCGGTGTGACAACCAGACAGATGACCAGAAAGGCTCCCACGGTTTGCAGGGCCGCAACCGTTGAAACAGCCAGTAAGGTGAAAAATAAGATCTTCAGACGTCCGGGATGTAAACCCACGGCGCGGGCATGGTTTTCATCAAAAAAGGTCACCATCAAATCCTTCCATTTAAAAAATAAAATGATGGCAGAGGTGAGTCCGATAATAACCAGTTGAAAGATATCGGAAGGCGCAATGGCCAGAATATTGCCAAGTACGATGGTCTGAATATTCACGGAAGTGGGATTCAGTGAAACCATAAACAGCCCAAGACCGAAGAACGAGGAAAAAATCAGACCAATGATGGCATCCTCTTTCAGCCGCGTGCGCTGGTTAAGCAGCAACATGCTTCCTGCGGCTAATCCCCCGGATAAAAAAGCGCCCAAGGCAAAGGGCAAGCCGAGCATATAAGCGCCCGCCACGCCGGGTACAATTGAATGTGATAGTGCATCGCCAATAAGCGACCACCCTTTCAGCATCAGGTAACAGGAAAGAAAGGCGCACAGGCCGCCAACCATGGCTGAGATCGCCATGGCATTCACCATATATTGATAACCAAAAGGTTCCAGTAATGTTGTCATGGTTGGCCTCGCGATGGATTAGCGCATGCCGGTGCAATCACAGGACGCTCACTATCAGTGATAACCTGACTGTGGCCGCCGTCGATCATCACATGACGCAGCACGCCGCTAAATGCACGCTCAAGGTTTTCGGGCGTGAATGTGGTGGCTGTGGGTCCACTGGCCAGAATGGTGCCTTTAACCATGACGGTGTAATCACAAAACTCGGTAACCGATCCGAGGTTGTGTGTCGAAACCAGCATGGTTTTGCCTTCATCACGCAGTTCACGCAACAAGCTGATAATTTTGGCCTCAGTCTGAACATCAACGCCGGTAAAGGGTTCATCCAGTAAAATCACCTCACCCTGTTGGGCAATCGCTCGGGCGAGAAAAACGCGTTTTTTCTGACCGCCAGAAAGCTCACCGATTTGCCGTTCGCGGAATGCCAGCATATCGACACGGGCCAGGGCGTCAGTCACGCGGTCACGATCGTGCTGTTTAGGTCTGCGCATCAGGCCCATATGCCCGTAACGTCCCATCATGACCACATCATCCACCAGAACCGGAAAAGACCAGTCCACCTCTTCCGCCTGGGGTACGTAGGCCACCAGGCTGCGACGAAGCGCTTTACGTATTGGCATACCCAGTATGCTGATTTGCCCAGCGTGGGCAGGTACAAATCCCATCATCGCTTTAAAAAGCGTGGATTTTCCCGATCCATTAACACCGACGAGTGCCGCAATTGAACCCGCTGGCACACTGAAACTGGCATTATGCAGCGCGGTGTGTCCATTGCGGTAGGTCACCGAGAGGTCGGAAACAACAATTGTTGGGCTCATTGTGTTTTCATCCCATCGTTGATGCCGTTGACCAGGGTTTGAGTGGTCACTTTCAACAGGTCAAGGTAAGTCGGCACCGGACCACTGGACGTACTCAGGGAATCCACAAACAGCACGCCGCCATAATGCGCATGGGTTTCACGTGCAACCTGACGGGCTGGTTTATCGGAAACGGTACTTTCACTGAAGATAACGGGAATGGCATTTTTTTTCATTTGGTCGATAACGTGGCGAACCTGTTGCGGCGTTCCCTGCTGATCCGCATTGATTGGCCAGAGATAAAGCTCTTTAAGTCCTAAATCACGAGCCAGATAGGAGAATGCGCCCTCGCTGGTGACTATCCAGCGTTTGTTTTCAGGAATAGCGGCAATTTGCTGACGAACCGGTTCGAGCGCTGTGACAATCTTTTGTTTATAGGCGGCAGCATTGCGCTGATAGGTACTGGCATTGGCTGGATCGTATTTGACTAAGGCGTCACGGATATTATCCACATAAATGAGTGCATTATCTGGCGACATCCATGCATGAGGATTAGGTTTGCCGTTATACGGCCCCTCCCCTATTCCCATCGGCGTTATGCCTGTTGAAACGACGACTTCAGGAACGCCCTTGAGATGCTGATAAAAACGCTGAAACCAGAGCTCCAGATTCAGGCCATTAGCCATCACCAGTTGCGCGCCTTGTGCACGCTTGATATCCCCCGGCGTCGGCTGATACTCATGAATTTCCGCGCCGGGTTTGGTAATCGACGTGACTTCAGCTGCGTCACCTGCCACATTTTTTGCCATGTCAGCGATAACAGTAAAGGTGGTGACAACCTTAAATTTTTCCGCCGCATAGCTGTGAACACTAAGGAACAGACTAAAAAAGATGCCAAGTGTAGTAACTGATATTTTTCTCACCATATTCGCCACCCAACGTTTGAATGTAACCATTTTCATAATTTAGCATTAGCTAACTTTTATAGCACAGGCTATAAAAGAACACACAGAAACACTTTGTGAAGTTTTTTAATGAAATGAATGGAAGTTTGAGCTTTTGTAATGCAGAGTGGCTAAATAGTTATTCTAAAAGCAAAATCCGGGCAATATGGCGCAACCCGATATGCAAAAATTCGACGCAATGTGCGGTGCACAACCGATTCCTCACAGCGGATAGCTCTTAAGGTAAAAGGGAACAGTATTCTTTGCTAAAATTACTCTCATCGAACAACGATCAAAGGAGGCTCTTTTGTTACTTTCCCAGCAGCAACTGACCAACACGATCATTGGCGAAGCCGCCCTGAATCTGATTGCAATTAATCAGGATGTCAGCGTCGAGTCTCTGGTCGATGAGCTTAACGTGATGACGAAATCTGAAGTCGATGAGGCCAGACTGTCACAATTGTATGATGCAACGAAATGGCTTATGGGTTTCAGGAAAATTGGATCTCGCCTGGCAGCAGGTCCCGGCTGGTCAGCACGTAAGTCCGTGTTTTCACCATCCGCAGATAATGACTGCGATGACATTTTCTTAAAATAGTACTATGCTCCTTTCAGAGCAGCAGGTTATTAACCTTGTGCCTTTTAGCGTTAAGGCAACATAACCTCCACACATGCTCTATCCTTCTGTAACTTCTTGTTTTAAATGCGTTAGCATCTTTTGCACAAAAAAAACCTCTCAAGTTCATCAAAATTCTGTACAAGTTTTTAAAACTTGTATAACTTTCGCTCTATGGCAAAGTACATTTTAACCACTTGAGGATAACAGTATGCGTCAGAACGGACATGCACCGGATAATACCAGCGACATCGCCCGTTACTTCAACCAGGCAAATTTGCCCTCGCAGCAAGAAACGCTGGGAGAGATTGTTGTTGAGCTACTGCGCGCAGGTCAAACCCTTTCTCGTAAAGCAATTTGCAGTAAATTACTTCACCGTCTTGATAGTTGTGATGCCACGGAGCAACAACGTCATTACCAGGAGTTGATTGGATTATTGTTTAGTCGCGAAAGCGAATAGAAGGTTTTCATCTTTAAATATTAATTCGTTACCGAAAGTAATTTCTGATCGGGCAGTACCACATTTACTCAAAGGGATAGTACTGCCCACAGCTGACGCGGGAAGGTTAGCTGTCCCCGTCATCGTGACCGGAACATGGCCACAAATCGTAATCAGAGAAGCCAGTATGTACAGAAGTGAAGAAGAAAAAATAACGGACGTGATGATAGGTGAGGCTGTTCTGACCTTACTCAAATCGGAAAGTCCGATATCCAGTAATGCGTTAATTGCTCAGCTAGAAGCGATGGCAGGCGAAACCGACGATGTAACGAAGCTTCAGGCTATTAAAGTTGCGATTGTTGAAGTCCAAAAAGGAATAGCCTCAGCCAACAGCCGCCGAAGAGTCGATCTTCCCGAACGTGATAATCATCGCTTAAACAACGATGGCCCTCCGGAAGGCTCTAAAAAACATTAAGTTCAAGACGATTGCCTAACGATTGAGCAATCGTAAAGTGTAAGAACTAACCTGTGTTACGCCCGATTAACCTTAATATTTAATGACACTGTCGGCTGACTCCCAAAGATGCAACTGACGATTTTCCTAGAGAATTATGACTATGCAACAGAGCACATCAGATTTAGCCATCATCGAGTTTTTTCGCAGTGAGGGAGAGCATCTTGCTCAGGAAACTGAGTTGCTTGGCAGAGTTATCAGAAATATCGTTAGCGATGAGAAGCGCGTAACCAATAAAGCCATCATCCTGTATTTGATTGCAGAGCTTGAATGCACTGATGATGAGTTCCGGATTGAGCTGTTACGCAGAACGCTGGAAATCGTTGTCGGCCGTACGCCGGACGATGCAGGTATTTGATTCTGTTACCTGCGTGATTCAGTAATGGATGACGCAGGTAATGCCCACGTCAGTTTTGTTTTATCCTGCAAAATGGTGAGGTTACAGGTCAGCATTAGTGCATTTTGCGTGAAAAAAAATGGATTGCGCGCTGGCAAAGTACTTTGAATCGCCTGTCACGGCTGTCCTGACTCAAACGAAACAATGCATCTGTGATTTGGTGAAACTGTATGGGCTCACCCACCTTCAGAAGTTCACTTACCACTCTCCCAATCAGCGCACGAATATCGTTGTCTTCATGGTTATTCACATAACCTCCAACTGGTGTATGTATATACAGACTAACACCTTTGTTATCATGAAAACAAAGCGGATAATGAAAATAAACCTTAAGCGAAGCGGCAATACAGCGTTATATTATTGATTTTTTGGGTCTATTTATTTTCATCCCTGCTAAAAAATTATACTCACCCTAAAAATCTTACAAAATCAGATAAACCGTAAAGATTTATTTCTTTTTTGGTCAGTTAATCGGAATGTATGCTCGCATAACGTTCCCAATCCATTGAATAGCGATTCCAGGTTTTAATATAAAAATATTATTTATTGTCGTGATCAGCATTTCATTAATAAACAAAAGGCGGTTAACGAAATAAACATCAGCGAAAACCGCCTTTCCGATAAATTAACTATTACAACTTCTTTGCATTATATAACGTGGTCACAATTGCGCTTACTGAGAGAATAATGAGAAAAATACCCAGCCCAATCATAGCGTTAAAGGCATAGGTTTTAAACAGGAGCAGACCGACAATACAACCGGTTAAAAAAGACAACACCGTAGTTAAATGCGTATATAACTGCTTTTGTGCAAATCGTCTGTCACAAGGCTCTGCACGTGATACAAACGACGACAGATAAGAACCGAATGCGATTCCGGCGTCAGTAAGCGTGCCAGTAATATGTGTCGATCTGACGCGGCCGTTTGATAATTGTGTCGAGGTCGCGTTGTGGAGCCCCATCAGGAATCCAAGCATTAACAGGACCTCACCATTGTAACTGGGTGAATAAAATAATTTTTCAAACAGCGATGCGGCAGTCAGGGCAAAACCTTCTGCCAGTATGATCAGGCAGAAAATGGTTCTGATTTTACGCCTTTCTCCTGCGATAATGACTAACCTGGCGGATGTGCATCCAATGACAAATGCCGAGATCAAACCGGCAAGAAAAAGCAGGCTATCCAGATCGGAAGTAAAGACTTCTGTTGAAATTTGAGAGGTATTCCCGCTCATGTGCGACGGGAAAAAACCAAATGCGCCCAATGCCATAGCATTAAGTATGCCGGCGGTTGTTGCCAGTGCAAGGGCCAGATAGCGGTCCTCTGTATGAGATCTTATCTTCTTCTTTTTTATAAGCACGCCGTTCCCCTATGAATGTGTATATCTCTCCCCAGGGTTACCTAAAACCCCGCCATCTAATGGTAGTAGGCTTTCGAATGCATAGCGGTTAATACAGATAAGTCTGGGTCTGTAACCTGTTAATTGTATTAATTTTTATAGTTTTCTGGCCAGGATTTCATGGAAAGTAAACACCTGTTACAACCGGTTTTTCTTCCATAAATCTCCTAATCTTATGGCATATCCACGGCAGAGACGGCTCACTTTAGCGAGGGTTTAACTATGCAACGCATTTATGGCAGGATACGCGCCCGGGCTCTGGCCACTCACACCAGTCATATGAATAAGTCAGGATAAATACATGACAGCTTTAAAACGTAAATTCATTATTCCGGCAGCCATTGCCATTGGCGGCCTGGGATGGTGGTTAATTCCCCATTATAATGCTGAAGATGAGGCCTATTACATTTCCGTGCTCTGCGCGGTATCTCAGCAGAATGAACATCAGTTACACAAAGATATGCAAAACGTGATAGAGGGCAGTAATTCAGATTACGCGTTGCAAAAAATCCATTTCATCCCTGCCCTCGCAAACCGGGTCATTAATGACTGGAAGACGCTGACGCCTGAGCAGAAACAGCAAGCTTCACATAACAGTAGCCAGTGCACACAACTGATACGTGCGCAGAAATGATTCATCAGGAGCAAAGCACTATGGTGCCAGAACGGAAAAACTATCCCGCACTGGGGCAGGTAAATGCCCCTTACGTCCATGCCGTCCGCCACAATCAAACGCTCTATGTATCAGGCTTAACGGCTTTCGGTACTACCGCGCATCAGAGTGATATTGCGGATCAGGCAGACGTCATCTTCGATCAACTGGAAACTATAGCCGCGGCGGAGCACACCTCACTGGCGAATTTAATCAAAGTGACTATTTTTATTACCTCCTTTGCCGATATTGATGCGCTGCGTCACGTACTGTTTAAACGATACGGAGACCACTTACCTGCCAGCTCGTTGGTGCAGGTTAGTGCACTGTTTTCGCCAGACTTGCTCATTGAAATCGACGCAATCATCGCCCTGTGATTTTATAAATACTGCACGCACGTTGTGATACAGGTTAACTACACTCTTATCGGCGGTGCATAACTCCTCTTATTCATACGATGTCCGCCGTTAGCGTCACCACCATCAAAACGCAGCGTTATGGATATTTATTTTGCTAAGCAGGCAGACGATATTTTGCAGGACAGGATTAGCTTTGAAATGCCGGTCAGTGACAACAACCTATCAAAGTAAAATATGGCATGCTCTTGCACGTTGCTCGCCTAACTTTTCGCCTTCAGGGGAAATCATGATGACCGGCACATGGATATCTGATGCGCCCAATACCGGTGTTGACAATGCTATCTACTGCATAGCTGACGCCTTCTGCGCTTATATTTGATTGTAACTATCAGCACGAATCCTCTTGATGATGCTGGTCTCTGCGCATTGGAAGGGAACAGCAATTCATTTCCAGCCCGGTTAAGGTTGTCGCTCTCTCGGTGTTAAGCAGAGGATAAGCAAGGCTACGCGCCCTGCCCGCCTTTTATGATCTGGATGTTATCTCTGGATTATCAGAACGGTTTTTGGCTTTCATGTGCTCCCGCTATACGCAACATAATGATTTTTTTTGCCAGGGTGCACATTGCTCGCGGGGACAGGTCAGCTGCTGCTCCTCAACGCCACAAAGGAAGGTTTTCTTCGCCGGAATATTCCGCCGCACAATCTACCTGGTGGTGAGTCAAACGCAGCCATTTAGCTTCCACGTGAACCGTCATTGAAAGTGCCCCACAACCAGCTGAACACTTTTGCTTTTCGTCTGGGGAATGCACTGTGCTGCAAGTGGCAGGCTTCAGCAATTTATCATAATGAAGAACGTTCGTTTCTCCTGTTCCAGGTGCAGGTATATATTCAGCCTGCCGATGAAACGCAGTGCAGCACCTGAATTTCAGCCTGAAATCGCCAAGCATCCTGCCCATATCTGATTACAGTGAATGTAATTTCTGTTCACTGTAATCAGGCAGCTAAACAAACACAGCACACGCAGTGGCTGCAAATAGTCGGGTATCAGCATATAGGGTTCACTACAGCGTTGTGTATTATGTTAAATAACATAGCATCAACAAATCAACGACAGTCAGGGTACTGAGTTAAAGCTGAGAACTACCACGTAGCAGAGTAAATACTCCCTTTTGCGGCGTAATGATGGCTAATTGTCCGTTGCCTCGCAACCTTGTTAATCCAGATAAGGAACGCATTTAAAAGCGCACGGGATTACCCATTTATCCGAGTAACGACGGTATCTGCAATGTGATCTGTCGAATGATGGTGTGTTTTCTGGCTCATTAAATACTGGTCAAAGATAGAGTTTAAACAGGCAGCAACGCGTGAATGATATAAGCATTGTTTTTAGGCCGTTAAAAATTGAGTTGTCGTGCGCGTATGCCTGAGCCAGATATTCTCCCATAAGTATCCTCTGACCGACTTCTTAACACCATTCTGGTTCACTGAATCTAAGGGGGAAGAAGAATTTCAGGCTGAAATCGCCAAACAGGCCGCTTTACTGTTACTGATTACAGTGAACGTTATGCATGTATTCACTGTAATCAGCGCAACACCGACACAGATACGATCCTTCCCTTTAAGCCCATTGGTTAAACCCCGGATTGCGCTGACTCTACTTGTAATCCTGTCTGCCGCTGAACGGGAAATATCACCCGCTCCGTAAGAATGTACACTCACGTATGCCAACGCTGAAGCATTCACTGCAATAAGTAGATGATACTGAGTGGCAACTTTTTTAAAGGGATAAGTGGAAGCGATCGGCTCCAGAGCAGCCGTTTCTGATTACAGTGAATAAAAGTACGGGCAATCTCTTCGCCGTTATCCTCTAAAGAAACTACCAGTTTGGCATTGGCTGATACTGTTTTCTTTGGACAAATGGCATCAGGGCTTTTGCGTCTGATAGGGGGAACGTTAGACTGACCGAGTTGGGACGTGATTCATACGACACATACTAAGAACGGCCTTGAATGAACGCTTTACATTCAGGTTTCGCAGGAACGGATAAATAATAATCCGTCGTAAAATCTTTTTTGTTCAACATGACGATGTGACGTCGCGATCATACCGAGTTAAGAGAGATCGGCAGTAATGTTTGTAGAAGGGCCAGGGACATAAGTGCACATATTGAGGGCGGTCTGTCGTGGCCTTAATCTGTTGCACTCGCCAATAAGTTTTCCAGACACGTCAAAACCTCAGTTTTGCACCTAAGCAATATCGTTTACTCAGAGAGGCATTTGCTCTTACAGATCAGATGAATTGGCTAAGGTGTGACTTTCGTCATCCACTTTTACCATTTGATTGCAACAGGATGACAGCCTACGTTCAAAAGGGTTTATTCAGAATTCCCTTACTTATCCACTTTTTCTGTGGATAAGTAAGGGATATTTTCTGTATATCATTCTCAATGATATTTAGCATTTTTCCTTTTCGCATTCTAAAGCGGATAAAATCTGTAGATCTGAGCGATTTTATCGCCTCTGCAATGACAAAACTTTCACTTCGGATGGAATTTCAGCCTGAAATCGCCATATTAAAAACGTTATTTATCAATAGTATAATCTTAAAAACAGCGCTGCTTTCGCCATCCCGTTATGCTGTTAGCGACTCTGCATATTGCGTGATGCGGTTAAAATGCTATCTCGGATCGTTAAGCTGTTAAGAGAGACCTCCAGACAGGAGAATGCTTGAGCAAATATCGCTCAGGCCTTACATCGACGTTCAATGAAAATTTTCAGCGTTAAAACCGTCTTTGTCATTCTTGTCCGGTTTTCAAAATGCTTTTTTGATCAGTTTTTACGATCACGAAAAACTGGCGAATCTCAGATTAGTGAAAATAAAATAGCCATTTAAATCATAATCTTAAAAAAGACTGAGGCAATTTTCTTTGGCGATTTCAGCCTGAAATTCGCTATTAACAGCGTACTGAAACGTGAATGGCGGAGAAAAAAAGAAGGGGGAAAAGCGCAAACCAGACAAATACAGGTTGCCTGGTTTGATGTACGTTTTAACGCGTCATATATTTCTTTAAGGTTTCAGCAATGACCTTATCAAGCTCATCCTGGAGCTCTTTGGACTGACGGTTAAACTCATAGCTGAACATTCTTCCGCGCGTTTTTTTACGTGCAAAGCGATCTTTATCTGCAAAAGACCAGAGGGTGACCGCCGTTGTTTTATCTTTTTCCGGTTCTTTCACCAGTGTCTGACTGCCCTGACGAATCAACCTGAGAATGGTATTTTTCAGTTCATCCTCAGCTAAACCCTCACGCGCTCTTACCACATCAATTTCCGCTGAGATTGCGTTTATCAGTGCCTCTACAGTCTGGCCTGTTTCACTGAGTTTATCCGCCGCCTGGAGCAACGCCTTATAATCAGGATAAGTCAGCTCAGATTGATTCGGAAAAAGGGATATCAAATCAGCAGGAACGCTAGCGGCCTGCAGGGCTCGCGTAACTTTGGCTTGTGAAAGCCCTTGGTTTTCAGCAATCTCTTTTTGTGACAAGCCACCGTCTTTGAGTGCCAGTAACCGCATACCGACTTCACGCAAATTATGCTCACGTGCTGTCTGGATATCCTGAGCCAGCCGGCGGGCTTCATCAGGCGTTATCGCCGCATCTGTGACAAGCACATCAAGGCCGGTTTTACAGTACAGCGCCGCCGCACGACGTCGTGAGCCATCCAGGATCTCAATACGTTCACCTTGCATGACACCAATGGCAGGGAAGAACTGCTGAAGCTTAATAGTGCGAATAATATCGCGTAGCGAGTCCGGTGTGAGTCCAGACTGATCACGCCCATTTGTTTCCATGGTCACAAACGTTTTGGCTTCAACGTCATTCGCAAGAATATGTTCAAAACGAAATAAGGCACGCTTTCCTGTTGCCAGTACAAACGTTTGTGAATGGCTATCAGCGCTTTTTTCTGTGTTTAACGGTGTCTGGCTGAAGGTTCTGCCGATCGTTATTCTTTTTGCACTCATATAAACCTCAGTTCAGGCGGATAAATTCAATGCGGTCGAAAACCGCTTTTGCAAAGTCTTCAGCGGCAGAACGGGCATTTTTCAACGCCTCACTGCTGCCGACGTAGGTAGAGGGATTGGCAGATATCACGGTGTCAAAAGACTCACCACATCGCTCAAAACCATCCAGACGCGGCAGCGTCGCATCCAACATATCGCCACCGAAAATTTCTTTCGCCAGGCTGTGGCAAAGTTTGTGGTCTGCTTTGTTTGAAAGCTTAGACATAAACCCAATGTTGCCCTGAAGTCGACAGGTCGCGCCGGACTCTTCAATAATGCCAATGAGCTCGGGCAAACGGGTCAGGTACTTGAGTGTGGAATGAAAATCCACCTGCGCAGGCGGGACAGGCGTCATCAGCAGATCGGACGCGGCTATCGCATTTTTTAAAAAGGCATCTAAATGTGGCCCGCTATCAATGAAGATAAAGTCGTAATCTTTTTTAAGCTTAGAAACCACATTATCGTATAACACTGAATGAATATTTTGCCCGGGCAGATGTGTGGCACAAAGCTGATCCCAACTTGATGCAATAAATGCATCATCTATCGACGCAGGCAGCACATCCACACCGGGGATGATGGATGACACAATAAATTCATTCACCAGCTCATCACGCGTGACGTTTTGCAGCATCGCCTGAGCGGCCGTGGCCTCAACAAGTCCAACAGAACGCTCATGGTTTAAAAACATGGTGGCCGAGGACTGTGGATCAAGGTCAATAACGAGAATGCGCAGGTCTTCATACAAGAGGTGAGGGTGCGCTCGCAGCGCGTGAGCCAGAGAAACCGTAGAAACGGTTTTTGAAACACCACCTTTAAGATTACCCACAAACAAAGTAAAGGCTTCAGTATGGCGATCGCGGTATTTAGGCACGCCGCGATGATGATAAATATCAATAATATTCTGAATGGACATCGCGTATTTGACGGAGCTGCCTGCTGCACGTTTATCGAACTGATAGCCACTCTCTTCCATTTCGTTCACTGCATAATCTACGCTGGCACGCGTTAACTTTGGCAGTTTCGCCAGCGCAGCCTTGGCATAGATTTGGTAGTAACTGTTTTCTTGCAACTCAAGTTTTTGTGCCTGAATTTGTTCAGTAAGGCTCAATAACATGCGTTCTGAACGCTGAGCAACTTTCATGACCTGACTATCATCGTTAGCCATACTTACTCCAAACATGTAGGATTTATGAATTTATACCTAAATCCTGCACATGAGGCAAGAATTTATCTTATAAACGTAATCTTGTGTTAGGTGTGAAACTCCTGATTTTTGTGACGCTATTCGCACAATTCACTGTAATGAGCGAGTGTCGCGCTGGACAGGCATCGCGTGAAACGCGTCTAGTCCGAGCTTATTCCACCTTATAACGCCTGATAAGCCTGAACACAGCCCTGTCGAATCCCACTCCCGCGCCCCATATGTATGAAACGGGCAACCTGAACAATGAACAGAAGTGATAACGTTCACTGTAATCAGTAGGTTTTTACATTAATCAATCTGCCCTGAAAAGGTTAGCTGGCCCGGCATGAAGAAGAGGAAACAGGTTAAGGTAGCGTCATAGCGCGCTCAATCAGGACGCTCTAATGCGTTCACTGTGGTTAGTAGAAACAGGAAACCCAACAAGCCTAAAACATTCACTATAAACAGTAGAAGATTCACTGTAGTCAGTAACGACTTAGCGATAATGCGAAACTCCTCATCTTACTGGACAGCTCTCTACAGCCGGCACCAGGCAGTAAAGAACAGGAGTGAGTGAGGGAGGTAAAGACAGTTTTTGATTTACTACAGCAGGGCTAAAAATTCACTATAGTCAGCAAGGGCGGCAACCATAATATTCACTGTAATCAGTAAAACTGCCCGGTTCGCATAAACGTTCACTGTAGTCAGTAATCTCAGTCATGTTGAGTCTGGCTTTCATGCCCAGCAGCACTCTTCAGCACACCGCCACCCTCATCAAGTGCCATGACGGTGCACTCCAGAACGCTTGTATGCCGTACCCGGGTTAAAACATTCACTGTAGTCAGTAGGGGAGACAGTCTGCCGGTAATCAATGCCTCGTTATCCATCAACAGAGCATCAAGGAAGTCCGTGCCGCCAGAGGCGTTTTCGTCAAAACATTCACTGTAGTCAGTGGAGTTAACAATGTCTCTTCCCCCGCACCGCATTTAGTCATTACCTGTGAAAATGGTTGAATGCAGTTTGCAGATTCACTGTAGTCAGTAAAACATTCACTGTAATCAGTAGATGAAAAAACGAGAATCCGCACCAAACCTGGAAGCGGGGCACCGACAGGTGAAATGTTCACTGTAATCAGCACCTGTGTTTTCAGGTACCGCGCTACCGGCTGGACGTTCACTGTAATGAGTCAAGATGTTCACTGTAATCAGTAAATGTGATGGCCGATATGACTATCGCGCTCTACAGGTAACATCACGTTCACTGTAATCAGCAATCCAACTAACCCTGTCACTTTTTTCACGTGTCATTATCTGGAATGTTAAAGCCAAAACGAGGAGAAGGACTCGAAAAAACCCAAAAAAAAGCTCTTTTTAAACAGAGGGATACATTTAAAATTCACTGTAATCAGCTTGATAGATAACGTGCGGGGATTCACTATAATCAGTCCTGTCTGCTGATGTGCACGCCAGAGGCAACATTCACTGTAATCAGTAATTGTGTGTTCGGAAGAGGAAACAGGAACTAACAATAATAATAGTGAGCGCCTACAAACATATAAGCAATTGATTAATATCACATTTAAAAAAAGGGGTTTGAACAGAGAGTTTTAGGCAGTACGCTTTTACTGACTATAGTGAACGGCGCTGATTACAGTGAACACCTTGCGCACTACATCGCACGGGAATAGCGGAGAAGAGAATGCGGATGTCACTTTCAGGCAAAAGTGACACTGCAACGCAGGATGTACTGATTACAGTGAACCTTCGGGCTAGTCCTCAAAATCGATGTCTTCGAGCGTATCGATTCCCTCAAGATTGCTTATGCCATCAAGCTTTGGCGTTCTGCTGTGAATGATGAAAAACACGGAACGCCCGCGTTTAACTTCAGAATAATCAAGGTAACCAATCTCTTTGAGCTGTTCCATCGCGCGACGCACCACATGGTTCTGAGTGGTAATTTTTGATCCGAGATTCAGGCGCATGCGTAAACGCGCAAGAGAAATAGGAGCAGGATTGGTTGGCAGGCTCTCAAGGAACGTATAAAGCGCCTGAGCCGATTCTTTACGCTTAAGGCGGGAGATGGCGCGTAGTTGCAGTAAAACCTTGTGGTCGAAGTTGTAGAGCTCAAATAGCTTAGGATCGGCCTGTATGCGCACGATATCTTTTTCACGATCGTAGTAGGCCGACTGGACAAGGTGCGTATGGTAGGCTTTACCGTTACCTTCAAAAGAAAGCGTATTCGTCGCGATACGACGTAATGAGGCGTCAAGGCGCTTGCGTAACGCAGCAGAGGAGTTCGCAGAAGGTATTCCGCACATCTTCACGAAATCAATAAAGGGCAGCGTCACCGTGTCTCCCTGTGTCGGATAGCGGGAAAATGACTGGATAATACCTGCCCATGTCTTAAAGTCATTATCCATATCCAGCCTGGCACCGGTGATGGTAATCTTTTCATAACCTTCCGCTTTAACCAGCGAAAGGTTTTTAAGTTCTTTAGTGGCATCGGTTGAAGCCATCGCACCCGAGATGCCACGCGCTGTGGATTTAAGCGTGGGCACAAACAAACCCAGGCGCATTAAAGCAACAGGCTGGACGGTATTATTTTTGTTTGGATGAAGCTGGATAACTTCGCCACTGTTTTTGGTCACAGACAGAAAAGGCTCTAGTAACGCTTTGTTTTCACTATCTTTATCTGCCATTGGATAAGATCTTCATTCTGTGGATGAAAAGGATCGTTTTCTGACTACAGTGAACATTAGCACTGATTATAGTGAACTTTCTACTGTGTGTAGTGAATAAAGTACTGATTACAGTGAATACTTTACTGATTACAGTGAATGACAACACCCTCTCAGCCCTTGTGTGGTGCGGCCTGCGGCGATCGGGGATCTCTTTGGATCTATAAGGGATCTCTTTATGATCGTTATATAGGAACTAATCACTGTATAAGTGGATAACTCAAAAAAAACAGCCTCTCTGCGCACACCTTGCGAGTATCCTCACAGCCTTTGCTCAAAGCATAGCGAGAAAGTCGATCATAATGATTTTCTCAAAGGATCATTCTCTTTATAAATTCTGCTTTCATTTTTTATAAACAACTTGCTCACTATTATTCATTTTTCATCAGCATCATCCCAGCGTATGGTGATCGCGTCTCTTATTGATAAAGGATCAAGTCCATGACTGACTTTGCGATTTCACGTAATCCCACAACAGGCGAGATTCTTGCCCAATACCCAATGCAAAGCGCTTCTGAACTGGAGCAAGCGCTAAATACCAGCGCAACGGCTTACAAAGAGTGGCGGCAAAGCAGCATGGCAACCCGTGTAAGCGTGCTTCGTCAACTGAGCCAACAGCTTCGTGAGCGCGAACCTGAACTGACACGGATGATTACCCTTGAAATGGGTAAGCCCGTTGCACAGGCGAGAGGAGAGATCCTGAAATGCGCGAACCTGTGCGACTGGTATGCGGAACATGGACCTGCAATGCTGGCAGACCAGCCTTCGCAGGTTCCTGATGCATGGCAGTCATTTCGTCCAATCGGCGTTATTCTGGCCGTCATGCCGTGGAATTTCCCTTTCTGGCAGGTTCTGCGCGGCGCAGTAGGCATGCTACTTGCTGGCAATACCTACCTACTCAAACATGCCCCCAACGTCATGGGCAGCGCTACGCTGATGGCAGAATTGTTTGATGCGACTGACCTGCCCAAAGGCGGTTTTAATGTGATTAATGTTGATAACGAAGGCGTTTCAGCTGCAATCAAAGATGATCGCATCGCGGCTGTTGCTGTAACAGGTAGCGTCCGTGCCGGTGCAGCTATCGCAGCACAGGCAGGTGCGGCATTGAAAAAGACAGTGCTTGAGTTAGGGGGATCGGACCCTTTTATCGTGCTGGCCGATGCTGACCTTGATGAGGCCGTAAAATCGGCAGTAACAGGCCGCTATCAAAATACCGGACAGGTTTGTATGGCCGCTAAACGCTTTATTATCGAAGCATCCATCGCTGATGAGTTCAAAAAGCGTTTTGTTGACGCAGTCAAATCACTCAAAATTGGCGATCCTCTTGATGAACAGACTTTCATCGGTCCGATGGCACGAGCCGATCTGCGCGATGAGCTCGATGAGCAGGTCAAAGCCAGTTTGCGTGAAGGTGCCCGTTTGGTGTTAGGCGGCGAGAAAATAGCAGGGCAGGGCAATTATTACGCCCCAACCATCCTTGCAGATGTCACCAACGACATGACCGCTTTCAGACAAGAGCTGTTTGGTCCCGTGGCGGCAATTGCAGTGGCAAACGATGCTCAGCATGCGCTGGAAATCGCCAATAACAGCGATTTTGGGCTGAGTGCAACAGTCTGGACCGCTGATGAAGAGGTTGCCGCACGCATGAGTGATGAGCTGGAAGTGGGCGCAGTCTTTATTAACGGCAATGGCGCTTCCGATCCGCGCGTTACTATCGGTGGTGTCAAAAAGAGTGGCTACGGCCGCGAGCTGTCACACTTTGGCGTGCATGAATTCTGTAATGTGCAGACAGTATGGAAAAACCGCCGTTAATGAGCCTTACTGAAGTTTGTTCTGCGGATTCACAGCTAAAACCGGCGCATCGTTGTGCGCCGGTTTATTCTGAAGGACTGCGCGACAGAATGATTTGACTGACTGTTCACCACAGCAGGTTATCTGAAGCGCCCCGGATCTGACCCTCAGGATTCCGCATCCTCAAACCAGCCCGGCATCGGATCGGAAAGCGTCACCCAGTATGCGGGCCCCTGGGCCATTTCCTGTGGCGTTAAGAGCGCGGCGTCAAGCGCACTACGCACCTGTTTCTCATCCATTTCTATACCGATAAATACGAGTTCTTGTCGGGCATCTCCAATGCCATCCAGCCAGTTTTCTGCAATAAAATTAAGAGACTCAGTATCCTGAGGCCATTTCTCACGTGGAATGCTGGCCCACCAGCTTCCGGCATGTCCATGACGGGCAACCGCCCCTGCCTGTGACCACATTGCAGCAAATTCCGGACGGCTGGCCAGCCAGAAGTAGCCTTTGGAACGAATCACACCATCAAGCTGGTGGTTAACAGCATGCCAGAAACGTTCGGGGTGAAAGGGCCGCCTGGCGCGATAAACAAAACTACGAATACCGTACTCTTCAGTTTCTGATTGGTGCTCGCCACGAAGTTCTCTTAGCCAGCCTGGTGCCTGCGCTGCCTGATCAAAGTCAAACAGCCCGGTATCCAGCACCTGATCAAGTGGGACGTTACCAAAATGACTGGTGATGATATGCGCTCGCGGATTCAATGAATGCAACATTGCTTTAAGCGTCTGTTGATCTTCCTCGCTGATCAGGTCTGTTTTATTAACGACCAGTACATCGCAAAATTCGATTTGATCAATCAGTAAATCTACGACAGACCGTTCATCTTCTTCGCCCAGGGATTCACCGCGCGCCTGCAGTGAGTCGACGGAACGATAATCACGAAGGAAGTTATAACCATCTACGACAGTAATCATCGTATCCAGTCGGGCAATACTGGATAAACTTTCACCGTCCTCATCGGCGAAGGTGAAGGTTTCTGCCACGGGAAGCGGTTCAGATATGCCGGTTGATTCAATGACCAGATGATCAAAACGACCTTCCTGCGCCAGCCGTTTGACCTCCAGCAGCAGATCTTCACGAAGTGTGCAGCATATGCAGCCATTACTCATCTCTACAAGCTTTTCATCGGTACGCGACAGCTCAGCACCGCCGTTGCGCACTAACGCCGCATCAATATTGACTTCAGACATGTCATTAACGATGACAGCAATACGTCGCCCCTCACGATTGTTAAGAATGTGGTTAAGAAGCGTGGTTTTACCTGCGCCGAGAAAACCCGACAGCACAGAAACCGGTAAACGAGTGTCCTGGAAGTCGGGGAGGGAATGGTGTGCCATGCGTTATCCTTCAAATCAGCTTTATATATAATGTTATAACATAACAAAATGAAGGTAATTTTCAACACTGTTTGTCAGGATGATCGAAACGCACACTGGCAGCGAGAAGCGGGGCTGACCCGTTTCTAATCTCCCTGCGCTTTAATGGGTTTTGATTTTAAATGATATGTTATAACATTATACATTCTGGGAAATATTATGTGGTAAACAGAAATATCATGACACAACTTAAAAGCCTGTTTTACAGCGCGATTGCGGGCCTGATAGTGGCTTCATTGAGTGCTTATGCTGACGAGACCAGATCGGTTCGAATTGCGGCCCCTTTTGAAATTAAAGGGACCGATCCTGCACTTTCCGGCGATATTTTACTTCGCATGGATGTCGTTGAAACACTCGTGGAGACAGATATCACAGGTGCGCCTGTTCCTGCGCTGGCAGAGAGCTGGCAGGCTTCTCCTGACGGTCTGCAGTGGCGTTTCAGGCTGCGGGCGAACGCGCACTTTCACGATGGATCTCTGGTCACCGCTGAAAGTGTCGTAAAATCACTGAATATCGCCCGCAGTAAGCCGGGTTTACTGGATAAAGCCCCAATAACATCGATTGTCGGCGAAGACAGACAGGTCACCATTACGCTCAGTGAACCCTTTACGCCGCTCCTGGCGGTACTGGCGGAAAGCCGTTCACAAATTCTGGCGCTGGCATCATGGGATAACGCAAACGCCATCACGCGCATCATTGGTAGCGGTCCTTTCCAGTTAGTCCGTTTCCAACCGCCTCAGACGCTGAGCGTAAAAAGATTTGAGGGATACTGGGGGAATAAACCCGCCGTTGTTAACGCTGAATTTTTATCCGCAGGACGTGCAGAAACCCGCGCACTGTTGGCCGAAAGCGGAGACGCCGATTATGTTTTTAACCTTGATGCAGCCAGCCGCCAACGCCTGTCACAAAAAAAATCCCTGCAACTTCTTACCGTTTCCGTTCCGCGAACGGTGATGCTCAAACTGAACCTGACTCATCCTTTTCTCAAAGAGCAAACCACGCGAGAGGCGTTAAGCCTGGCAATTAATCGTCGCGCACTGGCCAATGCAATATTGCGCTATCCCGGCGCAGCAACACAGATGTTTCCGCCTTCAATGGCGGAATGGCACAATCCCGCATTACCGGCCCTGGATTTCTCACCACAGCGCGCAACAGCATTACTCACACAATCAGGCTGGAAGCCCGGTCGGGATGGGATTCTGGTGCGCGACGGGCAGCGGTTTACACTGACGCTGTTAACCTATCCGGATCGCCCGGAACTGCCGTTAATCGCCATGGTGATCCAACAGCAACTGCGTCAGACTGGAATTGATGTCGTCATCAATTCAACCAACTCCAGTGAAATTCCTGCCCGTCATCATGACGGGAGCCTGCAGATGGCGCTGTTCGCCCGTAATTTTGCCTTAACACCCGATCCCACCGGCACGCTGCTTCAGGATTACGGCACCCAGGGCGGTGACTGGGGCGCGATGAACTGGCATGACAAGGCCTTTGGCGAGGCGCTCAATACGCTATCACGCCGTTATGATGTTGCGATGAGGCAAAAGGCCAGAGAGGTCATTACTTCGGCTTTACAGCGTGATTTGCCTGTGATCCCCATCGCCTGGTATCAGCAATCGGCAGCGGTCAATGTCAATCTTACCTCGGTAACGCTTGATCCCTTTGAACGCCATTTCGGTCTGCGTGATATGAGATGGGTGAAGTGATGCTTAAACAACTCAGCTGGCGCCTGTGCCAGGCCGCTTTTGTCGTTCTCACCGTCGGCATCTTAACCTTCGTTCTGGTGCAGGCGTTACCGGGTGATATGGCCTGGCGCATTGCATCGGGGCGTTATGGTTATGATCGGGTCGATCTGGCCGCCGTCGCCAAAGTACAACAGCAACTGGCGGATATCACTGCTCAGGGAAGCGCACTGTGGCAATGGCTGTGGGATCTGCTGCGCTTCAATTTTGGTCATTCACTGGTGTCGGGTGAGCCGGTAAGCAACGAACTGGCCTGGCAATTAAAACAAACGCTTGCGCTTGCCGGCTTCTCCCTGTTGCTGACGTTGTTGCTGGCTATACCGATTGGTCTCTGGGCGGGCTGCCATCCAGGCGGCTTTTTGGACCGGCTCATTAACTGGCTGGCAGCCATACTCAAATCGATTCCACATTTTGCGTTGGGCCTGCTGCTTGTCGTGTTGTTTGCGCTGCGCCTGGGCTGGCTGCCCAGTGCAGGGCAGGGAGAGTGGCGACATTTCATCCTGCCCTCAATGACCCTGGCGTTGTCACTGAGTGCCGTGGGCGCACGTGTGGTACGTGAGGCAACGCATCAGGCCGTCACCGCAACCTGGTATCGCTGGGGGACACAGAAAGGACTGTCTGGCTCGCGTCTGTTCTGGCGGCACGGTCTACGCAACCTCAGCGTGCCGGTCGTGACCTGGCTCGGCATGCAGTTTGTCTGGTTGGTGGAAGGTGTGGTGGTGGTCGAAACGCTGTTCGCCTGGCCGGGTATTGGCCATGCGCTGGTGCATGCGATTTTTGCCCGGGACGTGCCCGTAATTCAGGCCTGTGCGCTGGTACTGGGGCTGACGTTTGTCACTTTAAATATGCTTGTCGATGGTTTGTGTTACGTACTGGACCCAAGGGGGAAACGCGCATGACCTACCGTCAAAAAACGGGTCTGACTCTCCTCCTGTTGTTGCTCGCGTTCGCCTGGCTGGTGCCACTGTTGAGTTCCGGGGACCCCGTGCAACAGGACCTGCTGCAGATGTTACAGCTTCCCACTGGAGAGGCCTGGCTGGGTTATGACCACCTTGGTCGTTCAATGCTGGCCCGTTTAAGCGCAGCGCTTCGTCTGTCGCTGGGGCTGGCGGCGATGTGCGTCATTACGGCACTGACGATGGGCACCCTGGCGGGGATCATCAGTGCCTGGCACGGTGGCTGGGTTGACCGCATATGCAATGCGTTAGCGGATATGTGCCTGGCGCTTCCCGGTCTGTTGCTGGTGTTGCTGTTAGCCGCTATCGCGCCAGACTCGCCAGGCATGTTGTGGCTCGGTATTTCACTGGTACTGTGGGTGGAGTTTTTCCGTGTGACGCGAGCCGCCTTGCGGCCCGTCGTTACGTCTCCGGCAGTCCAGTCCTCTTTACTGCTTGGTTTCTCGATGGTCTATCTGTTGCGCAGACACTTGTGGCCAGCAATGGCGCCTTTGCTGCTGACATTAACGGTGTATGCGTTTAGCAATGCCATTATGGCGGTGTCCGCATTGGGATTCATCAGCGTGGGCGTACGACCGCCAACGCCAGAGCTGGGACTGATGATGACAGAACTCTTTCCCTATGCCTGGGAAGCCCCCTGGCTTTTACTGCAGCCTGTAATGGCGCTTTTTATCGTATTGATCGGCCTGAATTTATTGGTGAACAAGGAGCGTATATGACTGGCATGGTGATAAAACAGGTCGCCGTTTACGCCGAACACTGCATCGTCGAGCCTGTGAGCATGGTCATTCAACCAGGCAGGCCCATGACGCTGGTCGGGGAAACCGGATCGGGGAAAAGCTTATTCGCCCAGGCCATCATGGGCGCATTACCTCAGGGGCTGTACGCAAAAGGCACCGTTGAGATCGACGGGCAACACTATGATCTCCAAACCGATTTGCTTCATCTTCGGGCGCTGTGGGGACACCGCATTGCATCACTGCCGCAGGAACCCTGGCTCGCGCTCGATCCGACGATGCGCGTTAATGCTCAGGTTGAAGAAGGTTACCGTTATGTACGGGGATTAACGCGTGATGACGCCCAGCAGTCCACTGCAGAAGTGCTCAATCATCTGGGGCTTACGCAGGCCTCAGCGCGTTTTCCCTGGCAGCTTTCAGGCGGAATGGCCCAGCGCGTTTGTTTTGCGGCGGCACGTGCTGGTGGGGCCACGATGTTGATTGCTGACGAACCCACTAAAGGGTTGGACGTCGCTCGACGGGATGAAATAGGTCGCCTGTTGAACACGGCGGTTGCCCGGGGCGAAACCTTATTGACGATCACGCACGACATTGCACTGGCCAGGCAGCTGGCTGGCGATGTCATGGTGATGCATAAAGGCCAGGTCATTGAGCAGGGCACTGCCAGGCGGGTGCTGAGCAGGCCACAAGAGCGCTACACGCAACAGTTGCTGGCGGCTGAACCGCAGGCCTGGGCAACAGGCTTGCGGGTGCCCTGTGATGAAACCATCGTGTTACAGTCAGAAGGCCTTTCGCTGAAACGTTCAGGAAAAAGGCTGTTTCACGATGCGGCTTTAACCTTTCGGGCCGGTGAAATCGTAGGGCTTTACGGCGAAAGCGGCTGTGGTAAAAGTAGCCTGGGAGATACGCTGTGTGGTCTGGTAAAACCGGATGCAGGCAGAGTCATACGGCCCGGCAAGATCAGTAAGTTACGTTACCAAAAACTGTATCAGGATCCCTCCGCCATTTTTCCACCTGACGTGTCGATGGCACAGGTTATCGATGATGTGCTGCGCCTGCACCACGCCACGGTTCAGCGACGTGATGAACTGATGGTGCAACTGGGATTAGCGCATGATTTACTGAGCCGTCCGGCTTCTGGTTTGTCAGGTGGCGAGCTTCAGCGTTTTTCCCTGCTGCGGGTCATGCTACTGGACCCTGTCTTTTTATTTGCCGATGAGCCGACGTCGCGTCTGGACCCGCTTGTTCAGCAGCAGACGCTGGCGCTACTTACCGGGCTGGCAACAAAGCAGCGTTGTGCCATTTTGCTGGTCAGCCATGACCTCGCCTTACTGGAGAAGAGCGCGCATCAAGTCATCTCACTGGCTTCCCTCAGACAGGGTTCCGCAGTCATGACTGCGCATGGGTAAACGAAGGCAGGGAAGCCTGCCTTCACACGTGCTCCATGACCAACACAGCCAGCGTGTCGGGCTCAAGCGCGCGGAAAATATGCTCACTGTCGCCCGGATAACTGATGTAATCGCCTACCGCCAGTTCAACCGGTGAATCGACCGGACCCACCAGCGCACGCCCTTGGGTTAAAATTAAATGTTCAATGGTATTGGGCGAATGCGGCTGTGAGCAGCGTTCACTACCGGGCTGGATGTGCAACAAATAGATATCCCGTCGAGCGCCCGGTGGGCAGGTTGCCAACAGCACCGCTTTATAGTCAGCCTGCTCGGCGGCTACCGCTGGACCCTCGCCGCGGCGAATAACCTGCAGGCGATTCGCTTCCGGCTCCATCAGGCGGGCAAAAGGAATATTCAACGCCACACACAGTGACCACAATGTTTCAATGCCGGGATTGCCATTACCGGCTTCAAGCTGAGACAGGGTCGATTTTGCAATACCTGCGCGACGGGCCACCTCTGCGAGCGTCAGGCCAGTACGCTGGCGTTCTCTCACTAAGCTATTGGCAATGATGTTAATGGGCGTACTCATCATTCATCCTGTTCATTAAAACGAACGTATCGTTCATCTTGTAATACATGTTGGATGTTCATTATAATGGATAAAACGTTCGATATGGGATTTGATTTTGATGCCGGCAAAAAAAACGACGCTCGATAAGGGCGTGATTAAAGCGATTTTTCTGGTCTGTATCGCAGATGGGATTGTAGGCCTGTCTTATGGTTCTCTTGCTACTGCGGATGGCTTTCCGTTTTGGGTGCCACTGGCGTTATCGACTCTCGTACTGGCTGGTGCATCAGAATTCTTATTTATTGGCATCGTGGCAGGCGGTGGCAGCCCGTTGACTGCGGCGGCGGCGGGCCTGCTGGTTAACGCACGCCATCTCCCCTTCGGTATTGCTGTTAAAGATTTGGTGGGTCAGGGCTGGCGAGGCCTGTTCGGCTGTCACATCATGAACGATGAAAGTGTGGTGTTTGGCATCTCTCAGCCAACACTGGCCCAGCGCCGCAGTGCCTTTTGGCTGTGTGGCATCGGTATTGGATTGATCTGGCCATTTAGCGTGATGCTTGGGGCCGCGATTGGTCAGTTTATCCCGAGTATCTCCGCTATCGGTCTGGATGCCGTTTTCCCCGCCATTCTTATCGCCCTGATTTTCCCGGCGCTACGTAAACCCCGCACCTGTATCCCTGCGACGACAGGTGCGCTGGTGTCGCTGGTGGTCACGCCATTTGTTCCCGCAGGGATGCCGGTTCTGTTTTCCCTGTTAGGGCTGCTGACGTGGAGATCGCGTAAATGAATCACCCGATGATTATTGCAGGAATTGCACTGCTGGCCGCCGGGACCTATGCCATTCGCTATGCCGGCGTCAAACTGGGTAACAGGTTGCCTGTCAGTGAACGGACGCAGCATATGCTATCTGATGCGGCAACCGTGCTGTTACTGGCCGTAGCGGCCACCACCACCCTGTTTGAAGGCCCGCATTTTGCCGGGATGGCAAGGTTGTTGGGTGTGTCGTTTGCCCTTTTTCTTGCCTGGCGTAAAGCCCCGCTTATCGTGATTATTTTGGGCGCGGCCTGTATGACCGCCTTGCTGCGTTATCTGAATGTGCCTTAGACGCTGATGACAAATTGTTGCGTCAGCCTTGACGTAAGACGCAGCTTAAAATACAACTAGAACCCGTCAGGGGAGTCTCGCCAGAGAGACTGAGAGGCTAATAGCGCAATGCGCGGCTTAGCGACCCTTAGAACCTGACCCAGTTGATACTGGCGTAGGAAGACGGGTATCTTCGCCCAGTGCAGATACTTGCCGCAGAGCCTGCTTTTACTGTGCTCATGCTTTTTCCCTTCTCGTATCACGGGTCTCTGATTTAAACAGAGAGGCCAATGTGAAAATCCTGTTTCTGATTTTACGCTGTCAGGTTGGCTGGCAATGAGCCGCTGGTCGGTGCTGGGCAGTGGTGTGTCCGGGCTGTGCATTGCTACGTTACTGGCGGAGCGCGGCGAAAATGTCGAAATCATCACGTTACCTGATTGCCGGGCAGCTTCCCACTGGGCTGGCGGTATGCTGGCCCCCTGGTGCGAAGCGGAAAGTGCGCCGCAGCAGGTCGTGGACTGGGGCCAGCATGCCGCCGCATGGTGGTCGGCCCGCATCAGCGGCGTTGAACAAAAGGGCACGCTGGTGATTGCGCCGCCGCGCGACCGTGCTGAATTAACCCGTTTTGCGAACATGACGTCTGAACATCAGTGGGTGATGCCTGCAGAGATCGAACCCGCGCTGGAAAACCGTTTTGCGCGTGGACTATTTTTCGCTGCAGAAGCCCATCTTGATCCCCGTCTGGCAATGCAACAGTTACAAACGCGCTTAATCAATGCTGGCGTGAATTTTCACAGCGGTAAACCCAGTGGGAAGGTTATTGATTGCCGTGGTATCCATGCCCAGGAATCCCTGCCGGCACTCCGCGCCGTACGCGGTGAAATGGTCATCCTGCAGACGAATGAGATAACGTTCTCCCGGCCGGTTCGCCTTCTGCACCCGCGCTTTCCCTGTTATCTGGTACCTCGAGCGCAAGGGCATTTTATGCTCGGCGCGACCATGGTCGAAAGCCAGGATGACAGCCCGATCAGCGCGCGCGCAATGATGGAACTGTTAAGCGCTGCTTACAGCATCCATCCTGCCCTTGCCGAAGCACGCATCATTGAAAGCGGTACGGGTTTGCGTCCTGCTTACCCTCATAATCTGCCCGATGTTCGTTATGAAAACGGCATTTTTTCCATCAACGGTATGTATCGTCACGGCTTCTTATTGGCCCCGATGATGGCCGAGAAGCTTATGCAACAACTTACGTCAGAGGGAATACGATGAAAATAGAACTGAACGGCCTTGCTATTGAGACTCAGGCCCGGACGCTGGCTGAATTGTTGGCGGAACAGGATATTGATGCGGGCTGTGTCGCCAGCGCGCTTAACGGCACCTTTATTCCCCGGGAACGCTATTCCTCCCAACCGCTTGAGGCCGGTTGTCGTCTGGAAGTGTTATCACCGATGCAGGGAGGTTAACGATGTTTTACGACTATAGCGGGCAGTCACGTTTTTTACTGGGCACGGCGGGTTATCCCTCGCCAGATATTTTGCAACAGGCCGTCAGCGCATCGGGCGCAGACATTATTACAGTCAGTTTACGTCGTGAAGGAAGCCAGGGCGGCGCATTTCGCGACCTTCTGAAAACGCTGAATAAACGCGTATTACCGAACACGGCAGGCTGTCATACGGTTAAAGAAGCCGTTACCACTGCACATATGGCGCGGGAGTTGTTCGCCACGTCGTGGGTCAAACTTGAAGTGATTGGTCATGCCGACACCTTGCAGCCCGATCCTTTTGCCCTGGTTGAAGCGGCGCGTATTTTGTGTGCCGAGGGTTTTCATGTCTTTCCCTACACCACAGAAGACCTGATTGTTGGCGAGAAACTGCTGGATGCTGGCTGCGAAGTGCTGATGCCATGGGGCGCGCCCATCGGTTCCGGGCAGGGATTACGCAATATTGAGGGCTTACGCACGATGCGTGCCTGGTTTAAAGACGTTCCGCTGATTATTGACGCCGGGATCGGTGCGCCGAGTCAGGCGGCCCAGGCGATGGAATTAGGTTTCGACGCTGTGTTACTGAATACCGCCGTCGCGAAATCCAGCGATCCGGTGCGCATGGCTGGTGCCTTTGCTGGCGCCATTGACGCGGGACATCAGGCACGTCAGGCAGGGATGATGGAACGCCGCGACATGGCGGCGGCGTCCACGCCCATTTTCGGGCTGGCCCAGTTCAGCTAAGGAGCGGTGATGTCGCGTTATCAACGACAGACAATGCTGCCAGACGTCGGGGAGCAAGGGCAGCAGTCCCTGTCAGCTGCGCGTGTCTTAGTGGTCGGTGCAGGTGGGCTGGCTTCCACGCTGCTGCCACTGCTGGCTGGCGCTGGCATCGGTTATATCCGGCTTTATGACGATGATGTTGTGGCGCTGCATAATCTGCATCGTCAGACGCTGTTTACCACGGCCGACATTGGCGAGCCGAAGGTTTTTTGCGCGCAACGCGCGCTGGCACAGCGTAACCCGGATACGGTTGTTGAAGTATATCCTGTGGCGTTGCGCGCCAGTATTGTTGAGGCGGCAATGACGGATATCGATCTGGTGGTCGATGCAGCGGATAACTTCGCGGTGACTTACCTGCTTTCCGATATTTGCTTTGCCCGGGGTGTTCCGCTGGTTTGCGCCTCGGTGCTGGAGCGACAGGGCTATGCTGGCGGATTTTGCGGCGGTGCGCCAAGCTATCGCGCACTGTTTCCACACTTACCCAAAGCCTCAGGCAACTGCAACACTGCAGGCGTTTTGGGTCCGGCAGTCGCCACCTTAGGTGCTTTACAGGCGCAGATGGCACTCAGTATCCTGTTGAATTTGTCGCCTTCACCATTGGGTTGCATGATTAATTGTGATTTTGTGTCCTGGCAACTGCGTCAGTTCCGATTCGACAATGCGCCCGAACCTGAAAAAGCCGGAATTCCGTTTATCGATTCGGCCCTGTTAACCCCAAACGACTGTGTGGTCGATTTGCGCGGGACCGACGAAGCACCTGTTAGCGTTATTCCCGATGTGACGCGGATATTGCCCCAGCATATCGCCAGCTGGCAGCCGCCCGCGGACAAACGCATTGTTCTGGTCTGTGCCAGTGGCATTCGTGCCGCCCAGGCTGCTCTGGCTCTGGAAGCGCGGGGCTGTCAGCGGCTGGCAATCATTGCAGACCGATAACACAGACGAAAAAGCGGGATGATTAATTCTGGTCTTTGCGGTTGGTTTGATAAATGTCGGGTCGGGTTATAGTCCAGGCATAATCGGGTCTGTTCACTGGCTGATAACCGAATTTCTGGTACAACCAGGGGGCGGTTGAAGTAAACAGCAAGAGTCGGCGCAATGTGTTAATGACAGAATGGGACTGACAGCATTCAATCAGCCATCCGCCGAGCCCGCTACCCTGGTATTCTTCAAGGACATAGACATCACACAGGTATGCGAAGGTCGCGGAGTCGGTGATAAATCGCGCAAAACCAATCTGCTGGTGGTGATGAAACAGCCCAAAATTTAAACTGTTTTCTACCGACAGTGCCACGGTGGCGTAATCGATACCGGCTGCCCAACTTGAGCGGGTGAGGTAACGGTGAATGGCCTCAATATCCATCTGCGATTTATCCGTCGTAATGCGATAATCGTCTTTGTGCCAGTGCTGAACAGGTGCCATCAGTTTTCCCCCTGTCTTCCCGATTTAAGTGAGATTGTCGATAACCGTTTCGCTAAAACATCAGCCTGTAAGACTGCGCACTGCAATAACCATAAGCAGTAATCCGCCACCCATATTCACGTAGCGTTTCAGCGATACCGGGTTCAGTTTTTGCGCCGAGAACACCAGCGCCTGACTAAAGAGGGCCAGCCAGATAACCATGATCGCAATGTGCACTGTGGCCAGCGTCAGAAAGGCATCAATACCCGCTCTGTTACCAACGAACTGTGAAACCACCGTCAGGTAAAACAGGATAGCTTTGGGATTGGCGACATTGGCCAGCCATGCACCTTTGATCGTAACCGCGCTTTCTGTCGCGTTCAGCGCAAAGGTCTTCGTCCTGACGCCAGTGATAAATAAAAGCCCGCCCAGCCACAGTAAATAGAGTACGCCAGCCATTTTTAACAGGCCAAACAGCGCGGGTGAAGCAACCAGTGCCGTCGACAGGCCGAGACCGATCAGTAAAGCATGGGTATAAATCCCCAGTGCGGTGCCGAGCAGGGTTTTAAACAGCCCTTTGCGACCAGCCGTAAGTGCACTGTTCATTGCCAGCGTGAAACTTGCGCCGGGTGAAAGCGCAATGGGGAGCAGCGCGGGCAGAAACCCCGCCAGATTAATGTCCATCTTTCACCCGCACACAACGTCTTTTCACAGCGTGGACGAAATGCGTTAACAAAAATTATGTCGGATTATAAAACGCACACAGCTTATTGCCGGTTGGGTCCCTGAGATAGGCGATGCATTTTCCATCTGTTTCTCTGACCTGCGGCGGTGTTTCTGCCGATGTGCCACCGTTTTCAATCCCTTGTTGATGCCAGCGAAACACCTCCTCGGATGAGGGCATGGTGAAGCCGATGGTTCCGCCGTTGGCAAAGGTGGCGGGCTGACCATTGATGGGTTTGGTGATGATAAAACGCTGATTATTTTTAATGTAATAAGGGCGACCTATGGCATCAATGCCCTGATCGTCACAACGGATAACCGCGAAAATAGCATCGTAGAACGTTTTAGCTTGCGCAATATCATCGGTCCCAACAACCATATGGCTAAACATACTTAACTCCTTTTTAACATCGGTAGGGATATACTTATCACATCCGGTTTATTGCTGACCAGCTATGCGTAAGGAGGTTCCGATGAATGACCATCCCGTTTTACAGGTTGTCAGGTTATGCGACAGGGCGATATCAGCCGGTGATTATGATGCCTTGATGAAACACTATGCAGACGATGCCAGCCTGGTCATTAAGCCGGGAATGACCGTGACGGGCAGCGTAGCTATTCGCCGTGCCTTTGAGGCCATTGCCAACTATTTTCAGCATCAGCTGGTGGTGGAGCAGGGCAGGATGGAGGTCATTGAAGGGGCAGGAACCGCGCTGGTTATCATGGAGACGGTGCTCCGCTATCCCGATGGGCAGGGACAGTCGATAGAAAACACCCGGCGTGCCACTTATGTGTTTCGGCTGGAAAGTGATAATCAATGGCGCTGTACCGTAGATAATTCCTATGGCACCACGCTACTTGATCACGTGCTTTAGCATTGCTGCTTATGGGCGCGTCATCTGAACGGTCTGAGCCGTTAATCCGCGCTGGATGCTGGCGCGAATTAACGGCTTTTTTTAAATCACTTCTGCCAGCTGGAAGGTTTCGAATATCAGTTCCATTTCGGTGCTGAACCCGCCGTTACGCTGAAAATAGCGTTGATGTTCGCGCTGCCAGTACTCAAGGCTCAGGTCACCTTCGCCTTCCATTATCGCCATTTCTGGCGTTACGCGGTCAAAGCGCGTCACAAACAACCCTGTTGTTCTGATGACGCAAACCGGTTTATCCGCGCCGTTTAAAATGATGCTGTAACTGCCGGGTTGAGGCTTCACATCATCTTCATACCAGCCTTGCAGAGAGCTGCAGGTGGCGATTTTTTTGCCGGACAGCACCAGCGTCGCCAGCGCATTGGCCATCTCGGGAGAATCGCCAAATGACCAGCAAAGTGCGTCAGGATATTTGGCTTTAATCTGTTCAAGCGTCATCGTCATACTCAGTCCTTTTACCGCGGGGCCAGAATGGCTGGAGCATTACGTCAGGCCAGAATACGTTGTGCCCACACTTCAACCGAATCACCACTGCTTATATCCGGTTGTACCAGGCCATTAATCATAAAGGTCGGTGAAACATGGATACCGTTTTGACGGGCATATTTACAGTGCCATTTCACCAGGTCTTGCAAATCATGACGATCAAAGGCGGCGTAAGCATCGATGCCGCTGTATTCTTTCAGCCTGGCAAGAAGCTGGTGGGGCGTGACGTCCATATTTGGACCCCGGCAATGGTCTGTAAACTCAAACGCTTCCCGATGGTCGGCAACGGCCTGAAGTACCGCTTTAGCCGCCGCTTTGCTTTCCACCGAAGCCGCCAGGATATAGCGAACGATCACGCCCGAATACATGTGCCAGGGCTGAGACTGAAGATGAATTTTAAGCGTCATTTTATCTTCACCGACCTGCTCTAAAAGCGCATCCAGTTTATTGAACGCGCGCACGGAGAAGGGGCAGGTGGGCTCAATAAAAATTTCGAACAGGTGAGGTCCCTGTCCCCAGGTGAGAGGTTCTGCTCTTAGCTTTTCGTTGTTCATCCCAACTCCCATTAGCTAGTTAAGTTCCGGGTTCACTGACTGTGGCAACTTTACGCGTTTTCTGCCGGGTATTCACCTCAGGAGCCGTTTATCCACCCTGATAAGGATTAGTCTCATTTCTCTTACGTTACGGCAAATCAGACTAAAATTATTCCTTCAACGGTTTCGCTTTATGTGCACAACGTTTAAGGTTTCAGGATTGTTAAATCATGATCTTAAACACTATTTTGCAACGCGAAGGCACAAAGCGGCAAACTGATGCGAGTTGAAAACCGCTAGAGTAACCCGTTTATCAACCCGGAACCGGGCGTCGCGTTTTCCTGGCCCGGGACGTAAGGATTATTGAATGTCGCATTTTCGTCCGGTCGCGCTCGAACATGCAAGCCGCCTGCTGAATCATGGGCCGACGATATTAATTACCAGTCGGGACAGTCAGTCTGAGCGTCGCAACATCATGGCTGCGGCCTGGTCAGTGCCGGTAGAGTTTTCGCCGCCGCGGGTGGCCATCATTGTGGATAAATCGACCTGGTCACGTGAGCTGATCGAAGCCAGCGGCGCATTTGGTATTTGTGTGCCCGCCGCAAGTTTTGTCGACCTCACGTATGCCGTCGGCAGCACGACAGGACGCGACCAGGACAAATTTGCGGCGTTCTCCATTCAGGCCAGTGAGAGTCAGCACTTCGGTGTGCCTCTGTTGGAAGAGAGCTGTGTCGCCTGGATGGAATGCCGTTTACTGCCGGAAACAGAAGCACAGCAGGCATATGACACCCTGTTTGGCGAAGTGGTCACTGCTGCTGCTGACAGTCGGGTCTTTTACGATGGGCGCTGGCATTTTGATGACAGTAACTCAGCCCTACATACTTTACATCACCTTGGCGGTGGCCAGTTCGTGACGGTGGCGAACACGCTGACTGCCAAATCAACGCGTTAAATGAGGTACAGAATGACAATTAAGAGTTACGCAGCCATGCAGGCGGGACAAGCACTGGAGCGTTACGACTATGATCCAGGCCCGTTAGACGCAGAAGATGTCGAAGTAGAAGTTGAATATTGCGGTGTATGCCATTCAGATCTGTCGATGATCGACAATGAATGGGGGATTTCAGCCTATCCCGTGGTTGCCGGTCACGAAGTGATTGGGCGCGTGGCTGCGCTTGGCGACAGTGCCAAAAGTAAAGGCCTGAAGCTGGGACAGCGCGTGGGCATCGGCTGGACAGCGAAAAGCTGTCAGCATTGCGATCCGTGCATCAGCGGCGATCATGTTAACTGTGCCAATGGCACCACAACGACCATCGGTAACAACGGTGGTTTCGCTGATAAGCTGCGCGCTAACTGGCAGTGGGTCATTCCACTACCTGAAAAGCTGGATGCGGCAACGGCCGGTCCGCTGCTGTGCGGTGGGATCACCGTATTTAAACCTTTACTGATGCATAACATCACCGCGATGAGCCGCGTCGGCGTGATCGGTATTGGTGGTCTGGGTCATATCGCCATCAAAATTCTGCATGCGATGGGCGCAGAAGTTACCGCGTTCAGCTCCTCGGCCAATAAAAAGCAAGCCATTCTGGATATGGGCGCCGACCACGTGGTGAACAGCCGTGATCCAGAAGCGTTAAAAGGGCTGGCGGGTCAGTTTGACCTGATTATCAGCACTGTTGCGGTTGATCTCGACTGGCAACCCTACTTTGCGGCGCTGGCACCACGCGGTAAGTTCCATACCGTTGGTGCAGTATTGAAGCCGTTTGATGTGCCTGCCTTTAGCCTGATTTTAGGCGACCGTGCCGTTACCGGTTCTTCAACCGGTTCACCTGCTCAGTTGCGTTCTCTGTTGAAACTGGCTGGTCGCGCGGATATCGCGCCGACGGTGGAATATTTCCCCATGTCGAAAATCAACGAGGCACTGGAACACGTTCGCGCAGGTAAAGCCAACTACCGTGTGGTTCTGAAAGCCGATTTCTAATCTCCGGCGCGCCTTTCTGGCGCGCCTTTTTTCTTTCCCACCAATAGCGCGGCTAATCTCTGTTAAAATTAAATCCTCACGCCTGATGCCGGACGTCTCTACTGGAGAAATTATGTTGTGGATTTGGAATGCCCTGATCGTGTTGATTACTGTGATTGGCATGGAAGTGGTTGCTGCACTGGCACATAAATACATCATGCATGGCTGGGGTTGGGGATGGCATCTTTCCCATCATGAACCACGCAAAGGCGCGTTTGAAGTTAACGATCTTTATGCCGTTGTGTTTGCTGGATTATCGATCCTGCTTATTTATCTGGGCAGTACGGGAATGTGGCCGCTTCAGTGGATTGGTGCGGGCATGACGGCCTATGGATTGCTCTATTTCATGGTTCACGACGGGCTGGTGCATCAGCGTTGGCCGTTCCGGTATATTCCGCGCAAAGGCTACCTGAAGCGGTTGTATATGGCCCACCGCATGCATCATGCCGTAAGAGGCAAAGAAGGCTGTGTTTCTTTTGGTTTTCTCTATGCGCCGCCGCTATCAAAACTTCAGGCGACGCTAAGAGAACGACATTCGGCTAAATCGGGCGCTGCCAGAGATGGGCAGGGCGAGGCGGATGAGGCCGCATCCGGGAAGTAATGGCCTGACCGGATGCCATCAACAGAAGCGATAATTTTTCGGGTGTCGTGGTTGACTGCCGATGGTCCCAGGCTTCTGTTCCTGCCTGTTCAACCTTCACCCCAATTTTACGATAAACCTGCTTCGCTGTGGCGATGGCCCAGGCTGAGCGCAAGGGCAGCCCGGCCAGTCCCGCCGTAGCGGACAAATAGTAAGGTTCGGCTTCCTGCACCAGACGTCGGGCGATGCGGCTCAGCGCCTGGCGGTTTTCCGGTGCCGCATAATTTTCTTTATTCAGTCCTTCATTTTCCAGCCAACTCGCCGGCAGATAACAACGACCCACATGCGCATCTTCCACAATATCGCGGGCGATGTTGGTCAACTGAAATGCCAGCCCAAGGTCACAGGCGCGGTCCAGTGTAGCGTTATCGCGTACGCCCATAATCTGCGCCATCATCAAGCCGACCACGCCTGCAACGTGATAGCAATACCGTAATGTATCGTCCAACTGAATGTACTCCGCCTCACGCACATCCATGGCAAAGCCTTCCAGATGATCAAACGCGTAAGCGGGCGCAATATCATGGGCCATCGCCACTTCCTGAAACGCAGCAAACGCCGGTTCGTGCATCTGCGATCCGGCATAGGCCTGGCGCGTTTTCATCTCCAACTGCATCAGGCGTTGCTCAGGCGTTTGTAATGACGGCTGATCGGTTTGAAAACCCAGGGTTTGATCGTCAATCACGTCGTCACAATGGCGGCACCAGGAGTAGAGCATAAGTACACTGCGCCGGGTTTTTGCGTCAAATAACTTTGAGGCAGTCGCAAAACTTTTCGAGCCAACAGCCATCGTTTCGACCGCATGATTGAGTAACGACGGATTATTCAAATCAGGTCCTCCAGCATTAAACCTGCAGTTGCCTTAGCCGAGCCGATCACGCCGGGAATGCCCGCGCCGGGATGGGTGCCTGCACCTACCAGGTAAAGATTATTGATGGTTTTATCGCGGTTGTGCGGTCGGAACCAGGCGCTCTGTGTGAGAACGGGCTCAACAGAAAAGGCTGAGCCTTGATAGGCATTGAGCTGGTCGCGAAAATCGAACGGCGTAAACATTCGCTGCGTAACCAACTGGCTACGCAAGCCAGGCATGTAATGTTGCTCAAGGTACTCAAAAATACGATCGCGCAGTCGCGGCCCTTCAACCGTCCAGTCGAGGTTCGCTGTGCCTAAATGTGGCACGGGAGCTAACACATAGTAACTGCCGCAACCTTCCGGTGCCAGTGACGAATCCGTGACACAAGGTGCGTGCAGGTAAAGTGAGAAATCGTCTGCGAGTCCGTCATGATTGAAAATTTCATGAATCAGCTCACGGTAGCGAGGGCCGAAACAAACCGTATGGTGGGCAAGCTGATCGTGATGGTGATTCAGACCAAAATAGAGAACAAACAATGAGTTGCTCATGCGCTTAGTTTGCAGTTTTTTCGACTGCTTCACGGCGGCAGGATGCTGACTTAACAGGTCGCGATAGGTGTGAACCACATCCGCATTGGAAGCGACAGCCCGGGTCGGGAATCTGCGTCCGTCCTCTAAATGCACGGCTTCAATGGTATCCCCCGTGGTTTCCATGTGGCTGACCTTCGCATTCAGTACCACTTCGCCACCCAGATCCTGAAACAGCTTTATCATCCCTTTCACTAATGCCCCGGTACCACCGCGTGGAAACCAGACGCCCCATTCGCGTTCGAGTGCATGTATTAGCGTATAAATGGAGGAGGTGGCGAAGGGATTGCCGCCCACTAACAGCGAGTGAAAAGAAAACGCCTGACGAAGATGTTCATCCTCAATGTAGCTGGCAACTTTACTGTAAACGCTTCGCCATGCCTGCAGTTTCGCCAGTTGGGGCGCGGCGCGAAGCATATCCCTGAACGACAAGAAAGGCACGGTGCCAAGCTTCAGATAGCCTTCTTTAAACACCGCACGTGAATAGTCCAGAAACTGACGATAGCCTTCAACATCGCGTGGATTAAACTGCTGAATCTGCGCCTCAAGCTGTGCCTGATCGTTATCGTAATTGAAAACCTTTCCTGACTCCCAACACAGGCGATAAAACGGCGCAACCGGCAGCAGTTCAACGTAATCTTTTAACTGTTTTCCCGCCAGGGTAAAGAGTTCTTCAATGGCGCTGGGATCGGTAATAACGGTAGGCCCTGCATCAAAAGTGAATCCCTGATCTTCATAGACATAAGCCCGGCCACCGGGTTTGTCGCGTTGCTCAAGCAGTAAGACAGGGATCCCCGCCGCCTGCAGACGAATTGCTAATGCCAGGCCACCAAAGCCTGCACCAATTACCGTAGTTGGTTTCATGTTGTCGCTCTTTAACGATGAGTCGTCATAATTGCCTGCAATGCCGCTAATACCGGAACAGGCGGCTTGCCGCTCAGAATACGTAGCCGATCGGTCAGCGTGAGTTTGCCCGCATAAAAACGGGAGATTAAATCTTCAGGTAAACCATAGAAGCGCTGCATAACACGCCAGCGTGAATCGGCGGGTCCCGCTAAAAACAGCATGCGATTCAACATGCGGAAAAAGCGTTGCTGCTGCCAGCGCTCGTGGGCAAAGTGGGTAATCGCCTGATGAATTGAGGACGATGTAAAGACATCAAGCGCACTCAGGCGATCGGCCAGCGCAACCGCAAGGGGGAGTGAATAACCGGTTGTGGGGTGAAACAGTCCGGCACGCAGTCCACTGCAGGCTAAAGGCTGTTGCTGCCAAAACGCGGTGCTATCGCCCGTTAAGGTTATTGGCAATGCGCCCTGTTCCTCACGAAGCAGAGTCTGAAGCTGCCAATCCTGCTGGGCAGCATAATCGCGAATATTTTGTCGCGCGCGTTCAGGTTCCAGTGTCGCGTTATCGATATAGTGGGTATCTTCGATTAACAGTTCTGTCGCAGATAGCGGCAGGCTGTAAACAAAGCGATAACCATTTTGCTGATCGACCGTGGCATCCATAATAATGGGTGAAGATAAACCGTGCGGTTTACTGAGTCGCCATTCCTGTCCGATAAACGCCTGGAATCCCACGTTCAGCGCTGAATTTGGCGTATAACCTCGCCCATCAATCACCGCGCTGGCGCTGATGACCTGACCATTATTCAGTCGAACAGCGTCGGCGTGAACCTCTGCCACCGCGCGGCTAATCCATAAGTGCTGACCAAACTTCTGTTGTAAAACCTCGGCAAAACGCTGCGAAGTCACAGAAAAATAGCCGCTGTTCAGCTTACGACGCCGCGTGGGAAAGCGGACCTGATAGTCGGGCCAGTGATATACCACCAGCGGTGCTACCCAGCGATGTTGGCTCTCGGTTAAATCAGCGTCGTGAAAGGACCAGGTATGATTACCGCCCGCCTGGGGGGCCGCTTCGATAAGCAGAATACGCATGTCAGGTTGCTGCTGCTGAAGGCGCAGGGCAATGAGGCCATTAGCCAGCCCGGCGCCCACTAAAATCAGATCATAATGCGGTCGCATAGCCGCTCCCCTTCAAAACGGGCTGGCCGGTGCGCATGGCCTGCTCAACGATATCTGCAGCGGCCATTGTGCCGCCGGCTAAACGAAGGGCGGTCTGGATTTTCGTCATGCGTTGCGGGTAGTCGACGTTGGTCAGCAATGCACGCATCTGGCGCGCCAGCGCATGGCTGGTGGTAAAACGGGACGCACGTTTTCCTATCCCATGATAAACAATACGTGAGGCCACGCCGGGCTGATCAAATGCCAACGGAAGGGCTAAAAGGGGCGTGCGATAATTAATGGCATCCAGCACCGTATTCATCCCGCCATGGGTAATGGCAAGCTGCGCCTGCGACAGCGCGGCCGACTGATCGGCAAAATCCACAACCTGCGTGTGACGGCTTCGCGCCAGCTCTTCGGCCTGAAAGGCAGTCAGGCGGCCACAGTGCGCCAACAGAAGCTGACCATCAATCTCTTCACAGGCTTTCACGATGGCTTTAAACAGACCGTAGCGATGACCCTGCAACGTGCCCAGCGAGGCGAAAATTCGGGGCTTTTCAGACGGCGAAAAATAAAGCGGCGAAGAGGTTGATGTCGTCTGCGTTTCTCGCAGGGGGCCAACAGCATGAAAACAAGCCGGTAGCGCTTTACGGGGAAAATCCAGTTCTGGAATAAGCTGACTGATTTGTGCCAATGGCGAAAAACACTGATGGAGTTTATCCCGGGGTGCTAAGCCCATCCTGTGACTGTGATGGGCAATGACGCGGTCATGCCGACGCATCAGCCAGTCATAAATTTTTTCGCTGGCTGCATAGCGCTCACGTGCGGCATCGCTGGTGCCATAGTCAAAAGGCATCACCGCCAGGGGCAAATCCGGTTCGCGATTAAGCGGGAGTGCACAGGCAACCGAGACAAACGGCAGCCCCAGCGCTTCAGCGACCAGAGCGCCTGCTGGCTCCATCTGATCAACGATGACACCATCTATCGCCAAATCGTTAAAGGCTCTGGGGAGCGCCAGGCACAGCATATCGCTGGTGCGCGCCATTTCATTGATGAGCCGAAGCATTGACGGCCCCAGAGGATGGGCCGCTAAGTGCAGCAGGCGCGATAATGAGCCAGACGGATGGCTTTCTTCTCCTACAGCATGAAATCCGATGTGGGGATGCTGAATGAGTGGTTTAGTGTCCTGTTGCTGAATAAAGGTCACCTGATGACCGCGAGCCACTAACTCCTGAGCGAGGTTTTCCAGTGCACGGACATGGCTGTAAAAAGGCGGAGCGATCGCCGCGAAGTGGCTCATGCAGCATCCTTAACTGACGGCAGCGAGTTTTTTGTCAAACCAGGCCTGGATAAATTGTTGAGTAGAATGACCGTTTTGACACGCGGCTGAGAGGTGCTCACTGGCGAGATGCAGATGCTGCCGCAGACGCTCTTCAACTGCTCTGGAGCCTAATAAATTGACCAGGGTCGATTTGCCTTCATCCTGATTGATGTCCTTACCCGTGTCAGCCATGCCATCCGTTAAGTCGTCCAGCAGTTGAAACGCTTGGCCGAGATCAAGCGAAAAACGGTGTAGGTAATCGCGTGCTTCGCTGGAGGCATTCGCCACAATTGAGGCCATCTGCATAGACGCGCAAAACAGGGTGCTGGTTTTAAAGTGGTTCGTCATCAAAATGGCTTCAGCGCTGCGCGGCTTATCGCCTTCTGACAGATCCTTAAACTGACCCTGTACCAAACCTTGCATACCAATGGCGTTTGATAATTCTGACACTGCGCGGTTTTTTGCCAGCGGCGTCAGGCCATCTGCATCAGCAATGACCCCAAAGGCTTTGCTCAGTAAGGCGACCGCCGCCAGTATTGCCACATGCTCGCCGTACTGACAGTGAACGGTAGGGCGGCCCCGACGCATCTGCGCATCATCCATACAGGGCATATCATCAAGAATCAACGATGCCGCGTGCACCATTTCCACGGCGCAGGCGATATCCAGCAATCCCTCGTGGCTGACAGCGCAGCCCAGATCGCGTGCTGTGAGCAACAACAGCATCGGGCGAATACGTTTACCCGGTGCCAGCGCGCCCTCACGCATCGCGGCACCTACAAAATCCCGTTCTCCCTCGACAGGCAATAACTGCTCAAGCCGCCGATCAATATCAGCCAGTAATTGCTCAGCAGCACTGCGAGTGGGGTGAACGTGTTTTTTTGCGCAGACCGTCATTCGGGCTGTCCTTATCAACGGATACATTTATGACAACGCTAAAAGTGCGATGCCCTTTAAAGAAACGCTTAATCTGCCATAACATGGTTGGCAGGCTTACCCGTTATTTTTACATTTAGGGTTTCAGGTTTTTTCTCGCTAAATCCACATAATTAATACTAGTTGAGCCTGTGGAAAAGGTGGAGAATTCATAAACCTCCGTCGTATTTGCCTGTGGCGTGACAGGTTTTCCTGAGCGCCCGGGGTTCAGCTTGCCAGTGCACGTAATGTCGCAATTACCTGAGAAACGTCATTAGCACTGAGCGCCGTGTCTTTAGCAAATTTCACCTGTCCCTTCTGGTCCAGCACAATGACTGCCGCACCTTCGGGCTTAAGCTGCCAGCGGTGCTGTGCCACACCGCTACTGTCGATAATAAACTGTTCCCATGGCGATGCTTTTTTACTGGCGCGGATACTATTGACCACAAACAGACTGCTGCCAGGTAAAGCATCATCAGTATTGACGATGGTCGTGGTCTGGAATTGTTTTTTAGGCAGGTTGGCGTGCTGAAGAGCGTCAATGAGAGCTGCCGACTGTTCTTTTGCCGATAATCGACCCGCAACGTGAATAATTAAACGTGTTTTCCCCGTCAGAGTCAGACTGTTCCATTTTTGATAGTCAATCTTTCCGCTATCGAGCCGCATCTCACCTTTATCCGCAATAAAGACCGACGGTAGAGGCTGCCCGACAACGATGTTATGGGCGTTTGCCCAACAGGAAACGAGCAAAAGCGCCATCAATCCATAATGTTGCACTGTGTTATCTCTGGTTATTGGGAGCCATCTTACCAGCTTAGCAATTTTATCAATCCTTTGACTGTTTTATGCCCATTCCTGTTTTAGATCAATAACGGCGGGATGGGATTGAACAAAAATGCATCAACAATTCAGGGTCAGGAGGTAAGCATGCACTCAGATCTTATGACATTATCTGAAATGGCGGTCTACCTGGGCATTTCTCAGGCAAGCCTGGTCAGGGCGCTTTGCAATCAAGGCGAATTAAATGGTGTGCCTCTTCCCGAGGCGCTGGAGCACCTGCCTCTGACGCAACGCCATTGGTTGAGAGAGGATGTCAGTCAGTTTAAACATGCGCTGCAACGTGCCCATGTTGTCCACCATGATTAAATACGTGGCCTGAAAACACCCGGTATATCGTTATGATCAATAAAACGCCCGCACCAGGCGGGCGTCGTATTTATTTGCCCTGCTCGTCGCTTTCACCCAGGAAGAAATACCAGAGTGGAATAGACATCAAGCCGGTGAATACCGTGGTATAAAGCAAAATCATCATGGCCTGAGTGATATACATCATTAGCGTCCAGTCGCTGAAAGGGATGTTGTATTGTTCAATGACGCCACTCACCATGGCTCGCGCCATGACCGTTCCCACTATTATCGCCAGAATGACGACACTGCGCAGAAAATAACGCATCTCTTTACGCTTAACGGCAAAACGGGATTGCACAATCGCCAGCGGGGACTGTTTGTCCAGCGGTGTGACAGTATCCTGACGTGTGGCGCGATGTGCTTTTCGCCAGCGCTGGATGTCGAGCAGGGCGAAGGCCAGTAAACTCAATCCCATCAGCGGCAACGCATAACCTAATACCAGGGCAAGCATCAGGCTTGCGCCCTGAAGATAGCGCGGTAAAACCAGCCATGCCGACAGCAGGGTTTGCACGGGATTAACCTGCGGTAATGCCGGACGGCGAATCCACCACATGCGATAGCCCAGTACGATCATCGCACACAAGCCCGCGCCAAACAGCACCAGGATGAGTTGATTGGGTAGCCCAAACAACACGCCCATGTGCGCATCCACGCCCCAGCGCGTCAGTTTGGCGACCAGAGGGAAATGGGCAAACTCTACGTGGTCGACAATGCTAAAGTTATCAGGATTAACAGAAACCGAATCGACATGGCTCGGCCAGCGGCGGTCAATCTCACTCACCGTCCATGCCTGACCTCCACTTTTCGGTTGACGTAATTCAATTTTTGCCGCCTCCAGGCCTGCGCTGCGTGCGGCGGCCTCAACCCTGTCCCAGTCAGCGTCGGGCTGATTAAGGATGGCGGGAGTGCGGGCCTGGTGATCTGACATGGCTGGCATAGCGCCGCTCATCGTCATACCGTCCA
The DNA here is from genome assembly GCF_001641135.1 of Pantoea sp. OXWO6B1. Classification (NCBI taxonomy): domain Bacteria; kingdom Pseudomonadati; phylum Pseudomonadota; class Gammaproteobacteria; order Enterobacterales; family Erwiniaceae; genus Pantoea; species Pantoea sp. OXWO6B1. The sequence continues at coordinate 173,454 of NZ_CM004290.1, forward strand.
TCGTGGCATGGTGGTCGGCGTGAGGATCGGCAGGCACCGCTGGCGCATCACCGTTTAACGCGGTTCTGACCTGAGGCGTCAACCAGCCAAAGTCGCTACGCATTTTATCGATATTATTGCCAGCCCATTGTGACCAGGTTAATCCCGTTACGGAGAAAAACACCAGACCCAGCGACAGCACTAAGCCAAGTGTGACGTGCCAGGAACGCGTTAAAGCAAAACCAGCCCCTGTCTTTTTGACCTTACGACGGGGACGTGTGCCCAGCCACAATACGATGCCGCCCAATGCCGCTACCCATAACCACGACGCCGCCAGCTCACTGTAATTACGGCCGATATCACCCAGCAGCAAGCCGCGATGAACCTGATCGAGCCACATGCGCAGTGGCAACACGCCGCTGGTGCCATAAACCGTCATATCGCCTTTCACACCAAGCGTATAAGGATCGATAAAAATCGAACGCGATTCTGAAGGGCCTAACTGCGGATCTGAGAATTGCACACGTGTTGTATCCTGTGCGCCAGGGGCAGGACGAACGGCATAGATCCGTAAATTACCCGCATAATGTCGTGCCGCATTAATTTGCGCAGAAAGGGGTTTGGCATGGCCCTGCGCCTGCGCGTCAGTGGTTAATGCGTCTTTATAAATAAAGTTCTCTAATTGCGGCGTTATGACATACAAGGTGCCGGTTAATGCGGCAATAAAAATAAATGGCGCAATAAACAGGCCAATATAAAAATGTAGACGACGAAGTACAGTCAGTACCGCCCCGCGAGGAGGTGGATTGTTTTCCCGTGAAAAGGTCATAGCTATTCCCTATTTTCAGAATACCGGGGTTTTCTTCCCGCACGCTGGCGTGAAAAAAAGATCACATAAAGGAGATAAACAATCGGGACAACGGGGGCGCGCGAGGCCGATAACTCCCCTTCAGGCGTGGCAACGCAAGGTGTACAATGTGTTGCGGCGGAGGGGCGCGGCTGATAAGGCACATTAGCCAGATGAAGGGAATAAACACCCACAACATTAACGGGACATGCACCAACAGATCACAATAACCGCAGGCGACGCCATCATCCATCATCATGCTGTGATCGGCCATCGCCCTGTCGCTGTGATGATCCATCATCGGCATATCCGCACTCATGCCCGACATGACCATGGCATCATGGTGTTCAACAAGATTTTTAGATACTACCGGTGCAATAAACAACAGCAGTACGGCCAGTATCGCAATACAGGCGCTCAGGCGTTGTCGTTTATAGCGGGTGGATTTCATCATCAAAACGAGGACAGTTATTTACAATTTAAGGGCGGCAGTGTAACGCGGCGTAGATAAAAGGGTTAAAAAAAATGGCACTTAAGACAAAAAAATTAGCACCTTTTGAACACCTTCACCTTAATTAGCTTTGAGTTTAACTTTCTTGTTACTCATGTCGTACATTTAAATAACATTATTAATCTGTGTTGTTGTTATTTGAGAGGGACTTAATGAAAATTGTAACGCTGGATGGCGGCACGTTGCCCGTACCCCCACCGCAACCCACCTGGTGTAGTGACTGGCAATTTCGTCATGACACGGCAGAGGACGAGATTGTTATGGCGCTCAAGGGCGCGACCATTGCCATTACTAATAAGGTACCCTTGCGCGCAGCAACGCTGGCAGCGCTGCCTGAGCTACGCTACATCTGTGTGACGGCAACCGGCTATGACTGTATTGATATCGCGGCCTGCAAAGAACGCGGTATTGTGGTCAGCAACATTCCGGGCTATTCAACGCAAAGTGTTTCCGAGGGCGTGATCGCGTTCATTTTTGCCCTGCGACGCCAGATAGTGGAATACGCTAACAGCACGCGTCATTTATGGCCTGAATCCTCTCATTTTTGCCTGCACCAGACGCCGATACAAGATATCGCTGGCGCGACGTTGGGTATCGTGGGTAAGGGCGATATTGGCACCGCTGTAGGCAGGCTGGCACAGGCGCTGGGAATGCGAGTTGTTTATGCTGAACGCAAGGGCAGCAGCAAGGTACGCGACGGCTATGTAAGCTTTGATGAGATGCTGGCCTCCAGCGATATCATTTCATTGCACTGCCCTTTGAGTGAGCAAACCCGGCAACTGATCGATCGTGATACGCTGAGCAAAATGAAACCCCAGGCGCTACTGATCAATACTGCGCGAGGCGGTTTAATTCATGAAGCCCATCTGGCGGAGGCGCTACGGAATGGTACGCTTGCCGGTGCTGCACTGGATGTGCTTACCAGTGAACCGCCTGCAGCGGATCATCCCTTACTCCAGCCCGATATCCCGAATCTGATCCTGACGCCGCATGTTGCCTGGGCGAGTCATAGCGGTATGCATAACCTGCTACAGGGCATCATGGTCAATCTGGCTGGCTTCGAACAGAACCGTCCTGTCAATGTAGTAAGCTAAGTCAGAAAATCGAGCGTCCCAGTTTATCGGTCAGGCACTCCAGCGCGGCAGTGCCGGCTAATGAATTACCTGCATTGTCTAACCCCGGTGACCAGACAGCGATACTCATTTCACCGGGGATCACGGCAATGATGCCACCTCCTACGCCTGATTTAGCCGGCATTCCCACCCGCCAGGCAAATTCGCCTGCTCCGTCATACATACCACTGGTGATCATCAGTGCATTGATTTGTCGGGCCTGACGGGAGGTGATCAAGGCTGAACCCTCCAGCGTTTTTCCCTGGTTAGCCAAATAAATAAAACTGCGAGCCAGTTCAATACAGTTCATAGACAGCGAGCAATAGTGGAAGTAGGTCTGCATCACGCTGGTGACGTCGTTATTAAAATTCCCAAACGACTTCATCAGCCAGGCGATCGCCGCATTGCGGGCAGAGTGTTCATATTCTGAGCGGGCGACATGGCGATCATACTGAATATCGGGTTGCTGACTGAGTTGACGGATGATCTCAAGCATGCGCTGGCGAGGCGCAGTCAGCCGTGTCTCCAGCAAATCGCAGATCACCAGTGCCCCAGCGTTGATAAAGGGGTTGCGCGGCTTTCCCTGCTCCAGCTCAAGTTGAACCAGTGAATTAAAAGGTTGGCCGGACGGTTCCTTACCCACACGTTGCCATATCTCGGCATCGTCATAGCGTGTCAGAGCAACGCTCAAAGAGAGCACTTTGGAAATTGACTGGATCGAAAAACGTGTTTCAGCATCGCCTGCCTGAAAAACAGTGCCATCACGCAAACACACTGCTATACCCAGGTTATCCGCTGCGACGTCAGCCAGTGCCGGAATATAGTTGGCCACCTTACCTTGATGAACCAATGGACGAACCTGATCCAGAACGGCTTCCAGCAATGTATTACTAAGAGTGGTCACACACGTCTCTCCAGAAGAATGGATGATGGCGCAGGATGATGAGCGTCCTGAAGGCGCAAATCAATGGGTTGCCGGTAAAATTGCCAGACGACATCTGAAATCTATGCACAGGTTGCCATTGCGGCTCATCATTCATTTTGCCGTAGTGGGTTTGCTGATTTACTAAAATTCGGAAATAAATAAAAGCGAGGAATTATGGCGGAGATGCGATAACCTCTGGATTTAATTTGCATTGTTGGTGCTGTTTAGCACGCTAATTTTGAGGTCAGGCATGCGCGCTTTTGTTTCAAATCGACCCGGAATCTTCCGTCCCCGTCGGTTGCGGTTGTTGCAATATCTTATACGGCGTGACAAAACGCCGATTGCATTGCTGCTGCTGGCCGCGCTGGTGGGGGTACTGACGGGATTAACGGCCGTGGCATTTGATAAAGCGGTGAGCTGGGTCATTCATTCCCGCCTCAACTGGCTTAGCCAATTCGAGAATCAGGGCATATTACTGGGATTGTGCGCCTTTATTTTCTCTGCCGTCCTGGCGGCGATAGGGTATTTTCTCGTCAGACGCTTTGCCCCTGAAGCGGGAGGTTCAGGCATTCCCGAGATCGAAGGGGCGCTGGAAGAACTGCGACCGGTACGCTGGTGGCGGGTTCTACCGGTTAAATTTGTGGGTGGTTTGGGCGCTTTAGGGTCGGGAATGGTGCTGGGACGTGAAGGGCCGACGGTGCAGATCGGTGGGAATATCGGCCGCATGTGTCTGGATATTTTTCGCATGCGTTCGTCTGAATCGCGCCATACTATTCTGGCGACCGGTGCCGCCTCTGGGCTGGCCGCTGCCTTCAATGCGCCACTGGCTGGCATTCTGTTCATCATCGAAGAAATGCGCCTGCAGTTTCGTTTTAGCCTGATATCCATCAAAGCCGTGTTTGTTGGCGTGATTACATCAAGTATCGTTTTTCGCACACTGAACGGTAACGAGCCCATTATTGATATCGGACAGCTGAAAGATGCGCCGATACAAACCCTCTGGTTATATTTACTGTTGGGGATTTTGTTTGGTGGCTGCGGTGTTGCCTTTAATCGCCTGATATTTACGCTTCAGGATCTGTTTCAAAAGCTACATAAGGGCCAGACGTCACGTTGGGTGCTGGGTGGCGCGGTGTTGGGGGGATTGTGCGGTTTGCTGGGGTTAATCCTGCCTCAGGCCGTCACTGGCGGTATTACGCTTATCCCTGATTTTTCAGCGGGTCATTACACATCAACGGCATTACTTTGCCTGTTTTTATTGCGAGCCTTAACCACCTTATTGTGTTTTGCGTCCGGAGCGCCCGGCGGTATCTTTGCGCCCATGCTGACGCTTGGTACGTTACTTGGCATCAGCGTGGGTCAACTCTGTGTCGCGATGTTCCCAGAATATCACCTTGAAGCCGCAACCTTTGCGGTAGCGGGCATGGGGGCGTTATTTGCGGCCTCGGTACGTGCTCCGCTGACCGGCATTATTTTGGTGCTGGAGATGACCAATAATTACCAACTGATCCTGCCCATGATTATTACCTGCCTTGGCGCTACCTTGTCCGCACAATACTTCGGAGGAACGCCATTGTATTCAACCCTTCTTGCGCGGACGCTGGCTAAGCAGCAACAAAACGATCCAGAGGATAATACAAGGCGCGAGCGAGCCTGAGGGTTGCAGCGAAGGAGTATTTAAAAGCGAAACGGAAGATGTATTTAGGTGACAGCCTGGCTGCCCAGGTTAAGACAATCGGCCCTGACTGACAGACCGTCTTACAGCCCTGTTGACCCCTGGCATAGCTGGGCCAGCGCGTCTTCACTCAGACCCGTTGCTTCCCTAATAGCGTCATGTGGCATGCCCATGTTGAGCAGGCTACGGGCGACTTCACGCTTGCCTTCGTTCCTGCCAATCTGCACGCCTTGCTCAAGGCCTTTCTCAATACCTTTCTGCTCAAGCTGTTGGGCAATGGTCATTAGCGCATCTCCGTGCTGCGGCACGCGTTGTGCCAGTTCGCGAACAAAGGCTTCGGAGTCCGCTGACTCACCTGCCTGAACTAAATAGTGTACCAGTGTGGTTACCTGTGGTGAAGAAAGATGATTCGCCATTAAGAGCGTGACCAGGCGATCGGTCAGTGCCGCGATATCACGCCGGTGTATATGCTTCTGTAGCAACGTGAGTGCGGCCATGCTGCGATGGTGCATAATCTCGTCATCCGGTATTACCGTGACATCCACTAATGGAAATTCCCTGCTGTAGAATTTTCCCGCCAGCTCTGGATATTCAAATCCATCCAGCCATCGGGTGGAATAGGGATAGGGGCTGCGCTTCCCTGCATAAAAAAGTATCGGAATGACCAGCGGCAGTTTTTTATGCCCGGCGGCCAGATGGCGCTGCATTGCCGCCACCGCATAGCGTAACAATCTGAAGGCCATATGTTTGTCCGGGGTGGACTGATGCTCAATGAGCACATGGATATAACCCTCTCCGCCGGTCGTTGTTTTCATGCGATATAGCACATCGCTGAAATACTGACGCAGGTCGTCTTCAATGAACGATCCCGATTCAAGCTTTAATGAACTGAGGTCGCAAATCGCACGTAATCCCGCAGGAAGATGCAGTTCGATAAAATCTCGTGCAATCTCTGGCTGCGTCAGAAACTGGCGAAAGGTGGCATCGTGAGGCGTCGGTGTACTGTGCTTTTTTTTCACGGTTTATCGTCCTTAACCGGATACCCTACGGTATGTCCCTTTGGCATCGCGTCATCAAACCTGGCGTGGTCTGAAAACCCGAAATAATCAGGCATGACGCGCGGCAACGATCCGTCCACAAGTGCTGTAACCTGTGAGTCGTTGCGTTGAGGCGCCGGAGGTCAGTAAAAGGCGATTTAGTGTGGCTGTAAAGCCTGCAGATTTAGCGCTGTGCAACTTCACGCAAAATGGGTCGGGGAGTGCACCTCAGCGTGATAAGGGCGAAGCGCAAGAGGTGAATGGGCCCTGGAAAGGCTTAAAAATTAAGATGACTAAAATAATGCAAACATCAGCGCGACGGGGAAGCTCATAGGCCAGGTTGCGCCGACCAAAAGAGCACTCAGTAATTTTATGCTGAGTTTATCTTTGGCGATAAAGAAGGTAATTAATGCCGCTACCGAGGCAACAACGCCGTAGAAGACCAACATATGTTGATAAAGTGTCATTTTAGCCCCGCCGTCTGTTTCGTTGTCTGGTACAGATCATGCGGAATTTTGTGACTCAGATCAAGTATCCGGCCTTTTGTGTAAATAAAAAAATGGCAGCTTAGCTGGGGTGTTGTTGCCTGCCTGCTGGCCATCACTGGCGATTTCACCCTGAAACGTTGCCGTTTAACGCGGCTTTATCCCTGCTCGCAGGCCGATCCTCAGTGCCGAGGTTGTCTGGCGAATGACAGGTTTTAACGTTCGCTAGCCCTCTGTTCCCTGAGTGCCTGTTACTATTACGGGGCCGATTTTGAGACATATACTGTTTCAACGCGGGGCTAACATATCGTCGCCCCTCAGGTCTCGATAACACAGGAGTATCAGGTGAATAAACTTTCCTATCTGTTGTTAATCCTTTTATGTCCTTCGGCTTTTGCTTTGACGCTGCAATCAAAAGACTTCAGTGATAATGGTCTGTTAGACAAAAAGTTTGCGGGTGCCAATAAAAGTAACGCCGCCTGTACCGGTGATAACGTATCGCCTGAACTTAACTGGTCTGAAATACCGGCAGGCACCAAAAGCTTTGCTTTAGTGATGACCGATCCTGTCGGCGCTAAAGGATTGGGTGTAACCCATATGGTGGCCTATAACATTGCCGCCGATCGTACCGCTTTTGCCCAGGGTGAACTGACGCAAGGAAAGGGGTACACCGGAGGGAAAAACTCACCAGGCACTGCGCATTATTACGGACCTTGCCCACCTGTGGGCTCAGGTATGCATCATTATAATTTCGTGCTTATCGCTACCGATCTGGCGCCGTCGGTGCTTGAAGCCGGATTAACACAGGATCAGCTACTGAACAAACTTAAAGGCCATTCTCTTGGTGCGGCCAGCACGGTGGCCCGCTTTGGCAATGACTGAGTCTGTAAGTAGCGCATAAAAAAAAACACCCTGCGGACAGGGTGTTTTTATCGAGATCGACAGCTTATTTCGCGTCAGCTGACGCTGGCTGACCGGGGTCAGGCTTTTTATCCAGTTTACTGATCAGGCTATGGGCTTCGGCTTCACTTGCCACGGCGGGAGAAGAGCCACTTAATGGTTTACGGGCCGTTTCCCGAACCGTCAGAATCGTCAGCAACCCAATAACGCCTGCGACCATCATGTAATAGGCGGGCATCATGGTGTTCTGCGTCGTATCAACCAGCCATGCGGTCAGTAAAGGTGTGGTACCACCAAACAGCGAGACCGAAAGATTAAAGCCAATCGCCAGAGCACTGTAACGAATATCAGTGGTAAAGAGCGCAGGGAGCGTTGAAGGCATGGTGCCACTAAAGCAGGTATGTAATATGCCCAATATTAGCAGCCCGGCAAAAACGGCCCACATGTTATGTGTACCGATCAACATAAAGCTTGGAATCGCGAGCAGGATCAGTCCTACCGCACCAAAACCAATCACAGGACGACGACCAATGCGATCGGTCCAGCGGCCCCACATGAGCGTCAGCGGCATCATGACAAACATCACCACCATCACCAGCAGCAGTCCGCTGAGTTCGGGTAAACCCAGTACGCCAGTAAGGTAGCTGGGCATGTATGAGGTCAGCATATAGTTTGAAACGTTAAACAACAGGACCAGCCCAATACACTTCATCATTGGCACGCGGTGCTTGCTTAACATCTTGAGGAGCGTCAGACGGGGTTTACTTTGCTCCAGCTCCTCCTGTTTTTGCATGTGTTGCTTGAAGGCCGGTGTTTCTTCGAGCTTCAGACGGACATACAGGCCGAACAAACCCAGTGGTGCGGCGATAAAGAAGGGCACGCGCCAGCCCCATGACATCATGGCTTCAGGCGAGATAACGGTCGTCATAACCGTCACCAGGCAGGCACCCAGCAGATAACCGCCTAAGGTCCCGAACTCCAGGAAGCTGCCCATGAAACCGCGGCGTTTATCAGTTGAATATTCAGCGATAAAGGTTGCTGCACCGCCATATTCTCCTCCTGTAGAAAATCCCTGAACAAGTCTTGCAACCAGCAGAAGGATTGGCGCCATGATACCGATTGAGGCATAGGACGGGATGATGCCGATGCAGAACGTGCCTATCGACATCATTATCATGGTTATCGCCAGCACTTTCTGGCGCCCGATGCGGTCGCCCAGGGGACCGAATACCATACCGCCCAGCGGTCGCACCAAAAAGGCTGCGGCAAAGGTACCAAACGTAGCGATTAACTGGATGGCCGTATTGGCATCGGGGAAGAAAACTTTGCCGATAATGACAGCCAGATAGCTGTAAACACCGAAGTCAAACCACTCCATGGCATTGCCTAATGCGGCTGCACCGACAGCACGTTTCAACATTCCGTTATCGATAACGGTGATGTCATCGAACGTGAGCTTTTTTGGTTTTTTATTCCAGAAATGTTTTTTAGGCCTGGGTGACGATGAACGATTGGTATCCATATTTTCCTCATACTACTTAAATGAAGACGACCTATAGCTTTCGCAGCCAGTCAGCGAGGTTAACGGAAAAAAAGGAAGTGAAAGCTATAAGAGGCCAGTTACATTAATGATAGAGCGTTCTTAACCGCAGCGAGAAAACATAGTACATGAATGTAATTTTTTGCAAGTAATCAGCAAAAAAGACTGTCTTATAAAAGAGATAGCCATACATTATTTTTTACTTTTGTTTACATATTGAGATGTTTTGGGCGGCGTAAATGCCTTTTTATGCACATCAATGCTGTCACAGAAGCACGGTGAGTCGCGGATAACATCCTTGGTAGGGGTTCATCGATCTGCCAGCACAGGTGCTGGCAGATCGATTTGATTTATGCTGGTTCTGCAGCTGGTGTTCGTCCGCTGCTCCACCACAGCAGTAACGCCACCAGGGCGATGCAACCTAATGCGCTAAAGGCAATGCTGTAGGAATAGCGCGCCACGATCAGTCCGGTCATCGCCGGGCTCATTGATGCGCCAACGCCTTGCATCAGCATCACCACGCTCTGACCGGCATTAACGTGCCCGCTTCCACGCAGCAGCGACACAATATAACCCGGGACGGCAACGCCGAGGATGCCGGCCGCAATACCATCGAGGATTTGCACAGGGATCACAAATAACGTCTCTGGAAACTCTGCCGCAATAAGCGCACGAAGCGGCATCATTAACAGGGCGGTCATAATTAAATGGCGATAGCCAATTTTATCCACGCGTCGTGAGACATAAATCGCTACCGGGATCATGACCAGTTGGGAAATCACCACGGTCGCCGCAGCGTATAAGCCGGGGTCAACCGCATGTGGTCCGGTAGAGGAAGCAACGCGCATACTCAGCATGGGCAGCAGGGCGGCGTTGGCCAGATGAAACAGCAATAAAGTCAGGCCGGTAATCAACAGTGCCGGTTTACGTGCCAGTATCCACAGGCTCAGAGTAGGCTTGTGCGACTGATTATCTTCTAATCCGCGCGCCACCTCATGATTGATATCCTGCCCCCGGATCGCCATCGTCGCGATAGCTGCAAAGACGGCCATGATCATCATTAAAATAAATACCGCCCCCAGCCCCCATTTCCAGGCTGCAAATCCTGCCAGGACAGCCGCCAGCGTGTTTCCTGCATGGTTGTAGGCCTCATTGCGGCCCATCTGGTGGTTAAATCCCTTTTGTCCGGTCAAACCCAGCGTTATTCCTGCTACGGTTGGGCCAATAAAGGCGGCAGCAATACCAGCAACGATTTGTGAAATGATCGCTGTCCAGGACTGATCGCTGTACCAGAGCAATAAAGTGGCAACGGTAATCACGATGCATCCGACCAGTATGACAAGTCGTTTATACCGCGTCGCATCCGCCACCACGCCAGCGGGTAAGGTTGACAGAAGTCCGGCGATGCCGCCCGACGTCATCACCAGGCCTATTTCATCCGGGCTCCAGTGGCGCTCTGTCAAAAAAATGCCTAAAAAGGGCCCCAGACCGTCTCTGACGTCGGCCAGAAAAAAACTCATCAGACACAGTGCCTGAAGTGACCGTTGTGACATGTGATTTTCCCTGTAGCAATAGTAAGGGTTGAGTGACCAACACATTTCAATAAGTAACCTGGTGAATCATGGCAGCAAAAACACGAAGTAACATAACGTTAAAGTTACAAAATGAAAAAATTCACTTTTTATGCAATTTGTTCTAACGACTTCCCGGATAAGTGCTGAGCGCCTGCGGCAGGATTGTGCCTCTTGAGGATTTACGCCGTCGTTAAGATGAAAGCCCGGTTAAGGTTTGGGGAAATCGTCAGTGCGACCCGATGATGGACTGACGCTGACCGCGGGCGGCAAAACAAGACCGCGCAGAATACGGCATTCCTTGTCCAGCAAAGACTCAACTGATGCTCTGTTGCCCTTATCCCAGCCGCGGCGGGTTGCCAGCAGGATAAAGCCTTTTTCACCCCAGAAGGTCGTTGGCACCAAGGCGATTCCATATTCCGCCAGCATAGGAGGCGACAGGCGAAAGTGGCTGGCAACAGAGGCAATGGGGTAAATGCCCATGGCTGTGGGTTGCAGCACACGACGGGCGTAGTAGGTATGAGTAAGCAGCTTATCGGGCAGGGGATGCCACGCATCCTGAATATAGGGACGCTCGGCCTTCAACTGCCTGTAAACATCTTCTCGCAGGCAGGTAAGATGAATGTGCAATTGATTCTGGCTGCGGCCCCAGGCTGAATTGATCGCCATCCCGAGCCTGTCTTCGGGCACCGGCCTGCCGTAAACCGACGTTAACTGATAACGCATCAGCCAGGCGTAGCCAAAATAGTCTGGTCGGTTACGCACCGACAGCAACGGGCTTTCAATACCGGACATCGGAATCGTGGGAACCAGAATGAAATGATAGGGATAGCGTGGGTTTTGAATCAGGGTGAAACCCTGCTGTTTTCCTTTTGGAATATAAACTTGCTGGCAAGGGGAGGGATGGCCGGTGTACTGATAGTTCACCATGCAAAGGTTGTCCGTCACCGCCCACAACGCATCTGAGCGAGCGCATCCCGCCAGCGTGAGCGCCATTCCAGCCAGTATCATCAGGCGACAGAGCAGCGTCAGCATAAACTCAACCGTTCACAGCCAGGAATAACCTGTGGGGATCGGAAAAGCGTTCACTGCCTCTGCTACCTGTACCGCTCAATCCTTCCCATGCCATATCGCGTTTGTCCTTTTGTCTGAGCGGTCTGCTATCCCGTAATTTAGCGCCACTCGGTAATGAACACCACTGGAAACGCCAGAAAAGACTGAAAAATGATGAGATAACGTGTTTTGTCCATTTCTGAAAGGGCCGGCATAAACCCGCCTGGCAATGTGGCAACGGAGACATCGTGTCCTGACAGGATCAACGAATGGTCAACTGGGTTAATGCCGTTAATAACACATCCACTTTGGGCAGGAGCTGTTTACGTCGTGGCCAAATGACACTCAGCGGCAGACCATCAGGTTGCAGTTGCGGTAATACGATTTCCAGTTCACCGCGGGCGACGGCGCTCTCCACCAGCCACGATGGCATTTGCGCGACGCCCAACCCGGCAATGACTGCCTGAAGTTGTGCATCCACATCAGCCAGCGCCATGCGAAAGGGCACGTCGCGCCAGTAGGTATGCCCGTCTTTGCCGGTAAACAACCACGGCTTTGGCGTATTATCGGCACGTTCATACAGGATCGCCCGATGCTGCATCAGCGCCTGTTCGCTTTGCGGCCGCCCTTCGCGCGCCAGCCAGTCAGGCGAAGCACAAAACACCATTCGTTCACGTCCTATGTGACGACAACCCATTGAGGCAGGCAAATCGTCTGATCCTCCAATTCTGACCGCAACATCAATCCCTTCATCAAACAGATCGGTGAAGCGATCCGAAAAACGCATTCTCAACTCAAGTTCAGGATGTTGCTGACAAAACGGAATCAGCAACGGCATCACATTCAGTCGACCATAAGTATGAGGTACCGCAAGCCGCAGACGTCCAGAAGGAATAATACGTTGCGCTGCCAGTACGGCTTCCGCTTCAGCCAGCTCTTCCATAATACGTAAGCAGGTCTGGTAATAGGCGCTGCCCGCATCGGTCAGTTGCAGTTTACGGGTTGTGCGTTCAAGCAGGCGCGATCCCAGACGCGTCTCCAGCCGGCTGACGCTTTTGCTTACGGCTGAGCCGGTAACATGTAAACGCGCAGCGGCAGCGGTAAAACTTCCGCTTTCTACGCTGGCCACAAAAGGGACAATGTCCTTCAAACGTTGATCGTGCATGATTGATGAACTCAGGTTGATAATGGTGTGAATTATTACCCGAAATGGGAATGAAATTCTCTATTACCCTTAGCATTACGTAAAACGAGGAGAATTAACATGCAAAAACAGGCTTTGATTGTCGGCATTAGTGGCGTGATCGGTCGGGCGTTAGCTGAAAGACTACACAATGAGGGCTGGCAGGTCAGCGGACTGTCGCGCGGCCGCGGCGCAGTGCCCGAAGGCTGCAGCAGCTTAACGGCCGATCTCACCGATCCTGAAGCCGTACGGGCGGCACTAAAAGCGATCAAACCCGATGCGGTTTTCTTCAGCGTGTGGGCACGACAGGATACGGAAAAAGAGAATATTCGTGTTAATGGCGGCATGATTCGCAACGTTATCGAAGCACTCGGCGAACGTCTGCAGGGTGCCCATGTGGCGCTGGTGACGGGCCTTAAGCACTATCTGGGGCCATTTGAAGCTTACGGAAAAGGAGCTGTTCCGGTAACACCTTTCCGTGAAGAACAAGGCCGTCAGCCGGTAGACAATTTCTATTATGCGCAAGAAGACGAAGTCTTTGCTGGCGCAGAAAAGTATGGCTATCGCTGGAGCGTACATCGTCCGCACACCATCATTGGTTATGCGCTGGGGAATGCCATGAACATGGGGCAAACCCTCGCCGTCTATGCGACGTTGTGTAAAGAGAAAGGCTGGCCATTTATCTTCCCTGGCTCGCCTGAGCAGTGGAATGGCGTGGTTGACATGACCGACGCTGGCCTTCTGGCGGAGCAACTCGCGTGGGCCGCGACCAGCCCCGCTGCCGCTAACCAGGATTTTAACGCGGTGAATGGTGACGTTTTCCGCTGGAACTGGATGTGGCCAAAACTGGCTGAGTATTTTGGTGTAGAGGCCGCAGATTATCCGGCGAAGATGATGCCGCTTGACGGGCGCATGCAGGAGGCCGCCAGTGTATGGCAGGAACTTGCCCAGCGCGAGAACCTGCGTGAGAAAGATATTACCCGACTGGCTTCCTGGTGGCACACCGATGCCGATCTGGGCCGCCCAATGGAAGCCTTTACTGACATGAGCAAAAGTCGCAAAGCGGGCTTCACCGGCTACCGGAGTACTCTGGACGCGTTTATTCAGCTTTTCGATAAGCTTAAGCAAGAGAAAATCATTCCGTCATAACGCCTTACAGAGCGCCTTATCCGGCGCTCATTATCGTTTTGCTTATGTATATACTGATTGTCTGACTGATGTGAGATAAGGAGCAGAATGATGACGACATGTTTTATTATTGGCGCAGCTGGCAAAGTCGGCTTTCATCTGACGAAGCAGCTCAGTGCTAAGCAACATGCGGTTTCTGCACTGCATCGCAAACCCGAGCAGGCCGAAGCACTTAAGTTAGCGGGTGCTGTTCCTGTGGCTGGCGACATTCAGCAACTGACTGTGGATCAACTGGCGCAAAAAATGGCACATCATGAAGTGGTGATTTTTAGCGCGGGCGCGGGTGGCGCGGGCATTGAACTGACTAATGCCATTGATGGTGAGGGCCTGGCTCTCGCCGTTGACGCAGCAGAAAAAGCCCATGTGAAGCGCTTTATGCTGGTTTCGGCCTTCCCGGATGCCGGTCGTGGTGAAAAAACCTCCGAGAGATTCGAGAACTATATGCGCGTGAAGCGACTTGCCGATGTGCGTTTAGTTGAAAGCGCGCTTGACTGGGTTATTCTTCGGCCCGGTACGTTAACCGATGTTGCGGGCACGGGCAGGGTACGTGCAGATTTAGCTATCCCTTACGGGTCGGTCCCGCGCGAGGACGTAGCCGCCACGCTGGTGGCGCTGGTCGAAACACCGCAAATTTCACACAAAATTATCGAGCTGACCGAAGGTGATGAAAGAATAAGCGACGCAATGCATCGCCTGCAGCGCGATTAAAAAAAACGGCCCCGTAACAGGGGCCGTTTCGTATTGCTGACTGCGTAAGTTTATTTCACACAGCGCGAGCAGTGTTCACGTTCAATATGCTGGAAGAAGTCATTTCCTTTGTCATCAACCAGAATGAAGGCCGGGAAATTCTCTACCTCAATTTTCCAGATGGCTTCCATTCCCAGCTCTGCATACTCCACGCACTCCAGACTCTTGATGCTCTGTTGCGCCAGAACGGCAGCGGGTCCACCAATACTGCCAAGATAGAAACCGCCATGTTTATGACAGGCATCGGTGACCTGCTGGCTACGGTTGCCTTTTGCCAGCATGACTTTGCTGCCGCCATTGGCCTGCAGAAGATCGACATAGGAATCCATACGGCCTGCGGTGGTCGGGCCCAGTGAACCCGACGCATAGCCTTCCGGTGTTTTTGCCGGGCCAGCATAATAGACCGGGTGATCTTTAATGTACTGCGGCAGCCCTTCACCGTTATCAATACGTTCTTTTAATTTGGCATGTGCAATGTCGCGGGCAACAATAATGGTGCCGGTCAGAGACAAACGCGTTGAAACCGGGTATTCCGAAAGCTGAGCAAGGATTTCATTCATTGGACGGTTCAGGTCGATATGAACCACTTCGCCTTCACCCTGCTTGCGCAATGCTTCAGGGATAAAGCGTCCCGGATTGGCTTCCAGTTTTTCAATCCAGATACCGTCGCGGTTGATTTTTGCTTTGATATTGCGGTCGGCGGAACATGAAACACCCATGCCAATGGGGCAGGATGCGCCGTGGCGAGGCAAGCGGACTACGCGGATGTCATGCGCAAAATATTTGCCGCCAAACTGTGCTCCCAGCCCAAGCTGCTGCGCCGCTTCCAGTAACTCCTGCTCAAGCTGAACATCACGGAACGCCTGACCATGCTCGTTACCTTCTGTTGGCAAGCCATCGTAGTAATGGGTCGAGGCCAGCTTTACGGTTTTCAGCGTACTTTCGGCAGAGGTTCCACCTATCACAAAGGCGATATGGTAAGGAGGACAAGCCGCCGTACCCAGCGTGCGCATTTTATCAACCAGATAATTTTTCAACTTGCCCGGGCTGAGCAGCGCTTTGGTTTCCTGATACAAATACGTTTTGTTTGCGGAACCGCCGCCTTTGGCAATACAAAGGAATTTGTATTCATCACCGTCCACGCTGTACAGGTCAATCTGCGCCGGAAGGTTGGTGCCGGTATTCACTTCTTTGTACATATCCAGCGCGGCGTTTTGCGAGTAACGCAGGTTATCTTCGATATAGGTATTGTAGATACCTTGTGACAGCGCCGCCTCATCACCCCCGCCGGTCCAGACTCGCTGGCCTTTTTTCCCCATAATGATGGCCGTGCCCGTGTCCTGACAGGTGGGCAATACACCTTTAGCCGCAATCTCTGAATTGCGTAAAAACTGCAGCGCAACGTACTTATCGTTATTGCTGGCTTCAGGATCGGCCAGAATTGACGCAACCTGCTGCTGGTGGGCGGGGCGCAACATAAAAGAGGCATCATGAAATGCCTGTTGTGCCAACAGGGTCAATGCCTGTGGGTCCACTTTTAAGATGGACTGGCCGTCAAACTCAGCAACGGAAACATAATCAGGGCTGAGCAGATAGTATTCGGTGTCCTCGTGGGTAAGAGGAAAGGGGTTCTGATAAAAAAAAGGTTTGTTCGACATAGTATCTCACTTAATGACGTGCTGGCTCCATTAAGGCAGGCTGACAGGAGCAACATCAAAGGCGAATGAGTTGTTTATTATGCTTGCCAGCCTTTAACACAGGCTGGCAAGTGTTGGCATGTTATCTTATGACGCGTCGAATTGCATTTGGCACCATCAGAACATCCACACCATCCAGGGATAGGCGATTAGCATCATAGCAATCAGGAAGATAGCGCCAAAGATGGTACCCAACCGCCAGTAATCCTTCGTTGGTAAGTAGCCGCTGCCGTAATAAATGGGGCTTGGGCCAGTACCGTAAGGTGTGATGATGCCCATGACACCCAGCGAAGTACACAGCATCAGGCAGAACACCGGCATATTGATACCTGGAATTGAGGCCGCAATGGTCAACATGGCAGGCAGCAACGCGGTAGTGTGCGCGGTGGTACTGGCAAACAGATAGTGCAAGAGGAAGAAGGCAATCAGCAGTACCACAGCGGATATTTGTGGGTCGTACCCTTGCAGCAACATTCCCCCTTCTTTGCCCAGCCAGGCGATAAAGCCTACACGGGCTAAACCATCAGCCAGGGCAACCAGCGTGGCAAACCAGGCAAAGGTGTTCCAGGCGGCTTTATTGCTGGTGATGTCATTCCAGTTGAGAACGCCGGTCCACAGCATCAGGATAATGACCAGCAGGGCTGCCATCGCCGGTTCGATCCATGCGGTGGCAAAAATCCACATCAGCAGCGCACAGACCACAAACACCAGTAACAGAATTTCATTGCGGGTTAGCTTACCCAGTTTTTCCAGCTCAGCGATGGCCCAGCGAGGCACTTCATCATTCACTTTCACTTCCGGCGGGTAGAACCAGTACGCCAGCAGCGGCATTGTCAGAATCAGCAGCAGACCCAGTGGCAGAAAGGCAAGGAACCACATTCCCCATGAAATATCAAAACCAATAACGCTTTTGACTAACGCAAGGGCGAGCAGGTTGGGAGCCAGAGCAGACAGAAACATAGAGCTGGTGATACAGGCGGCAGTGATGGCAACCCACATCAGATAAGATCCAATTTTACGCGCACTGGGATCATTGGGTTTTGAACCATACAGCGGTGGCAGGTTAGCTATGATGGGATAAATGGTGCCGCCACTGCGCGCCGTATTAGACGGGGTGAAAGGGGCCAGCAGTAAGTCAGCGAAGGTAATGGCATAGCCCAGGGTTAAACTCCGGCGGCCCAGGTATTTCACCAGAATCAGTGCCAGACGGCGACCAAACTGGGTTTTGTCATAGCCGGCGGCAAACATAAATGCGCCGAAAATCAGCCACACCGTTGAGTTACCAAAGCCACTCACCGCCCATTTGAATGACTCGGTGGCCAGCTTAAATTTGGGATTGGCCAGCTCTGCCGGGCTAAAAAGCAGAAACTGACTGAACAGGGCAATGACGACCACCCCGGTCAGGCCAATTACTGCGCCGGGTAACGGTTCAAAAATCAGCCCGACGATAACGCCAACGAAGATAGCAAAGAAGTGCCATGCATAAGGCTCAAGACCTGATGGCACGGGAACAAGTAATAAAAGCACGGCTACCACAATCGGTAGAATTAACATCAGCGCTTTATTTTTGCCCGCAGCTGCAGGGGCTGCTTTTGGGGGCTCTTTGACGTTTGAGAGTGTTTTCATAGTATTTTTCTACGTGTTAAGGATAATTCGATCTGCGTCCCGGCTATTCATCAATACTTGCCTTTTTATTCTTGTTTATGCGAATAAACCGTGATGCTTTATATTTTTTAAGCGTTTCTACGAGTGCGATGCAGAAACTTTAAGAGGTCATGTCGATATGATGCGATTTATTCCAAATAAAATATTGATCCAGATCAAGTAAGTTAAATTATATTTTTAATTTTTAACAATCATATTTTTTATAACGTATAAATAGATTAAATATATTAATTAATAAAGTTTTTTGGCGGTTTTTTGAATGATGGCCAACAAAAATACCTTTTTAATCTGTTGTTTTTATTGGTTATTTTTAATTTTATGCTTTCAATTGATTTTAGTTAACTATTGGTTAACAATAAATATACATTACGATTTCGTTTTTCGCAAATAGCCATGCAGAAATATTTAAAAGTTAAATAATTAAAATTATAGCTTATGAAACTAAAATAATTGGTATATTAGTGTCATGACATCGGACCACTTAATTATTAATAAAATAGCGTCCGCAAAAAATTCCCAGCTTTTGAAATTTTGGAGTTAATCGCAATGAATACACTCACCCCCATTCTCAATCCCATTACTTTGCCGCGGGGCGCGGTTTTAAAAAATCGCCTGATAATGGCACCGATGACAACCTGTACGGGATTTTATGACGGAACCGTCACCAGTGAACTGGTTGAATATTATCGTGCCCGTGCTGGCAGTATCGGAACGGTCATTGTTGAATGCTGCTTTATCGATCCGCATGGCCCCGCGTTTCCAGGTGCCATTGCCATCGACAGTGATAACAAAATACCGGGTTTAAAGAGAATCGCTGACGCCATCAAGCAAGAAGGATCGACGGCGATTTTACAGATCTATCATGGTGGTCGCATGGTTGAGCCTGAGCTAATAGGCGGTAAAACGCCTGTTGCTCCAAGCGCGATTGCCGCACCGCGGGAAGGCGCAACGACACCACGTGCGTTAACGGCTGAGGAAGTCGAAACCATGATCACCAAGTTTGGTGATGCCGTTAACCGCGCCATCAAAGCCGGTTTTGATGGTGTGGAAATCCATGGTGCAAATACCTATCTGATTCAGCAGTTTTACTCCCCCAATTCAAACCAACGCGAGGATAAGTGGGGCGGCAGCCGCGATAACCGTGCCCGGTTTCCCTTAGAAGTCCTGGAAATCACCCATAAAATGGCCGCGCGATTTGCGCATAACGGATTTATTATCGGCTATCGCTTTTCCCCTGAAGAAATTGAAGTTCCGGGTATCCGCTTTGAGGATACCCTGTACTTACTGGAAAAGCTGGCGGCACGCGGGCTGGATTATGTTCACTTTTCCGTTGGACAGCTCATGCGCCCGTCAATCGTAGATACCCGCGATCCGACGCCGCTCATTGAAAAGTTCGTCGCCATGCGCTCCGCAACCCTGGCAAAAGTGCCGGTGATTGGTGTTGGCGGCGTGATAAACAAAGAAGATGCAGAGAAAGCGCTGGAAAAAGGCTACGACCTGGTTGCGATCGGGAAAGCCTGTATCGCTTATCCAGACTGGACAGACCGCATCATCAATAATGAGCACCTCGAACTCTATATCGACAGTAACAAACGTGAAGCGTTACTGATCCCTGAGCCGCTGTGGCGCTTCTCGCTGGTTGACGCGATGATTCGTGACATGAGCGAAACCGGACGTAAATACAAAGCCGGGGTTTATCAGGAGAAAGTGGAGGCCGAGGCGCTGAAGCTGAAAATCAACGTCACGCTGGATACCGACCGTATTACGGATATTTCTCTGGTGCCGGACGATACGCTCGACGTCGACTTCACCACCACGTTTGAAAGCCTGCGTAATCGTATTTTGGTGGCTAACAGCCCGCACGTGGATGCTATCACCGGTGCGACAACGCAGAGTGAGGCGCTGAAAAAAGCGGTTTCACGTGCGATGACCACATCCAATAAAGCCCATGTGATTGAGGAGGGCGGCAATCCGAACGCGCCGCAGCAGTATGATGTCGTGGTCGTGGGAAGTGGTGGTGCCGGGCTGGCTGCGGCTATTCAGGCTCATGATGAAGGCGCCAAAGTGGTTGTCATTGAAAAAATGCCCACTATCGGTGGCAACACCATTAAAGCGTCTGTCGGAATGAACGCGGCAGAAACGCGCTTTCAGAAACTAAAAGGGATTGAAGACAGTAAAGAACTGTTTTATGAAGAAACCCTCAAGGGCGGCAAATTTAAAAATAACCCAACCCTGTTGCGCGAATTTGTGGATTTGGCGCCCGAGGCGATTGACTGGCTGGCTGATCACGGTATTGAACTGAATGACATTACCATCACCGGTGGCATGAGTATTGACCGTACACACCGTCCTGCCGACCGCTCAGCGGTAGGGGGCTTCCTGATCAGTGGACTGGTGAAAAATATTAATAACCGCAACATCGATGTGTTGCTGGAAACTGCCGTAGAGGAAATCCTGTTTGAAAATGGGGCGGTCAGCGGTGTGAAAGTGGTGGACGAATACAATGACAGCCGCATCCTCAATGCGAAAAGTGTCATCGTAGCAACAGGCGGTTTCAGCGCTAACCGGGAAATGGTGGTCAAATACCGTCCTGAGCTGGATGGTTTTGTTACCACTAACCATAAAGGTGCCACCGGCGCGGGCATCGCAATGTTGCAAAAAATTGGCGCAGATACCGTGGACATGGGTGAAATTCAGATTCACCCAACGGTTGAACAGACAACGTCCTATCTGGTTTCCGAGTCCATTCGTGGCGGTGGGGCCATTCTGGTCAGCCAGGCGGGACAGCGTTTCTGTAATGAAATGGAAACCCGCGATAAAGTCTCGGCACAGATTATTGCGCTGCCAGAGAAAAGCGCCTGGATTGTGTTTGACGAGCAGGTCCGTATGAATAACAAAGCGGCTGATGAGTATATTGCCAAAGGTTTTGTCATCAGTGCTCCCACCGTCGGTGAACTGGCAGTGAAACTGAATATGGAGCATCAGACGCTGGAAGACACATTGCAACGCTACAACGGGTTTGTTGTGCAACAGAAAGACGTCGATTTTGACCGACAGACGGCGCTGCGCCATCCGTTGAATGAAGGGCCTTTCCATGCCATTCGTATCGCCCCTGGCGTTCACCATACGATGGGCGGTGTCACCATCGATACCACCACGGCGGTGCTTGACAGTGAAAAACAGGCCATCAACGGTGCCTGGGCGTGCGGTGAAGTCGTCGGCGGTATTCACGGCGCAAACCGTATCGGCGGTAACGCCGTTGCGGATATCATCATCTTCGGTATTCTGGCCGGCGCAAACGCAGCGGCTTTTGCCAAACGTTAAGCCGTGACATCCGGCATCTGCCAGCACGCAGATGCCGGTTTTATTTCATTCAGGGCCGTGTCGCTTATGCAAACCGATTCGCAAGTTTATGCTTATTCTGCCGTCCTGATGGGATCGCCCATTCTGCTTAAGCTGTTTGATCATAACGAAAAGCTTGCCGCTCAGGCTTTCAGGTTAATTAAACAGTATGAGAATCTGCTGACGGTTAACCGGGTGCACTCCGAAGTGATGGCTGTTAACCATGCTGCAGGTCTGCATCCTGTGAGCGTCAGTCAACCCGTCTTTGATTTGATTCAGCGCGCATTAACGGTCAGCCTGTTGCCAGGCAGCAGTTTTAATCTGGCGATTGGTCCGCTGGTAAAATGTTGGAAGATTGGCTTTCAGGGCGACAGCGTTCCTGCGCGGAAGACCTTGCTGGCGACGTTGCCCTTAACCGATCCGGAGAACGTCGAGCTTGATGCTGACAGCCGGGCAGTCTTTCTGAAAAAAGCGGGGATGGAGATTGATTTAGGCGCGATCGCCAAAGGCTACATCGCCGATCGGGTGCAGGCATTTTTGCAGCAGCAGGGTGTGGACAGTGCCCTGATTAACCTTGGCGGCAACGTGCAGACGTTGGGCGCACCACGCGATGCGCCGCAGCAAGGATGGGCTATCGGTCTGAAAACTCCATTTGCAGCGCAGGATGCACTGATTGGCGTCATTCATGTGGTTAACAAATCAGTAGTGACGTCCGGCATCTATGAGCGGTACTTCGAACGGGACGGCGTCTGTTACCACCATATTCTTGACCGGCATACCGGCTATCCGCTGGATAATGAACTGCTTAGCGTGACCATTATTTCGGACCAGTCAATCGATGGTGATATTTTCACCACGCTGATTTATGGCATGGGCGTTGTAAAGGGCATCGACTATCTGAAAACCTTTCCTGACATTGAAGCCATCTTTGTGACGCGCGACAAGCAGGTCATTTGTTCGTCACAACGCCACTTCAGCTTCACCTTACTGGATAATAGCTATCAGCTTCATCACTGACAGTACTGGCGTAAAAGCGCGTGGTACTCAGGTTGCAGACGATAGCGATAAACCGGTCGACCCGTTACACCATAATGGATGCTGGTAAATAAAATATTGCTCTGAGCCAGCCAAATCAAATACTTACGACAGGATACGCGCGATATATTCACCTCGGTTGCCAGCTCATCGGTCGAGAACTCTGTACCGGGATGCGCATCAATCCATAAACAGAGGGTGCGCAGTGTCTGCGGCGTCAGCCCTTTTGGCAGACGTTTTGTCTCGTTGGCATTGGCCTGATTACCGTGCAACAGCTGATCGACATCGGCTTGCTGATAAAACTGATGATTATCCATCAATCGTTTTTTCTGGCGCCAGCCGGTCAGGGCTTCTTCGAAGCGCGAAAACTGAAACGGTTTAATCAGATAATCGACGACACCATAATTCAGAGACGTTTTGATCGTCGCCGCATCGGCAGCAGAAGAGATGATAATGACGTCAATCGGGCGACCTGCACTACGCAGCTCGGGTAACAGGTCCAGTCCGTTTTCCTGCTGCATATAAATATCCAGCAAAATAAGATCAACGGCCGGATCTGTCTTTAACAGTCGCTCTTTGGCTTGCAGTAAGGTGGACGCAGTGCCACAGCAGGTAAAACCGTCAATCTGCCCGATATAGCATCGGTTCAGCTCGGCCACCATGGCATCATCGTCTACAACTAACACATTGATCATTCGTTAATATTTCCTCTTTCCCACGGAAGCTGAACCAGGAACTGGGTGTACACGCCCGGCTCGGATTCAACGCTGACGTTACCGCCCAGGCTTTCCGTTTGTTGCTTGAGTAAAAACAGTCCAACGCCACGATCTTCACCTTTGGTAGAGACGCCGCGTTCGAAAATAGCGGCTATCTGATCGGCAGTAATCCCGGGGCCGTCGTCGCTGACCTCACATGACAGCCAGCCGTTTTGATAATGCAGCATGACATGGATTTCCCCTTCCACTTCCGGATCAAGCGCTTCAAGCGCGTTTTCAATCAGATTCCCCAGCACCGTGATTAATGCGGCGACTTGCTGCTCACTGCCGTTGTCGGGCAGATAGCTGGCTTCGCTCAGGATCAACTGATGGCCTTCATCGGTCACGCGGTTAATTTTGCTCAGCAGGAAGCCCGCAATGACAGGCGACTTAATCTTCTGCAGCAGCGAGCCAATCTCTGTCTGATAGTTATTGGCCGTTTTAAGAATGTACTCTTCCATCTGCGCATAGTTTTTCATATGCAGCAGCCCAAGGATCACATGGAGTTTGTTCATGAACTCATGGGAGCGTTCCCGCAGTGCATCGACATAGTTTACCATGCCATCAAGACGCTGCATCAGCTGACTGATTTCTGTTTTATCCCTGAAGGTACTTACCGCGCCGATAATGCTGTCGCGGCTCCGCACCGGCACGGTGTTACTGATCAGTATTTTGCCCCGTACGTTCAGTTCTTCGTCATACGAGGCCTTGCCATCATGTAATGCTTCGCGCAGGTGGGTCAGCATTTGTGCGTTTTCCGGCACGCGGTCGCCGCTCAGAAAGGCTTCGCGGGTGGTTTCTTTTAACAGCTGCTGAGCGGCCTGGTTGATAAGGCTGACGCGGGATTGATCATCAACGGCAATCACGCCCTCTTTGATGGAATCGAGAATAGCCTGACGCTGTTCAAACAAGCTGGAGATCTCATAAGGTTCTAATCCAAGTAAGATGCGCTTCAGGCGTTTCACTAAGATTAAAATGCCAAGCATGCCAACCAGGCCACCAAACAGTACCGTCCAGAGGATATTCCAGCGGCTTTTGGCGATCTGCGCCGCGACATCGTTAACAGAAATCCCTATCGCCACCACACCAATTTGCTGATGCGCCTGATTAAAAACAGGCGTGAAGACTCTGAGTGCTTCAACCAGTACGCCATGATTGACCGCGACATTTTCCCTGCCACGCAGCGCCGGATTGATATCGTCCCCGACGAAGTGCTGATTAACCACTTCAGGGTTCGGGTGAGAAAAACGAATGCCGCGCATATCGGTTACCACGACGAACAGCAAATCGTTACGTTTACGCGTTGCCTGCGCAATGGGCTGGATGATAGCGCTGCCGTCAGGCCGGGTCAGCGCCTGCTGAATCTCAGGGCTGTCAGCCAGGGTCCGTGCCACCGCCAGCGCTTTATCTTTCACATGCGAGCGTGTGAAATTATCGATTTGAATGTAGTAAAGCAGATGGACGCTGAGTAATACGGTCATCAGCACGGCTGCCATCATCAGTGACGATAAGGTGCTGAGCTTCATCGGGCGCTTTTTTGACGAACGGTGTGGCCGGGATACATTCATAGTGAGCATCAGAAGTGTTAAGGGTCGCGGTGCAACATACGCGAAGTCGTGGCACCAGTACAGTTTGAGCCTGACATCCGGCAAATTAAGCCGGTTAGCGTGCTTTCGACCGCGTATGTCTGGCATGATAACGAGCAACGCTTGTGGCTCCTATTGACAGCATGGCAGGTAAATCAGCGCGTGCTGTGCAAAATGTCTGTGTGAGTCGACAAATTCGGTTTCGCGCCCATTCCCTTTACGCCAGGTTGCGATTTCAGAGTCAGGAAAGATGAAGAAAAAAAACACGACGCCCACGCCTCACGATGCGACCTTCCGACAGTTTCTTACACAGCCAGAGATTGCGCGGGATTTTATGGAATTGCACCTGCCTGCGGAATTACGGGCGGTTTGCGACCTCAGCACGTTAAAACTCGAATCAGGTTCATTCGTTGAAGATGACCTACGCCAATATTTCAGTGACGTGTTGTACAGTCTGAAAACCACCCATGGCGACGATGGCTACGTTCATGTGTTGATCGAACATCAGTCCTCACCTGATAAGCACATGGCATTCAGATTGCTGCGTTACGCTGTGGCCGCGATGCAGCGCCACCTTGAAGCCGGCCATAAAACATTACCGCTGGTGATTCCGGTCTTGTTCTATACCGGTAAACGTAGCCCGTATCCTTATTCCACGCGCTGGCTGGATGAGTTTACCGATCCTGCGCTGGCCAGCAGGCTATACGGCGAGGCGTTCCCGCTGGTGGATGTCACCATTATTCCTGACGAGGAGATTGCTGAGCACCGCAGTATGGCGGCACTAACCCTGCTGCAGAAGCATATTCACCAGCGTGATTTAGCCGAGTTGGTGGATAAGCTGGTCCCAGTATTGCTGGCGGGCTATCTTTCTTCATCACAGGTCATATCGCTGATACACTACATTGTGCAGGCGGGCGAAACCGCCGATGCTGAAGCGTTGGTAAGAGAACTGGCACATCGCGTGCCGCAACACGGAGATGCACTGATGACCATTGCACAACAGCTTGAACAAAAAGGGATTGAAAAAGGCATGGAAAAAGGCATCCAGCTGGGTCGCGAAGAAGGCCGCTCTGAAGGGGAACGCGAAGCGACACTGAAAATTGCCCGCACAATGCTGCAAAGCGGCCTTGATCGTGAGACGGTAATGAAAATGACCGGGCTGAACGAAGACGACCTCGCGCTGATCCGTCACTAAGTGGTGCCCGTAGCGGCAGGCTATTGCCAGACAATGTAAATAGCCATTCGGCGTTTATTCGCAAACAGTTGTAAAAGCCCTTCAGGCTGCCTGCCAGGCTAATAGTGACGCAGAGTAAGGCCGGATCTGCTCTTATCATTGTTTCTTAGCCTCACACAGAATATTTGTGTTAAGGCATTGAATATTGCGAAACGCCCGTTTATTGTGTGGTTAAAATATATCGATAACAAAGTTAACCTTTTGTAACTAAATTAACTGCACCATCCTGCCTTTTAATTTTTTAACTATTTTCATATTAACTACGCAATAACAATATTTTAAAATTTCGGGACTTTTTTTAACCAGTTCTCCACAAAAATCGTAGATCCCGAATGATTAAATCAACTAAATTTGTACCTGCATTGTCGCTTGCAGCGTTACTCGTTTCTTCAGTTACCCACGCTGAAAATTCACCAGAAAAAACTGATGTCCTGCTGATTGGCGGCGGTATCATGAGCGCCTCTCTGGGCACCCTGCTGGAAGAGCTGCAGCCTGGCTGGAAACAGATCATGGTTGAGAAGCTTGATCGTGTTGCGCTGGAATCCTCTAATGGCTGGAATAATGCCGGCACCGGCCACTCTGCCAACATGGAGCTGAACTACACGCCCGAGCGTGCAGACGGTTCTATCGACGTGACCAAAGCACTGGAAATCAATGAAGCATTCATGATTTCTCGCCAGTTCTGGAGTTCTCAGGTTAAAGATGGCGTGTTAAATAACCCGCGCTCGTTCATTAACTCAACGCCGCATATGAGCTTCGTCTGGGGTGATAACGTTGATTACCTGACCAAACGCTATGCTGCGCTGCAGAAAACCGTGCTGTTCCAGGGCATGAAATTCTCAACCGATCACAAGCAGATTGAACAGTGGGCACCGCTGGTCATGGAAGGGCGCGATCCACAACAAAAAGTGGCAGCAACCTGGACGCCAGTGGGAACCGATGTTAACTACGGTGAAATTACCCGTCAGTTAATTGGCAGCCTGAAGAAGAACGATAATTTCCGTCTGGAAACCTCTTCAGAAGTGACCGATTTCAAACGTAACGGTGATAATTCCTGGCACGTTACCATCAAAGACGCCAAAAACGGCGGCGAACGTACTGTCGACGCGAAATATGTGTTTATTGGTGCAGGTGGTGGTGCGCTTAAACTGCTGCAAAAAACCGGTATTCCGGAAGCCGACAACTATGCAGGTTTCCCGGTCGGGGGCTCTTTCCTGGTCACAGAGAACACTGCCATTGCCGATCGCCATTTAGCGAAAGTCTATGGCCAGGCGTCGGTAGGTGCACCACCGATGTCGGTTCCGCATCTGGATACCCGCTATCTTGATGGTAAACGTGTAGTGTTGTTTGGACCTTTTGCAACGTTCTCAACCAAGTTCCTGAAAAATGGTTCGCTGTTTGATTTACTGAGCACCACGACCACCAGCAACGTTATGCCGATGACGCACGTGGGCATGGATAACTTCGACCTGGTGAAATACCTGATCGGTCAGGTTATGCTGAGCGATGATGACCGTTTCGCCGCGCTGAAAGAGTATTATCCTGACGCGAAGAAAGAAGACTGGAAACTGATTCAGGCCGGTCAGCGCGTACAGATCATCAAGAAAGATGCGGAGAAAGGCGGCGTGCTGAAACTGGGTACGGAAATCGTGACCGATCAGCAGAAAACCGTTGCCGCCTTGTTGGGCGCATCGCCTGGCGCGTCGACCGCCGCGCCCATCGCGATCAATGTGATGCAGAAACTGTTCCCTGAACAATTCAAGTCAGCAGAATGGCAGGAAAAAATCCGTAAAATCGTTCCTGCCTATGGTCAGAAACTTAACGACAATCCTGCGCTCACGCAGCAGGTTTGGGATGAAACAGCAGCAACGCTGCAGCTGACCAAGCCACCGGTTATTCAGATGGGAAATCAGCCAACTGAAGCGCCTGCCGCTAACAGCGAAAAAGCACCTGCTCCAGCCTCGGCTAAGCACGATATGGCGCTGTAATGTTGTAATTGAGAAAAACGAAGCCCGCGTCATTGATGACGCGGGCTTTTTTTACGTCTAAACAATGCGGTAAAAATTATCAGGTTTTATCGCCGCGCCAGTTAGCCCAGGGATCATCAGTGGCTGGGGGCGCAGAATCCGGCTCAGATTCACTCAATGAAGCCAGATAGAGCGCTTCCACTTCGGCACGCGCCCAGGGCGTTCGGCGCAAAAACTTCAGGCTGGACTTTACGCTGGGATCGCTTTTAAAACAGTTAATATTGATACGCTTGCTCAGTTCAGGCCAGCCATACTGTTCGACCAGGCTGTTGACCTGCATTTCAAGCGTAATGCCATGCAGGGGATCTTTAGAGGCGTGAACGTTCATCGTCTTTCCGCTTAATGCTGTCAAACCTTGATCCTGCGGGATGGCGTTGCATGGCGCAAGTGTTTACTGAACATAAACCCTGCTTGCCCTGAAGATCTGCTGCACGGATGCGGTAGAGAGGTTACGTAATGCGCTCAACCAGACAGGAATAACATCCCTGTTTTGCATTGTGCACCTGGATATAACAGACCGCCGGGTTGGCAAAAAAACGCATTATCATCTCGTCTGCGGCGCTTCCTTCACAGACGTCTGCTTGCGTCAGATAATCATGCCCATCAAAACCCCGTAACGAAAGCAGCCGGTGCGTCATGACCGCAGGTATTTCATCTGTGTAAATTCCCTGCTGGGTCCAGTTTTCCCAAAGATAGATCGCATGAGAACCAAAATAGGGCGTTTGGGCCGGCTGATAGAGATGATTAATCAGCAGCGCGGTTTCGCCTGCCGGGATATCGCGCAGGGAAATTCTGTCGGGATAGCCAGGATGACTATCGACCTTTTTTCTTATCACCCCATGTTGTTTTAAATAGCCTTCATCCTGTCCAAAAAAATGGATATAGGGATCGGCTTTCAGGCCTGAGATTCGGTATTTCATTTCATCCTCCGTTCATTAACAGACGGACAGTATCCTCTGTTGGTCGGAAGTACTCGCTGTTTTCGGCCACTGAGATCGCTGCGTGAAGCCGTTGGCGGATGGCGTTTTTCGCAGTGCTATAACATGCTTCCTGCGTTAACAGAACTGTTTCAGGTGCGTTTCAGAGATGATTGACGTCAGCGATGGTGAGCATTGACCTGGCGCGTTTTTCCCGATGGCAGGGCCTGGAAAGGAATACACATTATCGGCATCTTGCCGGCTCTTCGCTTTGAAAAAGACCGAGGGGAAGACGGTTTACCCTGCAGGACGTCCATGAGGGCTGCAATGAAGGATGAGCGTGTTGTCTCCAGAGCACACAGCAGACGACGCCACGGTTGTCAGCCAGTAAAATGGAACAGGTACCAGGGGAAATGCCGCTTTAATATCGGCGACAGTTGTTAAGGCGATGATTGGAGTAGGCAGGTCTGGCAGAAAGCAACCGTCCGGTGACAGTGTCACCGGACGGTTATCGCACTTAGCGCAATGACTCGGCGGTCTTCTCCAGCAGCGTCAGCAGGACAGTAATATCCTCCAGCGTGACCGTTGGATTCAACAACGTCATTTTCAAACAGGTCACACCGTTGTGCTCGGTTACGCCAACGTTGGCGCGACCCGATTCCAGCAACGCATCACCAATACGCTGATTGAACAGGGCAACGTCTGCATCGCTCCAGCCCGTTAGCGGCTGTGGACGATAACGGAACAGCACGCTCGCCAGCTGTGGTTTCATTACCAACTCCAGCGCATCTTGCTGCTCAATAAACTGAGCGACCTGCTGTGCCAGGGTTACGCCATGATCGATGATCTCGGCATACTGTTTCTGGCCGAGGGCTTCCAGCCCCATCCACAGTTTCAACGCATCGAAACGGCGGGTGGTCTGCAACGATTTTGAGACCAGATTTGGCACGCCCTGCGCTTCATCAAACTCAGAGTTCAGGTACGCAGCCTGATAGCGCATCAACTCGTAGTGACGGGCTTCTTTTAACAGGAACGCCCCGCAGCTGATGGTCTGGAAAAACTGTTTGTGGAAGTCCAGCGTCACGGAATCCACCAGATCCAGGCCATCCAGGTAATGACGATATTTCTCTGACAGCAGCAGCGCGCCGCCCCAGGCCGCGTCAACGTGCACCCAGATTTGTTGTTCTGCGGCCAGTTTGACGATATCACGCAGCGGATCGATGGCACCGGCATCGGTGGTGCCTGCCGTCGCGACAATGGCCAGCACCTGTTCGTTGTTGGCCCTGGCCTGTGCCAGTTTCTCCGCCAGATCGGTCATGTCCATGCGTGCAAACGCATCGCATTTCACCAACGTCACGGACTGGTAGCCTAAGCCGAGCAGCGCCATGTTCTTTTGCACTGAGAAGTGGGCATTCTCTGAACAAAAGACTTTGATCTTTCTGAGATCGCCAGTCAGACCGTCCTGCTGTACAGAATGACCCTGACGGGCAAAGAACGCGTCACGCGCCAGCATCAAACCCATCAGATTGCTTTGGGTTCCGCCGCTGGTGAACACGCCGGCATCGCCCGCCTGATAGCCAACCTGGGAACGCAGCCATTCGATCAGCTTCATTTCAATGAGGGTGGCAGAGGGTGCCTGATCCCACGAATCCATACTCTGGTTCGTGGCGTTAATCAGCACTTCAGCCGCCTGGCTAATCACCAGACTAGGGCAATGCAAATGCGCAACACACTGCGGATGATGCACCGACAGGCTGTCTTTCAGGAAATACTCAATCGCGCGTTCGATGGCGACCTGGTTGCCCAGGCCCTCTGGATTAAAGTCCAGCTTGATGCGTTCGCGCAGTTCTGCAACCGTTTTACCCTGATACATCTCAGGCTGTTCCAGCCACTTAACGACTGCCGCACTGCTTTGTGCGATAGCCTGCTGGTAAGCCTCAGTGCTTTGCACTGAGGACGCCAGAATTGGATTTGACCGTGACATCGACTTTACTCCACTCAAACTGCTTCGACGCCAGCGGCAAGCAGGGCGCTTTCAAATTTATCCAGGAAGACCTGCATTTCATCATGATTGATCAGCAGGGAAGGCAGCAGACGTAATACGCTGCCGTGGCGTCCACCGCGCTCAAGGATCAGGCCATTTTCAAAGCATTTCTTCTGAATGAGAGCGGATAAATCACCATCAGCCGGGTAGCAGCCCATATGATCCTGCGCGTCGTTTGGCTTGACCATTTCAATACCGAGCATCAGGCCAAGACCACGCACGTTACCGATGGCCGGATAGCGTTGCTGCAGTTCGCCAAGTTTGCCTTTCAGCCACTCACCTTTTTCCGCGACGCTGTCAGCGATATTGTTTTCTTTCAGCAGCTTCAGCGTTGTCAGGCCCGTCGCCATCGC
Source organism: Pantoea sp. OXWO6B1 (assembly GCF_001641135.1). Taxonomy (NCBI): domain Bacteria; kingdom Pseudomonadati; phylum Pseudomonadota; class Gammaproteobacteria; order Enterobacterales; family Erwiniaceae; genus Pantoea; species Pantoea sp. OXWO6B1. The sequence continues at coordinate 204,862 of NZ_CM004290.1, forward strand.
CAGCTGGTTGCCACGGAACGTGCCGGTATGATGGCCCGGTGACCAGGCATCAAACTGCTTTTTGATCCCCAGCACGGCTAACGGTAAACCGCCGCCTACCGCTTTTGACATCACGATAATATCGGGCTCAATGCCGGCATGCTCAAACGCGAAGAATTTACCGGTACGGGCAAATCCTGCCTGAACTTCATCCAGAATCAGCAGGATACCGTGCTCCTGCGTCACTTTACGGATGCGTTGCAGCCATTCAGCCGGTGCCGGATTGACGCCGCCTTCACCCTGAACCGCTTCGAGAATCACAGCAGCAGGTTTACGGACACCACTTTCAACATCGTTGATCAGGTTTTCGAAGTAGTAGGTCAGGGCTTTTACACCGGCGTCACCACCAATGCCCAGCGGGCAGCGGTACAGATGCGGGTAAGGCATAAACTGGACTTCTGGCATCATGCCATTGACGGCTTCTTTAGGTGACAGGTTGCCGGTAACAGCCAGTGCACCGTGCGTCATGCCGTGATAACCGCCGGAGAAGCTGATCACACCTGAACGGCCGGTGTGTTTCTTCGCCAGCTTGAGCGCCGCTTCGACCGCATCTGCGCCGGAAGGCCCAGTGAATTGCAGGCAATATTCTTTGCCCTGACCCGGTAACAGGGAGAGCAGATATTCTGAGAACGCATCTTTTAATGGCGTGGTCAGATCCAGAGTATGTAACGGCAAGCCGCTGGTAATGACATTTTGGATGCTTTGCAGTACGTCAGGGTGATTATGACCTAACGCAAGCGTTCCGGCACCGGCAAGACAGTCAAGATACTGTTTGTTCTCGACGTCTGTGATCCAGACACCATTAGCTTTCGCAATCGCTAACGGTAATTTACGCGGATAACTTCGAACATTTGATTCAAACTCGGCCTGGCGGGCCAGATAAGTCTCATTGTTACCGTTTAATGTATTCGCATTCAAACTATCAATACGGACTTTATCCGTCATCATATCTCTCCTACAACCGGGCGTGGCATCACGCTGCAGTTGGATAAGTGAATAAAATTTAGAGCTCGTGTTAAAAACGCGGCCAATATAGGGTTTTTTAACACAGGACTCAATGATTAATTTTATAAGGATTTGTGGATGTATTTACTTTATAAACCAGCGACTTAGCCCGGAAAGGGAAGCGAGGTAAACCACTTATGTTAAAATGCGTAAACAATAAAGCGCCTAAAAACACCTGCTTACCGCATTCCCGTGAGAATCTGCCAGCGAAAAATAAAGTGTGTTAGCAAGCATTTCAGGACAGATAAGCGATAAAATTTGAGATTAATCAACCAACAAAATGTAAAACGCACGCCATCTGAATGACACACTAAAAAGTTAAGAATGAATATTCGTATAACTTCTATTTAACATTCCATTAAAGCCAATACGCGAGAAAAAGACGCTTTGCGTCCTTCCCGCTCCGTTAACGCATAAATTGTATAAAGTGATTAATGTCGGCCATGACCTGCTCAATTTTTTCTGGCGAAGATTTAATGCTCAACATATCAGCATAGCCATTAAGCATGGCATTGAGTTGGCGCGCGCTGCGCGCGACATCATCCGTATGAAAACAACCCTGTGCAACGCCAGCACGAATAATGTCACAGAGCAACGCATCCCAGCCCGCCGTAATCTTGTCGGCTAAGTCTGCATAATCGGCGTTATGCGCTGCCATCTGCCAGAAAGAAGCATAGAGCCGCCAGACCGAATCTGAAGTATCAGGTATATGGCCTTCAATCATACAGTGTAGTTGCTGCTCAGGTTCCAGGCCGGCCAGTTCAGCGGTAAATTCATCTAACTCGCGCTGCATGAAGTGTTCCAGCGCGGTTAAGGTAAGTGTGTGCCAGTCAGGGAAATAGTGATAAATATGGCTACGCGATATACCCAGCGATTCCGTTAATTCCCGCGTCGTGGCTTTCTCAATGCCTTTTTCGATAAAAAGCGCGACGGCGCCTGTGAGGATTTTTTCTTTCAAGGTTTCCCCAGATGTTGCCATTGGTGCTTTCATCATCACTCCCGAATTGACTTTGAGCAAACGCTCAAATACGATGCGCTGGTACTTGAGCATTCGCTCAATTCTAACCGTTTAAGAAAAGAAAATCATGTGTTCTACCCGAACGACACCAACGGATCTCGCACCACCAAACGCTATTGCGACCTTAAAGAGGTTAGGTCGACGTCACAATAAAAAGCTCGCGCTCACTCTGCTTTTAGTCATGGCAGAAAACGTCACCTACCTGCTTTATCCGCTATTAGCCGGGTTTGCCATAAACGCCATTGTCACCGGGCAGGCGCTCCATGCTGTGCTCTATGCGGTCATGGTATTTACGATGTGGGTCATCGGAGCCGCAAGACGCAGCGTCGATACCCGCACCTTCGCCCGTATTTATGCCGAACTGGCGGTGCCAGTTATCGTGGCGCAGCGTCACGAAAAGCATAATGCGTCAACGGTTGCCGCTCGTGTGACGTTGTCACGTGAGTTTGTGGACTTTTTCGAACTTCATCTGCCCATGCTTATTACTTCTCTGGCATCGATCAGCGGCGCAGCCATCATGCTGCTGGTGATTGAATTCTGGACCGGCGTGGGCTGTGTGATCATTTTGTTGGTTCTTGCCTGTTTTTTACCCGGCTTCTCACGCAAGAATGAGGCGTTGTTTGGTCGTCTGAATAACCGGCTTGAAAAAGAGGTGAGTCTGGTGACGATGGCGCAGGCACCCACACTGGCGAAGCACTACGCTGTGCTGGCGCGATTACGTATTGGACTCTCCGATCGTGAGGCGCTGGGTTTTTTGACCATCGGTACGGCTGCGGCGCTGCTGTTTGCCTTTACGATCCTCGCCATGACCAGAAAAGGGATTGGTGATGCAGGACATATCTATTCCGTGATGACCTATCTGTGGATGTTCGCAATGAGCCTGGATGACGGGCCGCGCCTGCTTGAAAAATACTCGCAACTCAAGGATATAGGTCAGCGCGTGAATACAGGAAGCTAAGCGCGAAAGGGGCAACGGCACGGCAGTAACGTCGCCTGTCATTGCCCACATGCTGGCGGGCATTGGCAAAGGCAGCCGCGTATCACCTGTTAACTGACGCTTGCCACCAGCCATGGTGTCAGTTCGTCCAGTTCATGCTGCTGCAGTGGGTATTCCGCTTTTAACGCTTCAATGTGCTGTGCCATCACATCAGGTTGATAGGCTGCACCCTGTAAGCGCGAGGCCAGCATTTCCAGAGGCGCAGGATTCAGGCTGTCACTGAAAATCTGGCAGCGGCTAATCGTGCCGCGCTCAACGTCAAAATGGATTTCCACACCGCCCCAGACGAAACGATTATCCAGTACGTGTGAAAAGTCCGGCGCCTGACCAAAATTCCATTCCCAACTGCTTTGCCGGGCAAACTGTTGTTCAAAGCCGGGCAGGTCTGGCAGCCGGTCGGGTGAGATGTGCTCGGGTTCACAGCGCGTGGCAAAATGTTCAAAACAGGCTTCAGTGATAGCGTGGCAGATATGTTCGTAGCGAATATCGGGAACCAGGGTTTGCAGATTGGTTACGCGTGCACGCACCGAGGCGATCCCTTTAGCCTGTAATTTTTTGCTATCCGGATTGAGATAATTTGCCAGGCGTGACAGATCGGCATCCATCAGGATTGTGCCATGATGAAAGCCACGATCGGGGGTTTCACGATAAGCCGAACCGGAAATTTTGCGCACGCCTTCCTCCGTGTCGATCACCAGGTCGTTGCGTCCGGACGCCTGCGCATTCACCCCCAGCTTTGCCAGTGCCTGCAGGATGATGGCGGTTGAGACACTTTTGTCATACTCGGGTTTGCCCGCCATAAATGTAAAACAGCAGTTTCCCAGGTCATGGAATACCGCTCCGCCCCCGCTGCTGCGCCGCGCCAGTTTGATGCCATCCTCTGCCATGCGACGCGTATTACACTCTTTCCACGGGTTTTGCGCCCGACCAATCACCACGGTTTCTGCATTTCGCCACAAAAACAGTACCCGCTGGCTCGCCGGCATCTGGCGAAAAATACACTCCTCCACCGCCAGGTTGAACCAGGGATCGTTCGATTCTGATAACAGTAAACGCAAAGGGGGCATTATCGACTCCGTTTCCTTGAGAAATTCTGCCGCTACAGTAGGACAGAAGAGCAGTTTACTTCAGCCAGCCCCAGAGGCAATTGCCTCAGGACAGGCTGACGGGCTAAGCGGAGATCGTGATGCCGTGCAGCATGGCCGGTTCTGCGGGTGAGTTCCGCTTTGTATCAAATTTGTTTAATATCGATTTAATATATTTATAACCCAAACAACTATCAGGTTTATCCTCTGCAGATTGTTATGATTTGGTTAATTACCAGTGGATTATTAAAAAAGAGACGTCCATGATTCGCAGGCATGGAGAGAATCGGATGACGTGATTCTGCAACCTCAGTTGATTTTCTCTTACGCGCAGGTTCAGGCGCGAACGCGTCAGGCTTTCGCTCTTAACCCAGGCGGCGACATGTCTGACATCATGGGCACTACCCTCATCATAACCCGTATTCCGCAGACTGATTTGCTGCCAGCGACAGGCGGCTTTTACTGGAAGATATCATGAATCACTATTCACGCCGACGCGTGCTGAAGATGGTCGGACTGGTGGCTGTGACCAGCGCCGCCGGACATCTGCTCCCCCTGGCCCGCCTTAATGCCGCACAACCGGACGCCCAGGCTGATGAGCTGGACGTTTTCATGCAGGTTTCTCAGCAGCTCACACAGCGGGATGAGCTTAACGAAACCGTGGGCAGTGCGCTCTATGACACCTTAAGCCAGACGCAAAAGAATTTCTCAGCTGCACTGGTACATTTAAGTAACCTGCTGACGCGTCAGACCGATCTGTTGCAACAGGAACGTTTGCAGTTTGCCGAGAGCGATGCGGGCTGTGCGAAGCTGGCGGGTGCCATTCTTAGCGGTTGGTACACCGGGGTGGTGGGGAAAGGTAAAAATGCGCGATACATCACCTACATCAACACCCTTGCGAATCAGGTCGTCAATGACAAACTGGTTCCGCCGAGCTTCTCATATGGCGTCTGTGGCAGTTGGGCGAGTCAACCGTGATCCTTTTTAAGAGTAATGTCATCAATGAAGAAGAATGAGTCGGCTGATGTCGTCGTGATTGGCGCGGGCGTGAATGGCGCATTGCTGGCTACCCGATTGGCTAAAGCCGGTAAAACCGTTGTATTACTTGAGTCCGGGCCGAAAGTCGGCCGGGATGAGCTGGTCGAGCGCTTCCGTAGCTCCGCCTTTAAATCTGACTTTATGTCGCCTTATCCCTTTTCGCCCATGGCGCCGCAGCCGCGATATACGCCTGAACCCAACGACTATCTGCAGCAATTAGGCCCGCAGGCGTTTAATGCACAGTACATCCGCATCTTTGGTGGCACCAGCTGGCACTGGGCTGCCCAACTGTGGCGCTTTGTGCCCAATGATTTCCAGCAATACACACGTTATGGCGTGGGAAAAGACTGGCCGATTGGCTATCAGGATCTGGAACCCTATTACTATGAGGCGGAACTTATCGCTGGTGTCGGGGGATCGCCGGATAACGGATCGCCACGTAGCAAGCCTTTCCCGATGGAGCGCGTACCGGCGTCATGGCTACAGCAGCGTGTAACGGCACGGCTCGCGCCAGATTTCACCGTGCTGGATGACAGCACGGGGCGCAACAGCCGTAGTTATGATGGTCGACCAGCCTGCTGCGGCAACAATAACTGTATGCCGTTGTGCCCGATCGATGCCCAGTATCATGGCGGGCTGGCCGCCCAGCAGGCAGAAGACAGCGGCGTCCAGGTCATTACCGAGGCGGTGGTTTATCAGCTTGAACACGATGCGCAGGGCAGGATTGTTGCCGCAAACTATTATGACTGGAATAAAACCAGCCATCGCATCACGGCACAGACATTTGTCCTCGCGGCCAACGCGATTGAAACGCCGAAGCTGTTACTGATGTCCATCAGCAATAAATTTCCGCAGGGAATTGCCAATGCCCGGGATACTGTCGGGCGTCATCTCTGCGATCATCCCGCGATTGGCGTCACCTTCGACGTAGATGAGGAGATCTGGCCGGGACGTGGCCCTGTCAGCCCGTGCTCGATTGGTCAGTTCAGAGACGGCGAATTCCGCCGCGAACATGCGCCATTCCGTCTGGATATCTCCAATGCCTCGCAGGTGGCGGCGGTGACAAAAGAAGTGCTGGAAGAGGGATACTTTGGTAAAAAACTCCAGGAGCAAGTCCGTTTCCGTGCGGCACGCCGTCTTAGCATTAAAAATGCGCTGGAGCAGCTCCCCAATCCTGACAATCGCGTGACCTTAAGTCGCAATAATAAAGATGCATTGGGATTACCCACACCTGCGTTGTTCTGGGATGTGGATGACTATGTGCAGAAAGGCACAGAAAAAACGCGTGAGTGCTATGACGCGATAGCGGCCAAGCTTGGCGCAACCAATATCCAGCACAGCAAAAGCGGCAAATTCTCCAATCGCCAACATATCACCGGCACCCTGTCGATGGGGCACGATCCCGCCACCAGCGTGACCGATGCCTGGGGACGGGCGCACGATCATGAAAACCTGTTCATGGTCGGTACCGGCGTGATGCCAACGGTTGGTACCTGTAATGTTACGCTCACCGCCATGGCGCTTGCGCTGCGCACCGCTGACAAGATTTTGCAGGAGACACAGCATGGGTAAGCGATTAAGTCGGTTACTGCCTTTAGTGGTGCTCATGCTCACTGCAACCCAGGGCAGTGTGCAGGCAGAAAGCCAGACTGACCTTATAAAACGGGGTGAATACCTTGCTGTCGCCGGGGATTGTGCCGCCTGCCACACAGATGAAGGCAAGGCACCCTTTAGCGGCGGACATGCCATTGGTAGCCCGTTAGGGATCATTTTCAGCACCAATATTACGCCATCAAAAACGGCCGGCATAGGTGACTACAGTGAGAAACAGTTTGCCGATGCGCTACGCAGGGGCATGCGTGCCGATGGCAGCCATCTTTATCCCGCCATGCCTTACACTGCTTATGCCAAAGTGAGCGACAGCGATGTTTCGGCGCTTTATGCTTACTTTATGCATGGCGTCAAAGCTGTTGACACACAGCCGGAGAAAACTGCGCTGCCTTTTCCGTTCAACCTGCGTTTTAGTATGGCTGCATGGAATGTACTGTTCCTCGACACCAAACCCTTCAGGCCCGATCCCAGCCAGTCAGCAGAATGGAACCGTGGCGCTTATCTGGTCGAAGGATTAACCCACTGCAGCACCTGCCATACGCCGCGGAATTTTTTGATGGCGGAGCAACAGAGCAAATCGCTACAGGGTGCTTCTTTGGGAACCTGGTTTGCGCCGGATATCACGGCGAATACCTTACAGAGTGACGATCAGTGGTCACGAGAATCGCTCGCTGCCTACCTGGCGAGCGGTCACGCCGATAACGGGGCGACCGCAGCGGGGCCGATGCTTGAAGCCATCGATAAAAGCTTTTCCAGGATGACGCCGGAAGACCGGAACGCGATTGCGACCTATCTGATGCCTGTCGCCGAGCAGGAAGACAGCGATGCCGACACCGAGTCAGATGTACAGGAACCGGCCAGCGGGCTCACACCAGTAACCGGTGATGATACGCCAGATATGTTATCGGATATGACGGATGGCGAGCGGGTGTACCGCAATAATTGTGCCTCGTGCCATAACCTGGAAGGACAGGGCTTAACAGGATTCCCCGCTCTGACTAAACATCCGGTATTAGAGAAACCTACGGCGGATAACGTTGCGATGGCTGTGCTTGGCGGTGTCTGGCCAGCGAAGGGGCAGGGTATGATTGGCTTTGCCCATACGCTGGATGATACGCAAATTGCTGACGTCACCAATTATGTTATGCAGGATATCGGTAACAGTGCGGTGCGCATTTCCCCGGACCGGGTGAAATCACTGCGTCAGGGCGGCGAGCCATCACTACTCTTGCCGCTAGCCCGCACAGGCATAGCGGTGGCTGTGCTGGCGGTCGTACTGCTGCTGTTTTGGTGGTGGCGTCGCCGACGCTAGTCGCTTTTTCTCCACGTCCCCGTGGACGTGGAGAATCGCCGTGACATCGGTGTAGTCCCCGGATAAGACCCGGCTGCTTATTACGGCAGTCAGCTACATGCCTTCTGAACACATTTCTGACCGCGCGCAACGCTATACTGAAGCCTCTCCTTTACTCTAAACTGAAAACAGCTGATATAAGTATTCCGTCAGGATGTGATTGATAACACGCTGTTTCTGATATTTTGCATTATCCCGTAGCGAGAGAATGGTAAACCGGCATGGAATTACGTCGAAAAAAAGATGTTGCAATGATGCGCATTTCGCCGCTGCTCAGAAGTATTACCCTGGCGGGGAGTTTATTAACGATTGGCGTGATTGTTGTTAATGTCTGGACGCTTCACCTGGACTGGCAAAGGACGGTTCGATTAGCTGAAGAGCGCGCGATCGATCTTTCTCTGGCACAGGCGCGTCAGGCAGAAGACACGTTTCTCCAGACAGAACTGTCACTGCGTGAAGTCCAGCGAGAAATTGAGTCCCAGACTGAGACCGGCGTGGATGTTTCAGCAATCAATAACATCATGCGCACCTTACAGAGCCGTCTGCCTCAGATGGATGGCATCTTTTATTACGACGCGCAGGGTAAATGGATAGCCAGTTCCTTAACGCAGACACCTTCAGCAAATAACGCCGATCGGGAATATTTTGCCTACCATCGCAACAATCCCCGTAACAGCGTGCACGTCGGGCCCGCTTTACGTAGCCGCAGTTCGGAACGCTACGTGATCCCTGTTTCTTTGCGCGTCAGCGATAACTACGGTGATTTCCGTGGTGTACTTCTTGCCACGGTGAGTGTCGATTACTTTCGCCATTACTATGATTATTTTGTCATTGGCCCCAAGGATTTACTGGCGCTGATGCTGGCAGACAGCACTGTGCTTTATGCTCGCCCTTTGCCAGACAGCTACATTGGTAAAAACCTCTCATCCAGCCCGCTTTTCCATCAGTTACTCGAAAATTCACAGCGCGGTAGTGGTCAGTGGAAGGCTGAAGTTGACGGTATAACGCGCATTTTTGGCTTCGCTAGCTCAAGCCGTTATCCTTTCGTCGTTGCCGCCGGCTTTGATAAACAAGGGCTTTTCGTGCACTGGGCTGAAAGCAGGGTGCAGGGAGTGGTACTGAGTCTGGTGTTACTGATGGCGATCATCCTGCTGTGGATGTTAATGCGGCATGAAGCCCGGCGCAGTTTACGCTACCAAATTGAATTAACCCATCTCAGGGATGAACTCACCGCCGCCAACCACTCGCTGGAAAATCTGGCGAACGCCGATGGGCTAACGGGACTGGCCAACCGTCGTTATTTTGACCACTTTCTGAAAAAAAGCCTGTTGCACGGACGCAGTAGCGGAGGACCGGTATCGTTGATACTTTTCGATATCGATTATTTCAAACGCTACAACGATACCTACGGTCACGTTGCAGGTGACGCCTGTTTACAACAGGTGGGCCGTGTGCTGAAAACGTTCGCCCAGCGTCGGACCGATATTGCGGCCCGTTATGGCGGTGAAGAATTTGCCATCGTGCTAGCCGATACTCGCGCCGAGGATGCATTAAGGATGGCGTTGAGTGTGGTTGAGGCGGTCAGAGCGTTAGCTATACCGCATACTTCTACGGGGCTGGAGACGGGGTGCGTAACGTTAAGCGCCGGCGTGGCGTCTTCGGCGTCCGGGGAAGGACCGGAAAGCGCAGGATTATTGATTAAACGCGCGGATGAAGCGCTCTATCGTGTCAAACACCAGGGACGAAACGGGGCCAGCATCTAGCTCACGTCGAGCCGATCTGGCAGGGAAACCGCCCGGGCATTGCCCGGGCGGGTAAAGATTATTTGTCGCTACCGAATCCCTGCTTGTGTAGCGCTGGCAGGACGTTGGGGAAATAGATGTGCTGGTAATATCCGCTCACGCTGTCGCTCCAGCTTTCGCCGTCCGCACGCCCGGTTGCTTGCCAGTGCTGAACCATTTCAGCATTGTAAGCCGCGATTTGCTGCTCCAGACCTTCGGTGTGATAGCTTTCTTCGTGACGGAAGGTTTGCATCGGCAGGCGTGGTTTTTGAAATGCGGGTTGATCGACATACCCAATCACGACGCCCGCCACCGGGAACGTATATTCTGGCAAATTAAGCAGTGAGATCATCGCGTCAGGATCGCGGCGAATCCCCCCGATGGGCACGATGCCTAAGCCTTCTGCCCGGGCTGCTGCCATGATACTTCCCAGCGCAATGCCGACATCGGTAGCGCCAGAAACAATACTCTCAATACTTTCCTGAGCAACCTGCTCTTTGCCTACTGCCGCCATTGCCATACGGGATTTATGCATGTCGAGCACCAGGGTAATAAACACCGGGGCCTTAGCAATCCACGGCTGTCCACCGGCAATCTGGGAGATCGCCTGACGTTTCCCGGCATCCCGCGTGACGACCAGTGAAACCTGCTGTGAATTAACAGAAGTCGGCGCGCGATAGGCGGTGCTGATGATGCGATCCAGGATGGCATCGTCGACGGGTTGGTCGGTAAAGCTGCGTTCACTTTTATGGCTGGTAAACAGGTTAATAATATCGCTCATCGTTGCTCCAAAACGTTAACCTAAAATTCAGTTGCCTGAGGATAACAAATTTATGCCTGCCACTCTTTAACCGCACTGGCCTTAACCTGTCGATTAATAACAAATTTAACGGACAGGCAACCTGGAGACGTTAAGCATGACTAATGTGCCTGAGATAACATCCGGTTTGCGTTTTTACCACTCTGGCGAGTGACATGCTGGTGGGAAGGGTGCGGCAGGCCTCGCCACCACACGGTAAAGGCGGATACCTGTCTGAAGGGATAAACAGGGTACGGGCAGCTGATGAAGGATAAGCCTGGATGATTAAAAGCAGGCTTATCATTTTTCTGTCATTTTTCAGCCATAAATCGTTCATTTTTCTCCGCTAGCTTACTGCAATTCTCATTTGCAAAGCGGCGCATGTATGAGCCATTTGGCGCTTCATAACATCACCAAACGCTGGGGCGAGAAAATCGCGCTGGATAATATCAATTTTGACGCCGCAGAAGGGACGTTTGTTGCACTGTTGGGCCCTTCAGGCTGCGGTAAATCGACCTTACTCCGCACCATTGCCGGGCTGGAGTCGGCCGACAACGGATCGGTCAGTTTTAACCATCTGGACATCACCCACTTACCGCCCTCCCAGCGCAAGCTTTCCATGGTGTTTCAGTCGTATGCGTTATTTCCTCATCTGAGCGTCAAAGAGAATTTGTTGTTCGGTTTAAAAGCCCGTGGCGAGGATAAACTCACGTTTGCCGATCGTCTGCGTCAGGTCAGTAAGCTGATGGAACTTGAGACGTTGCTGGATCGCTTACCGTCCCAACTGTCCGGTGGTCAACAACAGCGGGTGGCGTTAGGCCGTGCCGTTATCGCTAACAATACGCTGTGCCTGATGGATGAACCCCTTTCTAACCTTGATGCCAAACTGCGCCAAAGCATGCGTCGTGAAATTCGTGCCTTACAGAAAAAACTGGGGCTGACGATGCTCTACGTGACGCACGATCAGACAGAAGCGATGAGCATGGCCGACAGCATCATCTTGCTGAATGAGGGGCGAATTGAGCAGCATGACACGCCAGATAACCTCTATAACAATCCAGCCAGTGTGTTTGCGGCACAGTTTATAGGCGCACCGCCCATGAATATCTTACCGCTGACCTTTGACCACATGAATCACTACCTGAGCCCGCTTACGCAACCCGTCGTTGAAGGTTTTAGCAATGGCGCGCTCAGCCTTGGGATCAGGGCAGAAGATATCCAGCTCATTAACGCCGATGGCGCGGCGCTGACGGCCAACGTCGTGAGTTATGAATATATGGGGGCGGACACCTTATTACAGTGCCAGCTTGCTCACAGCCATGCGTCGTTAACCGTCACGGTCCCGGGAATGAAACGGTTTATCGAGGGAAGTCTGACCGGGCTGCAATGGCCTGCCGATAAGCAATACCTGTTTTCAACTGATAGCGGTAAACGCTGTTTGCACGCTGAGCAGCTGATGTCTGTGTCATCCAAAAAATATGCGGTTTAACGGTCTTTTTACCTAAGGGAAAATCATGTCTGCCATTCGTCTGTCACATCTGCTTCCTGCATTGCTTATCGCAACGAGCGCGTCGGTATTTGCCGCCGATCCGGTTAAGTTGCAGATGTACTATCCCATCGCGGTGGGCGGAGAAATCAGCCACACCGTCGAAGCACTGGTCGCTGATTTCGAAAAAATTCATCCTGAAGTCAGTATTCAGCCGGTATATACCGGTGACTACGCCACGACGGTGACCAAAGCGTTGACTGCGTTTCGCGGCGGTAATGCACCGCAAATGGCGGTCATTGGTGATATCGAAGCCTATTCACTGATGGACGCGGGTGCCATTGTGGCGGCCAGCGACCTGGCAAAGGACGATGACGGTAAAAAATGGATCGACAGCTTCTATCCTGCTTTTTTGCGTCATATCAACGGTAAAGTGTGGGGCATTCCTTTTCAGCGCTCGACGGTGGTGCTGTACTGGAATAAGCAGGCGTTTGAAAAAGCGGGTCTGGATGCGGATACACCGCCGGCGAACTGGCAGCAGGTGGTGGACTTTGGTAAAAAACTGGTCGTGAAAGACGGTGATAACGTCAGCCAGTGGGGCATTGAAATCCCGACTACGCCCAATGGCTACTGGGTGTTTCAGGGGTTTGCTGCGACAAACGGCGCGCATCTTGATAACGGCAAGGGCACCGCCGTCTATTTTAATACACCTAAAAATAGTGAAACGCTGCAATGGCTGGCCGATTTAGGCCAGAAAGAAGGCGTTTCACCGAAAGGCGCTATCGCCTGGGGCACGACGCCGCAGGATTTTCTCAGTGGCAAAACTGCGATGATGGTGACGACCACCGGGAACCTGAGTGTCGTGCGCAAAAATGCCAAATTCCCGTTTGGCATCGCAATGCTTCCTGAAAAAACCCAGCGCGGTAGCCCAACCGGCGGCGGAAATCTTTACGTCTTCAAAAATGCATCGGCAGCGCAGCAGAAAGCGGCAATGGAATTTATCCGCTGGGTCACCGCCCCTGAACAGGCCGCTCGCTGGAGTATTGCCACCGGCTACGTGGCGACCTCTCCCGCCGCATGGGAAACACCGGCAATGGAAGCGTATGTGAAACAGGTACCCCAGGCGCTGGTGGCTCGTGAGCAACTCAAATATGCCCAGCCAGAACTGTCGACCTACAACAGCGTACAAATTCAGGAGGCGCTGAACCACGCCATTGAAGCCGCCATTACCCAGGCTAAAACACCAGCAGAAGCTCTGGAAGCGGCGCAGAAACAGGCCGATCGTTTGCTAAAGGCTTACCAGTAACCCTATGGCGATGCGCATTCTTACACCGGCAGCGTCAGCCTCTCGCTCTGGTGGCGGGTCATTACAGCTGTGTGGCTATCTGCTGATTTTACCGGCACTGGTTTTTTTGCTGCTCTTTACCCACTATCCTGCACTGGCGACGGTGTGGGAAAGTCTGTTCAGCGCCTCACGTAATGGTCATCCGGCCCAGTTTGTTGGGCTGGATAACTATGCTGCGCTGCTGGATGACGATGTGTTTATCCGCGCGTTGTGGAATAACCTGCTGTATGCCCTGATCACTATTCCGCTGGCGGTCACGCTGGCTTTACTGATGGCGCTGGCCGTTAACCGACGACTGGCAGGGAATGCGGTGGTTCGTGCGGCGTTTTTTATTCCTTCTCTGCTGCCAATGATTGCCATTGCCAACCTGTGGCTGTTTTTTTACACGCCGCAGCTTGGCCTGCTGAACAAGCTGCTGGCGCTGTTTTCCTTTGCCCCCATTAACTGGCTCGGGGAGCCAGGCACCTCGCTGTGGTGTCTGATGGCGGTCTCCGTCTGGCGTGAAGCCGGATTCTTTATGATCTTCTATCTGGCCGCTCTGCAGCAGATTGATCCGCGACTGAGTGAAGCGGCACAAATTGAAGGTGCATCTCACGGGTACTTCTTCCGGCGCGTCCAGTGGCCATTACTGATGCCGACCACGTTATTTGTGCTAATCAACGCATCAATGAACGCATTTCGCATTGTCGATCAGGTGATTGCCATGACCAATGGCGGCCCGGACAACAGCAGCAGCCTGTTACTGTTTTACATCTACCGCACCGCATTCAGTTACTGGGATTTACCGGCAGCGGCGGCAATGACCGTGGTGTTACTGCTGATTTTAGCGGCCATTGCTGTGGTTAAGTTTAGGTTACTGGACAAGCGAGCCCATTATCAATGAAGCCTCAATGTGCTGTTGGTCGCCTGTGCCTGAATGCCGTTATCTGGCTGATGGCAGTGCTATGGTTACTTCCCATCCTGGTCGCGCTGTGGGTGGCGATACATCCCGCGGCAGAGCAGGGGAGCTTTACGCTCTTTGCTCCCCTGACGCTCCAGAACTTTATTGACGCCTGGCACGCTGCGCCCTTTGCCCGCTACTTTCTCAACACCATTTTGCTGGTGTTAATGATCGTCGTATGTCAGCTGGTGCTGGCCACCATGGCGGCTTACGCTTTGGTGCGTTTTCGCCTGAAGTATTCGGGGGTTTTGTTTGCGCTTATCCTGTTACAGCTGATGATCAGCCCCGATGTGTTGATCCTCAACAATTACCAAACGATTGGCGCGCTCGGGTTGCGCGATACCTTGACCGGCATTGCCTTACCCTATTTCGCCTCGGCCTTTGCCATCTTCCTGCTGCGCCAGACGTTTAAAAGCATTCCTGTGGTACTGGAAGAAGCGGCTGTCGTGGAAGGTGCCAGCCGGTTTTATATTTTACGTAAAATTTATATCCCGCTGGCCAGGCCGATTTATATCGCCTTTGCACTGGTATCTGTTAGCTTCCACTGGAATGATTTTCTCTGGCCACTGGTGATTACCGATTCTGTTAAGGTGCGGCCATTAACGGTCGGGCTGCAGTTATTTTCTTCGCCGGAGCAGGGCGTTCAGTGGGCGCTTATTGGGGCGGCGACGATCATGACAACGCTGCCGTTACTGCTGCTGTTTCTGATTTTCCAGCGCCAGTTTATCCAGTCTTTTATGCGTGCTGGCATACGTTAAGGTGTCCCGCATGTTAATGCCTCACTCGCTTAGTCTGCCACAACGCGCATTACTGGCGGAAGTCGCTCAGCTTTATCAACCGCCGTCGCTGCGAACTGTGGCGACAGGGGATAACAGGGTTTGTTTTGGTCTGATTGCCGATCCGCAATATGCGGATAGCGAGCCGGATATCGACAATAATCTCTATTATCGCAACGGACTACAAAAGCTACAGCGGGCCATCGGGGTGCTTAACGTGCAGCCGCTCGATTTTGTTGTCACGCTGGGCGATCTGGTCGATCGCGACTGGCAAAGCTATGCGGCGGTGCTGCCTGTTTATCAAGGCTTACAGCATCCTCATGCCGTGGTGCTGGGTAATCACGATGCGCAGACTATAGCCGCACGGCTTGAGGGAAAGCTTCCCTTACCTAAGAGCTATTACGCCTTCCGTTTCAACGGATGGCGTTTCATTGTCTACGATGGCAACGATATCAGTGTTTACTGCAATGCACTCAACGGCACAGACCGTGAACAGGCCGCGGCGTTGCTGGCCCGACTCCAGCGCGCGCAGCAACCCCAGGCACAGCCCTGGAATGGCGCAGTGGGTAAACAGCAACTGGACTGGATTGAGCAACAGTTACAGGCCGCCCAACAGTGCGGGGAAAGCGTCGTGGTATTGGGGCATTATCCGCTGGCACCCGAGAATACACATATGTTGATGAATGCCGGAGAGTTGGTGGATTTATTCACTCGCTATCGGGTACGCGCCTGTTTTGCCGGGCACGATCATCGTGGCGGCTATGCACGTATCGGGCACACCGAGTTTTTCACTATGAAAGGAATGCTGGATGGTCCGTCAGATGCGCCCTTTGCGCGGGTGGAAATAGACAATAACACACTCAGGTTACATGGCTTTGAGGGAGAGGTAAGCCGCTGCTCAAGGACATTAAATCGCGTTTAATCACCACCATTCCTAATCAGACCTCTTTTCCCCTCTTTTTAAAGATGATTTAGTTACATCATACTGTAAGTGAAATCATTAAGGTGCCCGAATCAGGCGCAGAGCGGCGGGTAAGTTAAGGCGTAATGGCGATGTAGAGAAAGATGGCGCTTAGCTGAGACGGCGAACCCTGTTAAGCCAGCGTGCGCTAACGCCACCCGCTTAACCGTTCATTGATCGATTAAATGAATGTGGTGTCATTCAGACCCTGGCTATGTATTTTCCGCCGGGCTCATCGCGCTATCAGCGGCTGGTGCGACAGAGATATGTTGTCGCGCTGAAATATTGTCTCTTGTTTTCATACTCACCAGGACAGCATGAATATTTATAACCGAGAGTAAAAATAACGCCTTAATCTGTCAGCGCGCCTGAGCACCGGGAAAGTGTACTTTTATCATCTGGCAGAGTGAGGCTGCTGCGGCAGATACGTTTTTTTCTGCGTAATGCAGCGTGACGCCAATGCTTCCTGCATCAGGCAATTTTTGCCCGGTAATAATCCCTAACGATGACGGCATGCCTGTTTCAGTGCGTAGCGTAATGCCCAGCCCCGCTGCGGCTGCGGCCCATATACCGCTCAGGCTTCTGCTGGTAAACGCAATACGCCACGGGATATTCATGCTGTCCAGTGCGGCTGTCGCTGCGCTACGCATCATACAGGGTGCATCAAAAACCAGTAACGGCAACGGTCGGTTCTGCAAGAAAAATGTGCCGATATCCAGATCCTTTGCGCCTATCCAGCATAGCGGTAACGTGCCAAGCGACTGGCTATAAGCACTGCTCTCTTTACCCTGCCAACTCAGTGCGATATCGAGTTCATTTTGGCGAATAGCCTCTAACAGAGGTTTATTACGGGTGACCGTTGCTGATATCTGCACATCGGGATGCGCACGTGAAAATTGTCCAAGAATGGTGGGAAGGAGTGACTCTCCAAAGTCTTCCTGCAAACCCAGACGTAGCTCGCCACGGATACCAACGGCCTTAACGGCTGCATAAGCTTCATCGTTCAAACTCATGAGCCTGCGCGCGTAAGCAAGCATAATTTCACCCTGGGCTGTAAGAACCAGATGTCGCCCTGACTTTTGCACCAGCGCTGCACCTGCCTGTTGTTCGAGCTTTTTAAGTTGGGCGCTCACGGCCGATGTTGAACGACCTAAGCGTTCAGCGGCGGAAGCAAAGCTACCCAGCTCAATGCCGGTCACAAAAGTGCGTAAGGTTTCCGCATCGAACGTAACGGGTCTTTTAGCCATTATGTGTCCTGTTTTTTGGGATTAGGCGTCCCATTATTTCTGATTTTATAAATTATCAAGGCGTTTTATCTTTTTACCACATCCACCAGAGGAAGATAAATGAACGCTATAAAGGTGACCCGAGAAAACATGGCTGAACTTGCCCCAAAGCTGGCATTGCTCAGTGAAGAGGTGTTGTTTGGCGATATCTGGCAGCGGGAAGCGCTTTCCCCGCGGGACAGAAGTTTAGTGACGGTCAGTGCACTTATTGCGCTGTCTCGACATGAGCAACTGGACTGGCATCTTCAGTTCGCGCGGAAGAATGGGGTTTCTGATGAGGAAATAACGGAAGTGATAACGCATCTTGCCTTTTATTGCGGATGGCCAAATGCCGTTTCTGCGTTGACCGTCTTCAAAAATGCACAGCCTGAGTAAGGAGCCTGTATGCCTGTCACTCGTATCGCTATCTCAACACCGCGTTTCCAGCAGTGGCGAGAGGCTGTTTCTGATGCTTTACAGCAGTCACTTGAAGCGTCGTTTGCCGTACCACGCGGTGACTGCTTTCAGTTTTTTGATTGTTATGACGAACGTAGCCGCATTTTTGATCGGCACTATCTGTGCGACGGGGAAGCGGGCCGTAGCGATGACTTCCTTATGTTTACTGTTACCGCCGGTAAAGCGCGCAGCACTCAACAAAAGCAGGCTTTTTATCGCGATCTGATCGGGCGTCTTGAACAAGCGACTGGCATAAACCCCCGCGATGTCATGGTCATTATTCATTTCACACAATCTGAAGACTGGTCTTTCAGTCATGGGAAAATGTTTAGCCTGACGGCTATTCCACACGCTTAAGGAGAAAAGTATGCTTGCTATGCAATATCGGTTTGTTCTTCCTGCTGATTACGACATGACAATCATTAAACGCCGGATTAATGACCATGGGCATAAGATGGAAGGCTTTCCGGGTCTCCTGTTTAAAGCCTGGCTTTATGCCTGCAAATCCAACAGCCCGACATACAGTGAAGAAAACAGCTATGCGCCATTTTATCTGTGGCAGAACGCAGAAAGCCTGCACCGTTTTCTGTCCGGGGCAGGTTTTAAAAAACTTACCGAGGATTTCGGCTGGCCACAGGTGCACACCTTTCCGGTCTTATCGGCTGACTTAGGGCCAGATATCTCGCATGCTGGCTTTGCATCCCTGGCGGTGAGTCGCGTTCCTGCTTACAGCGAACTTTCCGGGCTTACTCAGTGCCCAGATCAATCCGGGGCTGTAGCACGCGTCTCTGCTCTGGATACCTTTCACTGGCGGCGCATAGCATTTTGCCTGTGGACAAAAGCGCCTGCGCAAAATGTACTGCACACGCAACACTACGAGGTTGGTCGTCTCTCTTTTCCCTAAATGTGCCTTATTTACCGTCTGACACAAAATTATCGGTTAACCGGATATCTAAATGACCGGTTGTGTGGCTATCTTACAGTACATGCCAGACTATTTCGTATCACCACGCTGGCAACGCAGTCGCGTTATCACATGACGTTAATTTTTCCATTTTTAGCTAACGAACCTAGTATTAAAGTACAAGGGCACTTTTGCCTGCTTGTCGACGGAGAAAAAAATAATGCGTATCAAGAATCACCTGAAAATATTGACGACCGCAACGCTCCTGGCACTGAGCCTGCCGATGACCTCCGCATTTGCTGCATTACCGGTCGGTGCAAATGCGCCAGATTTTAAACTGGAAGCCGCACTGGCAGGTAAAGAAACAACCTTCTCCTTGCAGCAGGCGCTGCAAAAAGGCCCGGTCGTGCTTTATTTTTTCCCAGCGGCGTTTAGTGCCGGTTGTACGTTAGAAGCACACGCATTTGCTGAAGCCACCGATGAATTTAAAAAACAGGGTGCGACAGTTATCGGCGTGACCGCAGGTAACACCGACCAGATTGAGAAATTCTCAAAGCTTGAATGCCGCGATAAATTCACCGTTGCCGCCGATCCGGGTGCAAAAGTGGCCGCGGAATATAAAAGTACCATGGAGATGAAAGGTAAAACGCTTTCCGATCGTACCTCCTATGTTATTGCGCCAGATGGCAAAATTTTACTGAGCTATACGGATAAAAACCCGGAATCCCATATCCAGAAAACGCTGGATGCCGTGAAAAAATACCGCCAGGCTAACCCGGCTTAATCTCAGATCTGGACAGATAAATCATGCTGACTGCTATCGCCGCCGCTTTTCTGGGTGGCATCATACTTAATCTTATGCCATGCGTGTTTCCGGTTATTTCGCTCAAAGCGTTGAGCCTGATACGGCATCACGCCCGGCCAGCCCATGCTCGCGCAGAAGGGCTCGCGTTTTTGGTTGGCGTTGTTGTCACCATGGTTTTACTGGTCAGTCTGTTATTGCTGGCGCGATTGGGTGGGGCATCCGTGGGCTGGGGCTTTCAACTGCAATCACCTCTGGTGATTGCAGTGTTAGTCCTGGTGATGCTGGCCTCGGCGCTCAATCTGTTCGGCCTGTTTGAAGTGGGATTATCACTTCAGCGGGTCGGCGAAGTCGGGGGCAGCCAGGGTGGGCTGATTGGTTCCGCGTTGACAGGGGCATTGGCCATCATTGTTGCCACTCCCTGCAGTGCGCCCTTCATGGCCAGTGCGGTAGGTTATGCGCTGACGCAGCCGCCCTTTATCAGTTTTATTATTTTCCTTTCGCTGGCGCTGGGCTTTGCCGCGCCTTTCACCTTGATTTCCTTTTTCCCCATCGTCGCCAGGATACTGCCATCGCCGGGCGCCTGGATGATCACCTTAAAACATGCCCTGGCATTTCCGATGTTAGGTGCGGCTGGCTGGTTAATCTGGGTGCTGGAGCGCCAGGCAGGCTCAACCGCGCTGGCGGCGATACTGACCTGCTGCCTGCTACTGAGTTTTGCCGCCTGGCTGTATGGACTGGCACAAAAGCGGCAGATGATGGGAAGGCGGCATTGGGCTTTACACATCGCTACGGCTGTCGTGATCGTTTTGCTGGTTCCCCCTTTAGTCACGCTTAAGGGCTCAACGGCGGCAGCGGATTCGTCAGATGTTGTTGCGGCGGCGGCGGTTGCGTGGTCACCTCAGAACGTTGATGCCATTAAAGGGCAGGGTAAACCGGTTCTGGTGAACTTTACCGCCTCCTGGTGCATCACCTGCCAGGTAAACGAACGCACCTCGCTGTCTACCCAGGCGGTAAAAACGGCCATGGCACGCACGAACACCATCTATATGATTGCAGACTCGACAAAGTACAATCCTGACGTTGAACAGGCGCTCAGTGACTTTGGTCGTGGTGGGTTGCCGCTTTATGTGGTTTATCCGGCTGATGGCGGAAAACCGGTGGTGTTGCCTCAGGTATTAACCCCCGGAACGGTAATTACTGCCTTGCAGCAGGCAAGTGAAAAAGGCAAAAAATCTTAGTGGCAAAAGCAGAACGTGAATGCCTGCCGGACATACCCTGACGGAGGCCCGCTATTTTCTTCGCAGCGAATTTTCTTCGCGGCGACAGCGCACGTCCATCGCATGCATAGGGAATGCCTGATAAACGGCCATAGCCCGTTGGGCTAAGGCCGCTATTATCAGCAGTTTCATGGCTTTCTAGCAAAACCCTTCACAGGATAATGATGAAAACGATTGGGCTTATTGGCGGCATGAGCTGGGAATCGACAATCCCTTATTATCGTTTAATTAATGAGGGGATCAGGTCCCGGTTAGGCGGCCTGCATTCTGCAAAACTGCTTCTGCACAGCGTCGATTTCCATGAGATTGAAGCCTGCCAACGCAGTGGTCACTGGGATCGGGCAGGTGAGTTACTGGCCGAGGCAGCACAAGGTCTGGCAATGGCCGGAGCTGATGCCATCGTGTTGTGCACCAATACCATGCATAAGGTTGCCGGCGCGATTGAATCTCGCTGTGATTTGCCGTTTTTACATATTGCCGACGCGACGGGCCGTGAGATAGTGAGCAAAGGAATGAACCGTGTTGCCTTGCTTGGCACACGATATACGATGGAACAGGATTTCTATCTGGGTCGCCTGACTAAGTCGTTCTCAATAAACACTGTCGTACCCGATGCGGAGCAACGTGAGGTCATTAACCGCATCATTTTTGATGAACTGTGTATGGGGATATTTACGGACGCTTCCCGGCACTATTATCTTGACGTGATACAGCAACTGGCTACGCAAGGCGCACAAGGCATTATTTTTGGCTGCACGGAAATAGGCTTGCTGATTCCAGAACAGCAAAGTGCGTTACCGGTGTTCGATACCACCAAAATCCATGCCAGCGATGCGGTGAATTTCATGCTGTCCTGATTCACCCTTACAGAGTGAATCAGTGCACAGGCGTTTAAAGCGTGTCGAAGATAACGTAGAGCTTGCGCATGGTTGTGTCCATCACCCAGGTGCCTTCGGTATTGGCTTCGAAGAACAAGGTATCACCGGGTTTAAAATGCTGCGGTGCTTCGCCATCTGCTGTAAACGACCCTGTTCCTGACAGGAAATGCATCATCTCTGCTTGCTTAACGCCACGACGATAACTTCCAGGCGTACATTCAAAAATGCCCATATCAATGCTTTCATGGCCCGGAATTACCTTTTGCAGTCCTGCCAGTGCGATTTCGGGTGAGCCAGGCAGACCTTCCACGGTTCCCCATGGCTCAAGCGTCTTGAGTGAAGCAGGTTGTTCAAGTTTTTGTACTTTCATTTTAGGCTTCCCGAGCCAGCCGCCACGAATGCGGCCTGATAGTGAATGATGCTTCAGGGTAAACAAAAGCAGAAAAACAAAGCGCGTCTTTAACGTTTCCTCATGAAAGTTATGCGCAAATAAGATCGCCGTAAAAGCATGAAATTTCTGACAGCCTTGGGCACAGGGTTTAAACGCACGCGGATGTTGGCATTACGGTTTGAAGCCACGTTTAAGACTGGAGCCAGGCGGTAACATCAGCCTTTTATTCCCCGTTGCTCTAATTGGGTTTGGTACGTTATTCGCGGTGCGTTACTGAGCGTCTTCGCAGCCAGGTTAAACGACATTAATCTGATTTATTATATGATTCTATTGAATAATTTTAATTTAAGCGTGATGTAAACAGGTCACGATCTGGCAAGGAATAATCTGATTTATTAGGTCCGTCTTACAATGGAAATATAAAGGATCTATTTTGCCACTGCTGAGGAGACGCCGGCACCCAATCTCCCTGAAGGCATGGCGCAGGCGCTCTGCGCGGCGGCCATTTCACTGGGCAAAGCCGTAAACTATCGCAGCGCTGGAACGGTTGAGTTTGTCTATGACAGCGTGGCGCAGCAGTTTTATTTTCTTGAAGTAAATACGCGCCTTCAGGTGGAGCATGGTGTAACGGAGCAGGTCTGGGGCGTTGATCTGGTGCGATGGATGATTGAACTGGCGGCGGGCGATTTGCCCCCACTGGATGACTTATTTGCCGGGCTAAAACCACAGGGGCATGCTATTCAGGCAAGAATTTATGCGGAAGATCCTGGCCGACAGTTCCAGCCTTCGCCCGGCCTGTTAACCGAAGTCGTCTTCCCGCCTGCCGATGGTGAAACGCTACGTATTGACCGCTGGGTCGAAGCGGGATGCGAAGTCCCGCCGTTTTTTGATCCTATGCTGGCAAAAACCATCGCCTGGCGTCCCAGCCGCAATGAGGCTATCGCCACGCTGACGCAGGCGCTGGCGGAGACCCGGTTATACGGCGTAGAAACTAATCGCTTGTACCTGATGCAAATTTTGGCGTTCGCTCCCTTTGCCGCAGGCGAACCCTGGACCCGCTGTCTTGAGCAACTGTGTTATCGAGCCGCCACGGTTGAGGTGCTGAGTGCCGGAACCCAAACCAGCGTTCAGGACTACCCTGGGCGGCTGGGATACTGGGCGGTGGGCGTGCCGCCGTCGGGACCGATGGATGACCGCGCCCTGCGTTTCGGCAATCGGCTTTTGGGCAATGCCGAAGGGGAAGCCGCGCTGGAAATCACCCTTATGGGGCCAACTTTGAAATTTAATACCGATGTTCAGGCGGTGATATGTGGTGCGCCCCTGGCTGCCACGCTAGAGGATGTTGCTGTGCCGATGGACTGTGTTTTTAGCATTCCGGCTGGCGCAACGCTGAAGCTGGGTGCGATTAGCCACGCGGGCGTCAGAAGCTATCTCTGTCTGAGCGGCGGCATTCAGGTGCCGGATTATTTGGGCAGTAAAAGCACGTTTACGCTTGGTCAGTTTGGCGGTCACGCCGGACGGGCGCTGCGCGGCGGCGATGTGTTGCATCTGGCTCCGCGAGCTGCCAGCCAGACCAGCGCAACGCTGCCCATCGCGCTGCGTACGGCACTCCCGCAGGTGCGTACGCTGCGGGTGATTTATGGCCCGCATGGCGCGCCGGAGTTCTTCGAGCCAGAATATATTGCGACTTTCTTTGCGACAGACTGGGAAGTGCATTTTAACTCCAGCCGTACCGGTGTGCGCCTGATCGGACCAAAGCCGATCTGGGCGCGCGACAGCGGGGGAGAAGCGGGGTTGCATCCGTCAAATATTCACGATAATCCTTACGCCGTCGGTGCCGTAGATTTTACAGGCGATATGCCGGTGATTCTGGGGCCGGATGGCCCCAGCCTGGGCGGTTTTGTCTGTCCGGTGACAGTGATAGAAGCCGACCTCTGGCAGTTAGGGCAACTTAAAGCCGGCGATAAAGTGCGTTTTGTGGCCGTGGATTTAGCTACCGCCCGCCGACTGGCTGAAGGACGACGCAACGAGTTAGCGACACTCGAGGTGCAGAAAATCGCCTGGCAACCGGCTCCCTTGACGTCACCGATCATCATGACCTGCGGCGAGGCAGATAAACGCCTGGTGGCGCGCCTTTCCGGCGACACCCATTTGCTCCTTGAGGCAGGCGAGCCGGAGCTGGATCTGGTGCTGCGTTTTCGTATTCACGCCTTGATGCAGGCACTGGAAGCGCCATCCCGAAAGGGCGTAATTGATATCACGCCAGGGATTCGTTCACTGCAAATCCATTTTCAGCCTGAAACCCTGACGCTGGCCTCGCTGCTGACCTGGGTGCGCGATGAATGGGCGGCAGTATGCGTTAGCGATGACCTGCAGGTACCCACGCGCGTGGTGCATTTGCCGCTCTCCTGGGATGATCCGGCCTGCCGGAAAGCCATAGAGAAATATATGACCACCGTACGCCATGACGCGCCGTGGTGCCCGAGTAACCTTGAGTTTATCCGCCGGATAAACGATCTGCCTGATGAAGAAGCAGTATGGAATACGGTGTTTGAAGCCAGCTACCTGGTGATGGGGCTGGGTGATGTGTATCTCGGTGCGCCAGTCGCGACGCCGCTTGATCCGCGCCATCGTCTGGTCACTACCAAATACAATCCGGCGCGCACCTGGACGGCCGAGAACTCGGTTGGCATTGGCGGTGCCTATCTGTGCGTTTACGGCATGGAAGGGCCTGGCGGCTACCAGTTTGTGGGCCGCACGCTTCAGATGTGGAATCGATATCACGACGTCGCTGATTTTGCCGGTCAACCCTGGCTGTTGCGTTTTTTCGATCAGCTACGCTTTTATCCCGTATCGGCAGAGGAACTTCTGCATATTCGTCGTGATTTTCCACTTGGCCGCTATCCGCTGCGTATTGAACACAGCACGCTACGGTTAGCAGAATATCAGCAGTTCCTCGCACGCGAAGCACAGAGCATCACTGCGTTTCGCGACCATCAGCGGCAGGCGTTTAATGCTGAACGCGACCGTTGGATCGCCAGCGGTCAGGCCCATTTTGACAGTCAGGAGATTGTGGCTGATGAAGTCGGCGATGCGCCGCTACAGCCGGGTGAACAGGGGGTGGAAAGCCCTGTTTCCGGCAATTTATGGCAAGTGCAAACCACTGTGGGTAGCCGGGTGCGCGCGGGCGATGTTCTGGTTGTGCTGGAATCGATGAAGATGGAGATTCCGCTTCTGGCACCCTGCGACGGCGTGATCCAGCAGGTTAATGTGCAACCGGGCAGCGCAGTACGCGCAGGACAGTGCGTAGCGGTGATTATTGAGGATAATATTTAACTGGCGGGGATCTGATGTACATCTGACTATCCCTGGCGACGAACTATCGCAAAGGTCTAAATATCCTGCGCCTGCTGACCAACATCCGTCAGCGGGCGCGGGTGCTTAAGCAGAGTTCCATGTGAAAAGGTGGCAAAGTCATGAACCACTTTAAGACGGGGAACGTCATTCATTGTAATGCACCCCGAATCCTAAGCCGTCATCAGTTGCGTTCTCAGCTGTGAAAGCCTGGAAAAAGGACGATAATGCAGACATCTCAATATAACCAGAGGCGAACATCTGAATTTAGCCATTATCATATAGGTGCGCATAATCTATCTTATGTTAAATAAGGTGTCCAGTTACGTACTCAGATGGCTCCCCGGGATCACTGGCTCCTCACCTGCGTACCTTTTCGTTCTAAAGCCTGTTCTGCACCGATCGCGCTACGCGAAAACTGGCCCATAAATCCCCTGCGGGTTTCGCAGAATTCACATAGCGTTGTCAGCCGCGTTAATATTACGCTTAAATAAGCCGTGTAGTCTGGACGGAGTCAGACGCGAGCTAATTATGTCTGGAAAACAGCGAGTCCCACAAATTGTCACGATGACAGTAGAACGTACGTAACTTACTTGGCCGTGCACGTGAGGCCGGAATCAATCTTAGTACCGCGCTGACTACCGCGCTTGACGCCAAACTGCGTCAATATAAAGCACGCAAGTGCCAGGAAGAAAACACGGAAGCGCTTGATGCATTAAACTGTTTTCACGATGAAAATAGTTGCTTCAGTGATGATTACAGGCGTTTTAATAATTTAGTTCACTGTCTACCGCAATATGGGAAAACGTACTCTCTATTCCTTGCTGCGTGATAAAATCCGCGACTTATTGGCCAGTGAAATCGCAGGATTGCTATCCCTCTTCTGCCCGTTGAAAGTATCCAGCTCGCACCCGACCGGAAAGACTTATCCCGCTTGTGAGAGTGCCAGATGAGCGTGAATATGCGGTTATGACCCACGAGATGGCGAGTATCCCCGCTCATGCGTCAGGCCCACTGTTCTGTGACGCATCGCCTTGTCAGACAGAGATTATAGCGGCGATAGATTTTCTTTTTAATGGTATTTAACGACCTCTATTTTTATGTTTTGAAGGGAATGCCTTAAGATAAAGATAAAACCCTTAAATAATTTAAACGCCTCATCGAAGATGACTCAAAAATTATCTGACTCAATAATAGTCGCATCAGGATATATAAAATGATCAAGAAGCTATTCATCCGTGTATTACTCACCCTGCCCTTATAATTAATCGACAATGTTTCTCCTGTTCTGAATTCAGTGCGCCTCCGATTATGGCTTCAGACAATCCCGACTAAATAATATTGAAATGAACAGGCGTCATTTTGCATCGGGTGCCTGCCACTGCTTAAAAGATGGTGGCCCAGGCGAAAAATAATGTAGCGGGCATCGCTGGTTCAGCTAACGCTGATAAAAACAGAACCCGTCTGAATTCAGAGTGTAAAAATGCGCAACTGAAATTTACATCTGATGTGGAACCGAACATCTGCTCATCATAAACTTCAAGCGAAATACATACCCGGGAGACTGAGGGTATTTTTGTGCAAAAAACCACATTTAAGCCTCCTGGCGTACAGGTTCCGTCATGTCAGAACAATGTCAGTGTGTCCTCTGCAGTAACCATCCATTAGTCAATGAGATAAAATAAAAATTGATTTCTCCCTGCTGCTGGCTTGAGTGCGAAAGGCTTAGTTAATACTTAATTGAGTATTTATCCTTAATGACTAAGATGTTTTTTTGTTTTTACACTTTCAATTGTATTGAAACTTTTCAGGTAGTTGACCTAAAAAGCTACACCAGCTATAACAATATTGTCTCTGATATTAAAATCGCAAAAAATTACGTTGAAGCAATTTGCTTTGGTATAGAAATATTTCAGTCTTGCCCGCGAGAAGACAGGATTTCATCCGCAATCTCGTGGTTGAGATTTTTTCTACGCATACAGCCAAGGTAGCCTAAAAATGGCAGATTCTGACAGCGACGCCCTGCCGTTGCAAAAGTGCATGAGACAGGGCGACCAGCAAATAAGCGCTAAAGTTGATTCCGCCCCGGGAGCGCCGGGTATCGCACCCCGCTGGACATCAAGTGCCAAGAGCGGAATCGGTACGGCCCTTTCAACAGATTCCCCTGTCTGGTTCTCCTTAAGCCATGGTGTTCTCAACGAAATCTATTATCCGCGCGTCGACAGCGCCTGCACCCGTGATTTCGTTTTCGTCATCACGGGGCCGGAAGGTTATTTTTCCGAAGAAAAGCGCGATTGCTCGACCGAAATCAATACCTGCTCGCCAGGCATTCCGGCCTTTTCAATCAGCAACACGTCCCGTGACGGACGTTACAGGCTTGAAAAGGACATCATTACAGATCCGGCTCGTGCCTGCGTGCTGCAACGCGTCCGTTTCACCGCTCTGAAGGGTGATATCGAGGATTACAAGGTCACCGCACTGCTTGCACCCCATCTGGTGAATGCGGGACAAATGAACGCTGCATGGATCGGCGAATTTGAAGACAAGCCCGTGCTTTTTGCCACGGGTCGATCTTGCTACCTGGCGCTCGTCTGCGACATACCCTGGACAGCAGTGAGTGCAGGTTTTGTCGGTACTTCAGACGGCTGGCAACAGCTGAAAAAACACGGACGCATCGCCAACCAATATCAGCGCGCGGATGACGGCAATGTCGCGCTTGCTGGGGAACTGGTGTTCACAAGCAACTGCCGTGAAGCCACGCTGGCTGTTGGTTTCGGCCAGACGGAATTCGAGGCCGCAGCGGCGGCAACCGCCAGTCTGAAAGCGGGCTTTGATGCAGCGCGGAATCACTATATTGGCAACTGGCAAGTGTGGCAGGACAAGCTCATGCCACTCGACCAGGAAGAGTGGAACGGCGTAAATACATACCGGGTTTCAACAGCAGTTCTGGCCTCGCACAGAGACGCCGATTCCCCCGGCGCCGTTGTCGCAAGCCTGACAATACCCTGGGGATTTTCGAAGGGTGATGACGATCTTGGCGGCTATCATCTGGTCTGGCCGCGCGACCTGGTTGAAACGGCAGGGGGTTTCCTGGCCGCTGGCGACGCCGACGCAGCACTCGCTATCCTCGAATATCTCCGGCACGTTCAAGAGCCCTCCGGGCGCTGGCCACAGAACCTGTGGCTCGATGGAAAACCTTACTGGCCCGGTATCCAGATGGATGAGTGCGCCTTCCCTATTCTGCTTACCGATATGTTGCGTCGACTCGGTCATCTCGACAAGAAAGCGCAGAAACATTTTATGCCGATGCTGCGCAGCGCGGCCAGCTACATTCTGACCAACGGCCCGACGACCAGCGAGGACCGCTGGGAGGAAGACTCGGGCTACAGCCCCTTTACCCTGGCGGTAGAGGTTACCGCCCTTCTTGCTGCCGCGGACCTGCTTTCTGTCGATGGAGACGAGGCGGCGGCAAATCACCTGCGAGAAACTGCGGACTGCTGGAATGAACAGATTGAAAAATGGACCTTTGCGGGAGAGCCAAATTTCTGCGGCTCGATCGGTATTTCCGGTCACTATGTCCGCATTGCTCCGTCGGGCGTAACAGATGAGGCCAGTGCATCCGGCAATACCGAGATCCGCAACCAGACGCCGGATCGGGCGCTTCTGTCGACCACCGATGTACTGAGCCCGGATGCTTTGGCGTTAGTGCGTTTTGGACTGCGCGCCGCTGACGACCCGCACATCGTTGATACGATAAAGGCAATCGACCACAGTCTTCGTGTCGAGCTACCCCAGGGTCCACTATGGTATCGGTACACCGGCGACGGCTATGGCGAGCATGAAGACGGCGTGCCGTTCGATGGTATCGGCCAGGGACGTCCCTGGCCTTTGCTGGCGGGCGAACGTGCGCATTACGAGCTGGCAGCGGGCAGGCATGATGTGGCTGAGGCGCTATTATCCACGCTGGAAAAATCGGCAGGCCCGGGCGGGCTGTTACCGGAACAGATATGGGACGGCCCCGATATTCCCGAAAAGGAACTGTTCTTCGGGCGACCTTCCGGGAGCGCTATGCCGCTTGTCTGGGCGCATTCCGAACATATCAAACTCCTGCGATCGCTCCACGATGGCGCGGTCTTCGATATGCCACCGCAAGGCGTCGAGCGCTATATCAGAAATAAGACCGCATCGCATTTGCGCATATGGCGCTTTAACAACTGCCTGACCTCTCTTCCTGTCGGGAAGCAACTGAGGCTGGAAACGGAAGCGAACGCCCTGGTGCACTGGAGCACGGATGGCTGGGCTACCGTCTCTGACACACCTGCAGTCTCTTCCGGGCTGGAAACCTATTATGTCGACCTGCCTTTGCAGCATGAAGACGCAGGTACCAGCGTTGTCTTCACCTTCTACTGGCCTGACGTCGGACACTGGGAACACACCGACTTTACCGTTCACGTCGTGAATGAACAGGAAGATCAAACACGCATCGATAATGGAGAATGAAATGCAGATTGGAATGGTAGGTCTCGGGCGCATGGGCGCCAACATGGTACGCCGCCTTCTTAAACAGGGCCACGATTGCGTCGTCTTCGACGTGAACGCCGATAACGTTGAAGCACTCATCAAAGAGGGAGCAACCGGCGCGTCATCGCCAGCGGATCTTATTGCTAAGCTGGAGACGCCGCGCGCGGTCTGGCTCATGCTTCCTGCCGCGATCACACCGAAGATTGCGCGGGACTTCGCATCAACGCTTACCAAGGGCGACGCCATCATTGATGGCGGCAACTCCTTTTACCGTGAGGCTATCGACCTGTCCGAGGAGTTTTCATCTCTTGGCATCGACTATATCGACGTCGGCACATCGGGTGGCGTTTGGGGCCTGGAGCGTGGCTATTCCCTTATGATTGGGGGCCCGCAGGCGGCTGTAAAACGCCTGGACCCGATTTTTGCATCACTTGCGCCCGGTGCGGGTCAGAGCATCGCGGAAGACCCGGCCGTGGGCACGGCTCCAAGAGGCTATCTTCATTGCGGACCGGCAGGCGCCGGACACTTCGTCAAGATGGTACACAATGGCATTGAATATGGTGTGATGGCTGCCTATGCCGAAGGCCTGAACATATTGAAAGCCGCTAATGCCGGGACCGTCGAGCGAGAGGCTGATGCGGAAACTGCACCCCTTTCCCACCCGCAATATTATCGTTTCGATGTCGATCTTCCCGCCGTTACAGAGGTGTGGAGACATGGCTCGGTCATTGGCTCCTGGCTGCTGGATCTCACAGCCGAGGCATTGAAACAGGACCCGCATCTCGACAATTATGATGGCCGTGTGTCCGATTCCGGCGAGGGCCGCTGGACATTGCAGGCGGCGGTGGAAACGGGCGTCCCTGCTCCGGTTCTTGCATCGGCCCTCTTCGGGCGCTTCTCTTCTCGTGGCGAAGCACAGTTTGCCGAAAAAGTTCTCTCAGCCATGCGGCATGCCTTCGGCGGCCATTTGGAAAAAACCAGGTAACGTAGAGGAGCACAACAATGGCGCAGCAGCGATCAGACGTGCTGGTGGTGTTTGGTGTCACCGGCGACCTTGCCCACAAGATGATCTTCCCTTCGCTCTACGCAATGGTGAAGCATGGCGCGCTCAAGACGCCGATCATCGGTGTGGCATTTGAGGACTGGACGCGCGATCAGTTGATCGCGCGGGCAAGAGATGCGGTTGAAAAGCATGTCGATGTCATTGATCAGACGGTCTTTGCCGAGCTGGCGGACAGGCTGTCCTACGTTTCCGGCGATTATCGTACTCAGTCAACATTCGACGGGCTGCGGGATGCGCTGGCAGGCCATCATAACCCGCTCTATTATCTTGCCATTCCGCCCTCCCTTTTCGAAACTGTCGCCAACAGTCTGGAAGAGGCAGGTATCGCGAAAGGTGCCCGCCTGATGGTGGAAAAGCCGTTCGGACGCGATCTCGCGTCGGCAAAACAACTGAACAACGTGCTTCATAAGGTTTTCGATGAGGACGCGATTTTCCGCATCGACCACTTTCTGGGTAAGGAAGCCATTCAGAATCTTCTCTACTTTCGCTTTGCCAACAGCTTCCTTGAACCAATATGGAATCGCGATCATGTCGAAAGCGTTCAGATCACCATGGCCGAGGACTTCGGCATCAAGGGGCGCGGCAAATTCTATGACGAAGTTGGCTGCATTCGCGACGTGATCCAGAACCATCTGGTCAATGTGCTGCTGTTGCTTGCCATGGAACCTCCCGCGTCCGGCGCGTCCGACGATCTGGTTGATGAGAAGGTACAGGTGCTAAAGGCCATGCCGCCCCTGTCAGACGCTGACGTAGTTCGTGGTCAGTTTGAAGGCTATACCGATGAACCAGGTGTCGCCTCTTTCTCTCCGACGGAGACCTTCGCTGCGGTTCGCTTCCACATTGCAACATGGCGCTGGAGTGGCGTTCCCTTTTATATCCGTGCCGGCAAAAATTTGCCTGCACATGCGACGGAAGTGGTCGTGCGCTTCAGGCGACCGCCGGTTACCCTTTTCGATGACATTACCGACGAACCTGCCAACTATATCCGCTTTCGTCTCGGCCCGGATATTACGATCGGCATTGGCGCGCGACGCAAGGCGGCCGGCGAAAAGATGCGAGGTGAAGCCGTCGAGCTAACGGCGCTTGACGATGGTATTGGCGATATGCTGCCTTATGAGCGACTGATCGGAGATGCCATGGCTGGCGACAGGCAGCTTTTCACCCGGCAAGATGCAGCGGAACTGGCCTGGAAGATCGTCGAGCCGATACTGGATGAGAAAACCGTTCCAGCTGCCTACAAGCCAGGGACATGGGGACCCGCCGCGATGGCGGACTTTGCGCCCCCCGGCGGCTGGTTTGACCCCGTTTGAGCTGATGGATAAATATAAATGACAAAGCATACTTTAAAAAAGAAAGAGCCTATCGTTCTGTCCATCGACATCGGCGGAAGTCATGTGAAGATCCTCTCCAGCGCTGGCGGTGAAGAAAAGAAGGCAGAAAGCGGAAAGACCATGTCTGCAGCTGACATGGTTGCGGCGGTCAAGGCCATGGCTGAAGGCATGACTTACGATGTGATCGCGATGGGTTTTCCCGGTCCAGTGGCGCACGATAAACCGCTCAGTGAGCCCGCCAACCTTGGTGAGGGCTGGGTGGGGTTTAACTATGCGGACGCATTTGGCTGCCCTGTCCGTGTCGTCAATGACGCCCTGATGCAAGCGCTCGGCTCCTATCAGGGAGGACGAATGCTGTTCCTCGGTCTTGGCACCGGACTGGGTGCTGCCATGATCGTCGAGAATGTCGCTCAACCCATGGAGATTGGTCATCTACCCTACCGCAAGGGCAACAGCTACGAACACTATGTGAGCGAAGCCTATCGAAAAGATAAGGGAAACAAAAAATGGCAGGAGCGGGTTTTCGATGTCGTGGAGATGCTGACCAAAGCCCTGGAGCCTGACTACGTGGTGCTGGGTGGCGGCAATGTGGATAAACTCGCTTCACTTCCGCCAAAGTGCCGCAAAGGCGACAACACTCTGGCGTTCGAAGGTGGATTTCGACTCTGGAACGATCGCAGCCTGATTACGTAATCTCTGCTTTCAGGTTTATTACCGAATAGCGTTGCTGGGTTTCCGACTCTCTGCCGCGAGCAATTGTTTGCGGCAGATAAAAACCTCCAGCGAATTCTAAATTCAATGAGACGTAATGCGCTGTGTGGACGCGTCGACATGACATTTTCAGGTACTTAGAACAATGGCAGGTTTTTTTCGCCGTCCATCGACGCGATGAGAAACCGTGTCAGAACCCCCAAAAGAGCCTGAAAATCGCGTTTTTGATTATCTCTTCATACTGTCTGACATCACCGACTTTATCCCCTAACGCTTTCATCGGGACTGATGACACGTCGGTTGTCACAACCCGGTATTTGATGCCATTAACAAGCACTTGAGGATAAAGTTCACCTGTACCCTTGAACTCGCTCGGACGTGCAAGTGGTACAACCATTAAACGGCCTGGTGTTTCTATTAGATAGCTCTGTACTTCAACAAGATAGGGGTATTTTATTCCGTTTATGTGCGGGTAAACGTCAAATTGCATCGTTACCAGTTCCTGTACATATCAGAAAGCGAGCCCTCTTCTCCCACAAAGTCAGAGAAAGCTTTCATGCTTTCACGGTTTTCTTCTTTCCAGCGTTCCGCTCGGATTCTGCGGGCCTCATTGATGACAAGTTCGTTAACCATTCCAGAGAGATTTAAGCCAGCAGATGAAAAAACCTCATAGGCTTCTTTATCGATGGTTACGTTAGTTCTGTATTTCATGCGCACCTCCAGAGTATGAGTTAAAAGTATACACTTCGGACACACACTGGCAAGGCTCGTTTTTTGATTTATGGACGGATTTCAAGGTGCAGCTGGTCGCACTCAACCTGAAACACGTATTCAGCTTGTCAGACTGCCGGATGACCAGAAACAGGCGGTAATGATTTGCCAGATGGCGAGCATCCCTGCTCGTGATGCAGGTGCACTGTTCGTTAAGGCAGAGCGGGAAATGCTATTTATGTTAAATAATCAACTTTTAACGTATAAACCAAAAACTAAGCACCTTTCGAATTACATGTTTGCTGTTACCAGCGGCACTGTTCACGGGCTGAGCCTGTCCTCACGACATCTGGGCATAAAAAGTCAGTGTGCACTTCTGTTGCTGTTATTTTATTAGCAACCCTGAAAATTTCGACAAAGACAGTTACATATTACTGAGCAAAAATTGGCGATTTTGACTGTTTTGCACCTTAGGTACGGCCATAAAGACCGCATTTTATATATAAGATTCAATTGAATAAGTTTAGCAATGAGTCACCGTTAAAACTGCATTTAGCTGTTAAGCATTACCTTCAGTACTGTTTTTTAAATAAAAGTCAGAATATAACATTTCAATTTCAGTTTCTGAAAATGCCTCTTCGACGGTGCCATTATCCAAATTGACCTTCAGTCTTGATAAGGGGATAGAATAAATGTCACTTACAAATACTTTGGTGGGATTGTGGGAGTTAAAAATGGCATAAGCTACATCAGATAACTGAGGGTCGGTCTTGTCTTCGATGCTGGAGATAAAAATACAGGCAGCAACTATTTTTTTCTCATTATTTCGGATTCCGGCAAATTTGGGTCCAGGTTCAACTAGTTCAATGCCTCTTGTAAAACCTGATGTTTCTGTTAATGAAGGTGCAGTTAAACTGGCTACGTGGCATCACCATCTGGAGATTAATAAAGCCTGTGACGATCCCTCACTTGGTACGGGTTGTGGGGAAGATGAAAACGCATAATAACTGAAACCTGCAGACACCGTTTACAGATAAGGTGTCTGCACTGATATGGTTTTATTTTCGGTCCGCCCATGTACCCTGTCGCGCGTCGTAAAAGCTGGCGATTCTCCCTGTACTGAATGACCAGATCGAAAATTATTCAGATAAGGCATACTCCATTCTCCTCCCGGTCAATGCGTCCCCTGTTAGAGACAGAGCACATTTCTTATCTTATGGAGAGCCTGCTCCAGTACACAAATTTCAGGAACCAGAGCGATGCGTATGAATTCATGACCGGGATTTCGGCCATCAACAGTCTGGGCAAGATACTCACCGGGAAGCACACGGATGCCGCTCTGTCGCCAGAGCTCTGTTGCTGTGGCGACTCCGTTACCCACCTTCAGCCAGGCAAAGAGACCGGCCCTGGGGATGACAAAATCTGACACATCCCCCAGAACCGAAGCGACCAGTGCGTATTTTTCCTGACACTCCTGACGTGCCTTAATTACATGTGCTTCATCCGCCCACGCCAGGGCCGATATCTCCTGCAGCACACCCGGCACAGGTGCCCCCCCTTTTGCTCTGAGATTCCTCATTCGCCTTATGCTTTGCACTCCGCCTGCGGCGAAGCCTGAGCGTAGACCCGGCAGACCTGACCTTTTCGAGAGCGAATTGAATACGACTATCCGTTCCGGATTGTACTGGGTTCCTGAAACCAGCCCGAGATAGCCGGCTGGTGGTTCACCGGCATAAAGCTCTGAATAGCATTCGTCAGCAAAGATACGGAAGTCATAACGCTCTGCCAGGGCCAGCAGCTCAAGAAGGTATTCTGCTGATGCCACTCCGCCCTGGGGATTGGAGGGTGAACATACATATACGGCTTCAACTGAGTTCAGGATTCTGTCAGGCAGAGCCCCGTAATCCGGCA
Source organism: Pantoea sp. OXWO6B1 (assembly GCF_001641135.1). Taxonomy (NCBI): domain Bacteria; kingdom Pseudomonadati; phylum Pseudomonadota; class Gammaproteobacteria; order Enterobacterales; family Erwiniaceae; genus Pantoea; species Pantoea sp. OXWO6B1. The sequence continues at coordinate 240,672 of NZ_CM004290.1, forward strand.
TATACCCTGACGCCGGATCGGCAGGCACTGGCACGGGCTCAGCATTAATGATCAGAGCCGCAGCACGGTAGGCCTGGTAAGCCGGATTCGGCATAAGAACCCGTGAACCATGCCCTCCTTTGCATAAAGCCAGCATGGCGGTGAAAAGTCCCTCTCTGCTTCCGTTAAGGACCAGCAGGTTTTCCTCTGATAAGCGGACTTCGTAGCGGCGGGCTATCCAGTCACATATTGCATGTAATAGATTATCTGAACCGTAATTATCCGGATACTTCGCCAGAAGATGTGAATGTTGGCACAATGCGGCCTGAATGAAAGGAGGAAGCTGCTGCTGGGGTTCACCGAGGTCCAGTCGTGTCGGATACGCACCCGGCATAACGCCATGCAAAAGCTGTCGAAGGCGCTCGAAGGCAGAAAAACTTTCATCAATTTTTTCAGGTTGCATCGTATACTCCCGGAGCTCGAACGGATCAGGTAATGTTGGGTTTTGCGTCTCAGCCTTCGCCATTTCAGACCAAACTGTGCGCGCCAACGTGATGGCCGCACTGCCTCCCTCCTCGCGGGGATTAATCCGGAAAGTGTTCATACCCTTCCTGAGATCCGGACTGATGATATTGATAAACCGTCCTGTCACTCATACAGGGAATTCAAAAAAGTACGCTGTTGATAAAGACGGTCGGCCCCTTTTTCGTTTCATGGACGACATCAGGAAAGATGACAGCTTTAAGCTTTAATAATTTTTTTCCTCAGCTAAGGACGCAGAAAACCGGTCAAAATCAGGGATTGTGGATAAATAGTGTCGTGTCGTTTCGGCTTCGCGAATTAATTTCACTGTACCGTTTTGCTGAAGCAGCAGTTCTTTTGGCCTAAGACGCCCGTTGTAGTTAAAACCCATGGCTGCACCGTGTGCGCCGGTGTCGTGAATCACTATCAAATCGCCTCGCTGTGGTTCCGGAAGGAGGCGTCCGGTGGCAAATTTATCATTGTTCTCACAGAGTGAGCCGACGATATCAGCGGTGACGGGAGGACGTTCTACAAAGGGAGCAGTGATGTGGTGGTAGGCATCAGGATAGAGAGCAGGACGCATAAGGGCGCTCATTCCCGCGTCGACACCAATAAAAGTCCGAAACTTGTGCATGACAGTATTTACCGCCGTTACCAGAACCCCGTGTGGGCCCGTCACATACCTGCCGCATTCTGTGTAGAGCTGCGTGGTATCAGCGAAGTGTTTCCCGTGAAGTTTTGCCAGACCGTCAGAAAAAAAAGGGAAATTAAATGCTTCTTCATCGGGCCTGTATGGTATGCCAATGCCGCCACCGATGTTAACGAAATCCAGAGCGACGTCAGCACTCTCTGCAACATGTAAGGCGTGAGTGATAACTAATTCGGCGACGTCCAGCACCCTCTCTGCCAATCTCTGGTTTGAACACAGCATTGCATGCAGGCCGAAACGCTTTGCGCCTAAGTCTTTTGCACGTCGAAAGGCCTGCACCAGTTCAGAATGGGGAACGCCGAATTTACTGTTTTCAGCCGCCCCCATGAACGTGCACTTTTGATCAAGAGCGCCTGCAGCCATGCGAAAGCAGACGCGTTCAGGGAATGGCCGCAGGGTGTCGAGGAAACAGATATCGTCAAGATTGACAACTGCACCGGCTCTCACAGCTGCCTCAAATTCATCGGGTCGCGTATTATTGGAGGTGAAAAAGATGTCATGGCCTCGGGCACCAGCCAGTAATGCTAATTCAATTTCAGGGACCGAGGCACAGTCAAATCCCATCCCCTCTTCCTGAAGGATAGCCAGTATGTAGGGGTTTGGCAGTGCTTTAACAGCGAAGTACTGCTTAAAGGGAATTGCCTTTGCGACAGACCTGAACTGTCGGCAGGTCTCGCGAATGCCTGTTTCATCATAAATGTGGAAAGGCGTTCCAAACTCCAGCGCTATTTCCCTGAGTTGTGGTATTAAACGCTGATGAAATGTTCCAGACATTGGCATGAGCTTATCTCTCAGTGGTTATTGAAAAATGATGGGCGATCAGTTTTTCCTGTCTAACTGCCTCTGTTCAGAGACAACGTTCCAGCAAGCAATAAGAAAAAGTGAGCAGATTGCCACCACCGTTGAAACACTGTAGTGGAGCCTCGAGTCGAATAACTGGAACAGCCACGTAAATCCGGGAGCACATGCAATGATCAGGAGTACGGTCGTTGAACCACAACGCTCAAGCCCTTTCTGCAGAGCAAAAATCGGAACAGCGATTCCGAGAACCGCGATGATCCCGGCAAGGATGAAAGTACCGGACCCGGGGGTCAGGTCACCAGACATGAAGGCAGATATACCCGACAGGCATACCAGTAAAACAAAACGCGTACGCATCAAATCGAAAGCGTTGTACCCGTGCTTATAAAGTCGGCGGGAGCGGGACGTGACCAGCGCAATTGCAGCACCGCCAAGCCCGCACAACAATGCGCCAGTCCAGAATGCGCCGGAATTTATATCTCCAATCGCGCTGACCCCCAGGTAGGTTGAACTCAGAAGAAAGAAGGCGGTAAGTGCCGAAAAAAACACCCGGATTTTAACATTACGGTTATTATCGCATTCTATCCCGAGCAGTTGTGAGAAGAGTGGGCTTATGCCTACTGTCACAGCGCTGACAACCGCGGGCTCAAGGTACCTGACTGCCCAAAAAAAGCATCCCCAGGCCAGAGCGGTCTCCAGGTTAAGCAGCGCAATTTCCCTGAAGCTTTTCGAAAAGATCGACCACCCTTTCCTGAACGACCGGAAGTTAAAAATAATGTCAGCGTTAAAGATTAAGGTCACTAAACCAAACGATAGAAATACAAGAAGATTTGGGTCTGTATCCTGAACCACATGACCAATTACCACTTCTTTGGCCGCTGACATCACAGAATAAATAAGGACAAATATCGCGCCCGTGGAGGAGTAACGTCTGGCCAGCGTTTCACTGACCTGTTTACTGTCATTCAACAACATGGAAAATTTCTCCGGCCAGCTCCATTTCCCTTATTCGTTTATGGTCCTCTGATATTGTCGCGTCGTCACCCACAAGATAAATAATGCCCGGGGAAGTAAAAAGGTCGCGGGTCTTTGATATACGAGAGCCTACCTGAGGGAGATGAATGGCTGAATGAAATGAAGGCAACGAGCGGATGTGCTGAAGTCCTTGAGCGTTAACAATGCGGCCTTCCTGATTCGAAATCAGGCTGATACATGAAACGGAAGCGCGCCGTGGACATGACTTAATAAATAATTCTGAAAAAACTTCGGGTTGTGAGTAACGCAGTACCGTCAGAGAGACAACATCCGTCCCAGTACATCGACGAACCGCGCTCTCATCTATCGTGCCCTGTAAACGGGCTGCGGTTTCGATCAGAACCGGACCTCTGTCCGTATATTTGAGCTCCGTGTGACTGGCTCCTTCTCTGATACCGAGTGCGTCAAGTACGCCGGTTGTATAAGAAATGAGTTCAGCCTGGACATGCCCCGTCAGTTCCATCAGGTCTTCTTTCCAGCAGACGAGTGATCCGTTATGGCCGGGCATGCGATCATCTTTCCAGATCTCGCTAACGTAATGCCGGCCATTAACAGACGTACAGTTTACAAAATATTGTTGCCCCTGCAGATATTCCTGAATCAGTACACTGGAATTCGTTTCCCCAATTGCATTTTGTTGCCCGAAAAGCAGGCCTGAATGCGCAATAACCTCTTCTCGTGAGCCGCAAATTCTGAAGCCATCACCTCCAGCGCTGTTAGCCGGTTTTACAACAAGAGGGAATGAAAAATTTTTAAAATCCAGATGGTGTAAGTCTTCTGCGTTCATTACCTTAACTTGCATCGGCACATCTAATCCCGCATCTTTAACTGCTTCGATCATGGCAAACTTATCGCGCCGGCTTTCACTTTTCTCGATCGTATTGCTTGGCAGCGAAAGATGATGGCTTATCGCTTCAGCCAAAACCACGCCAGACTCTGTTCCTGCAATGACAAAGTCGGGGGCAAACCGTGAGATTTTTTCTGAAGCCTGCAAGTAATCATCGCCCGAAAAACCAAAGTCGGTTTCAAAGTCGCCCGGACGAAACGTTTTTTCATAATGAGGAGACGGTGTTTCGCCGGACCTGATATGCGTAACGGTAAAACCCTGCTCCCGAAACAGGGATGCGAGTTTGGCACCAGTGGAGTAAGCATCACAGATTACAATTTTCTTCATGGACGCTCCGCTACGATAACGAGATTGTCTCCGGGAGACTTAGGCGTTAAGTCAAAACTGCCGTAGAAGCGGATGTCCTTAAATCCTGCCTTAATCAGCATTTCTTTAAGCTCCTCCTTCCAGTAAAGACGTGTTTTACACGTCAGAAGCTGACCTTTGTACCGGTAATCTACTGTCAGCATCTTATCCTGAACGATCAGAGTTTCCTTAACACCGTTCTTTTCTCTGTGCGTATGGCCGTCCTGTTCCAGAACGCACGATGCTCTTTCCATATCTGACAGTTCCATTATAAGCCGCCCGCCAGTCCGCAGTGACTGAAGCCATGAAGAAAGGATTTTCTGATCTGCAGTCTCATTTTCCGCATAACCAAAACTCGTATAAACATTTACTATTGCGTCGAACGGTCCGGCGGGCGGACTGGCCATATCACAAAGCTGAAACACAGCATCAGATTTCAGATTTCTTGCAACGTCAAGTTGCTCCGAGGATAAATCAATCCCCGTGACGGTATAGCCAAGGTTTGCAAGCGCGTGCGACACCCTGCCGATACCACAACAAACGTCTAAGATTTTATTATATTTCCCTGGCGGTATAATTTTAGATATCGCGATGGAATCTAAAACAGTATGGTCATATCTCCCAAGAGCTTCAGACAGCTCGACAAACAGGAGAGGCATGGCCCCCTGTACCGCGCTTTCGCTATGAGCGGCACTGCTATTATATTGGGTCATAGTAATTCACATATTTAGATTTTATAAAATACCAGGAGGTTATGTTGTTTAACGATTTAATATTCCGACGTAAATCGTTCTTTTGCGAATTCCTGATATTGGCCGGTGATATTCAAATATTTCAGATCTCAGCTCATCAATACCAATTTTTTTAAACTGCTTTCTGAGATATTCTGATGATAAATAACTGAAGTTCGGCACCGAACCATGTGGCTCAACATCCGCTCCCTCCTTTATCGGGGCATCATTTGAAACGATAATTTTAGCATTATCATCAAGATGTAATGCCTGCAGGTGGTGTAACGAGCGTGTCAGGCCGCTGCAGGAATCATATAAATGACCAAAAAAGCCATCAGCATATATCGTTGCTGCATCCTTTAAAATATGGGGGGAAAGCTCGAAGAAGTCCGCGCAGATGCTCTCCAGACCTTTTCGGGTGGTGATCGCCACAGCCTCCTCGTTGCAATCGACGCACACTACCTGATAGCCGGCTTTCATCAGTCGCTCTTCGATGAAGCCGTTACCACTCCCGAGGGAAACTATACGAGCCCCCTTGGGGGTGTTAGCAGTAATAATGGCCATTATGCGGGAAATGTATTGTGGTGAGAAACCGGATGGTGTAATTGAGTCACCGAACGGGATCCCCTTTTCCCATAATTCGTAAAGATTCTGCCCTTTTCTTTCCTGAACCGGGCCATAATAATTTGGATAAATTTCTGTAGGCATTGAAGTAACCTCGATATTTAATCCTGAATGATGTTAGAGATACCTTTAAAGGGAATATATCTCTTCCATCGACTCGTGTGACACGACCCGATCAATTTCATCAGCACCGGCATAGGAGAAACATACGATGATCCTTAAGTCTGCTTCTTTTAAAGGTGACACATGGTGCAGGTTTGCGGCACCGTTAATTAAATAGAAACTACCCTGTGGCACATATTCACGGTATACAGGTCCCTTATCAAGGTAGGCCTGGATATTAGGATTCTCTTTATCCCACTCCGTGTTTGGAACAAATTCGACCAGCCCCCCGTTACCTTCTCTTGGGGCCCTGACAATGAATAACAATGAATACCGGTAATCATCCCAGTGCCACCCGTGTTCATCCTGAGGTAACTGCTGACTGTTGATAACAATTTCCTCAGGTTCGAAAGGTACTTTGATTACCTTGTCGGCAGTAATCTGCTCCAGGACTCTGAAAAGAGCAGGATCGCTGTAAAAAGCCGGAAGAAGGCGGGCCATTGCGAAAATATCATGACGACTACAGCTCATGTACTTGCGGGGGCTGTTGTCTGTTGATGATACTTTGGTATCCCGCCGCTTTGCTGTTTCAGTAAGACAGTTAGCCACTTCCAGCTCTATCAGGTAACGGAGCTGCTCAGGAATAAAATTGTCCATACTGACAAAGCCGAGCTCCTGAAATTTACTGCTCCATTTAACTATTTCCGCCTCACAGCCAGCGAAATGGGCCTCAAGGTCAAAAGATTTAGCAAATTCTGAAATCACACTTACCTCCAGACAGATGAGTTCAATCAACGGGCTCTTTCATGGATAACATAAAAACACTTTTCTTGGTGAGGATTAAGCGAAGTCCAATCTAGATTAATTTTTTTTCATCATCAACAAGAATTAATGGATCACGGAAAGTAATCAATAAGAAAGGCTTAAATTTTGTCGTTACGCTTATGTTTTTAAATGCTTTTTTTTAGGCTTTAACGGGAATCCCTTACAGATAAACAGCTGATAACTGAATAATAATTTCATATTAATCAATTACTTAACGTTTTCAGTCTTTTTAAAACTGAATTTTTTTCGAAAAAATAAGAAAAATCTCAGGAGTAAAAATGATTAGTAAAACGGTTTACAAGATGTTTTATTGGTAAGATGCACCGCAATTAAAATATAAACTAAATGCATGTTTATTGTTTCGCTGTTACATGAAATTTCCATATAAAAACTCTGGTTTATTGGAAACCTGCTACAGGAAGACAGATTTTGCCCGTCTGGTAATCGACCACGCCACATTTCTCTGTCTCTGTGATTAACGCCGGCAGAATGAATACCGGGTAAAAGACCTGGGAAGGTATTCACAACCATCCGGTTTGTGAGTGGCTGAGGAGTATGATTTATTCACAACTACAGCTTCATAGCTTTATCAGGAGTCTGACTACAAACCCATAAGCAAATAAAAATGCACTTGAGCTTTTACCTGAAACCTCGTGAGTACATAACAAACTTCAGGATTATTAGTGGGCTTCAAAAAGAGTCCTGTTAAATACCCGCTGCATCACTCTCTTTAAACCTCACAAGGGCCGCCATGCCATGTTCGCTTATGCCACAAATAGTTAAGCTAGTGTCCGCATGCAAAATGCCGCTTAAGCGGCATAAAGGCGCCAGATGACATAAAAGATGGCGCAGATGCTGAACGGCGCCGTACGGCCGGCGTAGCCGGTTACAGACGTATAAATCGTGCCCTACCCTACCTCTCCCTGAACAGCTCTGCGGGCTTTCAGCAATGAAGAAACTAAGGTAACCCCTTTTAACCCCGGTGAGCGGGCTTTACGGCGCTTGCGACGTGAAGAGCGTGATTTCCGGGGCCTAAGCGTCAGCAGCTTGTTGCTGACGCTTAGGGGGGTGTTCACTGTAAGCAGAAGCATATCCACTTACAGCGACACCAGAGTAATTAGTTACAACACCCATCAATCAGCCACGCCTGTTCCGGCCCGAAGGGCCGGGCGGGGGCGATGGGTTTTCAGGTCCGGCTCCGGTCTCTGCCTGGAGGGGCACTCAGGGTGCAGGACTGCGCCGGTGCTGTTTATAGTGAATTATTGTATGCTGTAACTAAAGTGCTATGCTTTTGGGGCCCGCGTCAGCGGGAGCTACTTCAGATTCTGAGCGGCGCGGCCGCTGCGAGCGAAGGCCTTTTCCACTTATCCACAGCGTTGAGGGTGACGGCACCGGGGTGGATAACCTTTTCTCCCGCCTGGTTTTTCAGGACGATTTCACCGTTCTCGCGCAGTTCGGCCACGCGGTACTGCTCATGCGCGGCATGCCCGGCCTGTTTCTGCGTTTTGTTCAGCCGCACACTGTCGCCTTCACTGAGACTGATTTCACGCTTCTCGAACACTTCCACCTCGGTGGCGTTCAGTTCCTTTGGCGAGTAATAGTGCAGCCGGTCGTTCTCGTCCTTCAGCGCAATAAGCCCGTTACTGATGTCCACCTCCGAGACCGTCAGATAACGTTCGTTTGCCAGCACCACCAGGCCTTCCCGCCAGTCTTTCAGGCGGTTAAAGTCGTGCCGCCCGCCGTTGATGCGGTCCAGCACCGGCACAGAGACGCTGTCTTTACCGAGTTCTCCCCGCTCAGCCAGGGCCTCGTGAATGCCGCGGTTGATGGCCCGGCGGTCATCGTGCAGTTGAACGAGGATCATGGTCTGATCGCGCGCCTCGTCCGTGCGGCTGATAAAATCTGCCACGATCACCTCCACCGGCTTACTGCTCTCGATGACGGAGCCGGCAGGCACCACGCTCCCCGGCCGCCTCGGCACCACCGATGGCGACACTTTCTGCACGTTTTTCAGGGCCGTCGCGACGTCACTGTCGATGATGTTGTACACCGCTGCTTTCAGGTCCGTGCTGCGCTGTCGCACGATTTCTTTCATGACAGCAACGTCAATCGGGCTGCGTTCCTGAATCAGCCGGAATGGAGCCCCGCTCTCGGGCGATGTGAGCTGATCAGTGTCCCCGACCGAAACTGCCCGGCCGTTGTCGGCAGCAATGGCCTGGTAGACCGCCGCCGTGTCCTGGTTGCCCAGCATGGATGACTCATCGATAAGAAACAGCATGTTGTCATAGCTGACCGTTTCGCCCGCTGCGGTGCGCTGCTGCCAGTCCAGCACAAACGATTTGACGGTCTGTGCATCGATACCGGTTGAGGCCATTTCCTTGACCGAGCGGTGAGTCGGGCCGAGGCCGACGATGATCGGCCGCTTTTCCTCCGGCAGCAGGTCAATGGCGGCGCGAACCGCGCTGAACTGGGTGGTTTTACCCACACCGGCATAGCCCTGAACCGCCGTGAAGCGGTCAGTACTCTGCAGAATGAGCTCCGTTGCGGAACGCTGACCGGCGGTGAGTCCCGTCAGCACGTCCGGACTGACATGCTCCATCAGCGGTGACCGGGTATTTTACCCGCGACGACGTGGCCAATGATGGCTTTTTCCATTTCCCAGGCGGACCGCGCAACGTACCGCGGTTCGCCAAGCACCTGAACAGCAATCAGCTCACCGGCTTTGACCTGACACATGATTTCCTGCCGGATATCCCCCGTCGTTACCCCGAAAGTCAATGCCTCCTCGATCAGTTTTACGTCAGAAAAGGTGACGTGACGCATCTGCGCGACGGCGTGCGCCACGGATTTTTCTGCGTCCGTGAGGAGATTTTCATTGAGGGTTTTCAGTGCCGCATCAGGAACATCCTGACCGCTGGCCCGCCTGACCAGTTCCAGGGGAGAACGGAGCGAACTCAGGCGGGAAAGCCTGTCCTCCGCACGCGTCTGCGCTTCGCCGGTAAAAATTTCAGCCTTACTGCCTGACTGCGACAGCGCATTGATCATGTTGGCGGACAGGTCCCGGGCGCCCAGGCTGGCCAGAACCGTACCCTGTTCGTTATCGCGACTCCCTGGGGCACTGACGTAGGCGTGTGTGACGTATAACGGGCGGTCGGCAGGCACGCGGATGGGCTTTTTCTGCCCTTCACGGTTCATCACCAGCGCCCCGTCCTCGAATGCCGTGACCGTCAGACGATCGCGGGCCTTCACGCCAGCGGATTTGTCAGTGGCCACCGCAAAAAGCTGCTCTCCCTGCGCCACGCTCAGCTGTTCTCGCGTAAAAAGCCGCCAGTCGGCGGTCAGGTCGGCCAGCCTGACGGTCTGCAGAACGCCGTCACTGTCGGCCAGTGGCAGCATCCGGGTGTCCTCATGAGCGCGGTCGACGGTATAGTGACGCACATCCTCACGGTCTGAACGGTCTTCAAGCACCATGCCCGGCCGGTAGATCACCGGCATGCGGCGGGTCTTTGCGGAGACGTAAACCGGCGTGCGGGCCTCCACCGTCAACAGTTCCGGACCGAGCTTGCCTACCTCCTGCAGGGCATCCCGGATCATGCCGCTCAGCTGCTGCTGCTCGCGCGGACCGGTGACGGCAGCGGTGACCGGCATGTCCGTGCCGTGCAGTTCAGCAAAACGCTCTGCCATGGCGCTGTAGCGCTCCCGCTTGTCCTGAATGCTGATGACGGTCGCCTCAAGCCCGGCGGGCGGCGCATTCAGGCTGTGACGCGTCACGCCTGCCGACATCAGCACCGAAAGGGCGCTGGTATTTGACTGACGTCCTCCGCTGTCAAGAAAGAGCAGCTGCGCACTTTTTTCTTTTGCCTCCCCGGTAAGCACCAGCATTTCTTTCAGGCTGAGCTTTTCCGCCCCCTCGATAACCAGCGTACTCTGCGGAGCCAGGCTGAACGTGGAATCCAGCAGGCGACTGCGGGATATCAGCCTGTCAGCCAGCTGCCCTGAGCGGCCAAAACTCACGGCCCGCTCGGATGAGCTGACCAGCACGCTGACGTCACGGCCCTGTGCGCGTGACATTGTCACCAGCTGTTCAGTGGACTCACGCAGACGTGAAACTGAGGCCGGCGCATTAATGAAGGCAAGCGGTGAACGCTCAAAGACTTTCAGTGCTACAGGGCCCTCTTTTTCCGGCACCCTGAACCGCACCACCGTATTTTCACTGAGAATGTCTTTTGCGAGCGCCTGCACAGACAGTTCATCCAGCAGGTGTATCTGTGATGTGAGCGGGCGATTTTCGCGAATGGATGTTTTTGGAGCATAACGGCTTGCAAAACTGACCATAGTGATTACCTCTCAGATACGTTGTTATTACGCCGGGGTTGTCCCGGCATCGGGCGTTTGTCGCTCAGCGCGGTGCTGAGGAATGCTTACCGGCGTTTTCCAGTGACCAGGCGATCAGTTTTCGGGTCTGCGCGTAATTGATTGCCGTGTAGCCCAGGTCGAATTCATAAAGGGCGTATGGCCAGCCCTCCCAGACATAAATTTTGCGTGGCTCACCGTCTTCTGACGGGTCGTGATTTCTTTAAACAGCGCCAGCTCCTGCCAGGTCACCCCGCCCGGCCCGCAAAACGTGCCGTTGTCGATGATGAATTCGCTGAGATCCTGAAACTGATCCGCTGTCAGTCCGGTGTTGACTTTTGTCCCGTCAACCCACGTTTCGGTTGCGGCGGTTTTGACCTTGACGTTGTGTGTGTTCATGCTGCTTCTCCTCTTCTGGTTGCTGAAACCCTGTTTCGGTTGGTACGGCGCGGCGAAGGGCAAAGTGGCACCGGCAAAGGGAGGACAACCAGGGGCGAAGACAAAAAGTTTTTGCGGGGGTATGCGAAAAGTTTTTGGCTGAGTGCATTTCACCCCTGTTTGTCTGAGCTGACGGTGGTACTGTCAGCCCTCCGCGCAGAACAACCGGAACAGGACAGCCGCACGGGGATGAAATGAGCATGAACACCTGCGGCACGGCGTGACGGCCTTAAAGGGCGCCCGCGCCCGGTGAACGCACCGGCGCCAGCCGGTTGCAGCCGTTGACCTCAGCCATCAGACCTTAGCCGGGAGGCCCGAAACGCGGCCCTTTACGGTTCGGCGGAGACGGGCGGCAGCTTTTCCGCCGCCTGTCGGAGTGGGGCTGACGACTGCCCGCCAGGGCAGGAGCCGAAGGGGGCCATGTCCCGGCTGTGGCTGTTGACGTTAATTCAGTAAAGGCAGCAACCACATACTGGCCAGCACAAGCGGCACCGGCATATAAACACCAGAGTGATAACGGCCATCAGTGGGAGGCTGTACAGACCGCGACGGGGGAGGCGCGGTGCGTAAGCACCGCCTCTGCCCTGCCCCGCATGGGCGCGGGGGTGATGCGGCGGTGCAGGCGGGGAACATCCCTGCCGTGGGTGGCAGGGTTACGGCGGCGTTCCGGTCAGGCGTCTTATGCGTCCTTACCGGTCTGCGCGTCTTCTGAGAATTGGGCCAGGCCAGGGCGCAGCATGACGCCCGACACATCAGTATTTTCCCGCGCCTTGTGCAGGTCGAAAGCGGCCTGCATCGCCAGCCAGAGACGCGCGGCAATGCCTAACCCCGCCTCCAGCCGTACCGCCATTTCGGGGCTGACGGCCGCCTTGCCGGACGCCACCTTGCTCAGCGCCGCCGGAGAGACGCCCAGGCCTTTCGCCATTTTACGCAGGCTCACGTTATTGTCTTCCAGGTACTCCGTAATGAAGCCACCAGGATGCGGGGGATTGTGCATCGCCATCAGTGATAGTCCTCCAGGTTGAGAATGTAAGCGTTGCCGTCGGTAAACTCGAAGGTGATGCGCCAGTTGGCCCGCACCGTAATGGCATACAGGTTTTTGCGATCACCTTTGAGCGGATGGAAACGAAAACCGGGATAGCGGCTGAACTCATCCGTCGAACCGGCCTCATCAATGGCCAGCAGGCGCAGCCGGATACGTTCAGCATCCTTTGCCTGAACGCCGCTCGTGTCGCCTTTTTCATAGAGCTTCTGTAACCCTTTGTGCTTCCAGCTTTTGATCATGCTCCATCCCCTTGTTTCCCGTCACGAAACATTATATCAAAGCGTTTCGCACAAGGAAACACTTTACCCGCACTTTCCCGCCCTGTGACGGGCGACTGTGAACGGCCGCCCGCACCGGGCGGCCCGACTGCGACGGCTACGGGCCAGTGTTTACCGGCCCGTCAGACAGGGAGCGCATAAAATCCATCATCGCCTTAATTCTGCGCTGCGTTTTCAGACGTTCCCCGAAGTCACTGGCGTAATAGACCGGTGTGTAACGCACGCGGCTCAACTTCAACGTCAGCGTGTTACCTGTGATGACTTCGGCGGGAACACCCAGCAGCGAAAGCTGAATAAACGCCATATCCGCCGCCACCGGATCAATATCAATACAACTGGCAAACATCTGCTCCGAGGGGTTCAGCCCTGCCTCAAGCATGCATTCGGCCACCGCAACCACCATGCCGCCCGCGCCGCAGGTCGGCTCTGACAGCGTAAAAAA
>NZ_CM004291.1:0-181185 GCF_001641135.1 Pantoea sp. OXWO6B1
CGTGGAGGAAGCCGTGAAGCGTGAGGGCTTTTTTACGCTGTCAGAGCCGACCTGCGGCGCGGGCGGCATGGTGGTTGCGGTGGCCGAATGCATGCTTGAGGCAGGGCTGAACCCCTCGGAGCAGATGTTTGCCAGTTGTATTGATATTGATCCGGTGGCGGCGGATATGGCGTTTATTCAGCTTTCGCTGCTGGGTGTTCCCGCCGAAGTCATCACAGGTAACACGCTGACGTTGAAGTTGAGCCGCGTGCGTTACACACCGGTCTATTACGCCAGTGACTTCGGGGAACGTCTGAAAACGCAGCGCAGAATTAAGGCGATGATGGATTTTATGCGCTCCCTGTCTGACGGGCCGGTAAACACTGGCCCGTAGCCGTCGCAGTCGGGCCGCCCGGTGCGGGCGGCCGTTCACAGTCGCCCGTCACAGGGCGGGAAAGTGCGGGTAAAGTGTTTCCTTGGGCGAAACGCTTTGAATTAATGTTTCGGGACGGGAAACAAGGGGATGGAGCTTGATCAAAAGCTGGAAGCCCAAAGGGTTACAGAAGCTCTATGAAAAAGGCGACACGAGCGGCGTTCAGGCAAAGGATGCTGAACGTATCCGGCTGCGCCTGCTGGCCATTGATGAGGCCGGTTCGACGGATGAGTTCAGCCGCTATCCCGGTTTTCGTTTCCATCCGCTCAAAGGTGATCGCAAAAACCTGTATGCCATTACGGTGCGGGCCAACTGGCGCATCACCTTCGAGTTTACCGACGGCAACGCTTACATTCTCAACCTGGAGGACTATCACTGATGGCGATGCACAATCCCCCGCATCCTGGTGGCTTCATTACGGAGTACCTGGAAGACAATAACGTGAGCCTGCGTAAAATGGCGAAAGACCTGGGCGTCTCTCCGGCGGCGCTGAGCAAGGTGGCGTCCGGCAAGGCGGCCGTCAGCCCCGAAATGGCGGTACGGCTGGAGGCGGGGTTAGGCATTGCCGCGCGTCTCTGGCTCGCGATGCAGGCCGCTTTCGACCTGCACAAGGCGCGGGAAAATACTGATGTGTCGGGCGTCATGCTGCGCCCTGGCCTGGCCCCCTTCCCAGAAGACGCGCAGGCCGGAAAGGACGCATAAGACGCCTGACCGGAACGCCGCCGTAACCCTGTCGCCCACGGCAGGGACGTTCCCCGCCTGCAACGCCGCATCACCCCCGCGCCCCTCCGGGGCAGGGCAGAAGCGGTGCTGACGCACCGCGCATCCCCCGCCGCGTTCTGTTCATACTCCTGCCGGTATCCGTTATTCCCCATCTGTCTTTATGCCGGTGCCGGTTCTGCTGGCCAGTGTGGGTATGCTGCCTTTACTGACTTAACAGCAACAGCAACAGCAACAGCCGGGACATGGCCCCCTTCGGCTCCTGCCCTGGCGGGCAGTCGTCAGCCCTACTCCGACAGGCGGCGGAAAAGCAGCCGCCCGTCTCCGCCGAACCGCAAAGGGCCGCGTTTCGGGCCTCCCGGCTAAGGTCTGATGGCTGAGGTCAAGGGCTGCAACCGGCTGGCGCCGGTGCGTTCACCGGGCGCGGCCGCGCCCTGTAAGGCCGTCACGCCGTTCCGTCGTGCCGCAGGTGTTCATGCTCATGTTATCCCGTGCGGCTGTTCTGTTCCGGTGGCCCATCGCGGAGGGCTGACAGTCGCACAGTCCTTCTCCCTCCCACACAGGTCCGCTTCGCCGTTCCTCACCCGTTCGCACTCGCCGAAAAACTGGCTCGCTTGCGCTGCGGCTTCCGGGACGCCTGTGTTCCGGTCGCCGGCCGGTGCCACTTTGCCCTTCGCCGCGATGAACTCACCGAAACATGGATAACAGCAACCGACCGAGGAGAACCAGCATGAACACACACAACGTCAGGACCGCCGCTTCTGAATCTACCGAAACATGGGTGAAACAAAAATTCGACGTGCTTCTGCTCCTGCGTGCAGACCGTCTGCTCACCCTGGCGCAACTGGAAGGTAATCTGATGACGTACCGCGCGCTGGATGCGGTTGGTCCGGATCACCTGGAAGACCTGTCTGCTGATGTCCGGTACGCGGCACAACGCATCACGACCATGCTTGATGAAGGCGATATCGCCACCCCGTCTGCGTATGAGCTGGCGACGTCCGTCCGGTCCCTCGCCATTGAAATAGTGCCAGCAGAGTGGGCCTGGGTGGACGGGCCTGATCTGCCATCCCTGGAATACCTTCAGGAAAATGCCCCGCTTCAGCGCGAAGCGTTGCGGCAGTCGTTTATCGAGGCGGCGCGTCCGTTTGGCCTTACCGTCAGCGGTCGCATGGAGTTTCCCGACGACGATATCTGTCCCGGCACGTACTGGTGTGACGCAGAAGTCTCCCTGGGCCGTGCGGACTCTCTCCCGGAGGCGATGGAGCTGCTGGTAAAGGCAAGCCTGAGCGGGGACTGGAAGCAGGACGAACACGGTGGGTACGGTTTTGCACCGCACATCGCCACTGTTACCGACATTGCACGCCGCGTGGTGCTGCGCGGTAATGCCGCCACGCTGGAGTGGGCGGTGCCGGAAGCCGATCCGGCTGCATTCGAACGCATTGCGGAACAGAAACAGGCGCTGCTGAAGCAGGCCGCTTACGAGTCCGGCTGGGATAACTTCGGGACGGCGCGCCAGCTACGCCAGAAGGCCGACCTGCTCGACCTGACCAGCGTTCATGCCGTCTGGGTGAACCATCCGCACGTGGCGGAAGCGCTGCGGGAATATCAGCATCCGTCCACGCGCCTGGACGAAACCGAAATCATGGAGGGCATGGAATTTTAGGCGCAAAAAAAGCAGGGTTTCCCCTGCTTTCTTCACGGCGGGTAGCTGTAACTACCCGCCACATCAAAATCCGAGTCGAGGTAACGAACATGAATTTTGACCCGCAAATCGTCGCACAGGCGGCGCTGTTTGTAAACGCACTGCGCAACGGTCAGTCCGCACACGTACCGGCCATGCCGTTCAGACTGTGGCCCGTTTTTATCCGCTGCGTCAGGCTGATGATGAGGGCCAGCGCATGAGCCAGCAGAATCAGGCAGTAAACGCCGACCTGCCACCCGTGACGCAGGAAGACATCACGCGCGTTCTGGGGCCGTACTGTTTTATCCGTCTCGATAACGGAGATGAGGCGTTTTTCATTAACGGTCACTTCATTGGCAGTGCTGAAGGTGCGCAGAACGATCCGCCCGTTTACGACATTGCATGCCTGGCGGCACGGGCAGCATGGCAGTCGCTGCGTTGCTTTGAACTCCCCGTACCGGCAATGCCGGACTGGTGCTGGGGCGATATTCTGGAGCAGCTGGCCCGCAAAGCGCCAACGGGCGAGGTGAGCGGTACGGTCATCGTGACATGCAGCGAGGTAAAGGGCAGGGGTGTGCATTTCTGTAATCACCCACAGCTGAGTGGCCACAATGAAAACCTGTGGTTTCCCGTAGGTGAAAAGGAGAGCTGGTTTATCGCTGTTGAACGCATTCTGGTCATGAACGGCCTGGCTGACAAGTTACTGGAGCTGAATCCGCTTCGTGATGGAGATTTCAGTGATTTCAGGGCGACTTACAGCCGCACAATCATCCTCTGACAAGCGCGGGCCGGAGGCATCCGGCCCCGCTGTCGTGAACGTAACAGGAGTCTACCATGCTGAATAATACCCGACCGGACGGGATGGCGTCCCCCGATGCTATGCGCCAGGAATCACTGAAAATAGCCGACCTCGATGACCTGGCCGATTACGGGCTGCATCCGGTTCCGTGGGACGAACCCGACGCGACCTGTTGTGCTGCTGCGGCAGTCGTCACCTTCGCCCGTTGCACAGGGCTGGACAGTAAAAATGACCTAGCAGAAACGGCGATAACCGATCTGCTGGCAGACCTCATGCACCTGTGCAGCGCAAAGGATTTGCCGTTCTGCGAGCTGCTTATCCGCGCAGGTTCGCATTTTCGGGATGAAGCCGCAGGCTGATCCCGTGCCGTGCAGGGCGCAAACCCTGCAGGCCCTCCGGGCCGGGCAACACCCGGTGCTGACGCACCGGCTCCCTCCCGCCGCGTGCTGTGACTTTGCGGGGCAGCGTGACCACCCTGATACGTAATGTGACCATTCTGGCCAGTATTCATGCCAGAACGGTTATGGACGGGCGGGTTTATGGCCAGCTTCCTCTGTCTGATGAACCATTTTGGCATTTTTAAAAGCCACTGCCGGAGCATGGCCCCCTTCGGCTCCTGCCCTGGCGGGCAGTCGTCAGCCTCACTCCGCTAAGGCGGCAGAGCCGCCCAGCTCCGCCGAACCCGCAGGCGGGTTCGTGTAGAGTCTGATGGCTGAGGTCAAGGTCAACGGCTGCAACCGGCTTTGCCGGTGCGTTCACCGGGCGCGGCCGCGCCCTGTAAGGCCGTCACACCGTTCCGCCGTGCCGGAGGTGTTCATGCTCATGTTATCCCGTGCGGCTGTTCTGTTCCGGTGGTCCACCGCGGAGGGCTGACAGTCGCACAGTCCTTCTCCCTCCCACACAGGTCCGCTTACGCCGTTCCTCACCCGTTCGCACTCGCCATAAACCCGGCTCGCTTGCGCTGCGGCTTCCGGGACGCCTGTGTTCCGGTCGCCGGCCGGTGCCACTTTGCCCTTCGCCGCGATGAACTCACCGAAACATGGTTAACAGCAACCGAGCGAGGAGAACAAGCATGAACACCCACAACGTCAACGTCAAAACCGCCGCTTCTGAATCTACCGAAACACGGGTTGAAGGGACAAAAGTCAACACCGGACTGACGGTAGCGCAGTTTCAGGATCTCAGCCATTTCATCATCGACAACGGCACCTTCTGCGGGCCGGGCGGGGTGACCTGGCAGGAACTGGCGCTGTTTGACGAAATCACCGACCCGTCCGAAGACGGTGAGCCACGCAAAATTTATGTCTGGGAGGGCTGGCCATACGCCCTTTATGAATTCGACCTGGGCTACACGGCGATCAATTACGCGCAGACCCGAAAAATGATCGCCTGGTCCCTGGAGAACGCGGGGAATAAATCAGCGCCGCGCTGAGAATGCGATATCTGATGCCGGGTGAAACCCCGGCTGTAAATCTCAAAATAAATTAACTCACGCAGAGAGGTTATTATTATGGTCAGTTTTGCAAGCCGTTATGCACAGAAAACATCCATCCGCGAAAATCGCCCGCTCACCAATGATGAGCTGATGCGATACGTCCCGAGCGCCTTTTCCGTTGAAAAGCATGAGTCGCGCTCAGACCGCTATACCTATATTCCGACAATTACGCTGCTCGACAAACTCCGCTCCGAAGGGTTCGAACCTTTCTATGCAAAACAGTCCCGCGTGCGCGACCAGAACCGCCGGGATTTTACCAAACACATGATCCGCCTGCGTCGCGGAAATAACGGCAGCGGCAAAGAGGTGCCTGAAATTGTTCTGCTGAACAGTCATGACGGCTCCAGCAGTTATAAAATGATCCCCGGTATTTTTCGCGAAGTCTGCACAAACGGGCTGGTCTGCTGGAAATCATTTGGCGAAATCAGCGTGCCGCACAAAGGCGATATTGTCAGCCAGGTAATTGAAGGCGCGTATTCCGTTCTGGATGTGTTTGAAAAAGTAGAAAATAACATCGGCATGATGAAAGGTATTCAGCTGGATATGGCGGAAAGGCTGCTGCTGGGCCAGCTGGCGCTGGAGTACAAATATGAAGACAAGGCACCGCCGGTGACCGCCGAAAATATTATTCACCCCCGCCGCTGGCATGACAAAGGCACCGACCTGTGGACGGCCTTTAATATCGTGCAGGAGAATCTTGTAAAAGGTGGCCTGTCGGGGCGAACTGAAAAAGGGAAGCGTACCACCACGCGCCCAGTTAACGGCATCGACGGCGACATAAAATTAAATCAGGCGCTGTGGAAGATGGCAGAGGAATTCGCGAAGCTGAAAAGCTGAAAAAAATAAACCCCGGTTCGCCGGGGTTTATTTTTTGGCGGTGCCAGTATCATTTCTGCTGAGCGTTAAGGGGGGCGATGTTTCAGGTGGCCCGCTCTTATTCATTTTCGCATACACTTCATCCCTTGCCACAAGAACGCGGTAGATGCTTTTTATTATCGCGGCATATTCCCTGCGCTGTTTGATCAGTTTCGGATTCGGGCCGGTGTTATACATGCCGACCGTGTCCCACGTCCTGCCATACTGCTTAAAATTCAGCGCCTCTATCCACGCGCCGGTATAAATGCAGATGCACGGATCGGCCAGTAGTCTTTCGCGCGTAATGTTAAATTTTTTTAATTTTGGAAAGTTGGCGCTGTTAATCTGCATATTGCAGACGTCCGTGCTTTTATGCGCGCTCCTGTCATTAATCGCATTATTTCGCATGCGTGATTCCTGAATGGAATGCGCCATGAGCAGGCGCGGATCGATTCCGAAATCATGTCCGGCTTTTGTGAAACACATTTCAGGCTCAGCCTGAACGCTGAACGCGGTAAAAAAGGCGGCGGCGGTTAACCACTTCATATTTAATAAGTCTCATATGCGCGCGCAGAATGCGCTGTGATTTACCCTTCAAAAAATACCCTTTCAGATCATCCCGTGCAAGATAATTCGTTACAGACGCGCACTGTGCGCTTGCGGATGGGGTTCGAACCTGGTGCGGGGTTAATTCAAATGGAGGATAAGGCGATTATTTCACAAGCCGCTTTTACAGTTTTACTATCATCACACCCCACGCAAGATTAAATCTTGCTGTTTTGTTTTTTAAAAACATGGAGTTATGGTTTTAAATTAATGTTTTTTTGAAGGTATATCCAAAAAGGTGTGCTAAACAACACACAAAGTAGTGCCTGATAGTGTGTTAATGCAGTGCTGAATAGTGTGTTTAATTAGTGCCGTTTTGTGTGCTGAACAGGCACTGCAACAGGCACTGTATGGTGTGTTAATAGTGGTTAATCTTTAAATTCATTAGCTTAGAATAAATTTCATAATACTTAGTGCCTGATTAACACACATAAAACTGGCAGTGTAGTGCCGAATCAACACACATCAAAAACCATGAATTTAGTAGTTTTCAAGCCCGTCTTGTCAGTTATATACTTAAAGCAAGCCGTGAGGTGCCTGATTGACACACACGCCTGATGACCTTAAAAACTATTACACAGTGCCGGATTGACACACACATAAAGAAACTGGATGATAATTTTTAATCATACTGCATGATAGCTGTGAAATTAACATAAATCTATTTTTAGAATTTTAATTTTTACACACTGAATTTTACGGGGAAATTATGGCCAGAAGGAATGTGTATTTCAGAGAAAAAATTTTGAGAGAAGTCGACGAGCTTGTGCAGATTGAAATCCAGAATGGTGCCACTCACGGTGAAGTTAATTTCTCCTCCGAAGTGGGTAAGCTTGTTGAGATAGGCCTCAGGATTAAAAAACTACAAAAGGATGGCGACAGATTCGACCAGGAAGGCTTTAACCGTGAACTCATACGTAAGGTGAGCGGAAGCCGTGAAGGCATCAGCATTCTGATAGCTATGATCTCTGAAATGTACCTCAATATGCGTGGGGATAATACTGAAGAAAGGATAGTTGAGATGCTGGATGAAAATCTCAAAGCTATGAACAAAGCGGAGGTTGAGGCGGAAGGACGGTATTATCTGCAGGAAGACAAATAAATCAGGGGCCGGTCGCCCCTGGATTTAAGAATTTATCGGGATGAATACTGTAAAAACTGAACCTTTGCCTGGTTGTGACCTGACTTTTATTTTTCCGTTCAGTAATTTTACATGGTTTTTAACAATTGCAAGGCCTAGGCCAATGCCCTGCCTTGTTTCTGCCTTTATCCCCTGATTGAATGGTCGAAAAAGGAAAGGGAGTTTATTGATATCAAATCCGGAGCCATTATCACTGACCCTTATCACCAGATAACGGTGCGACCTTTTCACATAAACCCTGATGGTTCCCTGGAGAGTGTTCTTATTGGCATTATCCAGAAAATTATGGATGATTGACGTCAGTTTTCCCATGTCAGAAAAAATCATGCCTTCATGGGGATGTATTCGTGTTACCAGACGGTTACCGTGCTGTTCATTAAATAATGATACAGCTGCTACCATAAGTGATTTTAGTGTAAATGACGATTTTTTAAGAGCCGTATTTCCGATTTCAATTTTAGAATATTCCATAATTTCCCGGGTCTGATGGAAAAGCTTATTTGTATGGAATATGATTTTGCTGAGATATTTCTGCGTGTTGAATACATCGTCACGCGGGTTAATCATGTCTGCTGACATCTGAATTTTGTGGATTGAACCTGAAAATTCATGATAGATGGTTGAGATGAACATATTTTTTTTCTTTATCACTTCTTTGAGTGTGAGGACGTAGTAACACACAAAAGCGACGAAGAAAAAAATAAAAACAGGACGCAGAGCGCATACAGCTCTGCTAAACCTGTGTTGTCTGTTATGAGAAACTTCATGCCGTGGAAGTTATTAATCTGAATCCTGTAAATTACCTCCTGAATATCTTTCATGGTTGGCGTCATGACTTCCATCTGATGCAGTAATGCATTCTGGCGAACTTTGCCCGGCGGCATTGATGAATAGATTTCTCCCAGTTTTTTGCTCTGCGCCTCAAGCGTTTTTACGTCTGCAGAAAAGTGTTTGCTGAAATAAAATGAATTGCTGTCTCTTGATTTAAAATTGAGAACATTTACTTTCGCGTCAAAAATTTCCTTCTGCAGCGGGAATGCGTCGGGTTCATCCGTTTCATATGCCGCCGTCCGCATCCTTTCAAAACTTAAAAAGAGCACCTCGCCTGTTGAGTAATTATCCAGATTCGGGTCGAGCTGGTTGTATTGATGCCTGATGGCATTGAAGTGTGAAACCGTAAGATACATGCTCACGGCCATGAGTGAAGTCAGTAACAGACATATCAGAGTAAACTGTTTCCCTTTCACTGGACCGCCTTTACTTCAGAAATCATCCATACCGTTTTGGCATTGATGTCTGCTTTTGAGAGTTCCGGATGCTCATCGCGTGGAAAGATGACCACGTAGGGACCCATATCCGAAACAGGCAGGTTTTTACCGTTTTTTTGGTAGGCCAGTATGGCATGGTATTTCAGCAACTCATTCACGGGCACGGTGTAGCTGTACTCATCCAGCGCAAAAAAACGCAGTGCTTTTGCTTTAACGCCGTACTTATCAAGGAAATCCTGAAACGGAACGCCGGTGAATGTGGCCTTCGGGGTAAAGTTGGTTCCTGTGGTGATGCTGGCCACTGGCATCTTTTCCAGGTCAGCGGTCGACACAGTTTTAACCGTGTTACCGTCAACCAGCCTGAAGCTGTCTGCGAGGGCCACCGGACTCAGCATGACACTTAATACCAGTGCAAGGATTTTACTCGTCATCTCTGCGATTCCTTTTCATGACCAGCTGACCGAACTCATCCAGACCTTCCGGCTGCCAGCCGTTCTTTCTGTAAAACTCAACAGCGCGGGAATCACTGTCGGTGGTCAGTTCAATCTGGTCTGTGCCTTTATCGAAAAACCATTGTGTCACGCGTTTTATGAGTTCCGTGCCGATATGCCTGCCCTGGTATTCAGGCCTGACAAACAGGCCGCCTATCAGGGCGTGGGTAATGTAATTGATCTGGTCATCACATGGGATGTAAATGCCAAATCCATAGCCAGCATATTCCTCTCCGACGCGGCATATCCATCCCCCTCCCTGAGCGATATCATCCAGCGCCTGCTGGCGCTGAAGATACTGGATCTGATGGGCGTGAACCAGATTCTCCGTAACGGAAAACCGGATGTCATAAACTTCTTTAAGATGTTCGGCGCTGAGCTTCAGATATTCCATTCAGGACCTCCTTAATCACTAACTATCAAGAAAAATAAAGGATGCAGTGTTTTTTGTCAGTTGTTTAATAACTTCAGGATCAGTGAAACTTGATAATTCTGCGGGGGGCTTAAGCGTGACCACATATCGTTACACAGATGAGTAAATCCTGTAATCCCTGCTTAAAGCCGCGCTGTTTATGTTCTCCTGATTATCAGACACAACCCGCGGCTATGGCGTTACTTAACAGACCTGATTATCTTCACGTCTGAATGTTGTATCCGGTAATCAGTAAAAGAGATGAGAAATCAGGATTGATGAAATGATGGTCACTCGTGACGGCTTTTCAAGGATTTCTACACCCTGTTTAGCGATGATTTCACCTATTTCATTTTCATGCTGATCCAGTTGAGCCGTTAAAATGATTATGGGAACTGAAGCATTGTTAGCGCGAATAGTTTTAATGATTTCGCCTGCGTTTTCTTCGTAATCCAGAAGCCAGTCCACAATATAAGCATCATAAAAGTGCCGCTTAACATGCTCAAGCATTTTGAGTTTATCCCTGAAGAGCGTTGCCTCAATCCCAAACCGGTTTGATACCGATTTCATCAGATCCAGGATTTCAGGGTCGTTGTCGAGAATGGCTATACGTGGAGCAGGCAGCACTTCCAGGTTTACGACTTTTTTAAGCGATCTGTGTATCCGGTTAGACGTAGGATTGACTATCCAGTACTCGCCATCTTTATATGCATAGTTTGCGCCAGCCTCTACTTGCTCAGCATCTTCACTTTCTACTTCAATGTTACATCGCATATGCAAATCATTGACGATGAAAATGCCGTTGTACTGAGGGCGTTTATTGTAGGTCTCACGGAAATATTCGTGTATTTTTAGTACTTCTTCGAACCGGATACCTCTCTTGCCATCCAGCTTCTGTTTCGCACTTTTGTACTGGATACCCAGTATCTTAGCCATTGTGGTGGCCTGCTTCCTTTTCTCAATGCCTTTTCTTTCAAACAACTCCAGTACTTTCTCAAGATTTTTGTTGTTATCTTCCACGGCCATTTCCCAGTCATTGTGTTCAGGCTGACAGTACTTTATGCCTGCACTTGAAAATTTGTCTTTATTTGAGAAATGATACACGAATGAGGAGGATTTGAGGATGGTGAAAACTCTGCAAGTCATTAAATTATATAGATTTTAATATGTCTTCATAAAAAGTTAACATTAAATCCTCAAAAACAACTCATCAAGGGGCTTCAAAAAATGTGCTGACTTAAAGTATAGTTTTGTAAACGCCACGCAAGGCAGCAATGACAGCTCATCGCCTAGGCCGGAAAATGCTGACTTGCACAAAAGTCGTAATGCTGCGCCAGCTTGTTCAGGCATTACACTTAAAAAAACACCCACTAATGAGTATCTTTTGAGTGCTTTAATTGGTCGGGTTTTAGTACTGAGATTTTGGTATGTGCTTACCGCCTGCAGACGACATGCATGTAGAGTCTGAATGCTCGCAGTTAAAGCGGTAACTAACGTAATTATTGCCTTATAAAAATATTTAAGCCAACACCAGGGCTTATTGACAGAACGACAGTTCATTTTTTTATACACACAGCAGGAGGTCCATCACCCGGAATCTATTTCTGGCTTTACCCGTTATATATCTGAAAACCGCATATGTAATTCAGTTGCATATGTTCTTTTCGATCGTCTCATACAGGATTAAATAAATGCACGCTGATAAATTCGTTTCCGGGGAACCGGTTGACGTGGCGGTAGCATTGCCTGAACGCCCCCGAGTGCGGCCAGGTAATTTCATTCAGTACACCGCCTCCCGTCTTAAAAACCTCCGCATCACCCGTTTCAGACCCTTTAATAAAAACAACCCCCCCGCACTGCAGAACGCGATGCTTTTCGCGCTGATGCTTGCGGTCGTCATTGTCCCGCACGTGGCCAGCGCCACCGACCTGATGGCTTCGCAGACCGGTGATGCCACCGATACGTTCGGCCTGAACAGTACCGTTCTGCGCTGGATTTATATGGGTGAAATCGTGATGTCCCTCGTGGGCTTCATCAAAACCCGCAACCCGCTCATCTTCGTCGGCCTGGTCATCATGCTGGTCATCTCCCGCGCCTTATACGGAATGATCGGGACCTGACCGATGGACGAGCGGGAATCAGCCAAATACCGCTTCCCCGAAACCCTCAACCGGCAGAAACGCTGGCTGGGCCTTCCCCCCGAGGAAGCGTGCGTGCTGCTCACGTTCGGGTTAATCGGGTTCTTCTGCAACAACTTTGTCACCATGCTCTGCATCAGTGCCTTTTTCTGGATGGGTATCCGTCACCTCAAGAAAGGGCAGGGGTCCTGGTGGCTCCTGAATCTCCTTTACTGGTATCTGCCCACCCTGTTCTTCAGGGTGCGGCTTCTACGTATCCCCGATTCCTGTAACCGTCACTGGATGCAGTAAATCTCATGCCGCCCTTCCCGGGCGGCCTTTTCCCCGCAAGCGGGAGGAATAATGAAGCTCGAGGTTAAAGAATCACGCGACCGCCTGCTGGCCCTGCTTCTGCTCACGCTCAGCGGTCTGCTGATTGTCAGCGTTCTGGCCAACTGCATAACCGGTTCGCTGGCCTGGTACTGTTACTGGCATCAGCGGACCATAACCACGCCGATGGTCTATGACCGTCCCTTTTCATCGACCATGGACGGCGGGGACGACAACCTGTACAGCATGCTGGCCCGATCGCTCATCAGCCTTCGCCTGAGCGTTACCCCTGAAACCGTGGACAGACAGCATGCGCGGCTGCTGAGCTGGGTGCCGCCGGAGGAGCGTTCTGCGCTGAAGAAAGCGCTGGTCGTTGAGGCAAGCTACATAAAGAAAAACGGCATCTCCAGCGTTTACAGTATTGAACATGAAGCCACCGATCCTAAAACGGGCGACATCATCGTGGGCGGCACGATACATGCCAGCACCATGAACGGCACCGTGGCGCTGAACCAGCCCGGCGCTGTCCGGACTGCCACCGCTAACGGCGTCTCAAGAACCGACCTGCCTGACGAGAAAAAAGCATACCGCCTGCACATTCAGTACGACAACGGGCTCATCCGCCTGACGGCGTTCCCTGAAGTGGCCTGGCCTGCCATTTTCAACAACGATGATTCCGGGACAAAACCATGAAAATCTCCCTGACTGCCGCACTGGTTGCCGGTGCCTGCCTGTCGCCCTGCGCCATCGCCGCCATCACCGGACCAGCGGGCACGGTTTTTGATAACAATGCGCATCTGCGCTCAAAGATGAGCCTCACAAGCCCCAACAAAATCATCATCGACGGCGAGCTCATCACCGGCGTGTCGGGTCCGGACGGCGCGTTTACGCAGCAAAATACGGCCGACGGCGCGCTGCTGATTACGCCGCTCACGCCGCACGACTTCACCATCTTTCTGGAGACCGCCGACGGTATCAGCCTTTCGCTCGACGTGGTGCCGGAGAAGGGTAACGGGCGCACGCTGCTGCTCATACCGGCCCGCACGCGTCTGAAACCGAATCCGGACGCGAAGGCCTGGGAGGAAAGCCAGCCTTTCCAGAAAACCCTGGTGGCGCTGGCGCGCACCGT
This sequence comes from Pantoea sp. OXWO6B1, assembly GCF_001641135.1. NCBI lineage: Bacteria > Pseudomonadati > Pseudomonadota > Gammaproteobacteria > Enterobacterales > Erwiniaceae > Pantoea > Pantoea sp. OXWO6B1. The sequence continues at coordinate 13,460 of NZ_CM004291.1, forward strand.
GGTGAACGGCGGCGTACCGGACAACTACACCGAGATTTCCGCCTCGCAGGGGCCGGACTACACCCCGGCTGCGGGCGTGCTGCTCACGCCGGAGCGCCAGTTGGCGGGGGCGCATTTCAGGATTATGCGCTACCGGATGAAAAACACCGGCTATGTCACCCGGCCCCTGACGGAGAAACAGTTCTGGCAGAAGGGAGTGCGCGCCGTAATGCTTTCCACCCGCACGCTTTATGCGGGCGGAGAGGGTTACGTCTGGGTGATTTTTTCCACCGATGAGGGGGGTGCATCGTGAGCAACATCAATACCGTCACCCGCCGTCGTCAGTGGCTGATAGCCGGCGGCGCACTGGCCGCCATGACCGTTACCGGCGGCGGTATCTGGTTTTACAACCAGCATCAGGCGGCGCTGAAGCATCAGGCGGCGCACAAGCCTGCCGACCTGACCGGTACAGGCCTTGTCACCCCGAGCTTTACCGACGCGGTGACGAACTCCGTACTGACGCAGCAGCAGAACAAAACGGCCGGGCTTGAGCAGGGACTGAAGGACCTCAACACCAAAGTCGACGGCCAGGCGGCCTCGCTTGACCGCAAGCTGGAGCAGATCACGGCGGCGCTGGACAAACTTCAGTCACAGGGCAGTCATTCTTCTGCGCCGGCTGGCGCAACCGGCACGCAGTCTGGTCCCGGTTCATCGCAGAGCGGGCCGGTTCCGCTGGGACCTGCCGGGCCGGCGCAGTGGCGTATCACCGATCCGGCCGGCGGTCCTGCCAGCAGTCAGGGCAGCCGTTTTTATCCCGGTCAGGCTCAGGGCACGCAGCCCGCAGCTGCCGCGTCGCAGACAGGCGGGCTGATGCGCAAAACCTTCACCTACGCCTCACTGAGCCGCAAGTGGCCGCATCTGCCCTGGATTTCATCCGGTTCGTTTTCACAGGCCGTGATGATCGAGGGAGCCGACGCCAACGCCAGCGTAACGGGCCAGCAGAACACCACGCCGGTGGTCCTTACTCTCATAGGCGACGTGTCTATGCCCAACGGCAAAACCTACAACATGGACCAGTGTCGCGTTACCGGTGAAATCTACGGGGATATCTCCAGCGAGCGCGGTGAGGTCCGCACGAAAAATATCAGCTGCAACCTGAAAAACGGGGACCACATCGATATGCCGTTTGAAGGGCACGTGGCTTACCAGGGCAAGCAGGGCATCCGCGGCAAGCCGGTGATGCGTAACGGACAGATACTGATGAACGCTGGCGGCGCAGGCTTCCTGTCGGGCCTCGGAGACGGCTTCAAGTCGGCGGCCACGCCCATGGTGGGCCTGGGCGGGGCGACCACGATCGGTGCCGGCGACATCCTGAAACAGGGCTTTGGCGGCGGTGCCAGCAAGGCGGCCGACACGCTGAGCCAGTATTACATCAAGCGCGCCGAGCAGTATCACCCTGTCATTGATATCGGTGCCGGTAACGCCGTCACGGTGGTGTTTCAGCAGGGCTTTCGCCTGAAGACCATCGAGGAGCAGGAGGCCGATAAAGACAAACAGAACGCCTCACAGGTTCAGGTACAGGAAACGGCGGCCAACACGCCTGCCGTTAACGCTAACGGCAGCCGCCCGGCGGTGCTCGACCCCAATGAAGTACTGAAGCAGGCCAGCCAGCTCCGGCTGGGTGACACCATCAACTGACAGGAACACGCCGATGAAACAGTGGTACGTACTGCAGACGCTTTTTGGTCAGGAAAAACGCGCGGAAGCGCATCTGGAAAACCAGAACGTGGAGTGCTGGTTTCCCCTTTACACCGGCCGTCGGCTGGCGGACGGGAAGGTCACTTCCCTGAAGCCCACGCCGCTGTTTCCCGGCTATGGCTTTGCCTGCTTCGATCCGGAAAAAATTCACACCACGACCATCAAGGCCACGCGCGGCGTCTCGCAGATTGTGCGCTTTGGGGAGCGCCTGGCGGTCATGAGCGATGCTCAAATGAAGGCGCTGAAGGCCGGGGCGGGGCAGGTGGCACAGACCTGCGAAAAGCCGCCGGTGCACGGTGACACGCTTATTCTCGAAAGCGGCGTGTTTGAAGGGTTTGAGGCGGTATGGCATGAGCCGAAAGGCGCAAAGCGGGCCATTATGCTGATTACCCTGATGGGCAAGATTGTCGAACTGGATATGAGAAAAGTGCGCAATGAAGGTATCCGGTTCCGGTTTAAAAACAGCGGGGAGGTGAGAGTGTGAACCGTAAAGCGAAAACTCTGATTAATCCATGCCGGCCGTACCTGTACCCGGCCTGTGTTCCTCGGACAGCCTGTGTGGTTAATCAGGCCTGTTCAGCATGAGTAAAACGGATATGAACAATTCGAATGCAAGCCTTATGGTTTTTCTGCCTATCTTTCTTGTGCTTACCCTGAATCTGGTTGCTGTATACATCATGCTTAGTATGGGGGTGGGACCGTCCGGGGGAATAACGTGGCAGGTGTGGCGGATGCTGACCCTGCTTGCTGCGGCCACGCTGGGCTTACAGGTGCTTTCTTTGGGCAGCGGGTTGAGCATGGCGCCGGTTTTCTCAGGTCTCGTCACCTGGCTCATCGTGCCTGCGGGCTGGCTCGTTGAGGTTGCCCGTGCCGGTCAGCTTCAGGTGGCCAGCAAAGCATTCCTTTACATGGGCCCCTGCACAGGCGTTGTGCTTTCGTTCGGCGCGGCCGTATTTGTGCTTCTGTTCGAAAAAAGACGCCGGTAAACGGGACGGGGCAGCAATGAAAAGATTCAGTTTCAGGATGTATGTGCCACTGCTGGTTACCGGCATCGTCATGGGCGCAGACGTGGTGTTGTCTGCGTACTTTTTCAGGATACCTGACCATCTCTTAATCAGTAGTGCGTTACTGGGTATGACACTGCCGCTGGTTTTTAAGGTCATGAAACTGACCTGGCGCATAAGCAGGCACGATTTTTACAGCCACATGATGGTCATCCCGTTCTTTCCCTGGCTGTGGCTGGCCGGAATAAAGCTGGCAGAACTCATCACCACCGGAATGTCCTCCGTCCGTTTACCCGCATCCGGCCTGGTCGGTGCCACAGCGATGGTGAGCATCGCCTTCACCCTGTTCCAGGTCTGGCGTTTTCACGCAACGGTTGTAAAAAGTCCTGTTTGGGCTGGCAGGCCAGAGCCCCGTGGAGTGGAAAAGAATGAAACTGAAGAAAGGTAAATGCCTGGTTCTGCTGTCAGTGATGCTGCTGTGCGCCTGTGACAGTGAGGAGTCCCGTTTTGATGCCGCCCGGACCCGCGCCCTGCAGAATCCTGATCCGTGGCAGGCCTATGTGCAACTGAGCGCTGATGCTGAAAGAGACTGCCCCTCCGGACTGCTTGAGTCAGCCTGCTCCGGTAAGACCCTGGCTGACTATCGCGGACTTGCGCAGACGCTTTATCGCAAAGCCCTCAGCCGTTCCTCACCGGGTGCTTTTGCAGACCTGTTTTTGCGGTCCGTGCCGCCCGGGAGGCTGGAGCCACAGATGCCCGAACTGGCAAAAAAACTGATTGTCATGGCCGGAGAGTCGCCCGGAGACCGGGCGTCTGCGGCGCTGCTTCTGGCCGCCGGTGACGTCCTGCAGAAAGGAGAATGGGTGCAGAAGGACAGCGTGCAGGCCGCCGCGTTTTACGCGCGGGCATGGCTTGCCGGAAGTGCAAAAGCGGCCTCCAGACTCAGCCACCTTTACAGTCTTCAGCATGACGACGCCAGTGCACTGTTATGGCAGAACCGCTGCACCGGTGAGTGTTACCCGGGACAGGAGCTGGTTGATGTGCCGGACTCGTGGAGTCCCAGGAAGATTCTGCGTATTCAGGCGCTCGCAAAAGACCGCAGCATCGTCACGGTGAACGGACAGGCCGACTGGGAGGATAAATGAAACCTCTTCTTAAAGGCGCGATTTTAGCGCTGTGCCTCATGCAGGTGCCGCCGGTCATGTCGGCCAGTTTCGCTTCCCGATCATCCTTTAGGTCATCTGCGGGCTTTGCCGCCCGAAGCCCGGCTTACCGGCCATCATCATCGGGCAGCGCCCCTGTTTACCGGAGCTTCAGGCCGGAAACAGGCAGCAGAACAGCGGGAGGCGCCAGCGGCTCAGCCTCGGGCAGGGTTAACAGTGCGTCATCAGCATTCCGGCCGACGCCCGCAGCCCCGCGGTCGCTGCTCAGCGGCAGCGGCACCTGGCCCTCTGCCAGACTCCAGACCATTATCAGGGAGAAGGAGGCCAGCGGGCCCGGCTGGGTTGGAACGGCCGCACTGGTGTGGTTGCTGAGCCGGCATGATCTGTCATCAGGCGATCGGGCATGGATTAACGAGCGGCTGCGTGAAGCGAACAATAACGCCGTCAGTGAACCGGACGCGCCTGTCGCTGAGCAGTCCGACGTGCGCTTTCAGTGGGCTGTTCCGGCACTTATTGTGAGTGGTCAGCCGGTGAAAATCGTCGTGACGGCGGTTCGTCACGGGAAAGCGCTTGTTCCCGCCTGCGAGCTCGGCGACATGAAAAGCGAGCAGGAAAACAACGCGGCCGTTCTGAACTGGACGCCAGAAAACACGTTTTCTGCCGTGGCGACCTGCAGGGCAGAGGGCTGGGTGGACCAGCGTCTTCTGGCGGTTTCTCAGACCAGTGGGGGGAAACTATGAATCAGTCCCGGAGAGACGGTACTTTTCAGGCGCGCTGGAAACAGTTTTCGCGTATCCGGCTTATGAATCACCTGTGGATGAAAAGACATCCTGTACACATTGAAACCTGGTGTGTCTGGTCTGTCACAGCCGCGCTTACGCTTATCTGTATGGCTGACATTTTTTCGTCTCAGCTGCGTCCCTTACTGCTGACGGCAGATGTGGCAGGGCTGATACTGTCATTCGGGCTCTGGCTGCGGTGGCGGAGAAAACCACAGAGCTGGTGCGGCCTGATAGCCGCAGAGCTGGCTTCATATCCGCCTGCCGATCATGACGCCTTTACCCGGTTGCAGCAAAACGTACGGCAGGAAGGTCACCTTGATCAGGATGCGCTGGACAGGTGGATAAGAAGGGAGCTGCGCGCCCTGACGCGGCAGGACTTTGGTTTTACTTCCCGCAACACAATTCAGGAGACGGAGGCTCAGCACCATGACTTTGCGCAACGTCCGTGAAAACCGTATCCGACTCTGCTCTCTGCGCGTCCGGTATCGTCAGGCGTGGCGGTCACAGGCTGACAGTAACACGCTGGCTGCGCTGCTGAGGGCCATTGAGTCAGTTCATCAGTCACTGAAATCCCCCGAATGCGGTGAGAAAACCCTTAACTCAGATGCCAGTGGCAGTAATAACGGAGGGCAGGCTGATGCTTAACGGCCCCGGAATACTGACGCCTGACCAGAAAAGGTTCTGGCACATCTTTGCAGAACTGCAACGCTGGAGAAATAACGATCCGCCGCCACAGGGGGCAGGTCCGGAGTGGTGCCTCATCCTTTCCTTAGCCGGGATCGTCACGGGAGGGCTGATTCTGATGGCCACGCCCGGCCTGTTACTGACCGGAGCTGCAGCCTTTACCGGCTCTTTGCTTGTCTGGACCTACGCCTGCAGGCGGGTCCGGAACCGTCCCACACTGCGCTGGCCGGAGCGCCTGGACAGACTGCTCAGCCAGTACCGGCCCGTTGATTCTGAGGCCTGGGCGGAGCTGAAGGCAGACGTGGTCTCGAAGGATGCGCTGACGCTCGCGGCCTTACAGCGCTGGATGGCAAAGGAGCGCGTGTACTATTCGTACCCGAAAGCGAGAAATCCGGCCCGGTGGCGGTTCCTGCAGAATCATGCAGACAAGCAGCTGTCAGGGCATGCCGGGGAGGCTGAGCGTTAAGGCGATTAAATATGTGCCGGGCAGGACGGTAACTTTCTTCTGTTCGCCAGGGAGGCTTTAGCCTCACCTTAAATCCCCCCCGGTAAAGCCAGCTGACAGTTAAACATTAAGGTTAATAAAATGTTGTTTCATCACATAAATGACTGGTTATGTACCGGCCTCAATGGCTGCGTCAATATCCGGCACAGACTGCCGCCACTGGGCGGCATAGTCGAATGTGTCATCATTATTAGCATCATGGGATGGCTGCTCAGCAAAATCTACGGCTGGCGTCCGGTTATATTCAGCGTGGTATTTGCCGTACTGATAAACCTTTTTATGTATGTTCGGCTCAGTGCCGGTCACTTGCCGCAGGGAGATGCAGCCATGTTTGCGCTGTTCAGCGGATTCAGTTTAATCATCTGCTTAGCCTTTGAAGCGCTACTGATAAGAGATTATCCCCGTTTACGTTATGGCCTGCGATTAATGATGGCCCTGTTGTCCGGATGTATGACCCTGGCTATCTGGTTGCAGGCCGGCGTTCGGGCATGAACCTTTTTATTTATGAATAAAACTGACATTTTCATTTAATGCTCCTTATCTGCAGGCAGCAACCCGTTTAATCCGACAGGCCTTTCTTACCGCCACTTTTTTATTCAAACCTTATCCGCGGCGCTGCCGCACCAGAGGACTTCACCATGCAAAAACTGTTTGCGTGCGCACTGCTGTGCGCGGCGCTTACCGGCTGCGCCGGCATGAACACCGACTTTGACTGCAACAAAACGGCAACGGACCAGTGCCTGTCCATGAGCGAGGCCAGTCATCTGGCCGCGCAGCACAAAAGCCTGGATGACCTGAGCGGGGAAAATGCTGCCGGCCCAAAGCCTGCCGCTGAGCCGCTGGCCGTACCGGTGAACGTCAAAAGCACCGTCAGCCCGGACCGCCATATCAGCGTGGCAGGCACAGCGCCCCGTTCGGGACGCGGGACAGCGGCAGGCCAGAGCATGACGTCACCGCTGCCTGCCTACAGGCCTGTCAGCGCGCCCACGGCGGAGGCTGACAATGGCCCCGGCGAAGTGGACGCACGCCGCACGCCGGATGTGACGCAGCGGCTGTGGATCGCGCCCTGGGTGGATGACCAGGACAGCTTTCACCAGCCCGCCGTCGTGGAGTTTGTGAAAAACCGGTCCCGCTGGGACCAGGACTACCGCGTGATCAGCGGGGGCCAGTGATGAAAATTTTTAACAGAGACATTCTTTCGGGTGCGTGTTTTCAATCGTCATGTACCGGGCATGGCCGGGGCCGGGCGGTCTGGCTGACCCGCCATGCGCCCGCAGGTATGGCGTCGGCAAGGGCGATGTTGCATCAGGCCTGTCGGGAAAATCTGTATGACATTCATTTGTCTGACCCGCTCTCAAACGCTTACGTGACAGGCCATGCCGGAAAGGGCTGCCTGTGCGATGAAAGCGTGCTGACGACAAAAGGGGTAAAGGAGGAGAGACAGCATGGCGAATAAATGGCTCGATCAGCTCGCGGGAATACTGGAAAGCGGCCGCCAGGTGAGCGGTGCAAAAGAGGCGTCGGCGGCGCTGCAGCAGAATTTCAGCTATCCCTCGCTCAGCAGTCTGCTGCCCTGGCGCATGTACGACGGGCAGAGCGACCTCTACATCAACGGCCGGTCCGTCGGGTTTATGCTGGAGCTCTCACCGCTTATCGGCGCCAACCAGCAGGTGGTGCAGGGCCTCGACGCATTGCTGCGCGAAAAGCTGCCCCGCAAAATGCCACTGACCGTGATGATGGTGGCCAGCAAGTGCGTGGGCGGGATGCTCCAGCAGGCGCTCAGCGCCGACATGTGGAAGGGGCCGATGGCACCGCGCCTGAACGCCATTACGCGGGCCTACTGGGAGCGGGCCGCGCTCAAGGGCTTCACCAACCAGCGTGAGTATCCGCTGTACCTGCGCAACTACCGCGTCTTCCTGGTCTACGCCCAGTCCGGCCGGGGCGGCATCAGCGGCATGGATGAGGTCAGCCGGGTGCGTGACAGTGTGACCATGGCCCTGAAAGGGTCTTACATGGACTGCCGACGGGTCCAGCCCGGCGAGTTTCTGTCGGTAATGCGCGAGCAGCTGAACTACCGCCCGGGCCAGGTCACGGCCAGCGACGGCTACTGGAACCCGGACCAGGAGCTTCACCGCCAGGCGGTGCACCCCAGCACCGAGCTGGAGGTGTATCCCGGCTATCTGCGCATGCTCACCGCGCGCCAGCCCGAAGACCGCCGCCTCGACGAGGATGACGATTCGCTGGTGTCAGCCACGCGCATCGTCAGCATGCAGCTGAGCGAAGCGCCGAAGCAGTTCGCACTGTGGCAGGGTGCAGACAACCTGCAGAACATGCGCTTTCCCGAGCTGGGCATTCCCTGTCCGTTTATCCTGAGCTGGACGGTGGCGGTGGAGGACCAGATGCAGAGCCAGAATGAGGCCTTCCGCAAAGAGCAGGATCTGGCCAAGAAGGTGGCCAGCACCTATGCGCGCCTGTTTCCTGACGTTGAGCGATCCTATCGCGAGTGGAAGGAACTCCGGCAGGGCCTCAGCACCAACGAAATTTCCATGTGTGACATCAATTTCAACCTGACGCTCTTCACGCCGGACAGCGACAAGGAACAGCAGTTCTGCGAGGTCAAGGCCGGAAACGTGTTCAGCAAAAACGGCCTGCAGATTTCTTCGCCCAAGATGATGCAGCTGCGCAACTGGCTCACCACACTGCCGTTTGTGGTGCAGGAGGGGCTGTGGGATGACATGCAGCGCATGGGGGCCACGCTGCGCTGCAAGACGTTCAACGCCGCCAACCTGATGCCGGTAGTGGCGGAGCGGCAGATGTCCAAGAAAGGCAGTCCGCTGCCGACCTACCGCAACCAGCTGACGTTTTTTGACATGTTCGAAAAGAGAAACGGCACGACCAACTCGAATATTGCGGTGACCGGCACCACCGGGGCAGGAAAATCCTTCTTCATTCAGGAACTGCTGCGCCAGGTGCTCAACTCCGGCGGATACGGCTGGGTTATCGACATGGGGGAGAGCTACAAAAACTTCTGCCACCAGGCGGGCGGCGTATATCTCGACGGCGCGTCGCTGCGCTTTAACCCGTTTGCCAACATCACCGACGTCAACGACATGAAAAGGATGGCCGAGCGTGTCAAAGGTCTGCTGGCCGTGCTGGCCAATCCAGCAGGCGAGCTGGACCAGATCAGCGAGTCGGTGCTGCTCAAGGCGGTCAACGCCGCCTGGGAGGCCAAACAGAACAAGGCACGTATTGACGACGTGGTCTACTACCTGAAGTCGGATGTGGTGCAGCAGGAGTACGGGCAGCAGCCGACCATCATGAGCCGCATTCACGAGCTGGTGCTGTTGCTCGACCAGTGGTGCACCTGGGGAACGAACGGAGAATACTTCAATTCCGACAACCCGACCCTGAACAGCGAGACACGTTTTGCGGTGCTGGAGATGCTGAGCCTGGAAAGCCAGCCGCACCTGCTGTCCGCCATCCTGTACTCACTGATCCTGGCGATTCAGGACAAGATGTATCACTCGTCGCGCAAGATCAAAAAACTGGCGGTTATCGACGAGGCCTGGCGCCTGTTCAGCGGCCACAACCCCCACGCGGCGCGCTTTATCGAAACGGGGTACCGCACGGTGCGCCGCCACATGGGCGCTTTCATCACCATCACGCAGGGGATCAGCGACTTCACCGGCCTGCCGGAGCAGCCTGCCCCGTCGGCAGCGGCGGCGGCCTGGACCTGTTCGGGCACCAAGGTGACGCTGCTGCAGGATAACAAGGCGCTGACGACCTACCTGAACGCCAACCCGGACCAGTTCAGCGAAATGGAAACGCAGATCATCCGGGGCTTTGAGGCGGCCGGCGATACCGGCTTCAGTTCGGTCATGATGTCAACCGGCAAGAACACCTCGTTTCACCGCGTGTTCACCGATCCGGTCACCCGGGCCATGTTCAGTTCAGAACCCAGTGAGTTCCAGTACATGGCGGATGCGCAGAAGGCGGGGGCCAGCAGTGAAGAAGCGGCCTACATGCTGGCCTCTGAGCCGTTCAAGTTCGGCGAGGAACTGTCAACGCTGGAGCTGTGGGCGGGACTGAGGAAGCCGGAAAGCCAGAAGGAAAAACATTATGCATGATGACAGACAGCCTGTGAGCGAAACGGCACCGACAACTGCTGCCCGTGAGGGCTCAGGACGCCTGAAGACCTGGATTCGGGTGTGCTGCGCAGTGCTGCTGCCGGTGGCCTGTGCCGGTATCAGCGTACTGGCCTCCCGGCTCGCGCAGCCCGACACCGTGGTCTTTGACATGCGGGGAACGGTTAACGCGTTCAAGCAGCAGTCCGCGCAGGTGACGCTGACGCCTGAGCGAGCCGCCTCGCTGACGACGCGCTTCAATAATGCCCTGCGAAGCAGCCTGACTGACTGGCAGCAGGCACACAACGCGGTGATTCTGGAGAAGGGGGCCGTGGTGAGTGAGGCACAGGACATCACGCCGGTGATCCAGGCCGATATCGCCCGGCAGATGCACGCGGCGCAGCCGGCCGGTGGCGCGCCGGACCTGAGCGGAGAGAAACCATGAGACGACAGCTGGGTGCGCTGCTCCTGGCTCTGGTGGTGTGGCCCGCATGCGCGAAAGATCTGGGCACGGTCGGGCATCTGTTTCCGATAGCCGAACCCGACCTGCTCGATTTCATCGGGCAGCGGCTCAAAACCCTGCGTGACAGCGGTGAGCTGGACCGGCTGCAGCGCGAAGCCGTGGCGCGGGTGAAGGCCCACGCGGTTCGCCCGCCGCCCGTTGCAGGCCTCTCGCCGGCAACAAAGGACAGGGTGTACCGCTACGATCCGACCTTTACCGTGGGCGAGACCATCCGCGACATGAGTGGCCACGTCATCGCCCGGGCCGGGGAAAAAATCAATCCGCTTGACCGCGTGCCTTACAGCGAAACGCTCTACTTCATTGACGGCGACAGTCCGGTGCAGATGGGGTGGGTCCGGCAGCAGATAAAAGGCGGGCAAAATTTCAAGGTCATCCTGGTAAAAGGCAACATTCACGATACCAGCATTGCGCTGGATGAACCGGTCTACTTTGACCAGTACGGTACGTTAACAACAAAGTTTGGCTTTGAGCACACGCCGGTCCGCATCACGCGCGACGGCCGGGTGCTCAGGGTCGAGGAGGTGGCACTGAAATGAGACATGAAACGCTCCCTTTTTCAGCAGCGGTGCGCATGAACGAGCAGGACAAAGAGGAACTGCGCAGCATGACCGGCGAAAACCCCATGTATTCCGAGTCAAAAATTATCCGTGCTGCCATCCGCTTCTTTGGGGCGGTCAGCGAGGATGTCCGGCGGGACATCATTATCGCCTCGCTGAACAGAGAGGATGTGCGGCAGGTTATGCGCCGGCACGGTATTTACGCGGCTGAAGACAAGGAGCTGCCAGAGAGGGGCTGAGCCAAATCTGACAGCCTGAGCCATCCCGCCGCCGCGTTTACTGAAGCGGGTCTGAAAGGAGAATGCGATGAGAGACTGGAGACTGCTGTGTGATGCGGGTGTGCTGTGTGCGCTCACATGGACGGCACTGAGGCGAAAAAACGCGGCCCCCGGGCAACGGTCATCTGGAAAAGGCTGGCATGGCGGCGTGCCTGAATCGACAGGGCAGGAATGCAAAGAACGACGTGAAGGGATAAGACAGCGAGATATACACGCAGGCTGGGTCCGCGAGGCCTGGCCGCTGCAGCAGGTCAGCATCATGTGTCAGAGTTCGCCGGGCACATTGAAGGCGGATATACCGGACGGGCTGCGGCAGCTTGCACGCGTGCTCAGGAAGGACAGCGGCGTATTTACCGGCGGCAGGTGCGGCGGTGACCGTATCCTGCGCTGGCACATGGTGTCGCAGATAGTCACAGACGGCGTGACTTATTTCAGCCCGTACCCCAGTGGAGGCACCGCATTGCCGGATGCCTACACGCGGGCGTTCGGGCCACACACTGATCTGCCTGACCGTGACACGGCAGTGGTTCTGCTGCAGGGTGACTGTCAAACCCCATCGGAGACGCTGCCGCATTTCCTGCACACCGTCGCAGCGGAAATTGAGCACGGGGTGTCGCGCTACGGCATCAACGATCGCGGCATAGGCTGGGCATTCATGACCTATCCGGCAAAACCGCTGCTCAGCAGCGCCTCACGCGGTGGCAGCCAATATCCCGACCGCCGGACCGTATTGAAAGGAGTAAGCCAGTGACAATTACTAAGTGCGTGTCTGCACTGTTGCTTTCCGTTGCCGTAGTGGGTTACGCCCGCTTTTTGTACAGATGTTATCGTGCAGAGCGCAGGGAAGCAGACAGAATTCTCAGAGCCTATACCGACATGAAGGCCCACCTAGCTCTTGAAGAGGACGCCCAAAACAGGACGGCCGAAAGGCTGGGAGTGGATAAACGCTGGTATCACGAGGCGTGGCCCCTTGCACAGGTCACCCTGGTCCTCTCGACGCCACCCGGCGGACTTAACAGCATCGTGCCTGACATGCTGCGCAAGATGAGCTTACGTTATGAAAATCCCGAGATACAGGGCATGCTGGATATTTCATCCGTTAAGGGCGTTCGGGAATATCACCGGTTTCGGGTGGTCCGTCAGGAACCCTCCTTTTTTGTCGGCGGCTGCGGAAGTGGCGTCTCACCCCTCGCCTGGGAAAACGTAATTTTTGACCCTGAAGCAGAACCTGAACGCGACCATCTTCTTGTGCTGGCGCAGAGGAACCGTCGCGAGGGGGCAAGCTTTTTCTGTTTCTGCTTTGAGCAAATAGCAGATGCGCTGGAAAAAGGTTTGCCCGCAGAGGCTGACCACGACGATGACTGCGGCTGGGCTTATCGTGCTTACCCTGCCAGCGTGACGTCAGCCGCGCTGGAGCAGGGCATCATGTAAAAAGCAGAAAAACACACCGTTGGCGGCTGGGCCTTTCGGACGTTTCCGGCCCGCTGACAAAACCTTCTTAAACCGGAGTTAAGATTATGGACAGGTACAGCATTGTATTTACTCTGGCACTGACGGTGTTTTTTGCCACAGCTCTGGCCATAAAGCATTTCGCGTGAGTGTCTGAAACCTACCTTCCCGCTGCACGCAGGCTGTTCGTTCCTCGCCCTGCTGCGGTACGCCTCAGCCTGCATTTCGCGGGCAGGCCTGATTAACTGATGCGGGCAGCTCCGCAGCCCTGTTTCCGGAATCTCATTTATGACAAATCATGCTGACATATCGGCCCGTGAGGTCGTGCGCGATCGCTGGGGCCACTGGACCCATCCTTTTTATTATTCACCGCCTGAAAATGGAGAGTTTGCGCCGCCCGGTGCATTTAATGACTGGCTGAAGACGCACAGCCTGCAGTCAGCCACCTCGTGGATGGAAAACGACGTGGAAAACCGGCAGATGGAACACTACTGGAAAACCGGTGACTGCAGCGACTGGGTGCCGGTGAGTCCGCCCGGTGAGGGCTGGTTTACCGGCAGCATCCATGACACCGACGACGGTCCGGTCTGCGTCTGGCTCCGTCCGCTGACGGCAAAGGCGGACGAATGAAACGATTATTACTGATGCTGTGCCTGCTGCTGTCGGTGACGGCCATCAGGCCTGCCATGGCAGGCGGCAGTAACGCCGGTGACGGCCGGTGGGTGAATCCCATCAGCGACGTCTGCTGGAAGTGCCTGTTTCCCATGACGCTCGGCAGTATTCAGCTGGCGTCAGGCGCGCACCCGGACACACCCAATCCCGCGTCACCCATACAGCTGTGCCCTTACGGCATTTTTTACCGTCTGGGGCTGGCCATCGGCTTCTGGGAGCCGCTGGCGCTCACCGACGTCACGCGTGAACCGGGCGTGATGGTCAACATGGGCGGATTCAAAATTGACCTGGGGCGCACCGGCACCGGGACCGGAGGACAGAGTGACAGGCCCGAACCGGGGGCCTTCTATCACGTTCACTGGTACAAATACCCGCTGCTGTTCTGGCTGAACATCATCACCAGTACCGGCTGTATGCAGACCGGCGACATGGACATTGCATACCTCTCGGAAGTCGATCCGTTGTGGAACGACAGTACGCTCTCGATGATCATCAATCCGGAAGTGGCGCTGTTCAATAACCTGCTTGCGCAGGGGGCCTGTGCGGCGGACTCCATTTCGTCCACGGCGGGCATGCCGCTGGACCCGCTTTTCTGGTGCGCAGGCGCGCAGGGCTCGATGTACCCGTTCACGGGCTATACCAGCAACGAGTTTTCACCGCTGGAGGCGTCCCTGCTGGTGACGGAACGTATGGCCTTCAAGCTGCACCGTGAGGGGCTGGTAATGGAGACCATCGGAGCCGATACGGCGGTCTGCTATGAATATCCGTCCCCGATCATCCCAAAATCGCGATGGCGCTATCAGATGGTCAACATGTACCCCGAACCCAGCGACTGCCATCCGTTCGGGACCTCGACGCAGCTGTGGGGCAGCACCCATAACAGCCCGGCCACGAAAAAGAACTTTGGCTATCTGCTCTGGCGAAAGCGCAACTGCGTGTACCTCTGACGGCCCGCTGACCAGCGCTCGCCCGGCAGAGCATGACTTATTCAGAGGAACTGCCATGAAAACTTTCCTGATGACGGTGCTGGTTCTCGGCACCGCGCTCTCGTTCGCCCGTGCGGCAGAACAGCCAGCAGCCGGTCAGAACGACGTAGCCTGGATGAAACAGCAGCAGCGCGACCTGGAGCTGTTCAAAAAGCAGCTTCAGGGCACGAATATCGCCCTGCCGGATGCGCAGCAGGGGCGGGTGACGACGTTTCAGAATGAGATAGCCGCCGCTCAGGCGGAGCAGAACAGCGCCAGCCGCGAAACGCCCAGGGCCGTTTATTTTGTGAGCCTGGGGATTCCGCAGGAAGGGCTGCTGCCGATGCTGGAGGATGCGCGCCGTTTTGGCATCCCGGCGACCATCCGCGGGCTTGTAGACAATGATTTCCGCAAAACCGCCTCGATGATGTTTGACCTGTCGAAAAAGGACAAGCAGGCCGGCGTGCAGATCGACCCGACACTGTTCAGGCAGTACGGCATTAAGGCCGTACCGGCACTGGTGGTGACCTGCGGCGCTGAGTTCGACGTGATTTACGGCAGCCTGGAGCTGAAACAGGCGCTGAAAGAGGTGCAGCAGCGCGGTGACTGTGCCGGTACCGCCGCTCAGCTGCTTGAGGCCGGGGAGCGTCCGCGATGAAACGGTTCTGGCTGATTATGTTTCTGCTGATGAGCGGTATTCGCGGCGCGTATGCCGATGCCAACAGCGATGCCTTTAACGATGCGAGCGGTTTTGCTCAGGGGAATAAACATCAGGGGACATCAGCGGCCAGCGGAACGGACCCGGCTTCGGTGCTCCCCGGCTACACGGCAAATCCCTCCCAGAGCAGCAACTACGGCGGTGTGCGGGGCGGTGACGGTGGCATAGCAGACAAAGGTCAGACGTCGCTCAGTCAGAATGAAGCGGGGCAGACGGTCAATGATTCCAGTACCAGGAACCCCGCTACCAAAATCGATCCGAATGCGGATTTTATCCAGAACGGTAAAAACGCCGAGGCGAACGGCGGCAGCATCGTTGACGGCACCGGTTCGCAGTGCAGTGAAAAGGTCGTCTCCAAGTCGGTCTTTGAGAACTACAGCTGCGACCGTGACGTGAACCAGATACAGACCTGCGCCCGCACCGCAAGTATCCAGGTCACCGGCTCGAAAGAGACCTACACCACGCAGTTTGTGATGGACGCGAGGAACGCATCAGGCAATGACGAAGGGGACTGGTGGGTGCGTTATGACTTTACGGCCCCCGACGACGGAACGCTGAGCAGTGGCAGCTGGCTTTTTCAGCAGCCCGACTCACCTGACTATCACGGTGGCGGATTCACTTTTTCCATGCAGTCTTTAGGACAGTCGATCACATTCGACCTCAACAATTCAGGCACTTTCTCCATTGCGTCACAGCATGTCAGTAAGGGGCAGGTCATATCCATGAGGCTCCGGTGGAATGCTTCTGGCCATAACGACAGTTACCGGGATGGAATGAAGAGGGCGCTGGCAAACGGAAAGTACGTTGCAAGGATCACGCTTCCCATGACGGCCGAGCGCGACACCACCTCCTCACATGTGGTCTGGACCGAAAGCTGCCCCTTTGACAAATCAACGGCAACCAGCAGCGCGGGCTCGCAGTGCGTAGACCCGGGCGGGAACCGGACAATTACCCAGAACGGCCGGGATTACACCCAGTACAGCGACTGCTGGCAGTACTCAGACGCCTATGTCGTGCCGGTGAACTCCACGGGCAACTGCGATCAGCTCATCAACAACCGCAACTGCACGCTGGCCGGGCGAAGCTGCTCACAGTCTGAGGCGGGGGCGTGTATGCATGAAAATGACACCTATCAGTGCCAGACCGTGTACCAGTCAGAGGGGCAGCTGTGCGGCGGTCAGTACTTCTGCCGCACCGGCGACTGCAGCGAAACGGACGGCGCGGGGGATAACGGCTTTGACATGTCCGTATCGAAACTGGCCGGGCTGGCTTCGGCGGGCGATGACGTCAAAAAGGGCAGTCAGATCGACATCCGGGCCTTCACCGGTCAGGCCATGTCGTGCCGCAAAGCCGTCGCCGGCTTCTCCAACTGTTGTGTGGACACCGGCTGGGGTAACAGCGCGGGACTCGCCAACTGCAATAGCGAGGAGATGGCCATCGGCAAGGCGAAGGCCAAAAAGGTCACGGTCTACGTCGGTGACAAGTGCGACCACGCGGTGCTGGGCGTCTGCGTGCAGAAAAGCCAGGTTTACTGCGTGTTCGGCAGCAAGCTGAGCCGCATCATTCAGGAGCAGGGCCGCCGCGACCAGCTGCACATCGACTTCGGCAGCGGCGACTCCCCGAACTGTCGGGGTATTACCGTGCCGGAACTTCAGTCCATCAGCTTTGACCGGATCAACTTCCAGGACTTCTACAGCGACCTCATGGCCAACCAGAAAATCCCGGATGCGTCAGTGATGATTCAGCAGGCGAAAGACCGGATTGCGGCGCAGGTTAAGGCTCACCAGGGAGACAAAAAATGAGAAAACTGCTGTTTGCCTTTCTGCTGATGACGGGCGCGGCGGTGGCGGATGACGGGACGCCCGCCGATGCGGTGGTCCCGCCCGCCGATCCGTTCACCGGCTGGCACTGGTACAACGAGCCGAAAAAGCCGCCTTCGCGGCCGGCTCCCCGGCCACGGGCAGCACCGCCGGCGATACCGGACTTCAGCCGGCTGTCGCCCACTGAGCAGGCCGACGTTCTGAAGGGCTACACCCGGGAGGCGCTGGCGAACGCCATCCTGCATCCCACGGCGGAAAACACGGCGACGTTCCTGCGCTGGCAGAAGTTCTGGACCGACCATGCCTCGATGTTCAGCCAGTCCTTCGCGGTGGCGGAGCTGGACCATCCGGACCTGGACTACAACCTGGAGCACCCGCACTACAACAGCACCGCGCCCCTGCAGCAGGCAGAGGACCAGAAAGCGCAGGCCACCGCCATCAGCGAGATTGCCGGTCAGTACGGGCTGTTTTACTTCTACCGGGGCAAAGACCCGATAGACGCGCAGATGGCGGGCGTGGTGGAGGACTTCTGTAAGCGTCACACCATCCGGCTTATCCCGGTCAGCGTCGACGGCGTTGTGTCGCCCCAGCTGCCTGAAAGCCGACCGGACACCGGTCAGAGTACCCGCATGGGGATTACGCACTTTCCGGCACTGTTCCTGGTTGACCCGGTGGCCAGAACGCAGCGCCCCCTGGCCTACGGCTTTATGACCCAGGATGACCTGGCGAAGCGTTTTCTCAACGTGGCCACCGGCTTTAAACCCAACTTCTGAGGAGTTCCTGTGATACTGATTTCTCCTGTATGGCAGGCACGGCTGACGGCTGTGCAACGTGTCGGAAAACTGACGCTGTGGACCTTTGTGGTATGGCCAGCGCTGATCTTCTTTTTCCTCTTTCTCCTCTCCGCGAACAAAGCCGGGAGCGGGGGGCAGCTGCTTCTGACCTGGGCTGAAGAGGCGTTGCGCGATGCGCCTGCGGGACAGGCATGGGGCTGTCAGGTAGATCAGACCAGTCAGAATCTGACGGCGGTTTCGACCGGCGAACCTGCCACAGACCGCACCGCGCCGCCACAGCCTCCGGTAGCTGAGCCCTGTGTGAGGGCGGCGGTCAGTCGCGACGTCTGGATCGAGGAGACCAACGATTCACTCCGGGGATTCTACGAAACCTGCGTGCTGATTTCCGGGTTAGCGGGTTTCTCCGCGTGGTATCTCCGCAGCAGAGCTAAACGAGGTAAATGATGCAGCGACTTCCCTTTATTGCCACGCTGTTTATGGCGGGCATCGTGTTTAACTGCCTGCGTGAACTGCTGGAGTATTCCGTGGCGCTGACGCACCAGATCCTCGTCGTCGGTACGGGAGTGTGCCTGGTGCTGGCCGCGCTGGTTTTTATCGTGACCGAAATCCGGTCGGGTCATGGAGATGAAAACCATGAAGCCTGAATGGATTGCGCTCCTGATGGCGCTGCTGCTGCCGCTGACTGCGCAGGCATCGGTGGCTGACGAGGTCGCGGCGCTTGAGCGGGCCAAGGCGCAGCAGGGCGTGCGCCTGCCCGACCTGGGCCTGCCGGGCGGGCAGGTACGCCGCACGACGGGCGTCCGGCCACCGCATCCCGTGACACTGGCCGACGGCCGGACGTTTAACCTCAATGATTACGCGGTGGTGGTGTTCATGCAGCGCAACTGTCCGCACAGCGCCAAATTCGATCCGCTGCTGCGGGCCTGGGCTGACAAAGAGGGCGTGAAGGTTTACCCCTACACGCTGGACGGCTACGGCGATGCATCGTTTCCGTATCCGCTCATCCCGCGCAAGGCCGGTCCGGATGAACCCATCGCCGGGGAAATCCTGACCTTCTTCGGCAACGGCCTGCCCATCGCCACGCCGACCACCTTTCTGGTGAACGTGAACACCAACACGGCGTATCCGCTTTTTCAGGGTGAAACCGACATGAACACCTTCAGCCAGCGCCTCGGGCAGATGATCGAGGCCGATGCCGACCACGTAGCCCCCGATACGCTGGGGCCGGTCCCGAACAGCGGACTGGTGACCACTCAGTAGCACTGAGGCAAAACATCATGAATGAACATCCCCTGACGCTCTCAGGCCTTGAGGCGGCGTTGCTGATTGTCTGCGCCTCTTTTCTGGCCGCCGCCGGGCTGTATGCCTGGCTCGTCTGTGATTTCACGCAGGGCGGGCTGCTCGTGCTTCGTGCGTGCGCCGGGGCGGGGCTGCTCAGCGCCGTCCGGGATTTTCCACTTCTTTTTCTGCTCTCCCTCGCAGGCGGAGCAGGCGCTGGCGCATTACTCAGCATCACGCTGCGGCGTAACGGGTTTATGACCGATCGTAGCGAAGCATGAAGGTTTTCACCCCATCCGCCCGCACGACCGGGCAACGCGAAAAGACATTCAGAGGCTGACGACAACGTGAATAACATCAAAAAGCAGTTTACCGGGCGGCTGGCCATGCTGAAGGCCTTCAGGCAGCTGTGCGTCTCAGTGCTGACCGCGCTGCTGATAGCCAGCCCGGCGATGGCCGACGTTCAGGGCGACCTGAACGGGTATTTTTCAAGCCTGGGCTTCGACGGCAACGTGTCGCAGGCACAGGCCTGGCAGGGACAGGCGGCGGGCTACATGACCGGCGGTTCGGTTTATCTGCGCAACCAGGTCAAGCAGGTGCAGCTTATCTCAATGCAGGTTCCCTCGCTGAACGCCGGCTGCGGCGGGATCGATGCCTATCTCGGGGCCTTTTCCTACATCAACGGGGCCGAACTGCAGCGCTTCGTTAAGCAGATCATGAGCAACGCCATGGGCTACGCCTTTGACCTGGCGCTGCAGACGATGGTGCCGGAGCTGAAGCAGGCCAAAGATTTCCTGCAGAAACTGGCCTCAGACGTCAACTCGGCCAACATGAGTTCCTGTCAGGCCGCGCAGGGCATTATAGGCGGGCTGTGGCCGGTGACGCAGGTTTCCAGCCAGAAAATCTGCCAGGACATTGCCGGGGAAGACAACATCTTTTCCGACTGGGCGGCGTCACGTCAGGGCTGCACCGTGGGCGGGCAGTCAGACAACGTGACGAGCCGTGCGCCTGACAACATGAAGGACCAGGTGCTGAAGAACAAAAACCTCATCTGGGATGCCCTGGGCCGTAATCACCTGTTTGACGGCAACACCGAGCTGAAAGAGCTGGTGATGAGCGTCATCGGCTCCATCGTGTTCAATCCCCAGGGGCAGGTCACCATCCTGACGCCGATGGTGGATAACCGCGACATCATTAACGTTCTGATGCGCGGCGGCTCGGCAAAAATATACGGCTGCGATACCACAGACCTGTGTATTGCGCCGGTCATCACCACCGTCAACGTCAGCAGCGACAGCGCGCTTGTGGCGCAGGTCCGCAACATCATGCTGGCCATCGACAGTCAGCTCGACAGCGACACCGCGCTGACGCCGCAGGAAGAAGGCTTCATTAACACCACCTCCGTGCCGGTGCTGAAGTACCTGACCAACTCTCACAGCATGGGCATGAGTCCGACCTACCTGCTGCAGGTGGCGGACTTTATCGCGCAGGACATGATGATCCAGTATCTGCACGAACTGGTCCAGCAGGCGAGCGAATCGCTGGCGGGCCGGAACTATCCGGAAGAGGCGGCGAAGGAGCTTCGCAACAACATCGCCACGGCGCAGTCTCTGCTGGCGCAGATGAAACTCCAGTCCACCGCCGACCAGAACGCGCTGGACGGCATCGATCGCAACATGCAGTACCTGCAGCAGCAGGTGTCCACCATCCTTTCGACCTCGTACCAGAGCAATTACAACTGGGGGACCGGCAATGACTGATATCTACACCATCTACGGCGGCGGCATGTGGCGGGAGGTTTTCAACGGGCTGGTCACCATCCTGGGAACAGACTCGTTCACCACGCTGCTGCGCATCGTCAGTATGTTCGGGGTGCTGGGCGTACTGATCAGCTTTATGAAGTCGCGCAATCCCCTGGTGTTCCTGCAGTATCTGGCGGTGTTCATGATAATCACCTCGGTGCTGCTGGTGCCGAAGCGCAGCGTGCAGATTATCGACATCACCGATCCGGCCGGCGTGTACGAGGTGGACAACGTCCCGGCAGGCATTGCGATGATCGCCGGCCTGTCGACGGCGGGCGGATTCGACATGGCCCAGTTGTATGATGAAGCCCTGGCGCGCCCGGACTCACTGACCTATACCAAAACCGGCATGCTGTTTGGCTCAAACGTCGTCGCACAGACCTCAGATTTCCGCACCGAAAACCCGCAGTTATCCGCGCTGCTGCCGCAGTACGTGGAAAACTGCGTCATCGGCGACATACTGCTGAACCATAAATACACCGTGTACGATCTGCTGCACAGCAGTGACCCGCTGACGCTCATCACCCGCCAGCCGAGCCCGCTGCGCGGATTGTATGAAGACACCGGCAACGGTCGTATGTTTGTGACCTGCCAGCAGGCGGCGTCCACCATTCAGGATCTTGTCAGCCGTGACGCGGTGCCGGGCAGCAGCACGGTTCATTCTCTGGCCACAAAACTGTTCGGCAACAAGGCCAATGCCGACTCGCTGCTGCTGAATGCCATGAACGAGAGCTACGGTTTCTTCTACGCGGGCGGCCTCACGGCGTCGCAGATTATGCGCAACAACATCACCAATGCGGCCGTCCGGGACGGCTGGAAGGGGTTTGCGTCCCGCTCCTCTGATACCGCGAACCTGGTCACGCTGGCTACCGAGTCCAGTCTGACCAAACAGCGCCTGAGCTGGGCGTCAACGGGCGTCATCGTGGGGCGCGCGCTGCCGCTGATGCAGTCTCTGATGATGCTTATCCTGATCGGGCTCTTCCCGCTGGTTATTGCGCTGTCGCTGGTTAACCACAGCATTTTCGGGCTGAACACCCTGAAGATGTACGCGGGCGGTTTTCTGTACTTTCAGATGTGGCCGGTAATGTACGCCATCCTGAATTCGCTGATGAACTATTACCTGCAGACCAAAACCGGCAGCACGGCGCTGGTGCTGTCCAACAGCGACCAGGTGGCGCTGCAGCAGTCCGACGCGGCGGCGCTCGCGGGTTACCTCAGCGCCTCAATACCGGTCATGTCCTTTTTCCTGACCAAAGGGGCCGGTTCGGTGGCATCACAGGTGGTGGGCGGCATCCTCAGCTCGTCGGCGTTCACAACCAGCGGTCAGGCCTCCACCGCAGCGGACGGTAACTGGTCCTTTAACAACATGTCGATGGACAACGTGAGCGGCAACAAATTCGACACTAACCTGGTCGAGCGGTCCGGTCAGCAGTCGTTCCAGACCGGCAGCGGGGCCATGCACACGCAGACGGCTGACGGGCATAACGTCTATGACACGAGCGGGGCGATATCTAACCTGCCGGTGAACCTGCGCCTCAGTTCGCTCGCCAGCAGCGGGTTCTCTGAGCAGTCCCGTCAGGCGCAGCAGCAGGCGCAGACGGCGCTGGACGGCTATAACCACAGCGTCAACAGCGGTTTCCAGCAGATGCACCAGATCACCACCCAGACCGGTAACAGTGACACGCTGACCCAGGGCAGCGACAGCAGCGTGGCCAGCAACATCACGCGCGGAGCCAGCAAAATGGAATCGGCAGTGGAGAGCTATGCAAAATCACACAATATCTCTCAGCAGCAGGCAACGCAGAAACTCATGGATATCACCAATCAGGGAAGCATGGGGGCCGGAGCACGATTGTACGCCAAGCTCGACTCGGGTGATGAACTGGCCGGTAAAATTGTTAAGTGGGGCTCTGGCATAAGTGGCGGTGTGGAAGGGAATCTGAATACTGACTGGCGGCATACCTCCGGTAGCTCGCACAGTACGCAGGACAGCGGTTCTGAAAGCCATGATTTCCGTCACGATCAGAACAGTCAGGCAGTAAAAGACTTCCGTGAAGGGCTCGATATGGTCACGTCATCTCGCGTGAGTGAGTCGGGAAGCCATTCAGATAATCAGTCAAATTCACTGGCAGCGCAGTTTGCGGCCACCATGAATGAGGCGAAAAGTCAGTACCATCAGTACACCGACAGCACCACTCGCAGCCAGGAATACAGCCGCATGGCCTCGCTTGCCCGAAACGAAAGCGCCAGCCTGGATGCGAACTATACCCAGGAGTTTGTGGAATG
Source organism: Pantoea sp. OXWO6B1 (assembly GCF_001641135.1). Taxonomy (NCBI): domain Bacteria; kingdom Pseudomonadati; phylum Pseudomonadota; class Gammaproteobacteria; order Enterobacterales; family Erwiniaceae; genus Pantoea; species Pantoea sp. OXWO6B1. The sequence continues at coordinate 36,601 of NZ_CM004291.1, forward strand.
GGCATCGAATAAATATGGCAGTGATGCTCAGAACCTACTTACCCATGCGGCATCAGCGCAAGGGGCGGCCATGGAATTCATGCATGAGCGTCTGGAGCCTGAAATTATGCAAAACTATGCGGCGAGTACGGCGCAGGCTAATTCGTTACCACACCGATCTTCAGTTGGAACTGATGGAGGCGTGCAGGGTCCGCACGAGCACAATCTGGTTGCGCCCCCGGGATCGCCGTCGCAGGAAATGAAAGATGACTACCGCCATAACATTGAGCGTATCAGTTCTCAGGCCGATAAGGCTGATATAGCCTCTAATATTGGAAATCGTGTATCAGAGAAATACACTGAAAATTCTGGAAAAATCGGACGAACTGGCGGAGAAATAGACAAAAATAAAACCACTGTTCAGGCATCCAGTGGTATACTCAGGGGAGAGCATCAGACCGCTGTTTTAAATGAGCAGATTAGACGTACAGAAGAAGATTTAAAGCAGACCAGGTTCGGTGATGATAGTGACAAGTACGATTATTACAAAGAGAAGCTGGATAAAATGCGAGCTAATCAGAAATAATAACTTTCTTAACGATGGAGAGGGGTATGAAAAATCTAACTGCATCAGACATTAGCCGTGATTTATCTGCGCTCATGGAGGGGTTCTCTTCAGGGGGGCGGCTAATACCATCTCCATCACGTTCATTTAAATTGAGCGCAGCTGTCCCTTTTATAGCGACGCTCCTTAGTGTCATAGGTGCTACGTTAGTATACCTGACAGGTTACCATTCTCAGGCCGGTTTGGATGGCATCTTGAACTATTTTGAAAGTGATGGGTGGGTATTTGTTTTACCAACGATTGTAGTGGGGGCCTTCTTTACTTTATTAACTTACAATAAATTCATATTGTATTTTTCAATACCAAAAGATGTCCGAGAAAATTCGGTTGTTCTTAATCATCTGAAAAAGACTGCAACTAAAACTGTTGTTTTTTTTATTACTTTGATGATTTTCTCGACTGTATTGTCTGCTTATTCAACATGGTTCGCTTTTTCTATAACAGGGTTGCTATTTGCCTTGTTGATGATTGGTAACTTGTTAATAGGACTTGAAATTAACAGGCTTGGCGCTGGAGTGGCGCTTGAGAAAATATTTATTTTTTTAAAAAAAATCTAACCTCCTGCCCTTGACCATCTAGCCTCTCGTTCATTATGAACAGGGGCTTATCATCTGAAGTAAATCAGAACCAATGTCCCGGGCGTCAAGCCCATTTCTATTAAACAAGGAAACATCAATGAGAAACCGCACTGCTTCGGTGGCGGCGATTGCTGCTGTCTGTCTTATGCTGTCCGGCTGTGGCGCGATGAGCACCGCCATTCAAAAACGCAACCTCGATGTCAAAACGCAGATGAGTCAGACCATCTGGCTGGAGCCTTCCAGCAACAAAACCGTCTGGGTGCAGGTGCGCAATACCTCAGATAAAGACATGGGCGACCTGTACGGCCTGATTGGGCAGGATTTGCAGGCGAAGGGATACACGCTCACCTCAAGTCCGGATGCGGCCAATTACTGGGTGCAGGCCAACGTGCTTAAGGCCGACAAAATGGACCTGCGACAGGCGCAGGGTTTCCTCAGCAACGGATACGAGGGCGCGGCAATGGGCGCGGCGCTGGGCAGCGGCATTACGGCTTATAACGGTAACTCCGGTGGTGCCGTGCTGGGTGCCGGCCTGGCAGCGGGCATTATCGGGATGGCAGCTGACGCCATGGTGCAGGACGTGAATTTTACCATGGTGACCGATCTGCAGATTTCCGAGCGCAGCAAGGCGGCAGTGACGACAGATAACGTCGCGGCCCTCAGCCAGGGTACGTCCGGCGTGAAGCTGCAGACCAGCAGCGAGCAGGGCAACCGCCTGAAGTATCAGACCCGTGTGGTATCAAATGCCGACAAGGTTAACCTGAAGTTCGAAACGGCCAAACCGGTGCTTGAAGCTCAGCTGGCCAAATCCATTGCCGGCATCATGCCATAACGGTCCTGAAGGCCATTTTCTGTTTTAACCTCCCCTGATTGCGTTTTCTCTGTCGTACCCGTGCGTACGTGCCTTATGCCATCCCTGAGATATTGCGCCTCCTCGCGCCGGCAAAGCCTGACCGGCGTCTGCGGCGGGCGCTGCGACGTTTAATCAGGTCGTTCAAAAAGTGTATTCATTCTTCCCTGATAAGGAGTCTTTATGCTGCAGTTCAAGGGTGCGGTTCGCACTGCCATTACCTGGTTTACTCTCTTCCTGTCCTGGAGTGCGTTCATTATGTGGCGGTACGGCATGCAGCTGCATCATTACATCGCATCACACAGCAACCTGTTTGCGTATGAACTCGCCGTCCGCACGCTGCAAAGTGACATGATGCCGCAGGGAATGATCCCTTTCCTGACGGCACTGCTGACGCTGACCGCCGGTGCCGTGCTGTCGGTTCTGACGCTGCTCTGCTGGAATATCGGCTATTTTGTCTGCGCCCGGTCAGTTCTGACCGGGGAACGACTGCTGAAGCGCACGGGCCTTATCCGCCAGTAAGTCGCTTACCTGTCTGATTAATCCTGCCTGACCGGCACCCGGTCCTGCTCAGCCTTCTCTGCAGTCAGCCTGCCCGTCCAGTACGGGCGGGCCAGTCCTGCGCGCTCGCCGGAGTTGATATGAGTTTCAAACCTAAAAATCTCACCCAGGGTGGCCAGATAACGGCCTACCGACTGCGCATGTTCGGGCAGGTCAACAGCTGGATTTTCAGCTGGGTTCTGGTGCTTTTTGTTCTGTGCGCAGGCGTGGCGTTCTGGGCCATCACGCCGGAGGACACGCTGCGTAACGGTACGTGGTACTGGTTCGGCTGGATGTTTTCAGGCCTTGTGCCGCTGATGAACCCCCGCAGCCCTGCCACATGGGAGGTTCACTGGCACTGTGAGCCCGACAGGCTCTGCACCACCAAAATGACCCTGACACAGATGCTGGCCGACCCGTGGATGCAGCAGCGGGCCGCTGACATGCTGCAGAATATCCGGTTATGCCTGTCCGTCTTCGGCGTCGTGGCGGTGGTACTGCTCTGCCTGATCATCTGGTACGTGGGCCGCATCGGCAGGAAGGAAAGCGAAGACGAGTTTATTTCGGGCATGACGCTTACCGAAGACCTGAAGCTGGTCAACCGGCAACTTAAAAAAGCCGGCGAAAAGTCCGATCTGCAGGTGGCCGGTCTGCACATGGTCCGCAATGCCGAGATCATGAATTACCTCATTCACGGTACGGTGAATGTCGGGAAATCCACCATCATTCGCTGGCTGCTCGACTACATACGCAAGCGCGGTGACCGCGCCATCATTTACGACTCGGGCGGTACCTTTGTCGAAACGCACTACGACGAGCGGCGGGACAAGATCCTGAACACGCACGACAGACGGTGCGAAAACTGGGTGCTGTGGCGTGAAGGCCGCGAGGTGGTGGATTACGAGAACATGACGGCCGCGCTGATGCCGGTCGAGGGTGATTCGGACCCGTTCTGGGTGTCTTCCTCCCGGACCATCTTCAGTGACACGGCCATGCAGTTCGCGTCCGATCCGCAGCGAAATATCGAAAGATTCCTGAAAACCCTGCTGTCCATCGACCTGAAAAGCCTGCGTGAATTCCTGAAAAACACGCCCTCGGCCAACCTGGTTGAGGAGAAAATTGAAAAAACCGCTATCTCGATCCGCTCGGTGCTGACCAACTACGCGAAGTCACTGCGCTACCTGCAGGGACTCGATAAAGAGGGCAAGCCGGAGTTCAGTATCCGGGAATGGATGACGGAGAAGCAGTACGACAGCAGCTGGCTGTTTATTTCCACCACGGCCCGTCACCGGAAATCCGTGCGTCCGCTGATAACCATGTGGCTCTCGCTGGCCACGATATTCCTGCAGAGCATGGGCGAGGACAGCAAACGTCGGGTGTGGATTATCGGTGATGAAATTCTGAATCTGCAGAAACTCCCGGACCTGGGAGAGCACATGGCCGAGGGCCGTAAGTTCGGTGCCTGTTTTGTGCTGGGTATCCAGAACATGCCCCAGCTGATTAACGTTTACGGGCGTGAAATGGCCAGAGCCATTTTTGACCTGCTGAACACGCGCTTTTACGGCCGCTCACCCAGCGCCGAGGTGGCAAAAATGGTGGAGGACGACCTGGGCAATCAGCGCCGGCGTGAAGCCCGTGAGCAGAACAGCTTTGGCCTGGCGCAGGAGCGTGACGGTATTTCCATCAGCAAGGACAAGGTCAGGGAGCCGGTTGTTGATTACGACCAGATAATGAAGCTGCCCAACCTGCGCTTTTATGTCCGTCTGCCGGGCGAGTATCCGGTGGTGAAGCTCAGCCTGAAGTACCGCGAACAGAAGAAATACCACCCTGCGCTCATCGAGCGCGACTTCAGGGACAACCTGAGTCCCGAACTGGAAAACATCATCAGGCACAACGAGCGGGAGGCGGCCGGTCTGGGGCTGCGTTTTCCTGCCGGTGAGGGCGTTACGGAGGGCACAACTGCTCCCCCCCGGTCAGCCGGAACAGTTGCAGTGACTGAAGCACGTTCCTCAGCGCCGGTGCAAACAGCACCAACGCCTGTACGCAATGAATCAACAGTAGAAGACCCCAAAAAAATCACTACTCAGCCAGAGCCTGGCCTTCAGGCACACGAACCGCTGCCGGATAACGTCCGGGCTTTTCCCGGTCGTGAGACAACAGGACCTGATGCAGTACGGGCCTTAGTACGTCCTCAGCCTGCAGCATCGGCAGAAAAAGTGCCGCCTGTTCCGGAAGTAAAACCTGCCGTCACATCCTTCTCGCCTAAAGAACCGGTCAGAACGACCAGCGCGCTCGACATCCTGGCCCGCCGGACGAGCCGGCCAGCCGCCTCCGACAATTCTGCGGCGTCAGAGGAAGGGGCGCAGGGGGAAGCGCCTGAACTGGCCATGGTGGCGGAAAAAGATGATGCAGGTCAGCTCATCGTGAAAACGGAAGGATACAGGAAGGGCGGACATGACAGCCGGGAGGATGCCTATGCCGACCAGTACCGACAGGCAAACTACCGCATGGCGGATGATGAAAAAAATATCCTGCGCCACCGTGAAGATTACGAGACCTGGCAGGAGATGGGCGAACATCATGAACACGGAGATTACGAACGATGATGACCGTTGCGCCGGTGGCGTCGGCCGCCGATGCTGCCAGTTACTACAGCAGCAAAGATAACTACTATTTCCTTGATGACCTGGAAAGTCAGTGGCTGGGTGAGGGCGCGCGTGAACTGTGCCTGGAGGGTCCGGTTGATCTGCAGACGTTTACGGACGTGCTGCACGGCAAACTCCCCAACGGAACGGAGCTGGGCAAAGAGGTCCAGGGCGCGCACGTCCACCGTCCGGGACACGACCTGACGTTTTCCGCCCCCAAAAGCATCTCCATGCTGATACTGGCCGGGGGCGACAAACGCCTGCTGGAGGCACACCACGAGGCGGTGAAAGAGGCGCTGGGGGTGATTGAAAACCTGATAAGCGTGCGGAACACCCGAGACGGCATTACCCGCATCGAGCCGACCGGCAAGATGGTCGCCGCGCTGTTCACGCATGACACCTCGCGCAACCTCGATCCGCAGATTCACACCCACGCCGTAGTGGTGAACGCCACCGAACATGAAGGCAAATGGAAAGCCCTGTCCACCGACTATATCCACGGGACCGGTTTCATTGAGACGATTTACAAACACCAGGTAAAGTTTGGCCAGATTTACCGCAGTTCCCTGAAGGGAAAAACCGAAGCGCTGGGTTATGAAACGGAACTGACCGGCGGGCCGCATGGCCTCTGGGAGGTTAAAGGCTTTACAGAATCCGTACTGGAGGAGTTCTCTTCACGCCACAGGGAAATTCGAGGCAGTGTAGGTGAAGATGCCAGCCTGAAAAGCCGTGATGTGGCCGCGCTCGATACGCGACAGCGTAAACAGTCGCTTGACCGCTACGGTGAAGGTGACACCCTGACTGGAAAGAGTCCGGAAGAGGTCACGCGGCACTGGCCTGGCGAAGTTTCACCGGAGCGTGACGGCAAGGCGAAAGGCGGGGAGCAGCAGCCGGAATCCGGACCGACAGTAGTGGCCAGTGGCAAAAACGCGGAAATCCCGGTTAAGAGCCGCATGCCCGATGCCACTGAAAGGCATCCGGACGTTAAGCAGAAAGCCGGTCCGGACTCAGTTTCCGCCGGTAAGGCTGCAACTGAACCGGAACGGGATATATCCTCCCCTGTCAATGAACCGATTGTTAAACCTGAAACCGAAAGGGGCCGCAGTCGCCTGCAGGCGCGCTGGCAGCGTCAGATGGACGAAATGGGCTTTGACATTAAGCAGGTCATCAGTGACGCCCGGGCACGTGAGGAATTGCAGTCCGCTCCTGAAGCTCCCCTGCGCACCGATGCCACGGAGGCCGTCCGGGAAGCCATTTCCGTGCTGAGCGACAGCCAGACCCGGTTTACGTATGGCGATCTGCTGGTAACGGCCTTCAGCGCAGGACAGCACGAAGAGAAAATCCCCGATCTGAAACGCGCCCTGGATAAGGTGATCAGCAGTGGCGAACTGGTGCCGCTGGATGCGGACAAGGGCGTATTCACCTCCCGCATACATCTGCTTGACGAACTGTCACTGCAGTCTGTCGCGGCCAGTACGGTCAGAGAAAACGTGGTTGCCAGCTTTCGTGCGCCGAAAGAGCCCGTTCCCGCACGCTTTGAGAAAGCGATGCTGGCACCGGTGGCCATCCTGAATGCGCCTTCATCAGCCCTGCGTCAGCGGGAAACGGCAGAGCAGCTGGTGACAACGTCACGCGCTCACGGGCGTGACGTGATGGTCATGGCCGCCTCTGCCGAACGCGCCCTGTCGCTCGGCAAATCCGCGATTCTGAAAGACAGCCTGATGCAGCGCAGCCGGATACTCGGTAACGGCTTCAGCCTGGCACCTCAGAGTACGCTCGTGGTCGACGGCGCAGAGAAGCTGAGCCTTAAGGAGATGCTGGTGCTGACCGGCGAGGCGCTGGAGAAGAATGCCCAGTTGCTGTTCCTTGACGGAGCGGGCCGCACGGCCGCGACGAGTGCGCTGTCTGTCCTGGAGCAGTCAGGGGTCCCGCGTCTGTCACTCAGCGAGCCGTCGCCCGGACTGGCAGCCCGCGTTATCAGTATTGCTGACAAACGTGACCGCTATCAGGCGCTGGCCACGCGCTATGCCGAACTGAGCGGGCCGGAGACGACGCTGAGCGCGACGGTCGCAGGCGAACGTGAGCAGCAGCAACTGAACGGCCTCATCCGGTCGGCGCTGAAAGACGCCGGTAAACTCGGTCAGGAAGAGGTCTCCGTGGAGGCCCGTATTCCGGTTTTCACCACGGCCAAAACCCGTCGTCTGGTAAACACCTACCGGCCCGGGCAGGTTCTGGAAGACCGTTCTGACAAAAACGAGACGCGACATTACGTTATAGATCGTGTTCACGAAGACACCCGCCAGCTGTCGCTCATCGATACTGACGGCGTGGTCAGCGTACAGGATATCCGGACCCTGACGGGAGACTGGCGCCTGTTTGACCGCAAGACACTGCCGGTCTCTGCCGGTGAAAAGCTGTTTGCTGTGGCCGGCGATAAAGCGGCTGGCCTGAAGGCACGCGATCGTCTGACGGTGGAGTCCGTCAGTGACGGTCAGATTACCGTCCTGCGCGACGGACAGAAAAAGCCGGTGACCCTAGAAAGCGGCCGCGCGCTCTACCTGACGCACGCGTACGTCGCCGCGCCCGGCAGCCTCGATAACGATCGCGGTGTGGTGCTGGCCAGCCTCAACGGGCGGGATCTGACTGCGAACATGATGAACACCCTGGCGCGCAGCGGTCATGAGGCGGAAATCTTCACGGGCGAGCCGCAGGCCCATGCGGAAGACCGCATTGAACGGATGCGGTCGGTCCGCACGCCGCTGTCGCTGGTCCGGGAAATGAGCGGTAAAGACGACGCCACGGAGGCCGTGACGACGCTGAAAAGCGCCGTACAGACGGATCTGCAGAAGGCGTTCACGCGCGCCGTGGCCCAGATGCGTGATGTGGCATTTACCGAGGTTGAGTTGCTGAAGGAGGCCATGAGCTTTGTGCCCGACACTCCCGGACTGCAGCAGATGCTGCGACAGCAGGTGGCGGACAAGGCTCTGATTCGCGTGTCGGTTGACGGTGAGAGCCGCTATGTGGCGCGCGCCACCTGGGAGATGGAAAAGGCTATCGTGGCTGAAATTGCGGCGGGTAAAAATGCCGTGCCGCCACTCATGGAGTCCCTTCCGGCGTCACTCACCGCCGGGCTGACCGGCGGACAGGGTGAGGCGACGCACCTGATCCTCGAAAGTAAAGACCGGTTTATTGCCATACAGGGGTATGCGGGCACGGGTAAAACCACCCAGTTCCGGGCGGTAACGTCGGCGCTTAATACGCTGCCTGAACACGCCCGCCCGCAGGTTATCGGACTGGCCCCCACGCACCGCGCGGTGAAGGAGATGCGCAGCGTCGGCATCGAGGCTCAGACCATGAAGTCATTCATCGTGGACTGGCAGAAACGCACGGCGGAAGGCGAAAGCGTCCGTTTTGAAAACACGTTGTTCCTCATTGATGAGTCCTCGATGCTGGGTAACCAGGACACCGCGGCGGCTTATCAGGCTATTTCATCAGGCCGGGGCAGGGCAGTCTCGGTCGGGGACGTCGCACAGTTTACTTCTCCAGAAAGCGGTGCGCCTTTCCGGCTGGTGCAGGAGCGCAGCCCCATTGACGTGGCCGTGATGAAAGAGATTGTCCGGCAGCGCGATGAGAATCTGAAATCTGCGGTATACAGCGCGATCGAGAACAAGGCGGCCGCGGCCATTGACAAAATCATGCAGGTGCCGCCGTCTGTGGTCCCGCGTTCGGAACAGGTGGTTCTGCCCGCCCGGTCTGTTGTCGAAACCCAAACGCCCGTGGAGGCTATCGTGGCGGACTGGACTGGCCGCACGCCTGCCGCACGGGAAAAGACGCTCATCATCGCGCAACTGAACGAAGACCGTCGTGCCATTAACCAGGGCATTCATGACAGGCTGACTGAACTGAAGGAACTGGGTGAGAAGGCCGTTACGGTGCCGGTGTTGTCGCGCATCACGGGCGGGCGTCATGACTTCAACCGCACGTCGGCGTGGAGTTCCGGTCAGGTGGTAAAGGTCAACGACAGCTATCTCACCGTGACGGCGGTTGATTCGGGGATAAACCGGATCGTCCTGCGCGACGAAGGTGGCAGGACGCAGTTTTACTCCCCCGCCGAGCTGAACGTGACGGAAATCGAGGTTTTCGAGCGCCAGCATATTGAACTGCGGGTGGGAGACAGCGTGCGCATGAACAAAACGCAGAAAGCGTCCGGCCACGCGGCGCATGAACAGTACCGGGTGGAGGCGCTGCATGAGAACGGCGAGGTGGTGCTGAAGAATGCCGCCGGTGAAAAGGTGATAGAACCGGGTACCGTGACGGCCGATCAGCATCTCGACTATGCGTGGGCGGTGACCGGCTACGGTGCACAGGGGGCCAGTGCTGATTTTGTCATTACGCTGGAAGGGACTGAGGGCGCGCGTCAGCGCATGAGCGGAATGCGGGCATTTTACATCAGCCTGTCCCGTGCAGTCGATCACGTGCAGATCTACACGGACGGTCTGTCAGACTGGCTGGGCACGCTGCACGACAGGGACCGGGAGCCGGAGACGGCGCATGACGCGCTCGATCCGCAGCCTGAACGCGCCCAGGCGCGGCTCATCTGGGGGATGGGTAAGTCACTGTCCAAAACGGCAATCGGGCGGACGTTCCTGCGGGAGCAGGGACTTAAGCACAGTCCCGTTACCGCGCGTATCATCCCGCCCACGAAAAAATATCCTGAACCGCACATCGCTCTGCCGGTTTTCGACGGAAACGGCAAAACGGCAGGTATCAGTCTGTATTCCTTACAGGCAGAGAGCGGACGTATAAGGACGGGGGAGGGCAGGACGCTGACCACGGGTGACGCGCAGGCGGCAGTCTTCCGCAAGAGCCGGAACGGCGAAACGCTGGTCGTGACGTCACTGGACCAGGGGCTTGAGGCAGCCCGTAGTCATCCGGAAACGGGCGTGGTTTTGCAGACCGGTCGCAGGCCGCCTTCGGCACAGATGCTCAGAGTGGCAGGTGGTGTGCCGGAGCGGGCGATTCGCCCGGATGCCGCACTCATGAGTCTGGTACGCGCAGAGCTGCAGGCACTGATAAATGTTTTGCACGGAGACGGACTTCTCAGGGATTCAGCTCACCCCGGGCAGGCAGACCTGCAACGCGCAGCAGAGATGCTTTCCAGGGAGAGGCAGAATATGGCCATAAAGCTGCCAGACACGGAGGAACAGAAGAAAGCAGAGGCGGAAAGCTTGCAGCGGTGGGTGGCAGAAACACTTAAAGAGAAAATTCCTGCCCTGCCGGGTGAAAAGGAGCCTGATTACACCCGCTTCATAATTCGCGCCGCAGGCGAACTCGCTGAGAAGAAGGAAGCGCTGTCAGCCGCCGCAGAAAAAATGCTGGCCAGCCTCAGCCAGCCCGGACTGCCGGTCGGCCCGGTATTGCAGGACAATACATTGTCGGACATTTCCGTTTCACCGTCCGTTCTGAAGCAGCTTACCGCAGAACAGGACTCTGCCGCTGCGCTGGCCAGACGTGCGCCCGTCGGTTTGTCAGATAAAACACTGTCAGGCGCAGCGCGCGAACTCCGGCGTCAGGATGAGCCTGTGCTGCCGCCGGAAGGGCGGGGACGTGAGCGCGAGGAGCCGCAGCGCGAACTCACCCGCAACATCCAGAAAGAGCGTTAACTTACCTGCGGGCCTGACGATGCCGGGCCCGTATACATTCCTGACTCCCGTATTCATCCGGGTGAAGTCAATAAACCACTCTGTCGCGGTGCGCGACATACGGAATCTTATGAAAAAAAACGTAACGCTGGCCGCCGTGATGCTGGCCATATCTGCATCCTATGCCGTCCAGGCGGCAGAAGCATTAACGCCTCCTCCCCAGACAGCGGCAACCACTGCCATTAACGGCACGGCGAAGCCGGAAAGCCAGGCTGCTGCTGACTTCACGCCGGCCCAGCAGGCGCGCATCGGTGAAATCGCGGCAGACTACCTGGTCGCGCATCCGGACGTGCTGATTGAGGTCAGCAAGAAGCTGCAGGCGCGTCAGGAAGCCCGCCGTCAGGCTGCTTACACGCAGGCCGCTGTCGGTGCCCACCGGCTGCTGATGCAGCTGGATGACATCCCCGTCTCCGGGCCGAAAAATGCAAAGGTGCTGGTAACGGAGTTCTTCGACTACGAGTGCATCGCCTGCAGCATGATGGCCCCCGTAATTGAAAACGTGATGGCCGCAAACCCCGACGTGCGCTTTGCGTTCCGGGACTGGACGATATTCGCCCCGCGTTTTCAGGAATCGACGCTGGCCTCATGTCGCGGGCTGGACGTCTGGCGGCGACAGGGTGCACAGGCCTACATGACCTACCACAACGGGATTTATTACACGGGGCATAACGAAGGGAAGCTGACCGCCGCCGACATCGATGAGGCTGCAAAAGCCGTCGGAATAACGGACAAAAGCGGTGCAGACGACGGTAAATCAGACGCGGTCATCCGGAACAACGACGCGCTGGCTGAGATGTTGGGCCTGACGGGGACGCCGGGCATTATCGTCATGCCGGTGGAAAATGCCACGGAAGAAAACACCACGGTGATACCGGGCGTTGTCAGCGAAGCGGTGATGCAGCAGGCAATAAAAAAAGCCAGCGGTAAATGATAAAGATTTTATTACAAGTAAATCGTCGGTCGACAACCTTATATATAAATAATTTCAATTAACTATGATGTCAAAACAGCATGTCTTTAAAAAGGCATGCTGAAAAGATGTCTTTAACACAGTCTGGAGAAGGAAAGGTGAGTTCAGGCCGTTCTTCTTTAGGGTGCTACATTTCTCATTATTTCACCATAAACAATATTGTAATCTTCATCTTTTAACATTTCCAGAACCGTAGGTTCAGGAAAACCCGCACCCAACGTCCCATGTTTAAAGATGTAAACTCTTTCACTAATGGCTATATCATGGCCATAGGCTTCCAGCCATCCACCGCTAAAACTTCCTTTTTTTCCACATATAATTTCAATGTCTTTATAGTTTCTCATCCTCAAGTACATATCCAGTACTATACACCAGTGATGATTGAAGTTATCTTCACTTAGTTCAAATTCTTTCGGAATAATACCCCAGTCTATTTTTTTTAATGCCATATTGAACTCTTCAACTTCAAATGCAAAAAACTTAGGTTGCAGACCCAATTTCATACGATATACATCAACCAGGTCATACGCCTCTCGTAAGCTCCGGGTGCCTCTGAGTGGATCATCCTTGTCATCAACTAAACGAGAGTAATAATCTTTTTTAGCTGTCTCAAATTCATCTGCAAGGTCTGCGTTTATAGCTTCAACTATAGTGGTGCATAAGGCACTGAGAAAGAAAAGCTCAGAAGTGGAATTTGGAGAGTCAGGGTTTTTAGTATAATTACTTAATAAAACAACGTTTTCTTTGTCCTTATCACTCCTGAAATTATGGGCGGCCAATACATTTCTATATTTTCTCAAACCCTGTACTTCTTCTATTCTGTTAATGGCTGGTTTAATTTTATTACATATGCCTTTTAATTTATCATTGCCTTTAGCATTACTTCTAAAGGCATTAATTTCATCCAAGAAAGCACAGACGTCGATAATCTGTTTTAAAAACAAGGATTGCTTTAAGTCACGGTTAAATTTATATAGTTCGTGATATTTTTTTCCGTATTTTTTAGTGTTATCTACGGAAAATTCGATGAGGTACATGTCTCGTTCAAACTTGTTTTTGAAGAGATCAAGGATTATTAGGGAACTGTGTAATGGTTTCATGTCTTTCATATTATTTCTTTCATCGTCAGAAGTAGGTTATTGAAAATTGTCATGCTAAGGGACCAAATAGTAACGTGTGTTATAATCCTAGTTGTGTAAAGTTGCTATTGTGACCTTAAAAATTGCTGGCAGTCCGGAAAAGCTGACAGCCGCAATCAACCAGTACCAGTTTGTTGTTATAGTTAAGTTCGCGTCTCATTCATATTTATCGTCTCGCTTACAGGCAGCTTTAAAACTTTTTGGTGAGTTAACTATTAATCATCAGAGCATTAGAACCTCTGTTTGCCATACTCTCGCTGAAATCTGGAGTTATGTCATTCCCACTTCACAAAGATTGCTCTCTCTGTCCCTATACATTGTCATAAAGGAGGAGTGCTGTGAGCTGATAATTTCGAGGTCGAAAAGCGTAACAAAGGTTAATTTCATACTGGATCTGAGATTTTTCTGAGGGTATGATTTTCTGACGATCGTGTGGCGCGATCGTAACGATCCTTTTCGGCGGGCTGTGGCGGTCTGCAGGAGAGGAGAGCACAAACCTCCGTTACCGAACATGCGCGGCCGCGGGGGCCACCGACTATCCGGATGGGACGTATCCGTAAAACGTCCAGGGTCAGAATCCGGCGCGCCCGGATTCTGAATGCAAAAACCCCCCGGTACTGCTCAACTTTGGCGGGCTGACAGTATCGGGGGGTTAAAAGCAGGCGCTGGCCTGTGAAGGATTATAACGCATGCATTTCATAAGACAACCTCTGTCCGCCATAAGTCCGGGACAGAGTGAATGACCAGATTTTAATCGGGTTAAACTGCCCGACCCCGGATGAAGCCAGACGTTGCAGCAGTTACCTTTCTGCTGCCGACATTTGCCCCCCGACCGGGTGCGGCCTGGCTCCTGCTACGTTGCTGAAGTCTGTTTTCCGGCTGAACTTGTCGGAAAGGCCTCTTCACATCAAAACTGTATTGTTCGCGCGTGACACCGGCTTTAATGACGGTGGGCTTCCCCGCGTCTTTTTTCCGGCTTTCCTGTTTACACGTCAGGCGGTCAGTGAAGACCGGCGACATACCTGTGGCCAGAGAACTGAACGGTCTCAGTCTGCCAGGGCGGCGCTGTCATGAAGCAGGGCAAACCGTCACGGCACTGGAGTCAGCTCAGCACCGAAGAACAGGTGCGTTTCTGGCAGGGCGTCGATGCCGGTGAAACGGCCTCGTTTCTCGTGCCTGCCGGACCCCGTAAAACCCGCCGCGTCAGGGGCGAACACTCCACGCGGGCGAAATGTGAAAATCCGCGGTGGTTCCGGCCGGCGCGTTACAAACCGGTGGGTGGCCAGATCGGCTACCTTTACAACCGCCTGGTGAAAACCGATCCGGAAACCGGCCTCAGCGAGCTGCGCATGCGGATGTCGCTGCACCCTTATTACCTGATGAACCGCCAGAAGGCGGGCCGTAAAAACCATTTCAAACCGGAAAAAGCCCGGCTGCTGGATACCACCTGGCCGGTTCTGATCAGTTTCTGCGACAGGGGCAAACATTCTGTCGGCATGTGCACGTCGCGGCTGGCTCACGAGGTCAGTCCGAAAGACGAACACGGCAACGTCATTCCGGAGACGGCCGTCACGGTGAGCCGTATGTCCCGCCTGATTAGCGAGCAGGTCCGGTATGGCGTACTCGCAGCGTCGGAAGAAAAGATGTGGGACCGCGAGTCCGGGCAGTGGCTGCCGAAGTACGTCTGGGTAACCGATGCCGGTTTCCGGATGCTGGGCGCTGACATGGCCAGACTCGCAAAAGAGCAGGATAAGGCGCTGCGCAGGAGCGAGGAACGCAGGCAGATGATAGCGGAAGGACTGATGCGTGAGGATGAAGACATCTCGCCACAGGCTGCCCGACGTCGCTGGTACGACCGCAAGAGGGTTGAGTCGCTGAACTACCGTCGTCAGCAGGGCGCGATGCGTAAGCGGGCCAAGCGGCTGAGCAACCATCCACGGGACGTGCAGGTGTTTGAGATGATGAAGCACCTGCGTAAAACGCTGCCCGCAGGCGAGTTGCTGTACTGCACGGATGACCGTCTTGAGAAGCTGGCTATCCGGCAGCTCTTCCAGATGCAGCTGTTTGAGGCACACGACACCCACGTCTGACGCGTAAAACCCGACATACAACCATGCCCCTTAACCGGGGCTTTTGTCGTGGTTTTTTTTCAGGCTCCGGCCGCGTCATCGCCATAATTCCCGTTTCATGGCGGCCGTGACGTCGCTGATGCGCCGGCAGGACGCGCAAAAGCCCGTCGCCGTCCTTTTATTCACAAAAATCCGCAACGGGATAACTTCAGAAAGCAGCAAACGGATATCGGATAATCTGCAAAACATTCATAAACACTGTTTTAAGGTCTTCCGGATAAATCCGGAATGATCTCTGTCACCCTCAACACTGTGGATAAGTGGATAAGGCCTTCGTTTGCAGCGTCCGCGCCGCTCAGAATGGGAGTAGCTCCCGCTGAAGCGGGCCCCAAAGCGCAATTATTTTAGTTACAGCATACATTGATTCACTGTAAACAGCGCCAGCGCAGTTCTGCACGCTGAGTGCCCCTCCAGGCAGGGACCGGAGCCGGACCTGAAAACCCATCGCCCCCACTGACCAGCCGCCGCCGCCCGGCCCTTCGGGCCGGAACTGCAGTGGCTGATTAATTGGTGTTGTAACTAATTGGTTTGGTATCGCTGTGAGTGGAGTTGCTTCAGGGTACAGTGAACACGCCCGTAAGCGGCCCTTACGGCCCGCTGACGCGGAGATACGCCCCGACTGCGGCTTCGCCTTGTCGTGACCACTCCGACAGCGCACAAAAGCTTCTGTATCGCTTTTAGCGGGCTTATGTCTAGCAGGGTGAAGGAATGGATTGGCAGAACCTATCAGAACTGTAACCGGCTGCGCCGGGTCACGGTGCCATTCAACAGTAAAGCTATATTCAGTATCGGCTGGCACCTCCATGCCGCTTTGCGGCATTCAAATAACTGACTGCGCACTGCTCGACAGTTTTCTACCATGATACCATGAAGGGATTCCATTGGAATTCCTTCATGAATCTAACTTAGAATTTATTATTGAATTCCAGATGCTTTCTATTTAGAATTCAAACAGGATTCTTTTTGGGATTCCCTTTTGGTGCCAAGTGGTACTAACCTATAGATAGAGGGTATATGTATGCCGGTCATTGTTTTCGTATCACCAAAGGGGGGGCAGGGAAGACAACTTCTGCCTTAGCCTTAGCTATGCAAATCGCACGGCGTGTACCAGTTACCGTTATTGATGCCGACCCTAACCATCCGATTAAAACCTGGTCTGAAGGAGGAGACACTCCTCAAAATATGACAATTATCTCGGATGTTACGGATAAAACTATTGGTGAAACGATCGCAGAAGCTGCGACAAAAACCCCTTTCGTAATTGTTGATTTGGAAGGGACAGCAGCGACCATAGTCGCGTATGCGATTGCTGAATCAGACTTTGTAGTCGTGCCTACACAAGGCTCACAACTTGATGCCGAACAAGCTAGCAGAGTTTTCGGGTTAATACGGGCACACGAGCGTGGTATCCAGAAGCACAAACCTGATTACCGGCTACCGTATGCTGTTTTGTTCACACGTACTTCAGCGGCGATTCAAAGTAGGGATACGAGGCATATTCGTAAGAGCTTCAAAGCCGGAGGTATTCCTTTTTTTGAAACTGAACTGAACGAACGGGCCGCCTTTAAAGCGATGTTCTCTTACCGTCAACTACTTGAATCTCTTCCCAGAGATGAAGTTTCAAATGTTGATAAGGCAATTGAAAACGCAGAAGCTTTCACCCGTGAACTGATAGCAAGAATTACTCCGGAAGCAATACAGCAACAGGACAAGGTCACATTATGAGCCGCGTAGATCCGCTAGATAGCTTGAAGAATTTTGAGCCAAAATCAGCCAAAGAGCAGAAATCAAAGCAAAGTAACGCAGAGATTGAGGAATTAGCTTACGAACACGGTTTTGTCGCTAGATTGTCAACAGCGCCGACGCCCCCAGTCGAACGCTCTAAGCGGAGGTTTAAAACCGGACGTAATGTACAGATCAACATTAAGGGGGAGCAAGATACCAAAGATGAATTATATCGAGTTGCTGATATGATCGATGAGCCATTAGGTGAAACTCTCAAACGTGCGTTAGCAGCTTTGAGACGGGAACTTGGTGGTTAGGAAAATGAATCATCGTTTTAAAAATTTCCTGGCCATGAACAGCAGTGTAAACACTGCTGTTCAGTAATTGTCGCCAGTGGATCACCTCCAGCGGCTGAAATCTGACCCACTAAAACGCAAAAGCCCCGGCGGTTAGCCAGGGCTATGTGGTTGCATGTATCTGAGATGCCCCCTATAAACAAACTTGCTGGTATGTTGATGGGAAATCAAAGGGGGTTTTCTAATATTTCTGAGGCGCTTCCCAGCGACTCCGGACATCCCTTCGTCGCTGGCTGAAAAGCTTTATCTGGAGATTCCTACAACTAAATAAAGCGCCGCTTTAACACGCCAGAACAGTGTAAATTTTGTTTGATTTTTTTGAGCGAAGGTGAGATTATATTGGTTGTGTGGTGCTGAGCCCCATGAATGTCGATTATAAATGTCGTTACAGCGATGATGTAACAGCCATAATTCTCGTAATTCATTTTAGGTTTGTTTTTCCATAAAGCACCTAACCTCTATACCCGGCACCACACATCCATTATAATCCCATAATTCATACTTCATTTCAATAGCACCTTCTTTTTTTACGCACATTCAACAGTAATACTGTCTGAGCAGAACGTTCATGGTTAGGAAAACATCACTAGGGCGGCTGTCATTGAGCAAAGCGGTCAAGCATATCGCGGGCACGCTGAGCATCCTGCTCACTGGTTGAAGCCCGAAGGTAGGCGCGTACAAACATGGACATGGTACTGTTAGAGTCCTTTAGTGATACCGGTCTGGTTAGGGTTGATGTCATGTAGATAAACAGTACCGGATTCTGCCAGTTCGGTATAGGGATACTTTAACAGTACTGGAAACAAGCTTACCCGAACGGACTGAAAGTTCGGGGTGATAAAAAAGCCGCTGAGCGGCTTTCTTTGATGAAATAGACATCGCTATGCCATGAACACCTGTGGCCCTTTGGCATCGATGATGTTGATGATCCGCAGAGCAGCCTTATTCGGTTTGCTTTCGTTTCGCTCCCATTTGGAGACGCTTTCTACAGACATGCCGGTTGTTATAGCCAATGCGGCTTGCGACATGTTGTAGCGAGTGCGGACTTCCTTTATCTGGCTACCGGTCATAACTCGGATCGCCGGGATACTACGGGCTGCGACCGCTGCATCAATTGCAGCTACGGTTTCATCTTTTACCACGCCTAGTTTGTTATAGCGTTCAGCCATACCTTGAATGCGTTTCAGACGTTCAGTCATCACAATTTACCTCGATCAGTTCTTTATCAGACAGAAGCTTATTTATAGTTGCCGGACTCATTGAGATAAAATCTTTTGCGATATTGCAGTAAGCATCAATTTCATCATCTTCAAGCTCTTTTCCTTTCTTTTTTGAAAGCTCACTTTTCAGATACATATCAAAAAAGAAGATGTTGTCGCCATCATTGAAAAAAACTATTGATCGTGCTCCATCTCTGGCTCCTACTCCGGGCAAGCCGAGGCGCTTTTTAAAGGTGAATTTTCCAAGTGGATCACCCGGCAGACCAGAAAAAATAGCCTTAGCCGCTTTGCACAACATGGCATTGCTGATGCGGGCCTTGTGCCGCTCTGTCTCAAATTCAGGTGTTAAATAAATTCCCATGACACTCAATGCTTCCATATTGCCGTAAGAATTACTATAGTCTTAATTACGGGTTTGTGCAAGTTGCATGGCATACAAACGCTGGTGAACCCCCTCCTATATAATGATTTTTAGAGCAAAAATTTAAGCCGAGTGTGTCCGGTTCCTGGTTTAGCAATGGTTCTCTTCCGCTTCCTCGCTCACTAACTCGCTACGCTCGGTCGTTCGGCTGCGGCGAGCGGTGTATGCTCTATCGGAATGAGCATTGACCTGCTCCCCGTTGATTAATACACCGCGATGTCAGTAATGTCTTCATAAGCCACATGAGGACATCCCCATGAAGAAGCGTTTTTCCGACGAACAGATCATCAGTATTCTCCGCGAGGCTGAAGCCGGCGTTTCTGCCCGGGAACTCTGCCGTAAGCACGCCATTTCCGACGCCACGTTTTATACCTGGCGTAAGAAGTATGGCGGCATGGAGGTGCCTGAGGTTAAGCGCCTGAAGTCACCTGAGGAAGAGAACGCCAGACTCAGGAAGCTGCTCGCCGGGGCCATGCCGGATAAGGAGGCGCTTCAGGTGGCTCCTTGGCGAAAGTACTGACGACAGACCAGAAGCGCGAACTCGTGGTGTTGATGTGTGATGCGACCGGTCTGTCGCAACGTCGTGCCTGCAGACTCACAGGTTTGTCCCTGTCGACCTGCCGCTATGACGCTCAGCGTCCGGCGGCTGATGCCCATTTATCAGGGCGCATTACTGAACTGGCACTGGAGCGCAGGCGTTTTGGCTACCGCCGCATATGGCAGTTACTGCGCCGTGAAGGGCTTCTGGTTAATCACAAGCGCGTGTACCGCCTTTATCATCTGAACGGACTGGGCGTTAAACGCAGACGTCGTCGTAAAGGGCTTGCAACAGAACGTCTGCCGCTGCTCCGCCCGGCGGCGCCCAACATGACCTGGTCGATGGATTTCGTCATGGATGCGCTGGCTACTGGTCGCAGGATCAAGTGCCTTACCTGCGTCGATGACTTCACAAAGGAATGCCTGACGGTCACTTTTGCCTTCGGGATTTCAGGCGTGCAGGTCACGCGTATTCTGGACAGCATTGCGCTGTTTCGTGGATATCCTGCGACGATAAGAACCGATCAGGGCCCGGAGTTTACCTGCCGCGCGCTCGAGCAGTGGGCCTTTGAGCATGGCGTGGAGCTGCGACTTATCCAGCCTGGCAGGCCGATACAGAACGGATTTATTGAGAGTTTTAACGGACGCTTTCGCGATGAATGCCTGAATGAACACGGGTTCAGCGACGTCAGTCATGCCAGGAAAACCATCAGCGAATGGCGTCAGGATTATAACGAATGTCGTCCGCACTCCACGCTGAATTATCAGGCGCCGTCTGAATTTGCAGCGAGCTGGAGAAAGGGTAATTCTGAGAGTGAAGGATCCGACATTACTAACTGAGTTTTGTATTTAATCCTGGGGGCAGGTCACCAAACTTAGATTGTCACGGAAGTGAGAGTCAGGTCGCGTGATGGCCTTTACATTACGCACCATCCGGTTCCTGATTTTTCAACCAGAAATCAACCGATAGCACTTTTATGTATCTATTACAATCATCTTCCTTAAAAATACGCATAGGATTTTTATCTTTAAGGAGGATGATTGTGAAAGTATGGATGGTTTTACTTATGTCAGCGTACCTGACGGCCTGTGCTGCACCCGGCGCTGAAAAATATCAGACTATCATGGACAGCGTTACGGCAGAAAAAGTACACCAGATTATCCGCTCGGATGTCATCCCTTCTTCAGCAGAAGAACACGGGGAAATTATCAGCCTTGTGTCATCTGCTTTTCTTGGTACGCCTTACCAGGCTGATACGCTCATCGGCGGTCCCACTACCCCCGAAGCGCTTGTAGTGAATTTCAACGGTGTGGACTGCTTTACCCTAGCAGATTACGTCGAGGCCCTGACGCGCAGCGATGACAAGAAATCGTTCCTGCATAATCTTGCAGAGGTTCGTTACACCGGAGGGAACGTTGACTACCTCAGCCGCCGGCACTTCTTCTCTGACTGGTTTGCCACCGCACCATGCAATGCCCGGGACGTCACGCCGGATATCAGCCCTGACTATGCCACTGCGTACAAACAGCTTAACCGTAAACCGGACGGGGGGGAGTACATTCCGGGGCTGGGCATTCATTCCCGTAAAATAAATTACATTCCCGGAAAAGCCATCAGTCAGCGGGTGCTCGACTTTCTGAAAACCGGAGATTATGTTGGCGTCTACTCTCCGCTTGAAGGGCTGGACGTTTCGCATGTGGGTATTGTGGTCCGCCACGACGGGCAGGTGTGGTTCAGGAATGCCTCCTCACTGGCAGCAAACAGAAAAGTGGTGGATTCGCCGTTTCTGGAATACATGCGCGCGAAACCGGGCATCGTCGTGCTGCGGGCTGAGTGACCCGCCCATTACCGGAGTTGTTGTATGAAAAGAATCCAGATACCGGAAGGAATAAAGCCTCTTTGCCTGATGGTTCCCCTGCTGTTATCGGCGGCATGCCACACCGCTCCGCACAGGCCGGGATTAAATGACGTGGCGACTGCCGGCCATGTGACGTCAGACTATATCGACCCGACCAAATCGCTGTTCCCGCTGGGAAACTACCCGCAGTCCGTTGATAAATGGTTCCCTCCCGGCCCGGACAGGCATGTTCCCGTTATGGATACCGCGGCACAGCAGCGCCACTTTTCTGACCTGAAATCCCGTTATTTTGGTATGGGGGCGGGCGAAAAGTCTCCCTGGAACCCTTATTACGTCGCATCAGTCCTGAGTAAAGGGACTGAAGCCGCCCGCGACGCCAGCATCAGGAAGTATCTGGGGGAGCAAAGTGTTTCCTGGGGCGAGAACTTCAGGATCCACCCGGACAGCTGGAAACAGCAGGTAAGGAATAACGCGACGACCAGCGTCGACCATGTTTATCGCCCTTCGGGACGGGGAATTGCCGTCAGGGAAACGCTGGTCAGGGTTCTTCCGACCGCCGATCCGGCTTATGACGATCCCCGTCAGGCCGGGCAGGGCTACCCTTTTGACAATTTACAGATGTCATCTGTCCGTCCCGGCACCCCCGTCTACGTGCTGGCGGCCAGCCGCGACAGGCGCTGGAAATACGCTTTATCCCCCACAGTCACCGGGTGGGTGCGCAGCGAAGATATTGCAGCAGTGGATCAGCAGTTTGTTACCGAATGGCTGACGCTGGCAGATAAAAACCTGGGCGCATTTATTAAAGAACCGGTTTCCGTCCATGAAGGAGGACAGTATTATTTTACTGCACGTCCCGGAACCATTCTGCCATTCAGGAACAGACAGCCCGGCTTTTTTGACGTTACTGTACCCGTGCGTAAAAGCGATGGCCGCGCACAGATTCGCCAGGTCAGACTTCAGAAAGATGAGTTTGTCGCCATGCCATGGGAAATGACACCCGGAAATATAGCTGTACTGATGAAGTCGATGAGCGGCAGGCCCTATGGCTGGGGAAATTATAACTTCTATAATGACTGCTCTGCCGAAATGCGCAGCCTCATGATGCCCTTTGGGATATTTCTTCCCAGAAACTCAGCGGCACAGATACAGTCAGTAGCCAGGATTGTTGATCTCAGCCAGGAGAATACCCGCGCACGGCTTCGTTATCTCACTGAACATGGCAGGCCGTTCTCCACGCTTGTATATATTCCGGGGCATATCATGCTGTATACCGGTAATACGGTAATTAACGGACAGAATGTACCGATGACATACCAGAATATATGGGGACTACGACCGGCAGATTCCGACAGCCGGAGTATTATTGGCGGTGCCGTCTTTTTACCCCTGCTTGCCTCTTATCCGGAGAACCCGGGTCTGGTGTCACTGGCCGGTAAGACGCAGTTTAAGATGGGTTTTATTGAATAGCGGGAACTATTTTCTCTGCTGAGTGAATATTATGGTGACCGCCGTGGCGGTCACTTATTTTAGGAACATGCGCATATCTGACTTTTTATTTCCACAGCCTGTCTTTGATTATTTTATAATGTTCATCTTTTAAATCTTCATATTTCCATATAAATAACCCTCCAAGATTAAAATCCAGCACCTGATCGATGAAATAATTTAAATTCCATTCATTCAGTCCACGTGTTGTGAGGGCCAGGATACATTTCTTGTTGTCAGCTCCATGCTCTAACGTGCGTTTCAGGGCAGGAATAACGTTGCCGGTAATGTCCTCTTTACTCCACATCGCTGAAGCATAGCAGTAATGGATAAAGCGGTCACACTGACCTGACTGGATGATACCTTTAACCTTTTCGTTCAGTTTTTTACCGTTATCTGTAGACGGATGATTGTAAGAATATCCGGCAATAAAACCAAAACTGGTTTCTTTCTGGCATTTTTTTAACTGCTTCATTGCCTCAATGACGAGACCGGTGTTCATATTGCATTCATCATCAAAGTCCACGCCATCCCAGCCCCGGCTTTTTGTGGCTTCAGCAATCCGCAATACTTCATCCTGATTTGAAGGTTTTCCTTCAGGAGAGCACCCACCTCCGCCATAGACCCAGAGCGTCCTCCCTTTAAAATCGGGAGTATTATCGGGTTTATCCTGCTTTTCCGGACTCCAGCCGGGGCTGGCCGGCGTCCCTGTTGTCAGTCCGTCAAGGTTTGTCACCATGCCATACATCATGACGTCGAATTCTTTAAGGGGTCTGCCAGACAGTGACTGGCTCCACCCACCCGTAATAAATTTATTCATAATCTGTATCTCCCTATTTGTATTTTTCCACAAGAGCATAAAGGATCGCGGCAGTTTCAGCATCCAGCTTACCGCTGTAATTACAGGGGCGAAAATGCAGCTGCAGTGCCCGTATTAACTGAGCATAACCGGTGTCACTTCTCGAACCTGAAGTGTCGTAGCCATACCTTTTCAGCATTTCTGTTATGTTATCTTTCGAAGGTAACGAATAGCTAAACTGCTCAGCATATTTATGCTTTGTTTCCTCATCAAACCATGCCCCGATGCCTGCTGCGTAAAGCTCTTTCCACGGGAAAGTAGCACCGGGGTCACTTTTTCTTCCGGGGGCAATATCACTGTGTCCGACAACATTCATGGGCGTAATATCCGGATAGCGCTGAAGGATATTTAATGCCAGTTCTTTGATTGCATCAATCTGGACTGGATTATAGGGCGGAAATGTAAATACTCCGTTATTATCGGTAGCCAAATTAACCGTCTCAATCCCTATTGAGGTATCGTTTAGATTACTGCGACCGACCCACGAACTGACCCCTGCATGCCATGCACGTTCATTCTCATCAACCAGATTAAAAATGCGCATATCTTTAAAACCGGCACCTGCATATGATTTATCTGAAGGGTCCGGGACAAGGTAATGGGCGCTGACCGAAGAACCTGTCAGCGCAATAATCGAGTTTTCAAAATCGAGTGCGGTATAATGCATTATCAGAAAACGGACGCGCCGATTAAAACCTTTAACGGAGCGATAACTATTATAATCAACCTGATACATACAGACTCCTTTCATATGTTGTAATTTATTACTATCCACATTGACAGATGTCGGTTCACCCGGATGAGTTCATAAAAAAATCAGCTATTGTGATTTATATCGCAATTTAAATCCTGACCACCAAAAAATGATGCTGGTCAGAGTCTCTTCTTACTACTTATTATTCCCGTTGTCAGTAAGTCTCTATGGCTTAATCTATTCGACTGCCGATACGCGCAAGCGTTCGGTAAATTGTTGGTCTCGATACTGAAAACAGCTCAGCCAGATCGCTGATTGAATACTCACCGGTTTTATGCATCCGGCATAACTCCTTCTGTTGTTTGTCAGACAGCTTTGGTTGTTTCCCCCGCAATTTCCCTTTTGCGCGCGCAATAGCCATTCCTTCGCGGGTTCGCAGCCGTATCAGGTCACCTTCAAACTCAGCGAACGTAGCCAGCACGTTAAAGAACATTTTCCCCATCGGGTCTGCCGGATCATAGAGGCTGGTTCCCAGAGCAAGCTTCACACCTCTGAGTTGCAGAGCGTCTGCGATCTCCCGGGCGTCAGGAACTGAACGGGCCAGGCGGTCAAGCTTGGGAACAACCAGCGTGTCACCACTACGAACAGCGGCCAGCGCCTGGTCCAGGCCAGGCCTTTGCCGGTTCGAACCGGTTAGGCCTTTATCGATATAAATTCTGTCCGGGGAGACGCCGAGTTTTACCAGCGCTTCCTGTTGTGCGGTTAAATCTTGCTTATCAGTAGAACAACGGGCATAGCCGATCCGTATTTCTGTTATAAATGTGTACGTTTAAGGGGCCATGAAAGAGATTGATACCGTACCAGCTATATGAGACAACGTCAGCAGTGATTTTTTCTAAATAGCTGCGCGGAATAGTAGATCACTTTGAGGGAACTCAGCCCGGATTGTGCGATCTGATCAATCGTCAAACCAACCAAAATCACCAACCGGACTGAGCGATGCCGATCATAGCACCAATTCCCCGTGACGAAAGACGCCTGATGCAGAAAGCTATCCATAAAACTCACGATAAAAATTATGCCCGCAGGCTGACTGCCATGCTGATGCTGCATAGGGGCGATCGCGTCAGCGATGTTGCCAGAACGCTCTGCTGTGCCCGTTCCTCCGTCGGACGCTGGATTAACTGGTTCACGCTGTCGGGTGTTACAGGACTGAAATCATTGCCTGCCGGACGAACCCGTCGCTGGCCGTTTGAGCATATCTGCACGTTATTACGTGAGCTGGTAAAACATGCTCCCGGCGATTTTGGCTACCAGCGCTCACGCTGGAGTACAGAACTTCTGGCAATAAAAATCAATGAGATAACCGGTTGCCAGTTACATGCCGGAACCGTTCGCCGCTGGTTGCCGTCTGCGGGGCTTGTGTGGCGAAGGGCCGCGCCAACTCTGCGTATCCGTGACCCGCATAAGGATGAAAAGATGGCAGCAATCCACAAAGCACTGGACGAATGCAGCGCAGAGCATCCGGTCTTTTATGAAGATGAAGTGGATATCCATCTTAATACCAAAATCGGTGCGGACTGGCAGCTGCGCGGACAACAAAAACGCGTAGTGACGCCAGGGCAGAATGAAAAATATTATCTGGCCGGAGCACTGCACAGCGGAACAGGTAAAGTCAGCTACGTGGGCGGCAACAGCAAAAGTTCGGCGCTGTTCACCAGCCTGCTGAAGCGGCTTAAAGCGACGTACCGTCGGGCGAAAACTATCACGCTGATCGTGGACAACTACATTATCCACAAAAGCCGTGAAACACAGCGCTGGCTGAAGCAAAATCCGAAGTTCAGGGTGATTTATCAGCCGGTGTACTCGCCATGGGTAAATCATGTTGAACGGCTATGGCAGGCGCTTCACGACACGATAACACGCAATCATCAGTGCCGTTCGATGTGGCAACTGTTAAGAAAAGTTCATCATTTTATGGAAACGGCCAGCCCATTCCCCGGAGGTAAGCATGGGCTGGCGAAAGTGTAGCGGTATTCGGCGCAGCTATTTAGGGTACATAAATGTATTTTCACTGTCCGTTGAGCGATCCTCTTACGGACATGATTAATCGGGGTAAGGATGACAACGCGTGACAAAGCGACAGGCAAAAGTTAACGGCTGGCGGTTTTAAATCGTGCCGAGCAGGAAGCGCTGTATGGCCTTCCTGATTTCGATGATGCACAGCGGCTGGAATTCCTGGCTATGGATGAATCTGAACTGGCGCTGGCCTGTAGTCGTCAGGGGCTTCATGCTCAAATTTATTGCATCCTTCAGATCGCTTACTTTAAAGCCAAACACCTGTTTTTCCGCTTCGGATGGAATGATGTTAAGGACGACAGCAACTTTGTCCTGAGCCGTTATTTCCAGGGTGAGTCACTTCAGGATCAGCCTTTCACTAAGCACGAACGCTATGCTCAGCGCGAAAAAATATGCGCACTGTTTGGTTACCGCCCGTGGTCATCTTCGCTGTCTTCACAGCTTGAACAGCAGGCCGCCCACATTGTCCACCGGGATGTAACCCCCGGTTTTGTTGCCACGGAGCTGATTATCTGGCTCAACGAGCATAAAATTATCCGGCCCGGTTATACCACGCTTCAGGAGCTGGTGAGCCGGGTTCTTTCTGATGAAAGGCAGCGGCTGGGGCGTATTCTGACGGAGCGCCTTGATGACGCCACCATTGCCGATCTGGACAAGCTGATTGAGCGCGATGATACGCTTTCCCGGCTCGCGATCCTCAGGCAAGATGCGCGTGACTTTGGCTGGCGACAGATGGTTCATGAAAGGGAAAAACGGGCAATCCTAGAGCCGCTGCATCATAAAGCCTGCGACATCCTGCCTGCACTGAATATTTCCCAACAAAATCTGCTGCACTATGCCAGCCTGGCAAATTTCTACACCGTTTACGATCTCCGCAATCTGAAGCAGGAGCAAACCCACCTTTATCTGCTGTGTTATGCCTGGATCCGCTATCGGCAGTTCAGCGACAACCTGGTGGATGCGATGTTTTTCCATATGAAACAGCTTGAGGATGAGAGCCGCAGCGTGGCTAAACAGCTTATGGCTGACGTACAGGAAAAACACCGGCGAGAAACCTCTAAAATTGGACGTCTGCTGTCGCTTTACGTTGACGACAGCGTTCCGGACCCCACCACCTTTGGCGAAGTCCGCCGTCGCGCCTGGAAAATCATGCCCCGGGAGACGCTGAAAACCACCGCACAACGCATGAGTGTGAAACCCATCAGCAAACTGTCGCTGCAGTGGCAGGCCGTTGACGGTATGACAGCGTTAATCCGGCGTCACCTGCGGCCGTTATATCTGTCACTTGACCTCACCAGTGTGGTCCAGGACAGCCCGTGGGCGGAGGCGCTGAGCTGGCTCAGAACGGTGTTCAGCAAAAAGCAGATGCTTTTGCAGCGGCCACTTGAGGAGTGCCCGCAGGAAACGTTACCAGCGCGGCTGCGCCCGTACCTGCTGGAATTCGGTGAGGATGGTGAGCCCACAGGCCTGAATGCCGGGCGTTATGAGTTCTGGCTCTATCGTCAGATAAGAAAGCGTTTTCAGGCGGGAGAATTCCACCTCAACAATAGCCTCCGGCACCGCCATCTTTCTGATGAACTGGTACCGGAAGGGGAACAGGCCGCAGTGCTGGCTGAAATGAACATCCCGTTCCTGCAGAAGTCCATTAAAACGCAGCTAAAAGTACTGGCATCCGAGCTGCACCGGCAGTGGAAGGCATTTAACCGCGAGCTAAAACAGGGGAAACTAAAACATCTGGAATATGATAAAGAAACGCAGAAGCTGACGTGGCATAAATCGGTGGTCAGCCGTCATAAGGCGCAGAATAAGCGTTTTTATGAGCAACTACCATTTTGCGATGTGACCGATGTCTTCCGCTTTGTTAACGGGCAGTGCCGGTTCCTCCCCGCCATGAAACCGCTGCAACCCCGTTACGCCAAAAAAGAAGCTGATGCAGACAGCCTGATGGCGGCCATCGTTGCCCAGGCGATGAATCATGGTAACCATGTGATGGCGCGAACCAGCGATATACCTTTCCATGTTCTGGAGACCACGTACGAACAGTACCTTCGTCTGGCGTCTCTGCTCACGGCCAATGACTGTATAACCGATGCTATAGAAGCGCTACCTGTTTTTCCGCTCTATTCGTTTGATCCGGAGACGCTTTATGGCGCTGTTGACGGGCAAAAATTTGGTGTTGAACGTCCGACAGTGAAAGCACGGTTTTCACGTAAATATTTTGGTCGTGGTAAAGGCATGGTGGCCTACACGCTGCTGTGCAACCACATTCCAGTCAACGGATACCTGATTGGCACAAACGACTACGAAGGCCATCATGTATTTGACATCTGGTACCGCAATACCTCAGCAGTGAAACCCACGGCCATTACCGGTGACATGCACAGCATCAACAAAGCCAACTTTGCGATCCTGCACTGGTTTGGCCTTCGCTTTGAACCCCATTTTACTGACCTTAACAAACAACTTCAGGAACTGTACTGCACCAGAGACACGTCAGCATATAAAAAATGCCTGATCCAGCCTGCCGGTCAGATTGACCTGGACCTTATCACCCGCGAAAAAAGTAATCTTAATCGCATCGTCGCTACGCTGGGGCTAAAAGAAATGACGCAGGGAACGCTGATCCGTAAGTTATGTACATATACTACGGCCAGCCCGACAAGACAGGCGGTATTTGAATACGATCGGCTGGTTCGCAGCATTTACACGCTGAAGTATCTGCGTGACCCGCAACTGGAACGCAATATCCGTCGTTCCCAGAACCGCATTGAATCTTATCACCAGCTGCGTGCAGCAGTCGCCAAAGTCGGCGGCAGGAAGGAGTTAATAGGAAAAAATGACATTGAAACGGACATCAGTAATCAGTGCGGACGGTTGATCTCAAACGCGATTGTTTATTACAACTCTGCGATCCTGTCACGATTACTGGAACGGCTGGAAGCCGAAGGTAACGAAAGGGGTATTGAGGCTCTGACCCGGATATCGCCGGTGGCCTGGCAGCACATTTTGCTGAACGGGCATTATACCTTTCAGAACACTAATGAAATTATTGACCTGGATGTGCTGGTCGCCGGGCTGAAACTGGGGCAACGGAAATTTCGGCGGTTCCGGCGTAGAACCCCTAGGTGTTTCATTGATAAATACCTGTTTAAGTTGTTCGCCAAACAGCCCCTCAGTCTTGCCTAAGGTTTCAGGATTTATCACCGTCTTACGAACTGCAGTGGCAGGCCGTGGACGGTATGGCTGCATTAATCCGGCGTCACCTGCGGCCATTATTTTTGTAACTCGACCTCACTAGCGTGGTCCACAACAGACCATGGTCTGAAGCGCTGAACTGGCTCAGAATGGTAACTGCCACGATAATGCGCTTGCAGAAAGCTTTTTCCAGTTGTTGAAACGCGAACGGATAAAGAAAAAGATCTACGGAACGCGGGAAGAAGCCCGCAGCGATATTTTTGATTACATCGAAATGTTTTATAACAGTAAGCGTCGGCATGGTTCTGGCGATCAGATGTCACCGACAGAATATGAAAACCAGTATTATCAACGGCTCGGAAGTGTCTAGATTATCCGTGGCGATTCAACTCTCAGAGTCAGGTCAAGGTTCTCGCTGGCCTGTTCCATCGTCTGACGCATGCTGTTCAGCTGGCGGCGTATAGACAGAATGGTTTTAATTGTGAAGAAGCCCAGAATAAGAATGACAGCCCCAGAGCCCGCAATCAGTCCCCACAGGGTGGTATGGTAAATGCGGGTATTGGTTTCCATCCAGCTGGGTGCCGATATCGATATTTATCTTTAACTGCTTACGGTAACTGGAGGTAAGCGTCCGGATGGCTTCACTGAGCTTTTTGCTGCTTTCAGCGGAGTCCACTGCCGGAGAAGACTGAGGAAAGCGGTTAGCCTAAAGGAACGGCGCCAACAGGTCATGAATGTTTTTAATCATGACGAACGCATCTTTTGTAAGCTGCAGGTCTTCATCGCTGGAGATATCGTTCTCAAGGTAATGCTGGTTAAGCTTATTAAGGCGCTCAACAGCTTTGTTCATATCTGATTCGATTTGCACCTGTCTTGCAGGCTCTTTTATGCCCTGGTAATTGTAAATTTTAATAAGAAGCTCGTTGTTTTCATCAATCAGCGTTCCTAAATCGATGATTGAAGGTATCGCGTTAATCTGGACATAGTGGAATCGGTACTGGAAACCCGTTACTACCACGATGGCAATAATAACCATGGAAACCAACGAGGTTGTCAGAAGAGAAAACGTAAGGGAAAGTCGCTGTGTAATTGTCATGGTTCACCCTGTGTGTGTTTTGTGAAAAAAAACGACTGGCCTTTATTAAATCCTCGGGAGAAAGGAAAACTTGATTTTTATGTGAAAAGCCTGGGGAGGTTATGAAAATCAGGAGATGACCAGAGGAAAAAGTGTATTGTCCGGAGATAAACATGAATATGCGCCAGGTCAGACCGATGGATGACAAAGCATTCATAATGCTACTGTGCTAAAGATCCACTTTACCCTCATAGCGGCCGTTGCGACACAAAGGTCCGCTCCGTGCCAAGAACGGACGTTGCTAACATCAGTATGTACTAACCTGCTGGGAGCAGGTCATATCTGATACGGATTAAACATACATTCTTTGTATCAAATACCTTTCAAATTGATCAATTTTTAAATGAAAATATTAAAACTTCTCAACTCAACTCATCACACTAACTCAACTATACATCAATCAATTGATCGCCAATGACGATCAGTATTCGTCAATCGATAAATAAGACTGACTAATATGATTCTGATCATTTTTTCAACCGACATGTAGTTGCATCATTTTCCTGCTGGCTGCAATAGATAAAGGATTCATTAATGTATCAGAAGCTAATTACGGAGAAAATTCAGCCGGAGATACTTATGGCACTGGCAATTGCTTACCCATATCCACTCACCGGCAAGAAATACTTTGCTGCTTTTGGTAAGTACAGCGAATCAGTAATGTGTGAAAACATCAATGCATTGGTAAAACGTGGGCTGGTAAAAAAGACAGCAGTTAAAGCATGTGGTGGTGTCAGTTTTGTATCACTGGCTGAGCTGACACTGGATTTCGGAAGTGTTGGACTTTGATATCACCGAAACCAAAGACTGCTGAGTGCCTGGAAGGTGCCGAATATTTATACAGCATATCAGTTTAAACCTCACGCGAGTCTGCACCAAGGGTTCAGGAATTTCATTTCAATCAGGAGGTAGTAAGTTATGGCCGATAAAATTTTGTCAGTAAGGTTACAGGAAGACATTCTCAGCGCACTGTCCGTTTTCTATCCAGAATCAATGACTACAAAACAATATTTAAGCTGCTTCGATGACGTTGATGAATTTGTCATGATAATGAATATCAGTGAACTTATTCGTCGAGGCCTAGTTCATCAGAAAGCTATACGATATTGTGAGGGAGAGCCCTTCTTATGCCTCGGTTATCTGAAGCTGGAGCCCAAAAGATCCGAAATGGCTATCAAAAAAAATTCTGACAACATAATTAAATTATTTTAGCACGATTTAGTAAGCGCTAAGTGAGTTTGCATAGAAATGCAGTAATGACTTAAGAATAGCTTATAAGGCGTTGATGAATATGGTCTTAGCCTTTGTTACCTGGTGACAGCTCTTAGCTACCGTATTAACTGGGAAAGATGCCATGAGAAATTTATTATCTGATGATTTGCAGTGGGATATTATTGAAGCTTTAGAAGAATCCCCCCGTCACCTTGCCCTTGATGAGTTCAGGGAAGATTTTGGTGAGGTGGATGCTTGTTAACATCATCCAGCTTATTGAGGATGGAATTATCAATCATAAAGCCGTTAACAGGCGATTGAATGGACCAACAGTAAATATCGTAGCGCTATTACTGACGCCCTTCGGCTGTCAGTCTGCCTAGCCATAAAATTAACCTGCGTCGAGTAGCCTGCTTTCATTGATATATCAATTTGAAAACCATGCCTGGACTCGTCTTCGAAGTTGACACCAAGAGCAAATTCGACAACAAGTTTGGGCATTCTTCCTGCTTAGATACAACTGTAGTTGAAAGGACGTTACCGATAGTTTCACCATCGACGGTCACATCTAAGCCTACAAATACATCACCACCATAAATTCTGACAATCTGAATAGGTTTACTCATTATCGTTTACCTCGCCTGATATGGTCTCATGATATGCCTCAGATGAAGCCTGACACTCAGGCTCAATTTCCTGAAATGCTCGGGGGCTGATTAAACGGCTTCAGCCGATTATGCTGCAATGACTTTATCCTGACAGTTGTCGATGTTGTGCTTAGTTACTGCAGATTGTCGACGTAGGTTTCCACCAGGCCTTCGACTTAAGTCTTATCCGCATCAATGGCCGCATCCGCCAGCATCTCAGCTATACCCAGTGCCTGTCCGACAAAGGCTGACTGAATCTTGTTAAAGTTGTTGCCGCAGGCGGTGCGGACCGATCCTTCATTGTACAGGGTCGGGTGGTTAACGAAATCCGCTGCGGCAGTTGTGGAATCGTCTTTCGTGGGACCTGTGTAGATGGCGGCCAGAATACCGTTGACAATGGCTTTACTGCGCAACTGGGTGATAGTGGCTTTTTTGATATTGCCGGTGATAATAATGGTGCTCTCCTTAAGGGGATTGCGGGTTAATAATACTTTCAGCCCTGAAGGGGCTCTCATGGTAAAAACCTTAATGGAATGACGATAGTAGTTATTAAACGAAACAAAGTTGATTTATATCAATTCCTAGACAACTCCATATTTTTTTGTTGTTCTAAGGTTTAACTTCATTAGCTGATAATTTATGTCGTGGTGATTAACGACCCGCCACTTTTACTGTCGTATATAGGTGTATCATATTTTTACCATATATTGGTTGCGCCCTTTTAGGGCGTTTTTTTTGTTATTACTCCAACTTTGAGGCGTTAACTTCCTTCCTGCAGGCTTTGCCTCAACAGTGCCACCTTATACAGGCGTGACAGTGGTTTTTTTTATGTGCCGATCACCTGACTTTCAAATTTAACCGGCCTGACTGTTCGCATCCATGCGCAGAACTGTACGAAGGCATTTTCAACGCTGAAAGGCGCCTGTGTAAAACTTTGCCCGTTAATTTCGTCAGTGAAGATGCCAGATGTATAACCCATCTTGTATATGCCGTCATTATCAGTACCCGTTATCGTTGTGGCCCACTGACCGCCGGGTGCATTCATGCAACTTTTTATATGAGTGGTTTAGCAGGTTTGCGGCCTGAAATGTAAAGGTGTTACTTCCTCCGATCGTACCGGGTACGGTACCAATCGCTAAAACGTGGGTATCAAAGTATTCGGACAGGTTCTTGCGCGTTGAGCACGGAAATAATGTGTTTGGATTTAACTGATTACCCAGCAGCATGACGAAGCCGACCGGAAAAGGGCAGGGTGGCGGGTTGTTTGATGAGTAAACACGAACATTCCCGCCCGATTAATGAACCTCCGTCCCGGCAACAATGTTACCACCGCCTGCAATGGAATCTCCGTCATGTGGCTTGAAATACCACACCTGCGACGTGCCGTTGTCACCGATGACGTGGATATAGGCCTGCGCAAAATCCGCGTTGCCTGAGGTCAATGCACCAAAACTTATAGAGGTACCGTAACCCAGCCCCTGGGCCACTATTTACCCTTTTATGATTCTGGGGTAGGCGCCCTCGAAGTAGATCTACTCGCGCAGCCGGTGTACCCAGAACCTGATTATGTCGTGGCCACTCTAATCCTTCCCGGCAAACAACGCATCATCACCGGCGCCCAGCTCGTGCTGATATTCAGAGTCAAACGTGCCGTGCCGTGACCGTCGCGGGCGCGGATGGTCATCAGGGCGAGCAGCGGGCGCGAGACACAATCGGCCCACTGCGCCGAAATGCGTTTCTGGTACATTGGCGCTTTCATTGCCTCGGTTCTGCTGGCATATTCTGCGACAGTCTGCGGTTCGTGGCGCACAAAGACGCATCCATCACGTCACCTGTGCTGTTGGGGAGGACAGTGAGGAAGACTGCAACGCGCAGACTTTGCTTGTGCGCTATCACCCGGATGCGCCCCTGACTGGCGCTGTCCCACCGGCGTGGTGCTGATGAGCGAGTCCTCACATCCTTTTCTACACTTAGCCGGACTACCGGCAGGGAAAAAGCCGTTAGTGGCCGGGCTCAGCTATTGTTCTGCGAAAAACCCTCTGCCGTTATAACGCTGAACCAGTTCATAAATTTTTTCTTCCAGCGCTTCCTTTAGCATAACTTGTCACCTCCCCAGGCAATCCATTCTGGCTGCATATCCTGGCAACCGGCAGATTTTTCTGTAAATTCGGAAGGCGTCATCCAGCCCAGTGCAGAATGGGAACGACTCCGATTATACGCTGAGTTTACAGCTATCGCAGGATCCACGGCGATCTTAGTCAAGTGTGCAGCAAAACCACGTTGCCAAAATTATAAGGCAAATACAGATTAATAAAAGTAAAATTCTGTTAAAGCAACCCCATAATTATCTCAGATTTATCATTAAAATAATGATATTTAAATATTAAAGCATTCCTTATTGGAATACTTTACATTCAAATTATTCATTTTTATAATAACCAAAATATCAATATATTATCTGCAACTTACAACCATTGTTAAAAGTGTAAATTACAAATGTATTTTAGAGTAAAAAAGCAGAAACAAGCATATGAAATATGTCAGCACTTGTTGAATGATGCGGGAGTAAAAATAAATGGAAGCAACCCTTGGGATATTAAGGTAAAAAACCCAAAATTTTATGAAAGATGTTTGCAAGATGGGTCACTTGGATTAGGTGAAAGTTATATGGATGGATGGTGGGATTGTGATAAAATTGATGTGTTGATTAGTTCATTAATTGATTCTAATATAAAGTCATCGTTTTCATTTAATTTTAAAGATTTACTCAGAGTTACTGCCTTAAAATTGATAAACTTGCAATCTACTAAACGAGCATGGATAGTAGGAAAACAGCACTATGACCTTGGAAATGACTTGTTCTCAGAAATGTTAGACCCATGGATGCAGTATTCATGTGCCTACTGGAAAAATGCTACGGATCTTGACATGGCTCAAGAGAATAAATTGCAATTGATATGCGAAAAACTTCAACTCAGAAAAGGCATGACCTTACTGGATATTGGTTGTGGTTGGGGTGGTCTGGCAGAGTATGCAGCAAAGAATTATCAAGTAAAGGTTACGGGTATAACTATATCTAAAGAGCAGAAAGAATTAGCTCAAGCTCGTTGTGTTGGTTTGAACGTCGAAATCCTTTTAATGGATTATCGTGATTTGGATAAAAATTTTGACCGAATTGTATCTGTGGGTATGTTTGAACATGTGGGGCCGAAGAATTACCAAATCTATTTCGAGATGATAAATAGATGTCTGATAAAAGACGGTATATTTTTACTTCATACTATCGGATCTAATAAAAGCGATTTAAATGTCGACCCTTGGATTAATAAATACATTTTCCCAAATGGATGTATTCCTTCAGTAGCTCAGATTTCTTTGGCTAGCGAAAGATCTCTAATAATAGAGGACTTGCATAATTTTGGCTCTGATTACGACCTAACACTTATGGCTTGGTACAGCCGTTTTAAGTCATCTTGGCCCAAGTTAAGTAAGAAATACAGTGAACGTTTTAAAAGAATGTTTACGTTCTATTTAAACTCTTGTGCTGGAGCCTTTAGGTCAAGAGAATTACAACTTCTTCAAATTTGTTTTACTAAAGGTTTAAAAGGTGGGATTATTGTCCCTCGATGAAGGGGGGTTATTTATTTTTGATTATGGAATTAATCAAAAACATTAAATTAAGCATGCAAAAAGTACTTGAAATAATAAATTTTGCAAAAATTAAACATTAAATAAACCCATGCTATTTAGAGAACTAACACAGGGCTTGGGTTTAAAAAAACATTACAGGAAAATGATATGATAGTTTCATCTCCCAATGATTATCGTGAAGCAGCCAGCCATCGGTTACCGAAATTTCTCTTTGACTATATTGATGGTGGCGCAATAACTGAAAGCACAATGAAAGCAAATATGCTCGAATTAGCCTCATTGTCTCTTCGTCAACGTGTGCTAAGCGGCGTAGGCGATCCGACCATGCACACTGAAATATTTGGAAGCACATGGACGATACCTTTAGCTTTAGGCCCGGTGGGTGCTTCAGGAATGTATACTCGTCGAGGAGAAGTGAAAGCTGCATGTGCAGCATCCAAAATGGGTATACCCTATACGCTTTCAACCGTTTCCGTATGCTCTATTGAAGAGGTTGCGTCTCATGCTTCAGGGGAAGTCTGGTCTCAGCTATATGTATTAAAAGATCGCGGTTATATGCGTAATGTGCTTGAGCGTTCATGGGCATCAGGCGTTAAAACACTCGTTTTCACCGTCGATATGCCTTTACCAGCATCTCGATATCGTGATAACCGTTCAGGTATGTCTGGATCACGATCCAAAATTAAACAATACCTGCAGGCGTGCACACATCCTCGCTGGGCCTTTGATGTTGGTCTAAAAGGCAGACCTCTAACGTTTGGAAATATTGAAGCTTACGTTGGTAACAGGATGACGATGGATGATTACATGGGATTCATAAACAAAAACTTTGATCCCACTATTACATGGCATGACCTGGAGTGGATCCGCGATGCTTGGAAAGGGAATCTTGTTATAAAAGGAATTCTTGATCCAGAAGATGCGAAGGTTGCGGTCAGGTTTGGGGCCAACGGTATTGTTGTCTCTAACCATGGTGGAAGACAACTCGATGGTGCAATCCCTACAGCCAAAGCATTACCGAGGATAGTTGAGACTGTCGGTGATGACATTACAATTCTTGTTGACTCGGGTGTTCGTTCTGGCTTGGACGTTATTAGAATGCTCGCATTGGGCGCGAAAGGAGTTCTGCTGGGACGATCTTATATATATGCGTTGGCAGCCGCTGGAGAAAAAGGGGTTGCTCATTTACTCCACCTTTATGCCGAAGACATAAAAATAACGATGACTTTAATCGGTGCAGCATCGATAGCAGGTATTAATACCGACTGTCTTGACCGCTTAGAGAAAGAAAGGACTAAAATACTCTGAGGTATCTATTAAATCTGTTGACCTGCTCCCCGTTGATTAATACACCGCGATGTCAGTAATGTCTTCATAAGCCACATGAGGACATCCCCATGAAGAAGCGTTTTTCCGACGAACAGATCATCAGTATTCTCCGCGAGGCTGAAGCCGGCGTTTCTGCCCGGGAACTCTGCCGTAAGCACGCCATTTCCGACGCCACGTTTTATACCTGGCGTAAGAAGTATGGCGGCATGGAGGTGCCTGAGGTTAAGCGCCTGAAGTCACCTGAGGAAGAGAACGCCAGACTCAGGAAGCTGCTCGCCGGGGCCATGCCGGATAAGGAGGCGCTTCAGGTGGCTCCTTGGCGAAAGTACTGACGACAGACCAGAAGCGCGAACTCGTGGTGTTGATGTGTGATGCGACCGGTCTGTCGCAACGTCGTGCCTGCAGACTCACAGGTTTGTCCCTGTCGACCTGCCGCTATGACGCTCAGCGTCCGGCGGCTGATGCCCATTTATCAGGGCGCATTACTGAACTGGCACTGGAGCGCAGGCGTTTTGGCTACCGCCGCATATCAATGTCTATGCATATTGATAATGTCACCCTGGTTTACCATTTTTAAATGTCACTTTCGGCTGATTCTGATGAAGAGAAAAGGGTAGTTAGCTCATTTTTTCAGGCTGGATTTAAACAGTGATGGTTCAGCCAGAACCGGATTAATTGCCCTGAGCTGTGCCTGAATCTGCGCCCGTCTTTTGGGCATATGACGACTGCGCTCTCTTTTTCCTGCGGCTTCCAGTCCGTCCTGCTTTTCCTGCGCCAGCTTCAGCACCGCCCCAAGCCTTTTATTGTCAACAATGCGTCCCTGACTGATGCAGTCCAGCTTATCGAACACCTGATATTCCAGCGTTCTGCTGCCGTAGCGGAATGACAGCGTGCCGTCCGGGTAGTCAAACGCCAGGATTTTTTCTCCGGCTATGCGTGTGTTTTCCTCAGTGGGTTCAACCAGATACAAAATCTTATCGTACTGAAAAGTCAGTGATTTTGAGAGCGTACGCAGCGTCTGCCAGGCGAATATGTCATCCAGCTCCGGGCTGCTTTCTGAGACGGTGCGGTGCAGGTTTTTGGGGTATTTTGCCGGTCTGGCAAAGCGGCGGTTGAAGTCGCTGATGAACGTTTCAATCCAGGCGTTGGCGTTATCAATGCCGGTGATGTTCTCCAGCCGCATCTCCTTAACCAGCCGGTCCTGCATCGTCAGATTGGCGCGTTCGACACGGCCTTTGGCCTGCGAACTGTTGGCACAGATAAGGTCAATGTTCAGATCGTGTAGGGCGCGTCCGAACTGCGTTATGCCAGTACGTCGTGTTTCGCCTGACTGACTCGGAACACCGCATGTTTGTCACTGTAAAACGCCACCGGCTTGCCGTGTTTATCGATGTAGTCACGGGGGGCCACCATGTAATCAAAGGCTGACTCACTCTGACAGAAACGCAGGTGCATCAGACGGTCGGTCGCGTCGTCAACATAAACCAGAAGGCAGCATTTTGGTGCGCGGCCTTCGAACCAGTCATGGTGTGAGCCATCGATCTGGATAAGCTCGCCAAGGCAATCCCGCCGCAGGCGCGGCTGATAAATCCGGGTCTGACGGCGAGCGTGTGGGATCCAGAGTCCGTCCGCAGTCATCCAGCATCGCAGCGTCTCAACGGAAATCGTAATGACGGTGAAGTTCTTTGTTCGACATGGTCACCAGCATCAGCAGAGATCTCCCAGAAAAGGTGGTAAACGCGCCGCATCTGGGTGACATTATGAACCAGCTAAAAAGTGACATTATCAAATTGGACTCTCATCAATATACGCATAACATTCATTATGTTAAATAGATTCCCATATACCGAGACCTGCAACAGCCTAAAAATCTAATTTTTTTGTTACATCACGGTTCATCTCCAAGCTTGCCTACTGAAACAAGCATGAAACTCCTTAATTACGTGGCGATTTACTTCTTTAGCATTCTCAGAGCTTCGATAATGGCTTCATCAATATGTACATTTTTACCACCTGCCTCTGACTTAAAACCCTCTATAACTGAAGTCAGGACCTCATAAGCGTTTCTTTTTTCGGAAACTTCATTCAAACCAGCTACCAAGCTGCTGATCATAATTTGATTAAAAACTTTATGAGTTTCTAAATCATGCTTTAGCTTATCAACTTCGATATCTAGTTGACTTTGCTTCTGAGTATTTTGTTGTGGATTTTCCATAATAGCCTGCCTCCAGAGGTAATCAGCCATCCCTCATTTTTATTTGTATCTTTTCCGAAAGGGAATATCTCTTCATAGTTCTATGCATTCCTTGGCTGACTAGAAATTACATATACATACAATAATGCATTTATATTGAAGAAAAAATGATCAGCATCATATAAGTTATACTTAAAAAGTATGTGATTAAATAGCCATATATAGCGGTAACCGAGACGCCAGTGCTAAGTGAGAAACCCCCCTGTTTGCCACTATTCGGTCAAGCACTCTCACGGCCTGTTGAGCCGGGGATATTCAGGTCGATTTCGATCGCCACCGCTTCCCGGTTAAAATCATCCACCACATTTTAGGTCTGGAAGCGTCTGCCGCACACCAGCGCATCGTGCATAAAATCGATGGACCCGCTCTGGCTCACCGCCTCTGGCGTTGCAAGCGGAGCAGGATTACGCACCGGCAGGCGCTGTTTTCCCTTACGGCGAAAATTAAGTTTCAGCAGGCAGTATATACGGTGAACTATTTTTATGGTTCCCGATTGTGCCCTGCCAGCGAACTACTTGAAAAAGCATTTTGAATCCGTACCGCGAATAGTGTTCAGCCGCCACGGTCAGTCCCAGAATCACCGGCTCATCACGTCGCGTATCCAGCTGATAACGAAATACCGTCCTGCTCAGCGACAATGTCCAGCATGTCTGGCGTAAGCTCATGGCAAACTGCGCGGTCAGATAATTGAAAAGCTCACACTTTATCGCTGGTTTTAAAGCTTTTTTCAATAACGTCTTACAGTGCGCTGCACTTGAAACTCAGGTCCGCAAACATCTGTTTCAATAGACAGTTTTCATCCTTTTGATATCAGAGGCTTCAATACCGCCAAACTTCGCTTTCTGTTGTAGTTCGAGGAATCCGAGATCCCGGCCTCGCGGCAGACATCCTTAAACAGAAAATTTTTTTGTAGCGCAGTTTAACTAGCTATTACAACAGAATATTTATCTAATCAAATGGAGGTAACCTTTTCACACATTTAGAAAGAGGTTTATCTATGAAAAATGTAAAAACTTTTATAATTTTTATGTTAGTTGTATTAACTTGGGGCACAACGTGGATTGCAATGAAGATTGCAGTCACAACCATACCTCCTCTTATCGCTACAGGTATGAGATTTCTTTTTGCATCTCCTTTTTTGATTCTGCTTTGCAAGCTATTCAAAGAGCCATTAATCTATCCAAAGGGAGAGAGAATATATCAAATTATAGTTACATTGTTCTATTTCTCAGCACCTTTTTCGTTGATGATTTATGGGGAGAAATATGTAAACCCTGCTGTGGCAGCAATAATATTCTCCACCATGCCAGCAATGATATTAATTACATCCATTATGTTTTTAGGAAAAAAAACCAACTGCATGCAAGTAATGGGATTATCTTTTGCGATGATCTCTTTATTTTTTTTAATATGTAAAACTACTAACATGACTACACCAAGTCAATTTAAGGGAGTGATTGCACTTTTATTTGCAGCATTAGCACATGCTATAATATATACATTAACAAAAAAACAAAAGAAAAAAGTCTCTGTGTTAACTTTTAATGCAATCCCTTGTCTAACTTCTGGTTTTTTGCTTATAGCTTTAGGATGGGCTACAGAGTTAGCTAATTTCAGCCATTTTTCAAAAATATCAATTATAGCTACCTTTTATCTTGGAGCTGTTGCCGGTGTGTTTGGCATCTTGTGCTATTTTTACTTACAACAAAAACAGCGCCTTTTAAAGCATCACTGGCTTTCTTGGTTTTCCCATTGGTAGCTATAGTGCTTGACTGTTATTTCTATCACCATGAATTTTCTATGAAGACTGGATTTCTACTAATTCCGCTATTCTTGGGAGTAATGGCCACGACATATTTTGATTCTATGAGTGTAATTAAGAAGAAATAAGGTTTGTGTTATGAATTATAAATTGAACGAAAAGAATAAAAAATATAAAATCAATAAATCGGAGTTCCTTAGTCGTTTAGTTGATTATCGTTTTAATGAAACAAAAGATATTGTGAATTTTTTAAATTTTTTTTGCGAAGAAAATATTGATATTTGTGATTATTTATTTATACGAGCCAAGTTAGAATTGTGCCTCAAAAATCACGATAACATGAGTGACTATTTTATCCCTTTGAGGCAAGTAGCAACAGAACTTGATTGTCTTATATCATAAAGTTTGAAATTTTAGGGATTTCAGCCATCTGCCGCAAATCTTCCTGCATCAGGTAATTTAGGAGATCGTGGAGGTGATCGCCGTTATATTCATCCAACCAGTGCTAGATAATTTTCTGTGCATAATTAAG
Source organism: Pantoea sp. OXWO6B1 (assembly GCF_001641135.1). Classification (NCBI taxonomy): domain Bacteria; kingdom Pseudomonadati; phylum Pseudomonadota; class Gammaproteobacteria; order Enterobacterales; family Erwiniaceae; genus Pantoea; species Pantoea sp. OXWO6B1. The sequence goes on from NZ_CM004291.1 coordinate 78,710, forward strand.
TGTTCGGAATAGATAAAAATCCAGTATTTTTGTCCGGTATGTCCGTTTGAACCTTTAGATCAAGGCATTCTGCATTGGCTTACCGGGCCTGATAAATGATCTTACTCACGTAACAACTTAGCAGCAACCTTTTGCGCTCATATTTCCTCGAAGATTATGCTGCTTCAGCAGCGCCTGATAACCTGCTGAGCAGTTCTGCCCACCACGATCTGTGTACACGATGCCATGTTCCGGGTGTTTACGCCGGCACAGCGCCATCTGAAGCTCGTCGCTGGCCAGCTTTGCTGTCATTTCGTGAAGACAGTGACCAGCCGATAATGGCACGTGACCACAGGTCGATCAGATGCACTTGCCAGCGGCCGTCGGATTAAGTACAAGGCCTACGGGGGTGATTAGAAATGAAACAAACCAACAATACTAAAACTATAGTTTTATCTAACACCGGAGGAAGATCCATCTCCCCAAATCCGCCTTTTATTATTTTTTTTACATTTTTTCTGATTTAATTTTTTTTATAGGCAATTGTGTCGTAGCTTTAAATTCTTCCATCGCAAATATAGTTTTCACATCCTTTATACCGTTTGTTTCATTTATTAATTTTTTGTAAAAATCATCGTAACTTTTCATGTCTTCAACTGTGACTTTTAATATGTAATCATATTCACCAGCAGTCCTAAAAAAGCTCACGACTTCAGGCATGTCTTTAATTGAAATAATGAAACTTTTATACCATTCAACGGTATGACTTTGTGTTTTAATCAGAACAAAGGCAACCAAATCTAGTCCGATTAAATTCCTGTCTAGAATTACAACTTTTTTTTGATAATTCCCGACTTCTCGAGTTTTTTTATTCTCGCCCAGCATGCTGTTGGAGACAAAGAAACCATTTCAGCAAGCTCAACAACAGGAGTTGCTGCATTGAACTGCAATAAGTTAAGTATCTCTAAGTCTTTTTTGTCAAGCATTTCTGATAACTCCTGTTAGATTTTAATAGAGGCGTTTTCTACTTAGAAAATAATCGGAGATCCGTTCCCCTTATATTTTCAGCCGTAAAATTCATTTAGCAGATATAACTGCTATACCGGAACCACTGAATTAACCATCTTTAACAGACCCTTTTGACTTCAGTTCACTATTTATAATAACGTAAATGCGCATCAGCCGCCGGGCGCTGCGCTTCGTACCGGCGGGTCGACAGGGACAAACCTGTCAGCCTGCAGGCATGACGTTGCGGCAGACCGGTCGCATCACACATAAACTCAACGGCTTCCCCGCTTCTGGCCTGTCGTCAGGACTTTCGCCCCAGAGCCACCTGAAGTGCCTCCTTATCCGGCATGGCTTCGTCCAGCAGCTTCTTGAGCCGCGCATTCTCTTCCTCAGTCGACTTCAGGCGCTTAACCTCAGGCAACTCTATACCGCCATACTTCTTGCGCCAGGTGTAAAAGGTGGCGTCGGAAATGGCGTGCTTACGGTAGAGCTCCCGGGCAGAAACCCCGGCTTCAGCCTCGCGGAGGATACTGATAATCTTTTCGTCAGAATAACGCTTCTTCATGGGGATGTCCTCATGTGGCTTATGAAGACATTATTAACATCGTGGTATGTTAATCAACAGGGAGCAGGTCAGTATCTCTATTGCAGATTAACTATGTGGCACCAGACTTGAGCCGCCGCGCAATGGGGAAATACCTGTATGCCTAGCAATTTCCACTTCATTTAAGTTAATTTTTAATATTCACCACCCCCTCTTCTCATAGGGTTAACCCTGTTAAAACCATCTTATTCTGATAAAAAAAGACATCAGGTTTGCCTGAAACCCCTCATCTCTACTTAACTTCAAAAAAATTTTTGGATATACTGAAAAAATCCAGCCCTTTAAAGGCTGGGTATTTAATGCTGTTCAATGACAACTTTCTTGATGTCCTATGTGTGAGCCTACCGGCATCAATGTATCGATGCTGGCTTTGGTGGTGGTGAATTTGTCATAGAATAAAAAACTTTTTGAAAGCTTATTAACTTTAAATAAAGTTAGTATAAATCTCAGATGCAGGAGAAATACTCATACAAGATCCATAACTCTCTATTTATGGAGCTTATCAAATAAATTCAGTTGTGCATAATTCAAGGGTCTACATAATTTTATAGCTAAATAGACGTTAAATACATCGACAGTCATTCAAGCTACAAACCGCAGTAAAATACAAAACTTCAAATGTTCTTTTACATAATAAATATTACTAGCGAGTTTTCATTTCTGAATGTACCTCTGCAGAGGCTTTATTAATTGCTTCCTGCAAAAGGGATTGACTGGCTCCACCAGGAATAATTGTAATATTTTCAGTTGTAGCGCCACTCACAGGCATCACAATAATTGCTGGTGTGCCTTGGAGTCCAAGCTTTTGTGCCAGCTCATCGGTTCTTGCAAGTTCTTCAATGACCTTGCCATTCTTTTCGTTACTTCCTCCCGCAGCAGCAATATCCATTAACGTTAAATTGCCTTCATTATGTCCTGATGCAAAAATAGCATTGTGATATAATAGATAAGCGTCACCCCCTTTTTTTTGCCATGCTAACAGGCCAGCTTTCGCCGCTGTCAGTGAAATCTTCCAGCGCTGAGCAAAGATAGGCCATTCCTTGAATACATATCGAACCTGTGGATTATTCTTCATTAATTTTTCTAATATGGGTGACTGACGGGCACAAACTATACATTGATAGTCAAAAAACTCAATTAAAGCGACCTTTGCTCTTTTAGGACCATATGATGGACTATCAATGTCGTTAAGAAGAAAATTGCGGTTTTGAAGTATTGCGTTGCTAATGATTTTGATTTGTCGTTGAAGTTGTTCTTGCTGCAGTTTTTTACTGACTTCCACCAGTACTCCTGGGTTAGATAACAGGTATGCTTTAGCTACTTCACCTATGTGTGCATCCAACTCAGGAGAGTATTTTGAAGGGATGCTGTAAGCAGAAAAGGAAATTCCGCTAATCAGGCATGAAAATAAAATCGCAGCCAAGGTGTTTTTTTTCTTAAACATTTTTCCCACTTAAATTAGGTTGTAATTATGTTGTCGTTAACAAAATCTGTTTATAAATCATTTTGGTTAGCTTTAATCATTGCTTTTGAGACGGATGCCTTAATTACACCGGGATTCACATATCCGGGAATCACCGTCATATTATCTGCCCCCCCCCCTTTGGTTGGCATTATAATAACCGCAGGTGTGCCGGTAAAGCCGAGCTGACGTGCTAACTCTTCAGTTTTTTGTAGTTCATCCTCCACGTTGGTTAAATTAACAGAACTGTAACCAACAGCTTTTGCAGTTTTATGGATATCATCTACTGTCAACATACCTTCACTATGGCCTGTTGCAAATAAACTGTCATGCCATACATGATAGGCGTCCGCTCCAAGATTTTTCCAGACGCTCAACCCTGTCCGGGCAGCCAGAAGAGAATTACCCCACCGGTTTTTAAATATCGGCCATTCTTTGAAAACAATCCGCACTTGAGGATTGTTTTGACGTAAATTTTCAAGATCTTTAGCCATGCGAGAACAATAAATGCACTGATAGTCAAAAAATTCAACTATTGTTACTTTTGCATCAGTCGGACCATATGATGGACTATTTTTATCTCTTATAAGAGACTCTTGATTTATCAAAACTTTCTTTACTAGATTAGGTCGGAACTTGAGGTACGCATCAGCCTGCTCCATTATTTTCATATCCTGCACTGTCTCACCAATTGAATTCAAATGCGATTCCGCATTGACCAATCCAGATTGACTTAAAAACCCCATGAATGCGAACCAAACGTATAATATTTTCTTCATAAAAATTCTCCATTCAAAAAACTTTCATCTTCGTTATTTTTTTCTTTACCTTATTTTCCATTTACATAATTTTAATGGTTTTTTCGACTCTAAAGATATAGATATAGATCTTCAACCATCTTACTTCTTAAGGTAAGATTTTAGTATAACTTACATTCAATCTGGGCCTTGTGTAAACCCAAATACCTCGTCATTTATCATCCATTTACGTTTTACTTAATTAAATTTAATAGACAGTAAACAATCCATTTCGTTTGACGGGCTTTCCGAAGAAAAAAATTTCCGTTATTGGTCCTGTACTCATAATTGCGCTACGTATTTTGATGGAGATGGTTACCAAGCAAGGCCTAGTGTACCACTCCCGGTCAAAAAACTCATTTAATATAATCAGTCAGTTAACTACACGATGCAACTTGTAATAATTAATAAATCGATAACAGAAGGTGATTACAGGGCCATCATCCATTTCGAAATTAATTACTTCTGATGAAATAATGTTACGGTAATTTATTTTTTCTGCTGGTGATAACATGGACTTCAATACTGGTTTTTTAGATCTAAAAAAGAAAATTTTTTATAGCATTTTTATCATGCGGGCGACCAGCCCCAGCCTCAGTTACAACGATCAGTCAGTAATGTCGGTTTGATTACCGTCTAATTTCTGTTTCTACAGCCTACTGAAAATTCAGATGGTGTCTGGTAATTCTTCGAAATATGTGTACGAAAATGGTTATAATCCTGCCGACAGTCATTAATGATTCTCCTGAAAAGACGGCCAAGTTTATGAAAAGTTCAGGCTTATTATGAGCTGGACTGCTAATATAACTAACTGGTACGAATACTGCCTTATGTAGAATGCAGATTACAATCGCTCATTCCATATGTGTATTGTATTCCACTGTTCTGACCTAGAAATTTTCTTTATACTTTTTTTAAAAATATTTACACCTCCCACAAAAAGTGCATAATTTTACCCGAAGTTCGGGCTTGTTATAAAAGAACTGCAGAATTCAGGATTACACTTTACTTTAATTCGGTAAGATTATTAATCAAAAAAGTATTACTTTCTAGGTTAGGTATATTAGCATCCATAACCCGAGCATCGTGCAAGAAAACTTTCAAATTAACACGAATGCACCGGGGACTCTGTGACAGTCTTTTGCCGTAAACCAGTCCCTAGTCAGCGCAATCTCTCCAGCTACCGATAACACGCTGAAGCGCCTCGACGACGCCCTTCCCCTTCTTCCTGTTTGGCATTGCTATTCCGCGCAGTGCCAGGCATCCAGCCAAGAGTGCCTGGACGCCCCCGCCCTGCCCGCCTTTTTCAGTTTCTCCTTTACCGGCAGGGGGTTAGCCTCGCTGACTGTGCGCGAAACGGCGCGGATGACCGGCTTTTTATTTGCGTCCAACCAGGTTATTCTCCGTATACGGGAGTAAAGCCGGAAAACCGATCCACAGAGGATCCGGCGCGGATCGATTTATTCTCATCGAAAACCCTTTACAGATGCGTGAAAATACGTTCCACACCCGCAGACAACGGAGAATAAAAGTTTGGGTACTTTGCCCCGCGAAATGACGCAGATTTCACACAGCGACGCCAGTGGTCACAATATGAACAGTTCAGGTGCTGCACGCTATTTTGACTATGAAAGTGCGGTCGCGCTGCGAAACCTGGCGGCCGCCTACGGCACCGACATGCCGCGCTACCTGCTCGCCCCCGAGGTGGCCGTGCTGCTGTTAAAGGTGACCGATCTCCGTAAACGCCTGTTTATTGATACCCTGTGGAACACCGGCGGCCGGCTCAATGAAATACTGCCGCTGACCCGGGGGGATTTTGCGCTGGACGATCCGCTGAGCGGTGCGCCACTCGTTTCACCGTTTGTGGTGCTCCGCACGCTCAAGCAGCGCAGGCTGGAGGAATCTGCCGGCAGCCGGTCCCGTCCCCGCGGGCGCCCGACAAAAGAAGAACAGCAGGCTGAGCAGGAGACGCAGGCGAAGATACGCGATAACCCGCCGCGGGCCGTGCCGCTCACCGATCCGGCCTTCGTCCGGCGGCTCAGGGAATGGTTTGCGACCGCGCAGCCCGCCGCCGGCGCACGGCTCTGGGATATCCGGAGCGAAGACACCGCCCGCAGCTGGATAAGTCAGGCGGTGGAGGCCGCAAAGCGTGACGGTGTCACGTTTACCATCCGGCCGGTCACGCCCAAGACGTTCCGGGATTCGTTTGCGATGCACCTTGTTCAGCATCAGGTACCGCAGAAGGTCATTCAGACCCTGATGGGCCATAAGGATGCGAAGTCGACCGAATGGTATACGCGGGTCTTTGCGCTGGACGTGACGCGCCAGCTCGGCGTGCGGTTCACCATGGATGCCGATGAGGCCGGTCGGCTGTTAATGCGGTTATGATCCGTGGCGGGCGATTCCTGCTGCCTGAATGACCGCAGAAGCGTTTCCGGCACAAACCAGATATGGCCACGGGCGCGCGAGCAGGCGACATACCGTTTGTTTCGCGCTAACGGCGGCAGATCACTCAGACGGCGGCGGGTAAGAAACGGCCAGTGCGTGCTGCCCGACACAGTGCAGACATCATTAAAGTTGTCGGGGCCTTAACTGGTCCCCCGGTTCATTGAAAAACAGCCGTAGCGGTGATGCTCACGGTAAAACAGTTTGATAATGCCGTCATCGGCGAAAAGCGCCGTCGCCTGCTCATGATCATTCACGGTTTCAATCCGGTCTGACGGGATATGTGTGCTCCGACAGGTATATGCAGATCTGATGAGATAAACTCACCTACTGTCTGTGAGCAGCGCCACGTTTTGCTGAGGGTTTCCCCGTCTGGCAACATACCCGTCTCTGTAAAACAGGTTTCTGGCAGGTGATGTTATCGTGTAATGTGGCGTTGGTATTCCCGTCCCGGCCGGTGTCGAATGTGTGCTGAAAGTCATCCCCGGTCAGCAATACGGAACTACCGGCGCTGCATAATTCAGGTAAAAAATTAACATCGTGACCGGCGAAGCCCTGTACTTCATCGATCAACAACACGTCAACGTTCCGTTCAGGGCGTGCACGGATGTCAGCCATCATTTTCCTGTGCATCAGCAGCAGGGACAGACGCCGGAGGAAGACTCGTCGGCAGCCTCCTGTAAATAAAGTTGGTGCGAACACGGTACTCTGAGTAAAGGAGCGGCAAAGCTCAGACCGCGAAGCGGCATCTGATGCTGCAACAGGGGCCGGCAGCAGAAACCATGAAGAAACCCGAACCACGTCATCACACGGGTCCCGCCCGGGATGAAACCAAAACGCTTAATGACTCTGGCACGCAGGTGCAATGCGCTATTTCGTGTGTGCGTCAGGAGCAGCGCCCGACTGTCTTCACGCAGACTGTTTCTGAGAAGTGTGGTTTTACCCGAACCCTCAACTGCGAAGACTACGCGTTTATCCACGCAATCGCCTCTGATATATATGCAGGTACGGTCATCCGTGCTCCTTTCTCCAGCAGCAGAAAACCGCCCCGGGCTTTACCGGCGAGCATGTATTCCTGGACGCTAAGTCGACGGCGGGTGCCGGCAAAAACCCGTTCGCAGCGTTCAGTATTACGCGGTACACACAGATCTCAAAGGTGTAGCGCGAAGCATCTTCATCCCCGTACACCTTCCTATCCGGACTTGTCATGTCGGCAAAATGCTCAACACACTTCCGTTGACAGTCGCCGTCATTGTCTCTCAGCGCAGCAACGCGGTTGCCCGGAATATGCGCCAGCTCAAGGTAGCAGCGGTAACGTGTACCGCCGATAGCGACGATGTGCACCCCAGCCTCTTCTGGCGCTCTGCCCGTAAGATTGCGGTAAAACGCGTCGGTCAGAATGAATCCGGCATCCCCTTCAGCCAGAATGACCCGCAGAGCCACTGGCCGGCTCTCTCCCGGCAAAATGGCACTCCGAAGATCGGGGCGCGATGAGATATGGCTGCTGTGCCTGGACACAAAACGCTGCATCTCCCGTTCGGGTGCCAGCGTGTTCATAAGCTTTTTCAGGTTCACATGACTGAGGTGATCCTCCGGTTCTTCCAATAAAAGGGCATCAGGCTCTCTGTACTGTTCGGGCCGGGGCAGGGCAAACTCCATTTTCACGAATCACCGCCTGCCTTTACCGCGATTGCGAACACAAATACCGTCTTCCGTAATATCAGGACTGGCTTCGGGACGCGAATGCGGACCCGAACGGATGCCGAACGGGCAGTTTTCGATGCCCTCGTTAATGTCGGACAGCTGCTCTTCCTGACAAAGGGTTTTCTGCTGACGCGAGCTATTCTCCAGCCTGTATCTTTCAGCCACCGGAACGTTAACGCTGAAGAGCGTGCGGGTGTACTCCTGTGCAGGATGGTCGCTGTCAGTTCAGGCGCTGCCCGGCAGCACAGGATGAACATACCGGCTGAAGCCGGCACAGGGACGTCCTGAGAATGTCATGAATTTCAAAGCATAATATTCAAACGGGAAATGTGTCGAACCCTGTTCCAGAATGTGCATCATCACCTGACCATACTTATCCAGGACTGGCGTAATATGCATTCTCAGTCCGTCTTCATCTCTCTGCATAAGATTCAGCCGTCCATTCAGAGCAAGATTACCTGTATCGCTGCGTAAAACGTCTGCGATGAGTCGGGGCAGTGAATCGGCGCGACGTACACCGGCCTGAAAAGCCAGTGCAGCCTGACGGGAAATCAGTGATTCGAACCGGTGCCGGCTTATACTCAGGGCAGGATCCAGCGCAGGCAGAACCGGGCTTTTACCCGACGCATTGTCACCAGTCAGCATGTTTTTGCCACACTGGTAACTCAGCTGAAGAGAGGGAAATGTCCAGAAGTCTCTTTGCATAAGATGAAGTGATCACGGGTATCCTTTCTCCTGCAGACCTGCCAGAACGTTATTGTCAGCAACCGTCAGACCATCCGTACTCCGCTGATAGCTAATCAGACCCGACAGGTATTAAAACGCTTCTGTTGCATGCTTTTATCACAGGGGCTTTTACTCTGTATTTGGATGAACCGGGTTCAGTTCATACCGCCTTTCTTGATACACCTGATTTCAATAGTGTGATGCTCAGCCAGATTTGATATCAACGGTAAAGAGCGAAAAGTGATAAAGGAAGGAGTGAGACGCTCACTTGTATTCTGGTCTGAGAGAGAGACGCCCGGAAGCGGGTGATCCAGCCTGTATGCCTTAAATCCGTGAGAATACCCGCTTCTTCAGCAACTCAGGCGAGCCGGAATAGTATCCACATCCTGATGTACTTATGCCTGATGATAATCCCGGCTCTCTGGTCACTGACAGAAAGCCGACGTAACGTCGGCATTACTGGATAAAAAACGGCGGGAATTTCAGTCTGAAATAGTCTTAATTTATTAAATTAAATCAATCACTTAAAATAATATCGTTCTGGGTAAAAATTTATTGTTAATTCCTGATACTTTCTCACAGAGGCATCGTCAGCAGGGTCTGATCACTGGTCGTTTACAGACTTAATCATCATGCGATCAATGACGCTCCGGACGGCGGCATCAAGCTCAGCCTGACAGGCCGCAGAAAGACGGGAGAATTCGTAGGTGACAAGACGTTTATCAGCATCGGTTTTTTTTCGGGCGAACTGCTTTTTATCAGTAAACTCCGCCAGCTTCTCTGTCACGATTTTTTTGCTGCCCGCAGCTTTGCGGGGTCCTTCGCTTTCAGCACGAAAATAGCTTATTATCCGGTTCTTATAAGCAGGCTCGGCCATATCATGAGATGCATCCTCTTCCATCCGGCTGCGAACGAAACCGACTAAAGCGTCAGTGGTGAGTTGTCTTGCCCGTGCTTTATCCGTCACTTCCAGCAGGGCCCGGTAGTCACTGATGGAAAGCTCGCTGACAGAGGGGAAAACCGCGATGATTTCATCTGGCACCGCGGCAGCCTGAAAAGCCCGGGTTACCTTGGCGGCCGACAGCCCTTCTGCAGCGGCTATCTCAGACTGATTCATGTCTTCCGGATACATGAGTCTGAGGCGTTTTCCGAGTTCACGCAGCGTATGCTCTTTGGCTGTCTGAATGTCCACGGCCAGTTGTCTGGCATCAGAGAGAGACAAGGCATCACGCGTCACCAGCACCTCAAATGCGGTTCCGTTGTAAATGCAGGCGGCACGACGTCGTGAACCATCCAGTATCTCAGTTCGACCATTAACCTCGCGTCCGATGGCAGGAAAAAACTGCTGGAGCCGGATGGTCCGGGAAATATCACTGACCGATTCGCGCGTCAGAAATGCCTGGTCACGGCCGTTTACCGTGGCATCAACGAACGTCTGCGTTTCGATGTCGTCATGCAGTATCTTGGTCAGGACAAACCGGGCCTGAGCACCGGACCTGAGGGTAAACACCCGCTCGCTGTCTGACTCGTTCATCATTTTTGAAAAACTGGAATTACCCAGCTGCCGGCCCAGCTTGACCATTTCCTTTTTCATTTCACACCTCTGATGAATTCAATCCTTTTAAATACGGCCTGAGTGAAACGCTCCGCCTCACGCTTCGCTTTCTTGAGCGCCTCAGCGCTTCCTGGATAGGAACTGGGATCGGCACTCACAATGGTGTCGAAGCTTTCTCCGCAGCGTTCAAACCCGTCAAGCCTGGGCAATGTCGCGTCAAGAATGTAAGAGGTAAAAACATCACGGGCGAGGCCGTGTGTCATTTCATGATCCCGCTTCGAGGTCATTTTCGACATAAAGCCAATATTTCCCTTTATCCGCGGCGTGATGCCCTCTTCCTCAAGCTGCTCAATCATTTCAGGCAGCCGCGTGAGGTACTTAAGGGTGGAGTGAAAATCGACCTGGGCGGGCGGTGTGGGCGTCAGCAGCAGGTCACTCGCGGCGAGTGCATTCAACATAAAGGCATCGAGATGAGGACCAGTATCAATAAAGATGAAATCGTAATCAGAACCGACACGATCAATAATCGTCCGGCGTAACACTTCAGAGGGAAGTCTGTCAGGCAAATGCTCTCTGACGAGATCATTCCACTGACTTGCGATAAAACCATCGTCAATAGACGCAGGAATAACATCAACACCGGGGATAATGGTGGGTTTAATGATGTCCTCTCTGAGCTGGCCAGCATCCAGATCGTTAAGCATTGCCTGTGCAGCTGTTTCCATTATGGAACCAATGCTGTTTTCCTGGCTGAGAAACATGGTACTCGAGGCCTGGGGATCGAGATCAACAACCAGAATACGAAGATCGTGCTGAAGAAGATCCTGATGAACCCGCAGGCCATGCGCCAGAGTCACCGTACTGACGGTTTTCGATACCCCGCCTTTCAGGTTCACAACAAAAATAACAAAAGGCCCATCCCCCGCGTGCACTTCACGATATTTAGGCACTTTACGGTGAGCATAGATATCTACAATGTCCTGGATGGTCAGGGCGTAATGCCGGGTGTTACCGGCATCTTTTTTGCCAAAAATATGTCCCTGCGATTCCATTTCTTCAATAGCTTGCTCAACAGCACGGCGGCTGAGTTTGGGAAGGTTAGCCACGGAATTGCGCGTGAACGTCTGATAGTACTGATCAAGGCCAAACTCATTTCTTCTCACTGAAATATCGTCACTCATGCTGCGCAGCATCGCGCTCGCTCTGCGGGCCGTCTCGTCCACGCCACCGTAATGACTTTTCATTTAACCGTTCCGTTGTCAATTTTGAAACTGATTGTACATCTGAAAAAGGTTAGATCAACTTATTTCGTTAAATCAAAAAAAGTTGTATAAACGCAGAATATGCTAACTGACAGTTTTCTGTAGTCTGTCATTCAAAAGTTATCCATGTAATGCAGAATTTTAAAACAGCCTTCATCAGTAAAATGCAAACTGACAAGCACATACCCTTAGTTGATAATGATTTATATTACTGATTTTATTTATAATTATACTTATATTTCAGATTGAAATTCCCATATGTATTCTCTGCAAAGCTCAGGTAAGCGGTATGCTATCTCAATTATCAGCCCAGGATTCTCAGGATTGAAGTCACGTTCATTACACCACCTGTAATAAACGCCAAATTGTTCTCTCAGACAAAACTGTCAGTTAACACACGGTTTCTGTATTATGAATTTGTGCAGGAAATACCATACGGCCGCATATTTGCTTCAAAATTAGACGTGTCTTCTAATGCTTATTGGCTGTTTTCGATAATCTTTAAGATAAAGATGTATGCTGACGGGATATTGAATTCTCTTCCGGAAACATGTGCGCCGTAGGGGTGATGTATAAGTAATGAACAACTGTGTGTCCTGGCGGATACCCATTTCGTACATAAGCACAAGCAGAATGACCATCATGCTTTCTTTAACGGGTATCAGTTCAGCCAGACACTATCTGGCTTGGGCAGCAAATTGATGGCCGGACAAACCATTTCTTCACCAATCACCTGGATATGTGTGCTGGAGGGATAATTCCGTTCTCTGCCCTAAATTACACCGCTGCAGTTTTGAATCGCCACGGATAATCCAGACACTTCCGAGCCGTTGATAATACTGGTTTTCATATTCTGTCGGTGACATCTGATCGCCAGAACCATGCCGACGCTTACTGTTATAAAACATTTCGATGTAATCAAAAATATCGCTGCGGGCTTCTTCCCGCGTTCCGTAGATCTTTTTCTTTATCCGTTCGCGTTTCAACAACTGAAAAAAGCTTTCTGCAACTGCATTATCGTGGCAGTTACCGCGACGGCTCATGCTTCCCTCCAGGCCGTGTGATTTCAGGAACGACTGCCACTCATGGCTTGTGTACTGACTGTCCTGATCCGAATGAACCAGCACCTGTTTTTGGGGATTACGCCGCCATACAGCCATCAGCAGTGCGTTCAGGACAATGTCCTTTGTCATCCGGGATTGCATGGACCAGCCGATAATTTTGCGTGAGAACAGATCAACAACCACGGCAGGATACAGCCAGTCTTCATGGGTCCTGATGTAGGTTATGTCCATTACCCAACACTCATCCGGAGCATCCGGATTGAACTGTCGCTGGAGCCTGTTGGGCGACACGATACTGGCCTCGCCTTTACGTGCCCGCGGGCTCCGGTATCCGACCTGAGCCTTTATCCCGACACGTTTCATCAGTCGCCAGACTCTGTTCACTCCGCACTGTTGCCCGCTGTCCCGCAGATCCAGATGGATCTTGCGATAACCACAGACGCATCCCGATTCCAGCCAGAACTGTTTAATCTGTCCTGTCAGTCTCAGGTCTGCCTGATGGCGCTGTGAATGCGGCTGCTGAAGCCAGGCGTAAAAACCACTGGGATGAACATCCAGCGCCCGACAGAGCAGGCGAACAGGCCAGCAACAGGTGTTGTCACGGATAAAGGCGTACCTCAGTCGCACAGCTTTGCGAAGTACGCCGCGGCTTTTTTTAATATGTTCCGTTCGTCGGTAACCCGCTTCAGCTCTTTCTGGAGACGGCAGACCTCGGCCTGAGCATCTGACTGTTCTTTATTAGTGGAAGAATCCGGACCGTACTTCTTTATCCAGGCGTAAAGGCTGTGGGTGGTGACATCGAGACGTGTTGCAACGCTGGAAACAGAATGGCCACGATTAACAACCTGTTTGACTGCTTCAATTTTAAACTCTTCGGGATAACGCTTACCGCTCATGGACACCTCTCTTTATGCTATCTTAAATGACTCTGAGGTGTCTGTTAAACCCGTGGCGATTCATTACCAACTATAATGATGCTTTTGGTTGAGGCTTAGATGATGTGCAAAAAAAGATTCTTTCACGCAGGGTCATAGCCTCATGTTTAGGGCTTTCATTTCCGGTTGCAGCGAGCATAACTCCTCTGCCTGAATATACTGCTAAATATGACACTCTTGTACCAACATCTATATCGAACAATAATTTCACTCAATATGTAGTTGATGCTTACATTTCTGCGCTCCCCGGAGATACGCTTGCAAAAATCATCGACAATGGCCAAAACGAGCTAGGTTTAAAATTTAGACCTAGTGGAAATTCTCAGAATATTGATCTGAAAAATATCAATGGATTTATTCTGGCAGGACAAACTTCGACAAACACCAATGGACAATATTCAATCAACGAATCAGCCAACGGGCATGTGCAAAATATCAGCCACTACGGCAAGTTTCTTTATCTAATTAGGGCCGACGCGGTCATCACGCGCTGGGAGACAACCGGTAACGGAACTGTTTCCGGGGCCGGGCGTGCACTCTGGATAGCTGATGGCGCAACCGTGGGAAATGTTGTCAATTCTACTACAACGCGTTCCGATTCAGTGGCTTTCACCAATAACGGTACCATTACGGGCACAATGACGAATACCGGCGCTATCAGTGGTACGGAGTCGGCGCTGGATATTGAAGACAATGGTAGCCTGTTCGCTCTAGACAACAAAGGAACGCTATCGGGCCGCTATGCTGTCCGGAACTTTGGCAACATAGGTAGCATCGTTAACGCGGGCACTATGACCGGCGGAATACTGAATGCCGGTGCGATCAGTAATGATGTTACATTGAACGGGGCCTCACTTATCTTGGCTGGTAATACCGCCTCGCTTGGCGGGCGTGTGACTGGCACGGCCGGAGACGGCTCAACAGTGGCAGTGGGTGATACCGCCAACAACGCTGTGTTCAGGGCGACAAACAGTGTGACTGTCGACAACGTTGTCGTTAACACGGGCAGTATATTATCTGTTTCCTCGCAGGCAAACTGGAAGACTTCAAATGGCATTACCAATAACGGATTACTCATTCTGGAAAGCGGCAGCTCACTCAATGGTGTCCTTTTTAACGACGGTACCATACAGATTAGTACTGAAAAAAATGCCACTGCGACGTTAACTGGTAATTTATCGAGTAGCGGACGGATTGTGCTGAATCCCACGACAATCAGTGCTGGAAACACGCTCATCATTAACGGCAATTATAACGGGCTATCCGGAAGCGTCGTGACGCTCGGCAGTGTTTTAGCCAACGACAGTTCGAGCACAGACAGGCTGGTAATAACTGGCAACACGTCAGGAGCCAGTACGTTGCTTGTTGCCAATGAGAACGGCGTGGGCGGTGCAACACGCGAAGGTATCAATCTGATCGGCATAGGCGGGGCTTCAAACGCGACATTCACACTTGGAAATCGGGTCGTGGCTGGTGCTTACGACTACCGGTTGCGTAAGGGTAATGTGTCCGGGACGGATCATACCGGATGGTACCTAACTAGCTTCAGTAAGAACCCTAACCCTAACCCTAACCCTAACCCTGTAAGCATGTACCGGCCCGAGGCTGGCGCTTATGCAGCTAATCTTCTGGCAGCAAATACGCTTTTTAATTTTTCTCTGCATGACCGCAGCAGTGAAACAAGTTATTTCGATGCCGCTACAGGGGAAACACACAAGACCAGCCTATGGATGCGTAACCTTGGCGGACATAGCCGCTATATAATGCATGACGGGCAAAACCAGACGCAAATGAATCGCTATGTCTTGCAGTTGGGGGGGGACCTTATTCAGGCAACATCGAATGATACTAATGCGTTCTATGCCGGCATCATGGGAGGCTATGCCCGAGCCTCTAATAGCACACACAACAACCTGACTAATCATGATGCAAAGGGCAATTTGGACGGTTACAGCACCGGATTTTACGGCACGTGGTACCAGGATGCAGAAGGCAAGGCTGGTGCATGGGCGGATATGTGGGCGCAGTATAACTGGTTCAATAACGAGGTATCAGGTGACATGCTGGCCACTGAACATTACAAGAGCCGTGGTCTCAAGGCCTCTTTTGAAAGTGGATATGCTTTTTTAGCGGGACGCTGGAGCAATGATAATGCAATGGAAAGTCGACTTTATATTGAACCACATATTCAGGGAGTGTGGTCCGACATCACGGCGGACAACCATACTGAATCTGAAGGTACACAAGTGCAAGGTACGGGTAATGATAATCTGATGACACGTTTTGGAGTACGTGCTTATCTGAATACGGAAATTCAAGCGAATCGTGGAACCGTTATTGAGTTTAAACCTTTCATAGAAGTAAACTGGCTTCACAGCACGAAGCATTATGGTGTCAAAATGAACGATCATAGCGACATTATCCACGGAACGGACAATGCAGCAGAGCTGAAAACAGGTATTGAGGGGCGGTTGTCTAAACATCTGTCCGTTTCACTTATATTTTTGCAACAGACTGGTGGTAACAGCTGGCGAGACAGCTCAGGAGCCTTACAGGTGAATTACCAATTCTGATTGAAGGCAGGAACTTTAAGCCGGTCTTGCTAAGGCACTGATAAGCTCAATCAGGTGATATTCGCAGTGTTTTTTGACGCGGCTTCGTTCGCCTTGAGCATCCTGATATTTGCTCTGGAGACCACTTCATCTCCAGCTTTTCCAGAACAAGCACTCGCAACGCACGGTTTAGGTCTTTTCGCCATCCTGTTGGCCCGTTTATTAGCATCAACAGCTTTGTAATAGCGCCTGCCCCGATTACGCTGAACTTCACGTGATATTGTCGAAGGACTACGATTCAGCGCAATCGCACGAATGCTCATTTTGGCTGACAAACCGGCTCGTATTTCCTCGCGCTCAGACAGCGTCAGGTTAGCTAAAGCCCGCTTGCGCTCATTGGGTTTTATGCCGCCAGTATCTCTTAACATAGTGAAGATTTTTCCTGGTTTCGAACCAGGATATTAGCTATTTCACTGAAGCATGTTCTGTTCTTTTACAGTTCAAAAACAGATGCTTTTTCCTTTGCTGTAAATGTCCGTCTCATTCAAAAATCTTCGCAACCCTATGTTTCACATGACTGTAGCGTTGACCAATTGAATCTACAGTAGCTTTTTTAATATATCGTTTTCCATTTCAACCCGTTGTAGTCTTTTTTCAAATTCACAAATACCAAGTTGCTCAGGCGTCATTGGATAGGTCTATGGGTTTTTCCTGCGAGCTCTTCTTTAAGCTAGCGAACCCATTTATCCATCGTAGATTTACCGACATTCATTGCTGTTACAGCTGTGGCAAGGGTGTAGCGCAGATCATAGGTCATTCTGCATCTTCAGAAACACCACGGGCTTGAACACAATTTCATCGGGAATAAGGCAGCCGTAGTGCCTTATCAACACTTGTCCCTCACTGTACCCAGCGGTTAAACAGCGTTTCCAGCGCACAGGTCTGCCGGAACAGGTCGGTCTATTCAGACAGCACGCTGGTGCACGAACTCCAGAGGTAGTCCAGCTTGCCAGCAAGCTTTGCGCCGACGCCGTACTGACGTACCTGTTTCAGCAGCCATTCGATGTCAGGAGCCACTTCCCGGGAAAAGCGTAGACGCCTCAGGACTGTGGCCAACGTGTGAGAAAAAGGTTTTCCTGGCTGGCGAGAGAACGCTACTAGCCTGTCTCGCCAGCGCAACCGCTACTAAGGCGCACCATGCCAGATGGCCCAGTTTTTCTCTCAGTGTCACTGCGTATTCTTTTCCTGTATATTCTGCCCGCCATCTTCATGAGGATTCCCGTTTACAGCCTGAGCTCGCTACGGCTTTTGAGTCAATTTTACAGGCGCTTGGGTCAGTCTGCACAGCCGGGACAGGCTGTTGCATAAAATGCTGGTCTGATGAGCCAGAATAAATGGCCGATTGGTTTCACCATGCCCAAATTCCGGGTAATAATAAACCGGAAAGTTAACGCGCCAAGCGAACTGTTTTATCACATACCGGTAAAGTGATTTTTCTTCATTACTGGCATTCAGGCCGTAAAACTGACCAAAAATAATGGCACGTGGATGGAGTGTCCTGCTGTACTCTATCTGATGCAGGGTGCGGTCAAGCTGTTTAGGAGTTACCCCCGTATCTTCCAGCATCATAATTTTATCTGAATAGCTGCCCTCATAGACTGTGGAAAACAGAGACTGAACCAAGGTCAAGTTCCCGCCATCCAGTTCACCCCTCACTGTGTTTGCTGCCTGACGGTTCATTGGTTCGATGCCGGTGTAATTAACCCCGTGAGACAGGGCCTCAAAGACTTCATTCAGGCTATTGTTCATGCTGAGTTTTTTGCTGTTATCAATCTCATGCATTTCTTTGTTATAAGAGGCCACCACGCCATGCACGCTTGGCCAGCTCAGCTCATGACTGACAAAGCTGTGGATGGCCGTTACGTCACTGAATCCGATTAGGATTTTCGGCATTGAGGCTGAAATACGCTGCCGGTTTGCATGCAGGGCAGGGTAAAGGTTCAGCGCTCCCGAGCCGCCCCTGATGAACCAGAGGTAGTGCACATTGCGGTCACTGAGAGCATTAATAAGGGTCTGGGCCCGCTTTTCATCAGTGTTCACGTACCCCAGACGGGTGGGCTTCTGGTCAAGATATCGTTTGTCAACTGCGTAGCACTGGCGGGAAAATGCCGTCTCAATCTCCGATACGACGCGCTCATCATATTGCGACGAGCTTGAAATCAGAAATACCCTCCCCTTTTGACAGGAACAGATTTTTTGTTCAGGCTCTTCAACTGGGCGAACCGTTGTCTTCATCATGGTCTGTGAGGTGGCCTCACATCCGGACAGGAAAAGCACAAGAATGAGGAGCGCGGCTTCTTTAAACACGCTGTTTCTTACCTGAATCATATTTATCGTCCTTAATGATACGTTCGCCGATATTTTCGTTACGTTGACATCTGCTGCACGGCATACGATCATTGTTTTTATATTCGCAATGAATAAAAGGCACGCGGATTGACCGCAGGCCTTTTATTAAAGCGGTGTAAAGAGTCAGTTGGTGGCAGGCTCACCGAAAAAAACAGTTGACGATTACCAGCTTCCGGCGCAGCCCCGCGACTCAGGAGTTCTGTTCCGGAAACCAGATTTGAAGTCTAACTGTCAATGAGGCAGTATCCCGCTAATTCGAATGTCTCCTCTGCCCAGACGGCTATAATGTTGACGCCAGTGCCGACCGTTGTGGTATGAATATATTCATTACTAACCACTCAAATCACATCCCATCGAAGGCATTTCCTTTCGCGTTTTTTACCTTCAGCTTCACTCCGACACCATCGGTTCCCGCGTCAGGGTGAAAAATAATCTCTCCTAAGCGCTCATAGGTGGCAACAAGCCTGAGCACATTCCCATGAAAGAAGCTGACTGATTTAAAACTGAATTCCTCATTATTTACCTCAATGCCGTAGTCACTGAGAGTTTTACCTGATACAAAGTCATAATCAACGGGTGCAATCATCATTTTGACGCTTTCGTTTGTGAAAAATACTTATTAACTAAGGCATAAAGAACCGCCGCTGTTTCCGCATCAATGACGCTGTCATAGTTATCCTGGCGAAAATGGAGCTGGGAGGCCCGGACAGGCAGCTTAAGCTCTGACGTTATTGTTGCGCCAGAAACGTTATACCTGACTTAAGGGTTACCATTATTAACAACAGGTATTAAAAGACGCATGCCTGGTCTGATGACATTTGGATTAGTAATTACATTCGAGTTGGATTTGTAGATAAGTCCCCACATATTAGCTGAACCATAATATTTTCTGGATATGGATGATAATGATTCCCCGGTGGCTACAGTGTGGAAAAGTGGAGTTTTTACCGGTTCACTTACCGGGGCAGCATCCGCATCCGGTGTATTATTTCCAGGAGGAGAAATTCCCGTGACACATTCTAAATCTACAAATTCAGCACCGATTATATTTATCTGGTCAATAAAAGCAGAAAGACCGGATGCTGTAGTGGAGTGAATGTCATGCATTAACACAAGAGATTTTTCCCTCATTTTTATTTGATTAACACCATGTGATATCCATCCATCAGGTTTCCTTTTCCAGTCTTCAGTATCAACATTCCACATAACTGTACTATAGCCAAGGGAACTTACGATGTTATTAACTATTTCATTCCTGGCACCATAAGGAGGTCGAATGATAAGATCTAGAGGAGCGCACCTCGAAATCAGCTCTTCTGTTTTCTTTATTTCCCTTATAACATCACCTTCGTTTAGAGTCGTTAAATTTCGATGGCTGTATGTATGATTTCCTACCCTGTGCCCCTCAGATATCATTCGCTCAAGAACTCCCATGCTATTTTTTATCCTTTCCCCTAAAACGAAAAAAGTAGCTTTTATCTGTCGTTCTTTAAGGAGATCAAGAATAGAGGTCGTATTATTTGTGTGCGGACCATCATCAAAAGTAAGATGTACTGCTTTCATTTTTTATCCCTTAAATTACACAATATTATCTATATTAAACACGCTCACGCCATTCAAATCTTGATTCAGGTCAAGCTGCAGGTTGATTCTGGGCTAATCTGAATCGCCACGGGTTTAACAGACACCCCATATTCATTTAAGATGACTTGAAGAGAGGTGCTCATGAGCGGTAAGCGTTATCCTGAAGAGTTTAAAATTGAAGCAATCAAACAGGTTGTTGAGCGAAGCTCATTCTGTTTCCAGCATCATGTCTCGGTATCACCACTCACAGTCTTTACGCCCGGATAAATAAGTACGGCCAGACTCTTCCAATAATAAAGAACAATTATATGCTCAGGCTGAGTTCTGCCGACTCCATCCGGTTCCTGATTTTTTAACCGGGCATCAACCGATAACGCTTTTCTGTATCAATTGCAGTCATCTCCCTTAAAGATACAGAAGGGATTTTTATCATTAAGAAATGATGATTGTGAATGTAAGAGTATGGAAAGTTTTACTTATGTCAGCGTATATGACGGCCTGTTCCTCACCCGGTACAGAAAAATATCAGACCATCTAAGGCGCAGTTTAAACTGGATTTTATTAAATAGTGGAGATGCTTTTATCTTTTGTGTTAATTTTTATGGTGACCGCAAAAGGGTCACCATAATTTATATGATGCACGGATCTTGTTTTTTTCCACAGCCGATCTTTATTAAAGCAGGGATAACGTTGCCGGTAATGTACTCCTTGCTCCAGATGGATTAAGAATATTTGAAGGTTTTCATTCCGGGGAGCACCCACCGCCTCCATAAACACAGAGTGTCTTCACTTTAAAACCGGGGATATTATCAGTTTTATCCTGCTTTTTCGGACTCCACCTTGGGCTGGTTGCTGTCCCGGTTGTCAGCCCGTCAAGGTTGGTCACCATGCCATGCATCATTACGTCGAATTCCTGAAGGGGGTTCCCAGACAGTGACTAGCTCCACCCGGCCGTAATAAATTTATTCATAATCTGTATCTCTTTACTTGTATTTCTCCACAAGAGCATAAAGGATCGCGGCAGTTTCAGCATCCAGCTTACCGCTGTAATTACAGGGGCGAAAATGCAGCTGCAGTGCCCGGATTAACTGAGCATAACCGGTGTCACTTCTCGAACCTGAAGTGTCGTAGCCATACCTTTTCAGCATTTCTGTTATGTTATCTTTCGAAGGTAACGAATAGCTAAACTGCTCAACATATTTATTCTTTGTTTCCTCATTAAACCATGCTCCCACACCTGCCTCATACAGTACTTTCCAAGGGAATGCGGCACCGGGGTCACTTTTCCTGCCCGGCGCAATATCAGAGTGCCCCACGACATTCACAGGGCTGATGTCCGGGTACCGCTGGAGGATATTTATTGCCAGCTCTTTGATTGCGTCAATCTGAGCCGGGCTATAGGGAGGAAAAACAAACGCGCCGCCATTATCACTG
This sequence comes from Pantoea sp. OXWO6B1, assembly GCF_001641135.1. NCBI lineage: Bacteria > Pseudomonadati > Pseudomonadota > Gammaproteobacteria > Enterobacterales > Erwiniaceae > Pantoea > Pantoea sp. OXWO6B1. Next base: position 100,230 of record NZ_CM004291.1, read on the forward strand.
GCCAGATTAACTACCTCAATTCCAATGGCTGTGTCGTTAAGATTGCTTCGCCCGGCCCAAGAGCTGACACCTGCATGCCAGGCGCGTTCGTTTTCATCAACCAGATTAAATATACGCATGTCATTAAAACCGGCTGCAAAATACGTTTTGTCGTCCGGGTCAGGGACCAGGTAATGCGCACTCACGGTGCCGTAACCGGCTAGCGCCCGCACAGATGCGGCAAAATCAACGGCGGTATAATGCATGACAAGAAAACGCACGCGCCGGTTAAAACCCTTTACAGAACGGTAGCTGTCATAATCGACGGGGTAGATTTATATCTCCTCTTCTTTTTTTGCCAGATATCCGTCTGCCGACCAGCGCGCTTTCAGATACTCAACAACCTGCTGCGTCTGCGGCTCTCTCAGAAACATGTGGCGAAACAGCATGCAACCGCCCACGTCAGTCAGGGAGTCATTCAGGTCAAGCTGGCGGGTGATTTCCGGCACGCCGGCTTCAACCGTCCAGTCAGGTTCAGCGGCTGAGGGGGTACCCACTTTATAAAAAGCCATGCCGATATACAGTGCAGTACCTGTGCCCCTGACGGTATCGGCCCACCACCGGGTTATCACATCATACTGGGCAGTTTTCCGGGCAAAAGGCCAGTAAACCTGGGGGGCAATATAGTCAATGATGCCTGCGCGTACCCACTGCCGGGTGTCCGCATACCCCGAATCAAAGTTAGGCGCGCCGGCCTCGGGTGTCGGAACCTTCAGGGTCATCAGCACTGTTTCGCCATACACCTGCAGGACTGACGCCAAATCTGACTCTGGGTTTAATGGCCTTAATACGATGGTGACAGGCTTTCACCAGAGAATAGGTATTATATCTTCGCCAGTCCTCTTTAGTAATGAAGCCAGGGTTGTACTTCTGATATGTGGCATCGTCATTCAGTGGGGAATCAGCTGATTCATAATAGAAATAATCATCGAACTGAATACCGTCGACATCGTAACGGGAGACGATTTCTTCAACGATACCTGCAACCCACGTCTGAACTTCCGGGATTCCCGGGTCAAGAACAAAGCGGTTATAGGCAACGCGGGTCCATTCAGGATGAGTTTTGTATATGCTAGGTGATGAATCGGAAGATGAATAATTAAGTTCATCGACGGTGGCATCACGAGTATTCATTGAGATGCGGTACGGATTCACCCAGGCATGTAGCTCAATGTTTCTGGCGTGGGTCTGCTGAACCGCCCAGGCAAGGGGGTCGAAGCCGGGATTTTTGCCCAGCGTCCCGGTCAGGTACTTCGACCAGGGCAGTAAGTCTGACGCATAAAGCGCATCGGCACTGGGTACGACCTGAAGTATCACAGCGTTCATGTTCATTGCCACAATATCGTCAAGAATACCGGTAAGTTCTTCTTTCTGCCGTTTAATGCGTTCTGCCTCATCCTTCACGGCGAGCGTTGAGGCGGAGGGCCAATCTAGGTTAATGACGCTTGACACCCAAGTAGCCCGCATTTCTACGTTCTTCATAAAATATCCCTTTTTGTTGCGGTTAATTCATTAAAATCTCACTCAAAGCAAATAAGAGGTAAACTGAGTGATTAACTTAAGGTTATATATTTTCTTTCATTTTCAGACACCTCACTCAAAGTGCAACCTACACATCGTCTTGGTCATCCCAGGGTAAGGTGCTGTACCTGGTTCTCCAGTTTTGTAAATGAAGGCGATATCTCCTTTTGCGCTCCACGATGTGATCGTATCCGCATCCCAATAGAAACTGTACTTCAGCGCCGGGCTGTCACGCCACTCCCCAAAAAGTTTGCCTACGACCGAAACCGCACCATCAGACATGTCTGATGCCGATTCAAGAGTCCCGCTAACGTCCACACATTGAACCTCGCAATAATCGCCTACTTTTACTGATTGCTCGAGTTGGGATGGGTGATACCACTTTTGTAACGTGAAACTGAAAGTCAGTGGAGTTCCGCCTGCTTTCGGCGTAGCGGTAATGGTCACCTGCCGTTCTGATGCGGGCGGCGTATCAACAATGGTATCTCCCCTATGGGTACCCTTCATGGTGACGACGCCATCGCTGTCTACATCGACCCATTTACGGTTGCTGGTCCACGTATATTTTTCGCGACCCTCTCCTGAGCCATTAATTAAAAAGTACATCTGTGCCCCACTAAAGCCAGTCTGCGGGAAACCCTGCTCGGGAGTAAATATGTGGTCCGTACCCCTGACTCCAACACCCGTAATTGACGATGTGAAGGTTATATCCTGTGTCTTACCGCCATCGCTGCTGCTGTTTTTCGCTTTGGCAGTGACTGTTACGTTTTCGGCCACCGTGTCACTGAGCCTGGTCTGCGCCTGCCCGCTGCTGTCGGTATTAATGAGTGCAGCACTCAGCTTCGCACTTCCCGTTACGGTGAACGCTACGGGAGTATTCGCAACAACTGCGCCGCTGCTGTCCTTTACCGTGGCTGTCAGGGTGGATTCGTCGCTGCCGCCCACTTTCACGCTCGTTGTGCTGGCCGACAGAGCCGTGACGGTATAGGTAGTGAACGCCGTCTGTGCCGAGGCTGTTTTCCCGTTACTCAAAGCAGCCGTAACCAAAACGGTTTCTGCCACCGTGTCGGTCAGAGTAACCTGGACCAGTCCATTTCTGTCGGTGATTCCAGACGCAGCCGAGAATTTCGCCCTTCCGTCGCCTCGTAGCATGACATCCTGGCCGGCAAGGGCAATGCCGTTTTTGTCTTTTAACATGACCGTAACCGTGTTGGTTGCCCTTCCGTCCGCCAGGGCACCGGTAGTAGCTGTGACCGATAACACCGCACTGTCGAGGTCAGTTACAAAACTACTCTCTTTCGTCAGGCTGCTGCCTGACGAAAGCTTTGCCATTACCTGGACGGTTTCCGCCACGGTGTCAGTCAGAGTGACAAGAGCCTGTCCTTTGCTGTCGGTATTGATGATCGCAGCATTCAGTTTCGCACTGCCCGTGACGCTAAACGTCACTGCTGTATTCGGGAGGGGATTGCCGCTGGCGTCGACGATGGTCGCCGTAGCTGTATTCTTATCGTTGCCCGATGCCTTCGCCCCACTGCTGACAGTCAGGTCCTTGATGCGGGCGGTTATGTTATCAGCTACAAACAGGCTAGGTGCGGTGGCGCTGTAGCCGTTTTCCAAGGTGGCCACCAAGGTCAGAGACTCCGCAGCGGTGTCGGTATAGGATACAGAGGTTTTACCACTGCTGTCGGTCTGAGCAGACTTAGCGAAGGTTGCTGTGGATTTGTCGGCCTTCCATATAATGCTCTGGCCAGAAAGTGGATTGCCGTTCTGATCCGTTACCATGGCTTGTGCCATATTAGCGGTTTTCCCATCCGCCGGGCTACCGTCAGTAATAACAACCAGGGTACCGATTCTGGCAGTGGCGTTATTCCCTGTGAAGTGCACCATCCCTTCAGCCTTGAGGTTATTCGTGGTGGCGCTGATAGCCGCGCTGCCAGCAGCTGTTGCGGTGAGATGGACCGTGGCCTTCCCGCTGCTGTCCGATGTGGACGAGGTTTCATTCATTGAGATCTTATCGGGTAGGGTCCAGGTGACTTTTTGTCCTGCCGCAGGCCGGCCGTTACTGTCTGTCAGCGTGGCCACCACCATGTCCGTGCTGTTGCCATCCGCCACGGCATTATCCTGCAAGACATCAAGCGTGATTTTGCTGACTGCAACTGTCACAAAGTGGCTGTTCTGTTTCGCGCTAATGCTGTTGCTCTGCGCCGTTACCGTTACCGTCTGTGCCTGGGTGCTGGTTAGCGTAATCGTCGCCAGACCGTTCTCATCGGTTACGGAAGAAGTCGGAGCCAAGTTGACGCTGGCGTCGAATGATGAGGCAAACCAGTTTATGGTGGCGTTCCTCACCGGCTGGCCGCTGGTATTTGTGGCCAGAACTTGCAAAATGTTCCGGCTGATACCGTCCGCAGGGCTGTTATCCGTGACCGGCGTGAGCATAAGGTGGGCTACATTTTGCTTCGGATTTTTACGGTACTGCAGAACAATCTCGTTGTTGCGGTTAACCAGGTCATAGCGGCTGCCCGCCAGAGTGCGCATGGTCTGTACGTTTTCTGGGGCAAGTTGCCACCGCCAGTCGTGACCGAAGCTCCAGTTCAAGCCGAGGCCAATCTGAGTATCATGCTGGCCTCGCCCCTGGCGCTGCTCAGCACCCAGGGTTATCAGCGGCACTGGGGTATACTCTAAGGCTGCTGTGAAGGCGTGTGGGGTTTGTTGCAGATGGTCTTTATCAAAAAGGGCCACCTGCTTACCAGAATACTGTTCCCACACAAGCTTGCCACCCAGCTGCGGATAAGTAGGCAGCCAACCTTCAACCCGAACATCGCAGCCGTTAGCGGGCTTTTCCTGCCAACTGCCGTCAAATTCGCGTGATTTGTGCCAGTTTGTGGTTCCGAGGTAGACATTAGCAGAGAGCCTGAGGTAGTCCCGCCAGGCCTCCACGCCAACACCAATACGGCGGTTATGGCCGGTAAAATCATTGTCATAGAAGGCGTTACCGCCGAACATCCAGCCGTTCTGCCAGAAGGTCCTTACACCGTAACCCAGATTGCCAGTGAGACGGTCAGATGGTTTTCGAATACCCCCTTGCATGAAGAGCAGAGACTGGCAGTCATCGTACAGAGGAACCAGCAGGTCGCCATAGGTGTGGCTCCAGTTGCCACGTCGATCCATATTAAGTTGTACGCGTGCTGTACCAAAATGGCTCAGCCACTGCTGGAGTGCAGCTCCGGCTTGACTTGTAGCCATACTCTGGGCCCTAAGTCCGGCTGCGTCGCGGTTCGCCCCATTGGTCAGGAAACTTCCGGTCTGTGACGCATATTCTGCAATCTTTTTAGCCTGCTCACCTTCTTCCGATCCAGCCTCTGATGCAGTGGGTGAAGCTGCTTTTTTGTCCTCCCATGAGATCAGTGGCACATCCACTTTATCACCGGGCTGCAGGTCGTTAAGGCCATGCACGAAAGTGCGGGACTTATTAAGTTGATGTAACTGGTCATGGGTAAGATGGTATTTTTTTTCGACTGAGGCGACCGTTTCGCCAGCTCTCAGGGTATAAACTTGCGTGCGCTGTGCGAACGATGTGGGCATGGGTTCAGCACCGACCATCAAAGAAGTGAAAGCTACTGCCAGTGTTATCAGAAAAGCGAAATGGGAGCCGACATCACACCAGAAATAATGACAAACGTGCGGTGAAACGTTTTTTTTCACTGATGAGTTTGGTAAGTTAGTGCGTATTTTTCTCATTTTATCATATCCCTTATGCAAATCGCATATCCACTTATTCGAATTTTTCGTGTTACTTGATCTATTACTGCTTTAATGCATCCTTCACAACAATTAGTGGAAAAATGAAATAACCCCCTTGAGTTAGGATAAGGTGATTTAATAACATTAAATAGCGTTTAAGACTAAATTGGAAATGTTTTTCTTTCTTTTTATCTCACATGGCTCCGTGGAAGTTTTTCTTTTTCATTTACAGGGTGATATGAGTTGCCGACTCCACTATGCTATTTTTGTTAATTTAATGCCCCTATTGTTGCCAGAAGGTTATTTAAATTTTTCATAAATTTAATGCCACAAAAAAACTCACCTCGACTGTTTAGATTTTATTTAAAATTCTAATAAAAAATAAAGATATAGAATTTTAGATTACTTAAAAGCATTTTAAATAAATGCAATTCCCTGGATTCCGTGTGGGCCAAAAAAGTGGTAGCTATCGGTAAAAACAAGTGCTTTGGGTTTAACAGCGAATGTCAATGTTGAATGCCCGCTGAGATGGTGTCGGCTGATTAGTAAAGACAGTGCTGCCGGATGTATTCCTGAAGCCCATCTATCTGCTGTCGGGCTGTTTCGATACGTTTTCTGAGGGTGTAATAATCCCGCTCAGCGGCGTTAGTAAGTCTGGTGCGGGCTGCATCATCCAGGCTGGCGGCGGAGGGGATTTTAACCGCTGGCATGGCTGCGGGATAGATGACATGGAGCTGCAGCTGCTTGCGGCCACTGGCAACATCATGCTGAAGAGTATCAATCTGAATTTTGGCATCGGCGAGTTCCTTAGTGCGTTTCCTGTCCATTTCAGCCACTGATTGCTGACGTTCCTCAAGAGTGGTAATGGTGGCTGACTGCTGACGGGTAAGTTGTAAACTTACCCGATAAGCCTGATGCCAACGTTCAGCAAGATTTTTGTAACGGTCAGTAGACCAGCCAAGCAGAAGCACAAAAATTACAAGAATTATCGTGAGATATATGTGCGCCTACATGATAAAAATAATGCCTTTTCCGCAGCACGACGCAAAATAAGCCCAGAAAGCTCCCGCCCCCCTGCTTTTGTCCATATTTCAAACTCAGCACCAGCGCCGACATAATCGCCACTATTGAGTTTGATAAGTAACGTGGACCTGACAAAATTTCGAGTACCAAGATTAAAAATGAATGATACCAGCGCATCGAACTGGTTTTGCGTCAGAGGCACCTCAATAATTGCAGCGATAGCTTCTTCAGCAACCTGACAGTTATCCATGAGCTTTACCATCGCCTCGTCTGGCGTACAATTGTCACCTTCTTTCACACCCAGTTGTGTGGCCATAGCCAATGGTCAGCACACCTGCTGGACAGCGATAAGCAGTGGTTTTAAGTCCTTCAAATTTTCTTATCAGGTCGAGACCTGTTTTAGTAACCTTCATTTAAACCCCTTAAAAGGTAGATAGCACGAAATTATAAATACTTTACCGCTGTCAGATATTAATACTGGCAGGTATTTTAGAAGGCAGTAGCGTTTCGTAGGGATGCAGGCGAGAAGCATTTTTTTGTTGAATGGCGATCTCGATACTCTGCAATTCCTTCCTGAAAGATTCAACTATATTTAACACATCATAATTCTTCGCATCAAAAATTGCATTGCCATCGCGATCAACATACTCTCCGAGATAACCATTATAAAGATTACCTAACGCAGTATAGATATCGATTTTCTTCATTGCTCGTTCTAACATGGGCAACATATCTAACCACTCATCACGAGTTGCATCGCTAATCGCGGTAGGTTTGTGATAGCTAAGTGTTCCTACCATGCCCGGTGCGTACATCATCCAGCCTGGCTGAGTGAAATTCACCGCAGCATGTTGAGCGGAACATGTAAAGATAATCATTGTTAGAACCTGAGCAAGTTCATCTCGGGTAGTTACTCTTCTGAATCCTTTTATTTTTCCGTGTTCAATAAGATCTTCCATCCAGTTATTTAACGATTTATCCGCTGCTATCTGTGCGCTGGTGATATAAAAATGATTCACATAACGGGTCACAAATTTAAGAATGGCATTCCAGATCAATAACCCATCGTCCCGGTACGGATAGTCAGGTAGTGCGTTCACGTCATCTACACCACGAATTGCCAGCTCGGTGGGCAGGAAGTGGTCGTAAAAGTTATAGTTCAGTCTGATATTAATAGATGTCTTCGCCAAATCGCCAAGTGGAGCCGCCATCAACGTATCTACGAACTGACCCGGCCCCAGCAGTGCCAGTGTCGCGTTATGATTGATTCGGTTGGTCCCTTCAAAATGCGAGATTAAGAGATCGTAAATAGGGTGACCGCTTTTCAGGTTGCGTATGGTGGCGATAGCAAACGCCTCGCACAGCAAATGTGTCAGACCAAGATGACTGGCAAGCTGGTGCTCAGTTTTATCTGCAGCCTGGATAACAAGCTTCGCCCTTTCCCATCCCCAATAATGTTCAGTATCATGTAAAGCAAGGAACATAGGATTATTGTTATCAGCATCTTGTCCACACTGGATCGCTACAGGTTTCAGACGCCTTTCCGTTCTCGATACAACAAACAGTGCCATAGCTGCGTAGGAATAGCCAATCACAGGATTGCTGTCAGTATCCGTTGCGGGTTTGGTGTTACCTTTTTCTGCTGTAGCACTACTTATATTGTTGTAATCCAGCATATAGATGCGTTTTTCTTTTAATGCTAGGGATAAGCTATCTTCGGTTCCCATCACCTGTTGATACTGAGCTTCAGTCAGTGAAAAATGAGCAGGTAACACTGTGATACCATGCAGAGAGACGGGATTACTTCCCGCAAGTCGCCCCCATGCAAAGTAATCATCATCGTGCATATGTGCAGCACTGGCAGGAATGGCTATTGTTTTATACTGTGCGTCATATTTCTTCAGCCCTGGTTCCGTTAAGCAAGACGTGGACCAGATATTAATCATCGCTTTCAATGCTGAAATTTTCGCATTTCTCTGAACAGTATATTCAGGCAATTCATTATGGAAAAATGCTTCAAACTTCTGCTGCTCAAGAGCGACAAGGTGAGTGATGACGGCGTGCTGTTCCTCCGTCAGGCTAGAAATAAGAGACGAATAGTATTGCTCGTGGTTACTTTGAATAAGTTTACCCAACGCAGTAAGCTTAACAGTATAAGAATCACGCGGATGTAATTCTTCTGGCAGATCCTGCCCAACAGGAATATCCAACATCGGTACGCCAATCATTGGTGAGAGATTTTCGGTCCAGTTATAGCTCATAAATTACCTCTTAAGAAAGACTATCATTCAATTTCAGAAAAATTATTTTTAGTTACCAATGATAAAACTGTAATAATGCGCTACAAGAAATGTTCCGGAAGTATTACCAGTTCCGCTCTGTAAATCGTAGACTTTGACGCCGCCAAAGACTTCATCGGATGTCCAGTAGACATCATCCACTTTCCAGCCCTGGCTGGTATAGGCACTCATATCCCCCCATTCAGCATAAAGCTGCTTGTAGATATCCAGGCTGACTAATGAATCGGGATGATTTTTTTTTGCGTCATTATGAGAAACCCTTTTATCACATTCTGGTTGTAATAAAGTTTCTACTTCAAGAATATACTGGTCACTTTCCCCAGTAATAGTATCAGTAGCGGTAATGATACATGGCTGGTAGGTTCTGGCTTTAATGGTCACACCTGCAGTGCGATCAAGATCGTTACCTTCTACAACAATCTCTTGGGTTGCCCCCGACCATTTCCATTCGATTTTTCCATTACTGCCCCCTACTGTGTTTAGGGTGAAGGATGCTCCCGCCCACGCCGTCTTAGGTTGCTCTGTCGTGAAGGTATGATTAGAATTGGCTGCACTGCTTATATAAAATCGGTCCGAGGTGGGTTTGAATGTCAACTTAACACTATTACTATTACTATTACTATTACTATTACTATTACTATTACTATCACTATCACTATCACTATCACCGGAAATAAAAAAAGTAGAAACGGTAATATCTTCATGAACTGTATCTGTAATGTTAGAGACAACTTTACCATTGCCATCAGTAACTGTTTTAAAAATTGACGAGTTACTTTCTTTAATTACAGAGCTGCCATTCGTCTTTATAACAACCGGCAGTGCTACTGCAGGTTCATAAGATGTTGCATTAATAAATGAGAATTCAACAGCGTTAGTCGCGCCGCCGTTTGCCTGCGCATTATCAGTAATAATACGATGTTTAATGATGTGATTTGAATGAAATTTGAATGTCATAACTATTACCCATGCAATATTTAATTAATAAAGATCATATATTAATATGAAAGACCATGTGGAAAACGTTTAAACCAAAGAGCGCAAGAAATAAATCCTGCGCTTTTTTACTTTTTAATCGTTGCGCTGACTTAACTTGGCATATCCATGAGAACTTACGGAAGGCACAAGATCTACGTGCTCTTCATTATTAATAATATTCACTACGGTTGCTTTAAGTAAAAAATCAAAAGAATTCGTCCAATAGACTGCCGTTTTATCCGTCCATCCCGAGTAATTTGACATAACCCCCCACTGAGCATAAAGGTTATGTAATTGTGCAGGAGAAGGAAGATAATGCGTATCGCCAGCTAAAGCTAAGGATTCAATCAATTCTGAAGAACCAAATGCGACATAGAAGTCTTCCAGCAAAAATCTGTATGTGATAATTTCTTTTGTATGTTTGTCAGTACCGGTAACCGTATACCTGATGCCAGCATCAGCATAATCATCAAATTTAAGAATAACACCTCCCCGCAGATTAGACTGCACGGCAAGTCCTGAATTATCCACCGTCCAGTCAACTTCACCGCTGCCTCCGCTGAACATAATCCTGAACTCCGCACCAATCCACGCTACTGTTGGATTTCCAAGAGAAAATTGCTTATCGGTTAACGTTGAAACTTCGGTAATTATTAGTGGATCTCCCCCCGTAAACGTAATCGCCTGCGTCCTAGTCTGATTACCAGGGATGGTTACAACAACCGCAACAGATTCAGGAGTGGTGTCAGTGAGATAGGCGTTGCACACACCCGTTGTGTCAGTCTGAGCCGTGTAAACTTTACTGCCATTATCAAACTTTGCGCTTCCTCCAGTCGCTGAAAAGGAGCAGGTAACACCTGATACAGGTTGCATTGTTGTCTTGGAACGTACTACCGCCTGCAACTGATTTTTCGCAACTCCATTTGCTTTAGCCTTATCGACAATTACATTAAGATCCAGCTCATTATCAGCAGGAGTAGCATTGGAAAACGTAGATTGCGCCATTTGCAATACGCTGGCATCGGACTCAACAACCGCAACGATTGTAACCGATTCAGTAATCAGATCAGTGAAGGAGACACTCACGATACCAGTAGAGCCTGTTACTAAAGTATTTTTTTGCTGACCATTATCGAATTTTGCACTCCCTGAAATACTGAAGACAATGCGTACGCCGGAAGCATAAGTATTTCCTGACATAAGTTTTGCCATGGCTGTATTTACGGCCACACCATCAGCCTGAGCACCAGATGTTGCAGTTAATGTTAATTGGTAGTTCATTTTTCGCCCCTCGATTTAGGCCCTATTTAACACTTTCTCAGTATTGAGATTAGTTAAATTAAGATCATAACAATTAATTTTTCTAACATTCATCATATTATATAAAATAATCCCAAGCCAATAGGTTACATGCACATCATGATTGAATGTATTTAAATTTCAAACAGAAATAAGTATTTTTATTTATGCCACCTGATTATGCAATGCTGAAAATTACACATTACTTTATTTCCACAAATAAGAATCAAGATTTTTTGATTCGTGCCCCATAATTTGGGAGTGACCTGAATGCCAGATAAAGTCGGTTAATTGAACCTGATGATTCGGGCAGCGACAGTTCAACACCCACGGTTTCCGAAGCGTTGTTTATGATATCAATTTCGGCAGATTTGTCCGAGTTCAGTAAAATATCAGCAGAATTGCTATGATAACCATCAATAATAGCATTGCCGCTAACGCTAACCCGAACGCGCGTTATAGTGGCACCGAGACCCGATACTTCGGCTGTTTTGAGATATATTGAGCAAGGTGTTATCCCATTGGCCGGCGCACCCGTAGAGTAGTTAAGATACTGGATATTACCGATTCCCTTAAAGTATGGCCCAAAACGAACAACCTGCTGAACGGTAACACCAGGGTTACACATTATTTCAGCGCTGATTACATCATTACCTTGTTCAGCAGAGCGGACTTTAAAACTGCTCTCTGCTGATTCATTCAATATGAACTGATAAGTTCCTGTGCCCGACTCATCAAAAACAGCATCGCCTACTGCCGATAAAATGACAGCGGATCCGGGAGGACCTTTAACCACCCCATGATTAAACGGATTAAGATGAATGGCTTCATAATCTGTATTTGCGGCCCCTGTTGAAATTATCATACTGGGTTGCCTGTCAATGTCGGTCAAATTAAGAATCGCTTTGCCAATTTCTGATACGCCCAGTACGGCTCCTTTTCGCCTTACCTGATAACTTGCCGTCACAACTGCTTTGTCCATAAGATGTTCGAGTTTTTTTTGCGGAATTAAAAATGTAACTCCCGCACTGATATCCGTGGCCAGTATTGTGTAACTATCGATACCACCTTCTGTAATATCACCGTCAGCACTCACCCCCTTCCAGAACAGGAGGACGCTATCATTTATCATTATGCCGTTATATGGGGCAACATGAACGTGGGTGCCCGCATTTGCTGTAATGCTACTCTGGTTTATTAAACCACCGATAGCATCAGCAAAAACTGGTGCCGGATATATTACATCCGGTTCGCCGTCAATAATTTTGACATTGAGCCCGATAGAAATCCCCTTATTACCAGCATTGTCCGAAACGGTAAAATTAACGCAGTGGAAACCGAGCCCTAAATTGACGGTTATTACTCCAATAGCGGGGAAATCCTTGGATAAATTATCAATGAGTGCTTCTAAAACAGGTTCATCATCCCAGAACACGGTTAAATAATCACCGCGTGCAGCGTCCTCATATTGATGAATACGAAAGAACACCCCGCCTGCGACTTTCAGGTCATTCAGACTGATGGAATAGTCTGACGTCATCTGAGGTAAGTCCGGTGGCGGAAGCAGATTGGCAATATTTACCATACATACTCCTTTTAGTCAGGATATAAATTCCTATTTATATCCTGACTCTTTCTTAAACCTTGTTGAAATGAGGTGGGACCGTATCAATAATCAATGATTTGCTAAAAGATGAGCCGGATACCGATACGGACCCTTCTCCTTTAACGGTAAACCAAAAATAACCGCGGACATCATCGAAGGTATCCTTGTTATCAGTAACCATATTTTTTGGTAGAGTCAGGGAAATCTTGCGGTTTTCAATATCTTTTTGTACAACCACACAGGTGGCGACAGATTTTGTTGCGATAATTTCGGTCTGATGATTCTTGTCAAATACCCGCATGTAAAGGGTGATGGTATTTCCTGCAAAAATATTGGCTCCCTCTGACTCCCTGCTCTGTGGTAATAAAATTTCCACCTTAACGCCCTTGTCAGCTACGTCTTCATAGTTTATTGTATTGTCCGTAATTTCGGGGAATCCTGGAACATCATAAATTGGGTTGACATATGTTCCTCCGGTTACGGTTATTGCAAGAGGTTGAGAATAGGAAACGTTTCGTGCAAGGTCAGTTACTGTGTAATAAATTGTATAATTACCATCTGCCAACACTTCGGTTTCTGCAAAAACGTTTTTAACGTTGATTATCCATGGAAATGTGTCGCTTGTACCATCATCAACACGTGAAATAGAATCCTTTCCCCAATAAAAATTATAGTAATCTCCGGAAGATGGGTCATCGGTGTGGCGTAAAACCATCGCCTGAACTAAGCCTTTAACATCTTTTTCATTCAAAATTCCATTTTTAGCCTGTGGTACAGTAGGAGCATTTAGTTCAGAGGAGTAAAAACCGACGTTAATTTTGGTTGACATTTCGCTGCCGTCATCCAGGGTGGCGGTAATAATTACAGATGCCTTATCGACGCTGGTCACTGTATTTTGAGCGTAACCTTCAGCAGACGTAGTGCTGGTTTTTTCTCCAAGTTTAGTTGTGGTGCTGGAAGACTGGAAAGTCCAGTTGATCTTCACACCCTCTTTTAATTTACCATCATCGACGTCAAAGACTTTTGCGACCAGATTAATAGTTTCACCTGGGGCAACGACCGGAACTTTAGAATCAAGCGTAATTTTATTAGTCATAATATATTTTTACCTTATATAAAAATTTCAACTAACACTTTGGGATTTTAACCCCTACTGAAAAGATGCTCACTGACGACAAGTCTGTGAATAAATCTTTATTCTCTGTAGCCTGTTTTCCAGTGTGGTGCGTGGGAAACAGGTAAGCCGGGTTTCAGGAGTACAGTTAGCTATATTTATTTCCCGATACTTTTCAGATGTCAATATTTCAAATTCTTTTTTCCAGCGATGAATGCTGTGACCTGTAGGATTGTTCAGGCCTGAATGTTTTCCATGCCAGTGAAGGCCTTTTTCAATCGAGCAATCAAAACCTAAGAGAATAATGTCTACAGCCCCTAAGCTTATGGCTAGAAAGATTGCCATCATTCCGGAGTTGAAGGTTCCCTCAATAGTTCTTTCAAAATAACTTATGCCATATTTCTGCGCTGCATTTTTACTACATGTCCATCTCTGCGCTTGAGAGTTAATAAGATTATAGTTATTAGCCCACCACGCATCATCGCCTGCAAAAATGTACTGACATTCTGGGTATATCATCCAACTGGAATTAACTGTGATTACCGGGATTTTATGATCGCGCAGGCGATAAATATCATCACAACACAGCGAAGGTCCTGATGCACATACAGCAATAATTCCTTCTGACATGATTCATTTCCGTTACTCGTTAGTACCATGATGAGTCCGTCGGCAGAAAGCATAACTGCCTATACCATCGCGGCCGAGCTCACTCTCCCCCATATTAAACTCAACACAGTCGAATCCCTGAACGCTAAACCAGCGCATTAGCCCATCATGTGTCCAGTACCAGATATGTTCGTCTCGACGATAATGACGGGATAAAAGAATATGCTCGGCATTTTCAAATATGGGGAGCGAAACAAAAACCCACTTTGCTGCATGAAGTACAGCGAGATCAGGTTGATCTATATGCTCAAGGGAGTCCCAGAAAGAGAGTGCCGGGTAGTAACCAGAGTACAGTTCAGCCCATAACCCATTTCTAATCAGCCACTCAACTGCTGCTGGATTGATGTCATAGCCGAATGTATCAGGCCTGGACGACACAAACTGACCAGAGCCAATGCCAATATCCAGTAAAGTCCCCTGATAATGCCGCGAGATTAAATCTATGCGAGCATCTGTAAGACTATGCCCCATTGAAGTATTACTCATGGCCTGATACCTTGTAAAATAGCCCTCGTCATAGGGTCTTTCAGGAGGGACGGGGAAGTGTCCTATTCCTAGTTCAGGAAGCCAGACCAGGCCGGAATGAAGTTCATTATTAAAATATTCCACAGTTATTATCCTTTTCTATCGAGGCTTCAACCCGTTCAATGAACGGCGTCACCCGGGCGGGCAAATTACTGATAAATTTATTACAGTTATGCTTCATAGCCTGACAGCGGCAGTAGTTATCAGGATAAATAAAAGCCATCTGGGATAAATCCATGCAACTATTGTCAGTCACTTTAGAATGGTGATTATTACCTCCGCACCCACCCTGAAGGCATATTGTAGGACGCTTGTATGCAATAGCAGCCAGCATAACAACTCCGACGCCTGTAACTACAATATCGGCACGCTGAACAAGAGCAAACATCTGAGAAATGGTTAGCTCGCCGTGGTGCAGTTTCTGATGAGCGAAAGGTTCAGCGTCCGTTATCCACTCAAGACCGACTTCTGTATCCGCAATACTAATGACATGCCAGCCCCGAAAAGCGAGAATCTTGGCAACACAGTCAACGTACTCATTGAGAGGTCCCCGTGCTGAGTTATGCCATTCAATCCGCTCAGTAGTAGGTCGGATGAGTGCGATAGGTTTATTATGAGAAAGTCCAATATCGGGCAAAAAAAAATTTGGCAAATAAATCCTCGCGGGTGGAATGCCGAAGCGGCGTTCCATCGCATTAAAAATACTGCCATGCTTTAGGTCTAAGTCACCATAAAAAATACGCCGACATTGTATTTCATAAGGTACTGACTCAAATGTCACCTCCGTAATATTTTCATTTTTATTTTGAGTACGCAACTTGGAGTACGCTCGGACATAATGAATATTACTTAAACCCTCGTAAATTTCTGGTAAAGGTGTTTTTATCCAGACCCCTTGGCCTTTTTGTGTTAACTGTTTTATAAAACAGCGCTGAATAATGTTGTCTCCAATGCCGGACATTCCCTCTATATATAGATTAGACATAATTTCTCTAAAGTAACTTGAATACGGCGCAGTAATCTACTGCCAATCTGAACATAACGCACTTTTGAAACTCGTTAACGGCAACTGCTAAAGAATAAAATTTCACCAGTTCCTCTGCGTAAAAACAGTTGACCCTCTCACACCTCGGAATAATTTATCCAGTCTTTTTTAGAGAAGGTGGTAAGTAATTTGAGATTAGAGGTCAAAAACCTTGAAGCTCAACAGGTAATCTAGATACTTTTGTTGACCATATTGTTTGAGTAAAAACCCTCAAAAAATCATATAAAATATATTATTAATAGTTGATGGTAGCTGGCTTTGAACAAAAACCCATCGCACTCCGTCTTTCCAAAATACTATGGTTAACACACGGTAAATTTAAATTTCAGTAGCCTGATCAATCATCTTTTTGCTGTATTTTATTTTCAACTACTAAATTTATTCGGGCCATAATATTAACAATAACCGTAACAATGAGAGCGCTGCATAAAAAAGCGCCGATAACACGGTTATCACAGAACACGCCCGGAAAAAATATCTTTATTAACTCAAGTGTTGCATCCCCACCGACTATCCCCATGGCAAAGGAAATAAAAAAAGCCACCGACTGCCGGAAGCGGTCAAAGTGACGCTGCGTAATAATGTACGCCAGTGCACCAGAAAGTGAAGCAACTATTACACTTAGGTCGTCATGAATACTGAGAGCTAAAGACATCCTTCTGCCCCTGTAAAATGATTGCAGTATCCGGGGCGTTCCGGTAATACCCGCCCGTCCTCATTAAGTATGCATGCTGTCTCTGAAATATACTGTACGCGCATTAACCATACTAAACCAATGGATATTATCGATCATTTAACCCATCTTGATAGGTAAAAGCTATTGAATATTTATTAAAGATCGTTGTAAACGATTAGTTTTTGTCATGGATTTAATAAGAACTGGTTAACTGTACCCTGAAGCGAGACTACTCACCGCAGTGCAAAAGCCATAAGTTACAACACCCATTTCAACCACGCCTGTTCCATCCTTCTTCGCTTGGCGGCCGGGGCAACTCAAGTGCGGCTAAATTCACCTTAAAGATTGCGGGTAAATGTGGATAAAAAATCTGGCGGTCGCGATTCTGGCCTCGACCGCCATAACATGCGCAGAAAAGTGGAAGTTCAGGCATGAAAAAGAGCCGAACCGGACGCTTGGAACAAGCGACTTTACCGCCAGTGAAGGCGGTTAATTGAGGAACGGTGTGTCAGTGAAAAACGTCGGGCGGTGCCAGCTCACAACCGAGGCCCAGGATCCAGCTGGTTAAGATAGTACCAGACCATGCGTTCGAAGCCGTCACCATCGATGTTCATCAGCTCGTGATTCGGACGTGTCAGGATTAGCCAGCTGGCCATCGCCTGCCGCCGCTCGTCCAGCGTAAGTCTGCTGAGGAGTTTTCTGTGCTTCTCCTTTACCGCTTTTCACTACGGTGGAGCAGCGTGGTCATGCGCATCTTCTCGTACCAGCGCTTTCGCGTCTCACGAACGGAGTCATACGTGCCAGGCTAAATGATGCCGTCAGCCAGGGCCTGCAGTCGGACATTACGCTGCTGAAGCAGTCTGTCCATGTTGACGCCGCACAGTTTCCAGAAGCGATCGGTGAGGAGGATGTGCCGGTGCATCCAGTAATTTTCAACCGTGTCACACTCAAAATTCGGCAGCTCAATAAAGCCATAACGCGCCAGCTCCTCAAACAGACGGGACAATCGGCACGGCTCAACCCGGGTTTGACGGACTCTGTCGCATGACAAAAAGGTAAGTGGCGGAAGGACCACTATCTGCACTTACAACGATGCATCGCCAGTTTCCGCTTCTGTCACCCTGCCGTCAGGAAAAAAATAGCATATACTTATATCCCTGAACTGGGTAACGTCGTCAGCAGTATAACGTCGAAGGGAGTAAGCCAGACATTCAGCTATGAAACGCTGACGGGCCAGCTGGTTTTGGCGAAGAAGTGAGGGACGGAAAACATGTTGAGATGGAATAGATCCGGCATTCTGAAGGCGGAAACCTTCACTTAGTGCAAGACTATGCACGGTACATCTTATACCCGTACATTAGCAGGTGTAATAGCCTCATACACGGACGTAACTGGCAAAGAAACATCGTATCAGCGGGACACGTTTGGGCGGGTTTGACCACCTCCATCCGAAATCGGTGCAGACTGGCAGAGCCGATGTCTGCAGAAAGGCTTTGTCACACCGGGGCATACCGAAAAATACTATCTGGCAGGAGCACGCCACAGCGGCACTGGCCTGGTCAGTTATGTGGGCAGCAGCATTAAAATTTCGTTGCTGTTCATCTCGCGGTTAAAACACCTAAAAGCGATTTACTGGCGAGAAAAAACCAGCATGTTAATCGTGGGTAACTCCATCATTCACAAGTGCAAAGAAACGCTGCGCTGGCTGAATTCACCCCCGAAGTTCAGAATAATTTACCAGCTGGTTTACTCGACGTGAGTGAATCACGTTGAGCGTTTATGGCATGTACTGCACGAAACCATCACACGGAATCATCAGTGTCGATTAATGTCGCGGCTATTAAAAAGTACGCCACTCTATGAAAACTATCAGTACCTTCACGGGTGGCAACTACGGACTTGCAAAAGTGTAGCTATATTATGTTCACTTATTTAGGATTACTGCGGCGGTTTAGTCGTACGTCAGCGTGAACTCCGTGTCGGCATCTGCAGTGCCGGGTCTGACGCCATTATCTCCAGTGGAGACATAATTCGCCCGGAAATTCAAAGTGACATTACCGCTTCCGTCTACTATGCCGCGTGGTGCCTTGCTTCCCATGGGGATACGCTGACCGCTGCCGTCCATAATCTGTACGGCAACGCCGGTCGCATCTTCTTCACTACCAGTCCTTAGCGCCAGCAGCTCCGGATTTACGGAATCTTTTTTCCCGGTAAATTTTGTCGTCACTCCGCTTGCTGTACAGCCGGTGAGATGAATGCTGAAAGCAACGGGTAATGTCTTCTGACCAGCTTTCTTGAGCTGTTTCGTTGCCCATGAGCCAAGCTCAATGGGTTTATCAATGTCGTCGGGGTCAACGGTACAGCCCAGCGCCACCACCGTACCTGTCATCCGGATATTGATCTCCCCGACTGTGCCATCAGCTTTCGCTGGTGTTGAACTAATCAGGCAGCACAAAGCTGCCATCGCAGCAAAGGTCCGACATTTGAATCCTGCAGTCCTGACTGCCGTTTTAGTCAAAATCGACACGCAGATAGCCCTCCGAGGTGAACCGGCCTTCCGCAGGTTTGTTCCCCGTCACGCTGACGGGCCATGCGCTAATCGGCACTGTAGCCGCAGCATTATTATTCAGCCGGAACGGAATTTTGCTGTCTACATTGTTAGGCGTAAGAGGATTCTGCTTACCGTCCGCAACCACAAAGCCCAAGTCTGCGTTATCAGAAACGATGGCGTTACCAGAGACATTATTTGCCTCAATACGCAGAGAAAGCAGAGTCTGTGCGTCAATGTTTTTGCACTGAATGCCAATGCTTCGTGTCTGAGGATTTACTCCAGCGGGCTTTTTACCAGCACCCGCCTGTGAAAAGGCAGAGGAACCAATATTACCAAAGTCCATACTGATAACCTGCCCGGCATTCAGCTCGCAGCCTTGAGGGACAATAATGTTTCCTGAAAGGTATAAAACAGTAAGGGGTTTGGTACTTATGCCTTCTTTAAACGTATTAGCATAGATCTCGAGTATTTCTTTTTTAAAAGGCGACATGCCGATAAAGGCACGGTCAATTCTGATCGATACCCTGCCTTTACCGCCTGTATGCCAACTTGTTTCAGTACCATTTTGCTCATTGTATTCATTACTTTCGTGTTCCATTGGATTGTCTATATAGGCTTCTCGGCCAGCATCAATCCATGTTTGACTTTTCACTGAAAGATAATCATTAATTCTATACCATCCATCGTCCTTACCCGACCGACTCAGTGGCACTTTTGTGGTCAAAAATATAGGAGTTAACGCACTTTTGTCATTATCACACGAAGCTCTGTACGGCAGGCCAGAGGCAAAAAATGGGAAATCTTTGACAATTATCTTTCC
The DNA here is from genome assembly GCF_001641135.1 of Pantoea sp. OXWO6B1. Taxonomy (NCBI): domain Bacteria; kingdom Pseudomonadati; phylum Pseudomonadota; class Gammaproteobacteria; order Enterobacterales; family Erwiniaceae; genus Pantoea; species Pantoea sp. OXWO6B1. Next base: position 120,137 of record NZ_CM004291.1, read on the forward strand.
GGGAACATTACTTGAAGAGTCGTCAATGTTGAACGCGCCTATGTCAGCCGAAAGCGTATTTGTTCCTCCGTCTGGCATAAGGCACTGTCCCGTATAACCCAAGGCAAAGTAAGGAAGGCAAGTCAAAAATAAAAGACCTTTTGTTATAGAACCTTTTTTTATCACTTTTTCACCTATGAATTTTTGCAATTCTTCTTTATCGTGATGATGGGTAATTTTTCGCTTTCGGCTGGCAGGCTGTAAGGCACCTGACATCGATTTTGCTGACCGTTACCCCATACCATCTCCAGTACCCCTTTCTGTGGCACGCCGACCATATAAACTTCCCCTGTATCGTCTGCGATACCTGTCGTGCCGGAGCTTTTTTCCGTCACCGTCGTGCCGAACGGAACCGGACTACCGCCATGAGTCAGGCTGAACATGGCTCTTAATCCTACATGCGTCCGGTATTCAGCCCGCACTATAGCCCCTTGGGTTGGCACGACATCCTGCACTGAGTCATCCAGGTCTGTATGCATGTCTAGGCTCTTAACGTCAAGCGCAACGCGGTTACGGCGGTACACCGTGGCATACGGCATCACGGCATAGCCCCGCCAGTCCGTGCTGACCCCCGTTTCATTCTCCACGTGAACGCCCTTCGCTCCTGGCGCCTTAATCAGTACGTTAGTGTCACCAAGAGACTGGCTGAAGGTGACACCGTCCGCATGCGCCACCACTCCACCCGACAGGTCCCAGTTCCAGGCGTGTTCGTTACGGCTGTAGTTGTAGCCGCCGCTGACGCGGCCTGCAGCCGCCTGCCAGATTGCGCTCAGGCTGCCACTGTTACCGCTGCGGCTGCTGCGTCCCTGCATGAGGCTGTAATTCAGGTTATTTCCCGCAAGCAGAGTGCCGCTGACCCCGCTCTGCATCTGAGTAATTCCGTCCTGGTCCCGGCTCATCTGGGTCGTGGCATACAGGCTGTTAAGGCGTTCATGCTCTGCCATGTTATGACCCAGCCAGCTGCCAAACGGTACAGAGATATTCAACGACACGAGGCGATCCGTTCCCGGCATGCCGTTGCTCCGGCTCAAAGAATAAGAAATGTTATAGTTGACACCGTTCCAGCCGCTGGAAAAACCTACCTGATACCAGTTGTCGCTGCCGGTGCTGTTCCAGTAGTCCTGTCGCGTGGCGGTAAGGTTCAGGGAGCCGATATCTGCCACCTGCTGCGAGAGACTCACCTGCAATCGCCCCTTTTTGCTGTTACGCAGGTCATGGTAGCTTACGGGCTCCTGCTGCGGCCCTTGGCCATCGCTCTCGTCTTTCCATGCGTACTGATAGCCGTTCATCTCGCTCCATGCGGCCTCGTCTAGGGTATAAAATCCCCTGGTGGAGTAGCGATAGCCAAGCAGCTGAAAAATGGTACCGTAGTTGTTCAGAGATTTGGCATATAGGAAGCGCAACGACTGCCCGTTGTGTGAGCTGCTGTCAGAGAGTTCGCTGTGTGCCGTGGTCAGGTCAGCTGACACAGCCCCCCACGTTCCCAGATTCATACCCGCGCCGGCCACGGCAGAGGTATAACGCTTCGCTATCTGGCTTCCGCCGTACAGCGTTATACCGCCGGTAAATCCGCGCGCAAGTGTACCCTGTACAAAAACGGGTGCATTCTTAGCAGACAGTCCGCTCCGGTACTGCCCGGCCACGACGTCATACTTCAGACGTCCCTCACGCTGAAGCAGGGGAACCGTTGAGTAAGGAACAATAAACTTTTGTACGGTACCCGATTCGTTTTTAACTGTAACCTCTAGGTCGCCACTTGATGATGCCGGGTTGAGGTCAGTAATTTCAAACGCGCCGGACTGAACGGTATTCTGGTAAACCACATAACCGTTCTGTCTGATGGTCACCTGAGAACGACCCGAGGCAATACCACGAATAGTGGGGGCAAATCCCTGCTGGCTGTCCGGATACATAGGGTCAGAGGTGTAGATCCTTACCCCGCGAAATCCCAGACTGTCATAAATGTCTCCCGCGCTGCTGCTGTTACCAAGAATCAGCTCACTTTTCAGCGGAATTAGCGTGCGCTCAGCATACGTGGAGATATTCTGCCATTTCTGCTGCCGGTCTCTGCCCGCATAATCTGAGTACGTCCATGCCCCGTTATTACGCAAACGCCAAGCCCCCAGATTCAGACCGCTGGTAATGTTAAGGTAGTAATTGCTGCTGTTATTGCCTTTACTGCCCGTCAGCGTGTAGTCCAGCAGGCCAGCATTAATCCCCTCATCCCACTCTTCCGGCGGAATATATCCCCTCACGCTATTCAGTACATACGCCTGAGGAAAAAACAGCTTCAGACGCTGTGCCGAAAAATCATAATAAGAGGACGCGCCGGGAAAGAGATGCATAAAGTCCACACACTGGCCGTCATCTTTCAGTTTCCTGAGTTCTCCAGCGGCCATATTTACTCCAAGCCGCTTCAGCCATTTAAGGGACAGGCATGGAACCAGCCCCGTACCGTCATCTTTTGACCGCTCTGTGACAGTAGCTGCACTGCGGCCGCCTTTTATTGCCTCAAACCGCAGGGGGGAAGTTGTCACGAACTCATCATTTACCCAGATATCGACCCTATAGATACCGGGCAGCTGACCTGCCCCATTTTCAAAACGGGACAGGTCAGCCACTTCACCGCCGTCTCTGGAAAGAAAAGCCGGGTTAAACCAGTCCTGTGCGTGGGCAATCCCCGTCAGGGCAAGGAGCACTGCCATGGCGCAATACCGGAGGCTGGGAAGGCGATGAAGGTACCTGCAGGGATAACAGTAGGACTGAAGCATAACGTAACTCTCAGGTTTTCACGAACAGAAGCAATGCAGAAAAAACGACCACCTAAATCTTTAAGCGGGTTTTCCAGTTTTTTCTGTAGTGATGGCACCATAGTCGTTAACCGTCTGATAATGTACCGGCCCTGTAATGCCTGAGGGTAGCTTCAGCACGCGCTGACCAAAGGGCTCAACCATAATGTTTTCAAGCTTCCGGCCACCAACGTAAATGTTGACCAGCGACTGGTAATAGGGCGTCGGATTTTTAACGACAACCTGCCCTGCCGTCTGCTGAAAACGAAGCTGCTCTGCAGATTCAGGTTCGCTCATCTTCAGTCCGTCCGGGCGCATGAACAGCTTCATTCTTGAAAGTATGGCAAGCTGAAGTGTGTTTGCCCCTTTAAGAGCAGATTTATCCACTGCGGGTATGGCTTTAATATTCATCCAGTAGACCGCCTCCCGGTCCCCGGGAAGGGGCTTGCCGGTATAAACGATGCGCAGGGTATTTTCACTTTTGGGTGCGGCCGCAAACAGGGGGGGGGTAACAATGAAATCATGGTCACGCTGGCCCTTATCGTTTTCCACCCAAGCCTGGATAAGATAGCGTTCATGGCTGTCACTGTTGGTGACGGCAAGCGAAGCCTGGCTGTCACTTTCCGGGTAAATCACGCGTGTGGCACCTGGTGCGATGCCACCTGCGGTGGCAGGCTGAAACACACAAAGCGTCAGGAAAGCCAGAGGCAATAAAAGAACTCTTTTCTGCATGATGAGTAACCTGTTTTTAAATCAGCAATTATTACGGGTAGGCAATATCAAAGCGCACTTCACTTTGCAGTTTACCGGGCCAGACACTTCGGGACGTAGTCCGATAACGGGCAACGTAATGAAGAGACATATCGCTCCCGTCCGGCCCGAAAAACTCCTCAGGTAAGCCTCCGGGAATGACCTGGTGTCCCTTCGGGTCAGTAATCAATAATCCAAGACCGGTGTAGCCGTCATGTCCGAATACGCCGGTGGGCCTAGTATCAGAGGCCTCAACCAGAAAGACATCCGGCTCTTTAGGGGCTGTTTTACCGGAAAACGTAATGCCAACGCCGCTCTGTATTCCGGGGCCACAGTCAGTGAGATTAATGGTAAAGGGGATTCCCGGCGCAGAAATGTCACCGACCCGCTCAAAGGAGTGAGTTGTATACTCGCCCATATCGACATGCAAATCCTGACTGTCAGCACTGACGACACATGCCCCACTCGTGAGCTGCCCGCGCATATGCACCTCGCCTCCCGGGATGATGACACGCACGTTGCGGGCCTCAGCAGATCCGGAATGAATGAACAAAACGAGAAGAACCGGCATCAGGTATCGTGAAGATTTCATAAAGGCGCCTTGGATTAATGTGCGGGACGGCGTAAGTATGCCGTCCCGCAAGTGCCGGTGAATCAGTTGTACTGCATGATGAAGTTAGCGTCTGCGTTCGCATCACCTGCAGTGGCGACGCCCGTAGACTTATACTGCGCAGCGAACTTCAGGATGTTCTCGCCGTCAATCAAGGTGGTCGAATTAACAAACGTGGTTCCATCAAATTTCACGGGGGCGGACTTGTTGTCCAGAACCTGAATGCCAATGTTGGTTGCTGTACCGGCGTTGCCTGAAGACAGATCCTGATCTACAGCCAGTAGAGAACTGTCTTTACTGGAACTGTCAGTCCGTCCTGAAAATGCAACTGAGGCGGTTTTTGCAATCGAAGTGTCGCAGTCTTCCAGTTTGATCTGGAACGGCACTATTGAACCCAGCGTTCCTGCCTTTTTAAAGTGATGGGTAGTGTATTCACCGAGCTTAACTTCCTGATCGCTAGTATCCGTGCTGACGGTGCAGGGAGCAGCAACCAGCTTACCTTTAAAATGTACGGTGCCGCCGTTAACTGTCACGGTTTTATCCGGCTGCGGCTGCGGCTGCGGCTGCGGATCTGGACCATCACCCGCATTTGCAGCGCCTGCCAAAACAGCCATTCCCATACCCAATGCCAGCACAATAGTATTCAGTTTCACTAAAAAAACTCCATTAATTATCAAAATAAACGCATTAAAAAATCTATAACAGCCATATTTATCAGCATACAATGCTACTGATAAATATGACGGCACCATATTTTATTTTTTGTGGACAGTTCAATTTACATGTGATTTTTTATTTAGGTAGTCGAGTTCAGTTACAAATTCTCTTGGCGGTATAAAGTAATCATCTCCGTTGTCGTTTACTCTCAGGCAGGTATGTATTTTTTAATGTACGCTAATTCACTATCGCCTAGTTCAGTAGCACTGCAAAAAATCAAAATAATAGCGGCCATCTCAGGAAAGCCACAATATTGAATTGCTCTTTATATTTTTAACGAGAGAAAAGGTGAAAGCAGTACATCCTTTCTAATAATAATGCGTAACGTGCATTGTATTTTCCTAGGTTACGTTTTAATTGCAATTATAATGCACCATCTCTTCTCGATCGGCAAGAACGAAAAATTCAACATAAATGATAGTCACAAACTATTATAATCAGATTAATGATCGCCCATACCAATTACATTGATGTCCAATCAAATTTTAAAATCTTAAAAAAATCAACAAATTACAGAGCATTCAAATGAATTAATTAAGATGAGTTATTTTTAGGAATGAAATTTAACACGGAACAAATAACCAGAATGAAAAGAATAAACTATACTGGATGTTGAGGTGTTGTTTAAAATACACCCATAATTTATCAACAGGAAAAAAACGGAAAAATTTAAAGAGTTTTTTCTTTTACAGAAAAACATCCGGGTTCAATTTCTAAAAGCTAAAAATTGATTTATATCAAAATCATGCAGCTGGGGTAGACAATTAATCAGATGGCTTTCCAAAGAAATTTTCAACGTCTCTCTTTAGTGAAAAACTGAAATTCATCTTCAGCCAAAATGTCACTTTTACAAAGATAGCAGTGCTTATAAAACTCGCTGGATTTTTAATCACCACCTGTATTCATGAACGTATTAGAATGACTAAATCTTCAACGGAAGATAATCCTTTTGGCGGTACGCTAATACTGCAAATACGGTTCTGTCGCATCAACAGAGTAGATTCAGTAAAATTTTCGCTGCAGACATAAATCGCAGGCCGTAGATTTGGTATGCTTTAACGGCGTCCCGCCTCTATGCGCGGCAGTTTTTCTTTAAAATGGAGGCAGTACCTCAAGGTGTTATGCCCGATATTTCACGCGATAGTACCTATTAGAAATGAATGGACACTATTTTCCAGGAACCGGAGTCTGATGCACAGATGGTCTAATTGAGGTGCTTATGTGTCAGAGACTCTTTCATTCGTGGATTTATGAATTTCGCCCTGTTTGTTGGCGCAGTAAACATTATCTTTACCCCCTTCATCGGCCTGCAGGCCGGAATCGCCGTCTGGCCCGCTACGACAGGATTTTTGCTGACGGGCATGGGCCTTACGGTCGTTACGGCTGTTGCGATGGCAAGATCCGGCGGCTCAATGGCGGCCCTAACCCGGCCGACAGCTCGCCTGTGCGATATCCTGCAGACCGTTTATCTGCTACCTCTGCGTCAGACCGCTGTTCGCTACTCCCAAAACGGCTACGGTTTCGTACGAGCTGGTGCTGCCGGTATTAACCGGCAGCTCAGTCCGGAACAATTTGAAAACCAGAATCTCGCTTAGGACGGTGTCCACATTACGTGGGTAGGATCATAATTTAACCTTAAAGCAAAAGGCTCAGCAAGATGAACCGAGCAACTTCATGGTTAATTTGGCAGGAGCCAATGATATTATCATGCATAGAAAAACAAATGCGTATTAGGTCATTTTGTATACTTATCAAAGTCTAATCTCAGTAAAACCAGTTTTTGAAAGTTAACACCCCCACAAATACCAATAGCTGTCTTTGATACCAAACCACCTTGGATAAGAGCATCAATGTTTTCGTTCAAAATATACTCACTATACATACCAAAAGCAGAAAAGTATTGTCTCCCAGTGATTGGATCTGGGTAGGCTTTTGCTAATGCTATGAGTATTTCACGCTGAATTTTTTCAGAAATCAAATTTCGCTTCACGGTTCAACATTCTCCATGGTCGAAAAAAACTAGCATACAATGAGATGTTTACGTTGCGGAAAAAATGATCAAAATCATATAAATAAAACTTAACTAATAGTTATTTTTTTCGATATTCAGGAAATTATGTTGACGTAGTTATTATGATTCTAAGTCAAATTTTCAACTTCGCTGTAGTCAAAACTAGTGCCGGTTTACTCTATTAATCATTTTTCCATAGAAAAGAGCTCTATCCTGATCCGCCAACAACCTAAATAGGAAAAATTTCTACAAAACGTAGCATATAGGTATTAAAAATATTTATCTAATAGCGCGGAGAAAAATTTTTCTTGTTGGATAAGGGGTTTGTATACAAAAGTTATATTTTATTATTATCTTCGTAATAAAGATGGTTGAATTTTTAGCCTGATAAAAAATAATCAGATACTGCGATTTTCTAACTCGGGGGCTAAATAGCTGCGCGGAATAGTAGATCACTTTGAGGGAACTCAGCCCGGATTGTGCGATCTGATCAATCGTCAAACCAACCAAAATCACCAACCGGACTGAGCGATGCCGATCATAGCACCAATTCCCCGTGACGAAAGACGCCTGATGCAGAAAGCTATCCATAAAACTCACGATAAAAATTATGCCCGCAGGCTGACTGCCATGCTGATGCTGCATAGGGGCGATCGCGTCAGCGATGTTGCCAGAACGCTCTGCTGTGCCCGTTCCTCCGTCGGACGCTGGATTAACTGGTTCACGCTGTCGGGTGTTACAGGACTGAAATCATTGCCTGCCGGACGAACCCGTCGCTGGCCGTTTGAGCATATCTGCACGTTATTACGTGAGCTGGTAAAACATGCTCCCGGCGATTTTGGCTACCAGCGCTCACGCTGGAGTACAGAACTTCTGGCAATAAAAATCAATGAGATAACCGGTTGCCAGTTACATGCCGGAACCGTTCGCCGCTGGTTGCCGTCTGCGGGGCTTGTGTGGCGAAGGGCCGCGCCAACTCTGCGTATCCGTGACCCGCATAAGGATGAAAAGATGGCAGCAATCCACAAAGCACTGGACGAATGCAGCGCAGAGCATCCGGTCTTTTATGAAGATGAAGTGGATATCCATCTTAATACCAAAATCGGTGCGGACTGGCAGCTGCGCGGACAACAAAAACGCGTAGTGACGCCAGGGCAGAATGAAAAATATTATCTGGCCGGAGCACTGCACAGCGGAACAGGTAAAGTCAGCTACGTGGGCGGCAACAGCAAAAGTTCGGCGCTGTTCACCAGCCTGCTGAAGCGGCTTAAAGCGACGTACCGTCGGGCGAAAACTATCACGCTGATCGTGGACAACTACATTATCCACAAAAGCCGTGAAACACAGCGCTGGCTGAAGCAAAATCCGAAGTTCAGGGTGATTTATCAGCCGGTGTACTCGCCATGGGTAAATCATGTTGAACGGCTATGGCAGGCGCTTCACGACACGATAACACGCAATCATCAGTGCCGTTCGATGTGGCAACTGTTAAGAAAAGTTCATCATTTTATGGAAACGGCCAGCCCATTCCCCGGAGGTAAGCATGGGCTGGCGAAAGTGTAGCGGTATTCGGCGCAGCTATTTAGCATCGTTTAAAGCATAACTAGTTTTCCAAGTTTCATATTGGTTGTTATTAGACTTTAGTTCAAACGCTGGCTGATTACTCAGCCCATTTTTTGGAGAGATGTAAAGTACAAATTTTATATTATAGTGTACGAAAAGGGAAGGTCCTATTTATGAAATATAAACTTAACAAAAAATAAAAATCATAAAACCACTAAAACTGAGATTCTAAATAATTTATCTTATTATCGCTTTATTGAAACGGCAAATGTTTTAAATTTTTTTAATAATCTTTGTAACCTGCTCCCCGTTAATTAACACACGACGATGTCAGTAATGTCTTCATCAGCAACGTGAGGACATCCCCATGAAGAAGCGTTTTTCTGACGAACAGATCATCAGTATTCTCCGCGAGGCCGAGGCTGGCATTTCCGCCCGTGAGCTCTGCCGTAAGCATGCTATTTCTGACGCAACCTTTTACACCTGGCGTAAGAAGTTTGGGGGCAGGTCACTTCCTCTCAAGCTTAATCTTTTTCACTGAATAGATATAACAGCTATACCGGCCCCTCTAAACTCTCCGGCATTAACAGAGCCTGATGAAATTAGCTCACTATTTATGACAACATTTTGAGGAGCATTTGCCTTCATTTTCATTTCAATACCTGTACTTGAAGTATCTTTTCCGTCCACGGTAAGTTTAGAAGATATTGACTTATCATCTCTCAAGTATATAACATTCGAACTCTTAGTTGAATTTTTTACTTTTATTTCTACTGTTGCATCTCCATTGCAAATTAACTCTGTAGTAGCAGATTTTTTTAGCCCATTAATTTCATCATCCTTTACAACACCATAATTAATATTAACTTGTTTAGTAAGCTTGCAATAAACTTTATTCGGAACAGGAGGTATAGGTTTTCCGTTACAAGCGAAGGGAAGTCCAGAAAATACCGTACTATAAGGGCTGACACTATCTTCAAATAAGCATGCGTACACATTTGTTCCTCCTTCGATTGGAAATTCCTTACCAACTAAAGAATTTACACTATCCAATACTACTGGTGTGTCGCTTGCTATGCTCCTGTTTGAATTAAATACCATGACCATCTTATTATTGTTTACGTTGTTATGTAAGGACGGATCACCAAGTAATATGCTACATTTATACTTATGAAAAAGACCACTTTTCCACTCAGTACTTCCTGCGCATGGGCCCCCTGCTCCAGCACCCATGTAGGCATGTGCCTTAATACTCAACACTTTTCCAGTGTGATCATCTAACTTTGTCCAACTAAATTGATCTAATATCAAGGTTTGTGATAATGAAAATTTAGAAAATGCAAATAAAATAAAAAATATAAAGGGCATAAAAAAGTATTTTTGCATTTTTTTCTTTCCTATTAGGGGGCAATAAAATAAATTAATCGATTGATTTTTTTGCATAGCTACTCACTTTTTCATATAATTTAACAAAAACAAGACATTGTAACAAGAATGAGGGAAATCAAGCGCGCTAAAATCTAAGTAAATTTTAATAATAGTCTATTTTCATAGTAGCAGATGCATTGAAAGAACCAGAACTAACATTTCTCTTTTTAATTCTTTCAGGATCGGCTTTTAGGTAGGCTTTGAATAATATCTCGTTATCGCCTCCGGTTATATTATACATTGAATTTTTTTGATTTATCTTAATTTGTCGACCTGCGTCATTTTCTAATCCTATGGCTATCCCTGATGCTTCGGAATTTTTATTTATAGCAAGAAAGCCAAGAAGATTTTTATCCTCACCCCCTTCAAAAGTGATGCTAAGTTTATTAGCTACATTAGGATCACAGTCTCGAAGATGCAGTAAAAAAGGTACACGCGGCATAAGTTGGTCTAGATAAATCTTGTGTAATTCTATTACCCCAAGACTTACTTTTATTTTTTTATCACTTTCAGGGATATTACATGGTAAAGCAACCAGTGTACCATGAAAATTTAAATTACTTTCTGCATTTGCGGCTTTAAAAAGTAAAAGAAACAACATGATTATTATAATTTTGATATTCATTTTCGACCCTCATTGGTAAGAAGCAATCAGTGTCGCTCCGGCACTAAATTCACCAGATGCTAAAGAATTACCACTTTTTTTTACAGGTACAGCTATTAGTTCAGGTAGCTTGCCAGGCTCTAATTTAATTCTTGTTCCTAATACAAACGGTTGTCCATCCCGTCGTATTTCGATAGCAAGGTTATCGGAAGATGTCTTAACTGCCGCCGCATCCCAACTTACACCCTCCCCATCCATTGAAAGGTAAAGATTTTCGTCAACATCTCCGTCACATGATATAGTGTAGTCTATTTTCTTTGCATAATTTACACCGTTGACTTTATTAACTCCTACATTGTTAAATTCCACTTGGATAGTTTCCCCGTTGTTAATATGACAATCTGGAGTATTAATTAGTGTTCCATGAAACCTCATATTTTCGACAGCATTAGCATAAAAAACGCACAAAGGAAAATATAATATAATAAAAAAAAGATTACGTTTCATTAGTCATCCCTACTGCCATTCCACTATCATGGTTGCGCCCACATCAAATTCTCCAGTTTTAAGATGAGCACCCGCTTTCTTAACCGGTACAGCCTGTAGTTTGGGCAAATCGGGCCAAGTAAATTTAATTTTTTGGCCAATATTTAGTTTTTTACCTCCGCTCTGAAGTTCAATACCGAGTCCGTCGTGTCCGGCATCTAATGCAGCCCCACCATCAAAGTTAGCCGTATTACCTTTGATTAAAATACTCATTGTATTACTTGTTGTGCCATCACACTTCAAGGTATAATTAATGTCCTTGATGTAACGTCTACCGTCTATTCTATTCACATCTAAAGAATTGCCAAAGTTAACATCAACAGTATTGTTATCATTTACAATACATGGAGGCGGTTTTATTACCACCCCAGTGACAGTAACTTCATTTAATTGTCCGAAATTTTCACCATAATCAAACCCTGCAGCACCAAATGCTGTCTTGAAGAAAAAAATAAAGAGTCCCGCTTGTACGTAGATTGATAACTTCTGAATGGCTAAATAGCACTTATTCATAACTTAGCCTCATATTAACCACGCTGTGCCATGCCCCTTCATGTAAAGGAGCCACTGTTCGCTGTGCAAATAGCCAGAAGATGAGCTCGTCACTATTTCCATCTATCACCATTGGTTCTCCTATTTGGTTTAGCTGAACAGGATGATGCGCAGCATCTTCCAGAAGAAGGCCAAACCCTTTCGCGCCTGATACCGCAATCAGCTTTGAATTATCTTCATCTAATTTACTTACAAAGCTGATACGGACTACAGGCTCATCCATTATTCCTAGTGAGTTGGATGTGGTAATTTTCTCATCTTCAGTACTATTTGTAACACAGTCGCGTAGGCGTAGATGAAACGATTTACCATGGGCTTTGACCCCTGGTCGAGAGAGCTCTCCACTATTGATAGTTCCCATAGCTAAAGTTTGCCATCGTGAAGAAGTTTCAATATTGCATGCTCCATGTGTTAGCTCCCCACCAACATACAGAACCCCACTATCACCGTTAGCAATATTATCATCAGCGTATACATAACCAATGAACAATTCCAATGCGATAAAAGTCATTAATATTAAGCGTTTGAAATATGTCATCGGCTTCTCATGTTGCCTGCAGTTATGTCAAAGTTCAATTCTTAAAGTCCTCATCCCCAGATACCTTGCACTGACTCTCATTGCACTTAAAGGTCAGAACTCGCGTGCCACCATAATCATTGATGTAGGAAATCGTTGGTTTCGATCCGAGACTGGCGGCAGACACACCAAGTGATGCATTTCCTTTAGGAGCAACCATTAAAGGTTTGAATTTTTTTGAGCGAGCCGCATCGCTGTTCTTAGAACCTGCAGAAACCAAACTAATAAAGTATGGCGTTGAATTAATCACCTTATAGTCATCACCTTCGCGGGATAATGTTAAACTGTCCTGCCATGGCGTCATCATTTGTGCATGTGATGGCAAAATGCTTTTTGGACGGTAGAACAATTTTATACGCGTCTGAAGCGCAAGTTGAAGAGTGTTTGGCTCATTGCTTCTAGGCGGTATTTCACGCAGATTGAAGTAAAAAACCGACTCTCTATCTTGTGGTAAAGACTTTACATCAGGTAAGGCTTTAATTTGGAGTTGAGAAGCGGAGCCCGCTTCGACACGCTGTAAAGGAGGTACGACGACTAACGGTGAGGAAATTTTATTACCTTTTTCGTCCTCAACCCAAGATTGTGCTAAATAGGGAAGCGAGGTGTTTTCATTATGTATATTAACGGTGACGGATTTCCCCCCCCCCGGGAAAATGACTCGTGTACGATCCAGCGCAAGCGCAGCATTGGCTTGTTGAGTATTTAGCATGGTTACTAAAATACCAACTGACATTGTCATAAATCGGGCTTTCTTCATTTCGATTCCTTATATCTTATTTGGAGGTAATATTTCAATTAACGTGGTTACCACTGCGTATACAGGGCAGAAAAAGAGCTGGTACATCTAGCCTTTTAGGAAGCTTAAAAGTACATTGCACTTTTCCATCCCATTCGACGCTCATGGTTTCTGAAGGTCTCATCCCAGACAGCCAAGTATTTCCGCTATCCCCAACCAAGCCAGTTTGCTGACCTTTCGCATTTCTTACTGTAGCGCCAAAGGGTGCCATCTGACCATCTTTGAGACCAATAACTGCCATTGCCTGTCTACCTGCAACAACACTGAATCGGCGGTAACCAATTGCACCCTCTGTTAGCGTATCTGCTACAACCGAAGAGCTTGCTGTAACGTCATCTGGCAAGTGGTCCATATCTATACTTGCCTCATTATGATAGTAACTGGTTATGTCACTAATAACAGCTATACCGATAGCGTTGGTATTTGTAGTACTTCCATAACCATGGACTGGCACACCAGAAACGCCCTCAGTATCAAGCATCAGTCGTGTTCCGCCAGCCTGAGAAGTACGGTGCATTGCAGCACCGCAGGCAGTTATAGTCATCCCACCCCGTAGTGTAAGGCCTCCAGAAACATAGTTTCCTTCCTGCCACCCCGCGCTCGCATCAATTTCTGAACTACTACCTTCGTGAGAGAAAGATGCGCTTCCTGTTGACCCAGTATTCCCATTACCCGCACTAACCTGATAACTATTGTGTTCGTCGATTGTCGTAAAATAAGTAGCATCGTGCTCCAGAACACCGTTCGACATGCTTTCAGAATACGAAATAGTATCCGCATTACCCAGAGGAAGAGAGATGGAAAAATACCCACCTCTGTCCCAAGCACTATTAAATTTGTTACGATATGCAGATAGAGAAAAACTGATATTTTTGAATCGTCCTATATCGAAATATTTAGACAGGGAGAAAGAATAGCGAACGTCTGCTGGTGTATCGTTCCAGTAGGTTTGTCGACTAATATTAAAATTACTGCTAAGTCCAATACTACTGAATTGTTTATTAAGTGAGACAGTATATATTTGCTTATTGCCAATCGGTCTAATACCCTGATCGAGCGCATCAAGAAAATCGTTCAAACTCACGAATGTTCGCTGAGAAAAGCGGTAGCCTGCGAAGGTTACTTGGCTATCAATTGAGTCGAACGTTTTCGAATAACTAAGCTTATAAGATTTTCCAAATGTTCTTTTGCTATCAGGCAGGTCTGCTCTGGCTGCAGACACATCCGCAGCCAAAGCACCAAAAATCATAAGATCACGCCCAATACCACCAGACAATGTCTGATATCCATTTCCAAAAAGACTCCCCCCATATAAGGACCAACCATTGTTTATTCCCCATGAAAATTCGCCTGTAGATAGTAATGGACCATTTACACGGTGGCGCATATCATCGGGCCTGCCCATGGCCAGCTTATATCTTATTAATCCCGGACGACTGAGATAAGGTACAGTAGCAGTGTTAATTTGATATTTTTTAATCTTTCCATCCTGCTCTGTCACTTTTACATCAAGAGTACCATTAGTTGTATCACTAAGTGTTTGTATCCGAAACGGACCTGGCGCAACCTGACTTTCGTAAATTATACGTCCTTGGTCGCTAATTGTAACTTTTGCATGTGTACGAGCTATGCCAGTAACTTCGGGAGCATAGCCACGAAGATTTGGTGGTAGTTGATTATCATCAGATACAAGTCTTAGCCCCGCCAATCGGGGAGAGTCAAAAAGGTCTGAGTCGAGGTAGTCCTCACCCAAAATTAATTTAGCCCCCAAACTTCGGATAGCGCGAAAAAGATAATATCGGTTCCACTCCCACTGTTGATGGACTGGAGTATCACCGTATCGGCTATGGTTAGCTTGCCAGTCGGCTCTCAGACGCCATGCGCCAATATTCATGCCAACCGTTCCGTTTCCGCTCAAGTTTGAGCTGGATGAACCGCTTTTTAATCCATGTACCTTCATTAGGTTGAGGTTATAGTCCGAGATTAAACCAGATACACCGTCGTCCCAGCGTGAAGGGGGATCCCATGTAGCACTAGTATATTCAAGGTAGGCTTGAGGTATAGTGACCACTAGTCTCGACTTAGCAATATCTCCTTTGACAACTATACCCTTAACCACATCGGCATGAACGTTCAGACACTTACCGCCTCTTAGCCATGAAAGTTTTTGGTATATTTCATCTTTAAAACCAAACTTCTTTACAAGCTGTGGTGAAAGGCATGCTACAGTTTCATCCGGCTTGTTATCTAGCTTGATAAACTCAATGTTTTCCTCTTGCAGACTGCTATCGTTTACATTTACCGACATGCTGTATTCACCTGGCATTATATAGCCTGCATGGGAAAACTGATTCAAATTAATATTATTTC
The DNA here is from genome assembly GCF_001641135.1 of Pantoea sp. OXWO6B1. Taxonomy (NCBI): domain Bacteria; kingdom Pseudomonadati; phylum Pseudomonadota; class Gammaproteobacteria; order Enterobacterales; family Erwiniaceae; genus Pantoea; species Pantoea sp. OXWO6B1. Next base: position 135,489 of record NZ_CM004291.1, read on the forward strand.
TATCTTTAACATCCAGCACATCGGTGTTGAAATCAACGCCAAGGTCATCTGCATGAACTAAACTTACTCCCATGAGAAAAAGAAGAGAATATAAAGTAAATTTGGGATAGTTGAACCACATATAAATAACCTCAATTACAACTGGCAAACCACAAAATCAGAAGTAAGTAATCCCAAAACGTACGACTGCTCGAAAATTACCTTTTAGTAAAGGCTTGTGGTTCGCAACGAGTTGCAGACTGAAATTCAGCGTTTGATCACCTTGCACAAGTTGCTCTTTAGGAAGCGATTTACCTGGTACTACGCGCTTACCGTCTGTATCTAATATTCGGAGCGAAACGCCACTCGCATTTCCACTAACGGCGAAGTCATTACCTTCAGATACTCCATTCATCGTGATTGTAAAACCTTGCCAGTCTGCCAACCGTCTATCCAGGCGCTGAAGCGTACAGTCATTAAGTTTTACGACAAATGGAACAACCCCACCAACACCGTTTCGTTTTATTAATTCAGTTGGAGTTGCTCCCATCCATATAGTTTGCTCTTTGCTACCGGGATCTATAGAACATGGAGTGTCAAGAATATTGCCCTCAACTGTGAGCCGTGTATGATCAGTTGATATACGAGCTAACACAGATCCGTTATATATGCAGCTTAATAAAAGAATACATCGCAACATAAGTTTCAGGCAGGTATATTTGTAAAACACTTATGTTTTTCCGCCTTCAAAAAGGGGGGCATGCCCCCTAAAAATTTATTGATACGTAAAAGTTACGTTGGAAACTGCAGAAAATTCTCCTGTTGTAACTGAATCACTGTCGCCTTTAAGTTGTGCAGCGAACGTCAGCGTGTTGTCACCTTCAGTAAGGTTCTGCTTCTCAGTTGGCTGATCCAGTTTTACAGGTTTGCCATCAGCAAGAATCTGAATGCCAGCACCTGAAGCTTCGCCGCTACCTAAAGCAAGAAGAGACTTGTCTTTAGGATCAGACGCTCCGCCAAAGGTTACTGAGACTGAGCTACCAACTGGGCAGTTAATCAGGTCAAAATGGAATGGTTCTGCATCAGAAGTACCACCATTCTTTAAAACGTGAGCGGCAATACTACCCATCTTGACGTGTTGGTCGCGTGAAGCGTTTGGGATTGAGCAAGGGGCGTTAGTAATAGTTCCATCGAAATAAACATGTGTACTGTCAGTAGTTGGTGTCGGTGTCGGTGTCGGTGTCGGTGTCGGTGGATCATCGGCCATAGCCGCACTCGCAACAATAATTAATCCCATACCTAATACTGCTGAGATTGATTTCATTTTCACTTAAAAACTCCCTTGCTTAATAATTAAAAACTTAAGTTGCTACCATGCAATAACATTAATACACACGTCATGATAAGTATATGCAGCAGCTAATAAAATATAAAATCAAGCATGAATTTTTGCATACTCACAGTTCCTACTTAAACGATATCCTTTAAGAAGCAAATAACATTAACTGTAAGTTAAAAAACAAATAACTTGCTTGATGCGGATAATTATATATTCATAATTCTCTTAATCAACCGCGGCACTTTCTTCGATTTTAATAGTAACTCCCTATCAAAAAACCTCAATAAATAGATATAAACATTAAAAAAACCAAGTCGAAAACGCAAATAACTATAAAAAACAAAATGTTACATACTTACTTCAATCTCCTCACTCCCCATTGTTTTAGTATTAAATTTTAAAGAAAATAAAATTAACAACAAAATATAAACATAAATATTACACGCCTTGTTGTGGATGCATTTCGGATATGCACTTCAATTCTAAACGCCCCACTAACAGTACAATTAAAAAATCACACCTTTTCTTTCACGTTTAGGAGAAATTATTGACCTTGCTTGTGTTTTTTATATGAACCATGTGAAAATAAACACATAAATTGCGCACTTCTTGAAAACCATAAAAATATTACATTAAAGATATTTATACTAATAGTAAGCACACCCGTTTTAGTTCCACGGACTTTTTGAAATTTCCGCATTTTCGGCCATCAGCCTGTATTATTTCGGCGTCAGGTTATTCAGCGATTCATGAGGTCGCTCGCTGTTATATTCCATCAGCCAGCGTTCTGTGATTTCCCGTACTTCGTTCAGGGTTCTGAACAGGTAAAATCCAGTATTTTTGTCCGGTACATCCGGTTAAACCGTTCGATAAAGGCATTCTGCGTCGGCTTACCCGGTTTGATAAAGTCCAGCATTACGTCATGCTCTTCAGCACACTGCGCAAGGGTCAGTGATATCAATTCCGGCCCATTGTCCATCCGCATCTTCAGTGGATAACCACGGTTTGCCACGATCCTGTCCAGTACCCTGACCACCCACTGTGTCGGGATATTCAGGTCGATTTCTGTCGTCAGTGCTTCCCGGTTAAAATCATCCACCACATTGAAGGTTCTGAAGCGCCAGCCTCACACCAGCGCATCGTTCATAAAATCGATAGACCAGCTCTGGTTTAACGCCCCCGGCGTGGCCAGTGGTGCCGGGTTGCGCACTGGCAGACGTTGCTTTCCCCTGCGACGAAAGTTCAGTTTCAGCAGACAGTAAATCCGGTGCAGGCGCTTGTGATTCCAGGCATTACCCTGTCTGCGCAGCGTCTGGAACAGCTTCTTAAAACCGTACCGGGGATAACGTTCAGCCGCTTCTGTCATCGCCAGGATCACGGGCTCATCCCGGCGGAGATCGGGCTTGTAAAAATACACCGTCCTGCTCAGCGATAATGTCCTGCATGCCTGGCGTAAACTCATAGAAAATTGCACCGTCAGATAGCTGACAAGCTCACGCTTCATCGTTGATTTTAAAGCTTTTTTTCGATGACATATTTTAACGCACGATTTTCCAGACTCAGGCTGGCAAACATCTGCTTCAGACGACGATTTTCGTCCTCAGGGTCTTTTATTTTTTTGATATCAGCTGCTTCCATCCCGCCGTATTTCGCCTTACAGTTGTAATAGCTGGCTTCAGAGATACCGGCTTCACTGCAGACATCCTTAACAGTTTGACCCTGACCCAAAATCCTGCTCCATTCAGAAACAGAATTTCTGCATGATTAATACTCCCCCCGAGCGGAGGTTGAGCCGATGAAAAAGTCACGATTCACTGAAGAACAGATTGTCTTTGCCCTCAGGCAGGCTGAACTGGGTACATCAGTACCGGAGGTCTGTCGCAAGCTGGGTATCTCCGATGCCACATTCTATACGTGGCGCAAGAAATACGGCGGGATTTCCCCATCTGAACTGAAGCACATGCGACAGCTTGAGGAAGAGAATCTCAGGCTGAAGAAGCTGGTTGCCGTTCTGAGCCCCGACAAGGCCATGCTGCAGGATGTGCTGGCAAAAAAGAACTGACGCTGGCGCGACTGCGCGAATGGGTCCAGGATCTGCAGGCACGCTACGGAGCCAGCGAAAGGCAAATATGCTTTGCCCTGCGGGTCAGTCGCAGCTCGTTCAGGTATCGTTCTGTGGCAGCAGACGACAGTGCGCTACGCCTGCGCATCAGGGAGATCAGCGAAACCCGGCTCCACTATGGCTACCGCAGAGTTCACGTCATGCTCAGGCGTGAAGGCTGGCGGGATAACCATAAACGCATCTGTCGACTCTACAGCGAACAGGATCTGTCCCTGCGTCTCAAACGTCCACGTCGTAACAAATCGGCACTGCGCCGACAACCCCAGCCTCAGGGATTTATCTGGGGCATGGACTTTGTCTCTGACGCATTATTTGACGGGCGTCGGTTACGCCTGCTGACGGTAATTGATCTCTACACGCGTGAATGTCTGGGGATCTGCGTGGGCCAGAATCTGCGCTCAACGGAGGTTGCGGAGATGCTTGACAGTATTGCGTTCAGACGTCCTTTACCACAGTTGCTGAAAACCGATAACGGTTCTGAGTTTGCAGGAAAAATGCTGGACAAGTGGGGGTATGAACGAGGGATCCGTATAGACTTCTCACGCCCGGGAACCCCAACGGACAATGCGACGGTGGAGTCGTTCAACGGCAGGCTGCGGGAGGAAGGCCTGAATGAAAACGGGTTCATGTCGCTGGAAGATGCCCGGTCCAAAATTGAGGCCTGGCGCATACACTATAACCAGAGACGTCCCCATTCTGCACTGGGCTGGATGACGCCGTCAGAATTTGCCGGGAAATCTGCCGGTTGCCAGAATATTCAGCCAGACTGAAGCCGGATATTACTGGTTATGAATGGATCACATACGGGGAGCGGGTCATTATGAATGACATTACTAACATCGGGGTGTGTTAATCAACGAGGAGCTGGTCAATTATTCAGCAACGAAAGCTCCGTAATTTCCCTTCTGTGCTTCGAGCCTTAAACGAAGGTAATACGGCTTGTATTACTGATGTCTGCGCAGATGCGGCTTAACTACAGATCTCCTTACAGAGCGCGCAGCTCAGCCGGCACCGGTACCACGGCCGCCAGAAAACCCGCCCCCAGCGCCAAATATTCTTCCGTCGTCATGGCAATGTGCGTACCGTCCACCGTCCAGCCCGAGAACTGCCCTGCTGCCTTCGCCCCGGGATACCAAGCTTTCCCGGGCGCTACACGCGCCCGTGCTTCCCTGCCAGACGCGTGCATGCATGTAGTGGACCAGCGCACTGAACACCTCCCAGCCGAGTGCCAGCGACAACCCGCCCTGCGGTCACGAACAGGCTGAACTGCGGCGCCTGCCAGGCTTTCCCGCTGGTTGACGTTACTGTTATTCTGTATGATGAAATGACCAGCCACCGCAGCATGGCCGCCCTGACCCTGCTGCAGAAACACATCCATCAGCGGGACTTGGCAGAACTGACCGACCGGCTGGCCCCAATTATGCTGGCCGGCTATTTGTCTTCATCACAGGTGATATCGCTGGTACACTATATTTGTACAGGCAGGCGAATCAGCCGAGGCCGAAGCCTTTGTACGCGAACTGGTACAGCGTGTGCCGCAACACGGAGACGCACTTATGACCATCGCACAACAGCTTGAACAAAAGGGTATTGAAAAAGGCCGAAACGAAGGCAAGCTGGAAGTTGCCCGTACCATGCTGCAGAACGGTCTTGACCGCAATACCGTCATGGAAATGACCGGCCTGACCGAAGACGATTTAGCATAAATCCACCACTGACTTATTCAGCGGCCTCTCCGGTCGCACTGCTGAGCCGCCAAGTACAGCCTCCGATAATTCACTGCCCCAACGTTCGGCGATGCACAGATAATTCTGCACCTTCAGAAACATCACGGGCTTCAGCACGATTTCGTCGGGGATGAGGCAGCCATAGTACCTTATCAGCAACCTCCCCTCCGTGTACCCCGAACAGTACGGGTGCGGTGAAAGACCCGGATGCAGTTGTCCGGATGCGCCCTGAGTGCCAGCCGTATCGCTTCACGTTCCATCATTCACTCCTTTGTTTCAGACATCCACTATAGTCAGTAAGCGCCGTTATTCCTGTCAGCTGAAGAGAGCAGCTGCTGTACTGATTTTATATATGATTCTGTTAACTGATGATTTTCTGCCGTCATTGCATAAAGGCCGTACGGACCTTCACCGGTAATCCGCCATCCACAGCGGTTAAACAGCGTTTCCAGCCCCTTCACGCGCCCGGTCAGGCGCGCCATCAGCGGTCTGACCTGCCAGCCGTTGTCGTCAAACGCCGCGTCCAAGCTGGTCCGGGACACGTAGATACCATTTACCTCAGAGTTCAGGGCGGCGGCATGGCGTCCCGACCACTCCCGGTCACTGAGCAGCCGGTACGTCCAGTGCATGTCCTTCGCGGTTTCCAGCGCATAGGTCAGCCGGAACAGGTCGTTCTGTTCAGACAGCGCGCCAGTGCAGGAGCGCCAGAGGTAGTCCAGCTTGCTGGGCAGCTTTGCTCCTGCACCGTACCGGCGGCCCTGTTTAAGCAGCCATTCAATGTCGGGGGCGACCTCGCGCGGAAAGCGGTGCTGCTTCAGGGCGGTAGCCAGCCAGCGGATGATAAAAAGATTTTCTTGGGCGTCAGAGCATACACCTCCGTCTTTCCGTGCCAGGGCCAGTGCGGTCAGAGCGCACCACGCAAGATGGCCAGATTTTTCTGTCAGCGTCACTGTGGACTCTTCTCCTGTATATTCTTCCTGCTAGATTCTGGCAGTTTCCCGTTTACAGCCTGAGCCCGCTACAGCTGTTGGGTCAGTTTTACAGGCCCTTGGGTAAGGCTGCAGAGCCTGTATGCGCTACTGCATATAATACTGGCCTGATGATCCAGAATAAATGGCTGATTAGTTTCACCATGCCCGAATTCCGGATAATAATAAACCGGATAGTTAAAGTGGTCGGCAAACTGTTTTATCACATACCGGTAAAGCGATTTTTCCTCGTCGCTGGCATTCAGCCCGTAAAACTGACCGAAGATAACGGCACGTGGATGGAATTTTCGGCTGTACGCTATCTGATGCAAGGTCCGGTCAAGCTGTTTAGCCGTAACTCCCGTATCTTCCAGCATCATAATTTTGTCTGAATAGCTGCCCTCATAGACAGTGGAAAACAGGGACTGCACCAGGGTCAGGTTCCCGCCATCCAGTTTACCCCTTACTGTTTTTACCGCCTGATAGTTCATCGGCTTGATACCGGTGTAATTTATCCCGTGAGACAGGGCCTCAAAGACTTCATTCAAACTGTTGTTCATGCTGAGTTTTTTACTGTTATCAGCCTCATGCATTTCTTTATTGTAAGACGCCACCACGCCATGCACGCTTGGCCAGTTCAGTTCATGACTGACAAAGCTGTGAATGGCCGTTACATCACTGAAACCGATGAGGATTTTCGGCATTGAGGCTGAAATACGCTGCCGGCTTGCATACAGGGCAGGGTAAAGATTGAGCGCTCCCGAGCCGCCCCTGACAAACCAGAGGTAGTGCACGTTGCGATCACTGAGAGCATTAATAAGGGTCCGGGCCCGCTTTTCATCCGTGTTGACGTAACCCAACCGGGTAGGCACTTGGTCGAGATATCGTTTGTCAACCGAGTAGCACTGGCGAGAAAATGCCGTCTCAATCTCCGGGATGACGTTCTCGTCATATTGCGACGAGCTTGCAATCAGGAATACCGTCCCCTTCTGGCCGGAACAGACTTTTCGTTCAGGCGCTTCAGCCGGGGAAGCTGTTTTCTTCACCATAGTCTGTGAGGTAGTCGCACACCCGGTCAGAAAAAGCACAAGAATGATGATCGCGCTTTCTTTAAATGCCGTGCATTTTATATGAATCATATTTATCTTCCTTAAAAATATTTTACGGTCAACTAACAAGTATTACATGACATTTATAATATTATTTTTTTAAAGGGGTGATCTTAAAGATCACCCCTTTAAAAAATGATTTTTTATTGATTCAATTATTGTGAGAAAAGTCAGGTAATATTTAGCACGATCACCGCCGAGCCTGAAAACTCGCCAGGATCAGGAGCCCCTGAGACTATGGCTTCTGAGGTGACTTCAAGTGTTGCAGGCCTGTTTTTATCTATTGAAAATATCTCTCCAGATTGCGAAGCGTCTTTTCCATTTAAGGTCATTTTGGCCACGAGAGAACCATCCTTACGCAAAGGAACTGTTTGAGAACCGTCATTGGGATTAAAAAGCATAACTGAAAGATTGATGTTGGTATCACAAATTACGTCAACTCTGCCGCTGATTTTTTTCCCGTTTAACGCTGATGAAGATAAGGTTCCATAGTTCAGCGTTAGATCACCGCTGAACTTACAACGTCCTACCGGAGGAGGTATTATTCCACACATCGAACCAGGTAATAGTTTCCACTCCTGTGTAAAGTAATCACCATAAAATAAACCTACACATGATGTAGGTGTGATTTCTTCTGGTCCGACTTTGACTGCGTAATAACTATCCATATTAAAATATTTTCTTATTTCACCAATTGTTTTGGTCTTATTAATACATGTATAATTATCGTTATCAATCCTATACTTCGAAGAAGTCGAACTTAGACGCACACCCATTGTCAAGACACATGTAGCTGAATCACTGAAGCAAGGGTTAGGATTATTATCCGATTCATCTGTCCATGCGTCTGTTTTGAGTGAAAGAGATAAATCGGAACCGGGATTAGCGGTAACTTGCGCAACATGGGCATAAATGGCTGAATTGGAAGCATGTGAAAAAAAACAATCAAAATAAGCCATTGCAATGGAAATGATCTATTCTCGTGTTCAAAGAAATCACTCATAATTAAGCTCCAGTATGGCCGTCGATTTAAAACCACCCGGCTCAATGCTCTTATTCCTGATTCTATCAGGTTCTCCCAGAAGATATGCATTAAAAATCAATTCATTGTTACCGGTCGTCAGTTTCTGAGGTGGGGCATTTTTGTTAAGTGAAATCTGCTCCCCGCTTCTGTTCTCAAATCCAATTGCAACACCTGGCTTTTTAGAGGTACTGCCCTCCACTGAAAGCATGTCTGGCAAAGCCGTGTCTGCATTACCTATGAATTTCACAACAACACTATTAGCTATACTTGTATTGCAGTCCTGCAGATGTAAAATAAATGGAATACGTGGCATTGACTGGTTACGGTATAAATCCTGCAAATCAATATTACCCATATGTACATTTATTATTTTATCACTGTCAGGAACAATACAAGGTTGAGATACAAGGATACCTTTAACAGTCACAATTGAAACAGCTTTTGCATCACCCATTTTAAAAGCGGGTAATGTATTGGCCTGACAGGTGTAAGTTACTATGATCATTAAAACTGCAAGTAATCCAATCTTTTTTTATTCATAACTAAACCTCATTTTGATAAGACTATATTGCATGTTTAAGTATCGTAACTCCCACCCTTTTCTAATACGTGCGCGGCAATGCTATCCATTTTCACATGTTGATCGAGGAAGCATTTGGAATTGAAAACGGAGCATTAGTAATTGCTCCATCTAAATAAACGTGCGTGCTATCAGTAGTTTTGAGAGTTGGAGTTGGATAATCCGCCATGGCTGAACCCGCAAAAAATAGTTAGTCCAATATCCAGCGCTAATGAGATTGCATTTAATTTCATTTTAGAAAATTCCAATAGAATTTTTTATTAAAGAAGGGAAGTGAGCAACCATATTTACCTCTTCACATAATATGTAGATGAATTTCTTTAAAGTCAAGTAGGTAAAACTACCGAGAATATGTAAACATTTATCTCAACTTTGGGTTGACATGAATTATATACTCTTAAATGGATAGGTCAACTTTAGTAAAATTGATTAAATCATAGCTAAAAACTATCGATTTTGCTTATTTGATTAGCATTACAATTTACATTGGTTAGAACAGCTGGTAAATTATAATAAAATTCAATAAGTTAATTTAAATGGGAAACTTTAGTAAGTTATAGCTAATTCTTGCTTTTTTAATTACAAAAAATTGCAAATAAATATATTACATTACTCGTTTGCTGTCCGTTTTATTTAATGAGGAAAAACGTCAACAGAAAATAAATGACGATATTTCATGGTTTACATTAGATCAAAATTCAATGTGAATAGCTACGAATAATCTTGACACTTCCGAGCCGTTGATAATACTGGTTTTCATATTCTGCCGGTGACATCTGATCGCCAGAACCATGCCGACGCTTACTGTTATAAAACATTTCGATGTAATCAAAAATATCACTGCGGGCTTCTTCCCGCGTTCCGTAGATCTTTTTCTTTATCCGTTCGCGTTTCAACAACTGGAAAAAGCTTTCTGCAACCGCATTATCGTGGCAGTTACCGCGGCGGCTCATGCTGCCCTCCAGGCCGTGTGATTTCAGGAACAACTGCCACTCATGGCTGGTGTACTGACTGCCCTGATCCGAATGAACCCGCACCTCTTTTTGGGGATTACGCCTCCATACAGCCATCAGCAGTGCGTTCAGGACAATGTCCTTTGTCATCCGGGATTGCATGGACCATGCCGATAATTTTGCGTGAGAACAGATCAACAACCATGGCAGGATACAGCCAGCCTTAGTGGGTCCTGATATAGGTTATGTCGGTTACCCAACGCTCATCCGGAGCATCCGGATTGAACTGTCGCTGGAGCCTGTTGGGCGACACGATACTGGCCTCGCCTTTACGTGCCCGCGGGCTCCGGTATCCGACCTGAGCCTTTATCCCGACACGTTTCATCAGCCACCAGACTCTGTTGACTCCGCACTGTTGCCCGCTGTCCCGCAGATCCAGATGGATCTTGCGATAACCACAGACGCATCCCGATTCCAGCCAGAACTGTTTAATCTGTCCTGTCAGTCTCAGGTCTGTCTGATGGCGCTGTGAATGCGGCTGCTGAAGCCAGGCGTAAAAGCCACTGGGATGAACATCCAGCACCCGACAGAGCAGGCGAACAGGCCAGCAACGGGCGTTGTCACGGATAAAGGCGTACCTCAGTCGGACAACTTTGCGAAGTACGCCGCGGCTTTTTTTAATATGTCCCGTTCGTCGGTAACCCGCTTCAGCTCTTTCTGGAGACGGCGGATCTCGGCCTGAGCATCTGACTGTTCTTTATGAGTGGATGAGTCCGGACCGTACTTCTTTATCCAGGCGTAAAGGCTGTGGGTGGTGATATCGAGACGTGTTGCAACGCTGGAAACAGAATGACCGCGATCAACAACCTGTTTGACTGCTTCAATTTTAAACTCTTCGGGATAACGCTTACCGCTCATGGGCACCTCTCTTTAAGTCATCTTAAATGACTCCGAGGTGTCTGTTAAACCCGTGGCGATTCATACCGTACAATAATTTCCGATCTCCAAACTGCCCCCTTTTATGACATATGAGGTACGCATGGCCAGTGCAGCTTTACTGCTGTCAATTTAGCTGAAACAGGCCGAAGAGAGAGCGTACCTCATATGTCATAATCTCTAGCCATAGACGTTCTTTTTTGAAGGTTGTGGCGGCAAAAGCTAACGCTTTTACTGGTAGGTATTGAGTTGCTATGAAGCTTGAATGACTTTCGTTGAAGTTAGAGCTGATATTCGAACCGGTATCTTGTTCAACGCCATTTTTAGTTGAACCAAACGATAAGGAAACCACTTCTCGTAGCCTTTAGGCTAGCTTAGATAAGGTTGACGTATTACTCTTTTTTGATACAATGGTAATTGTCTAGGGTGCGAATGCCTCAGTAATTGGAACTGCGCTATTACGTTACCCTAGACACCCCCTCAAGTTCGCCACAGCAGTAAGCCATCGTTCTCCCATCTTTGAAGCTGATCAGGATTATCTTTCGCGTAAGCGCTCGACACCCAATGAACGTTTGGCTGGTATTTGCCTACATGCTTGCTCAGCTGAATGGGGATGATAATTGGATTACCCCGCTGAAACTCCAGGGTCACTACTACTACAGATCCTGGGCGCGATGCGGAATTAAAAATCTGTTTTGGCTCGCAAAGGATTGCATGGAACTTGGAAAGAATGTCTGTTCCAATACCATGATCAAAAACCATTTTTTCAAAAACTGAAATGGTGGTGACTATCTCAAGATCATCACAACCAATACCGGCTAATATATTAGCGGGAAATCGGCCAATAGAGACGATTTGACGCATTTTTTCTGCATCGATGCCCTCAGCAGTACTACCAGCCTCACAAATCCATGCAGCCATTTCTGGCGTAAATACCTCATACTCCACTCTGATGCTCAATATCATGCTCCCTAAAGGATGTTTTTAATCTGAGGGCAAAATTGACCCTTATTTTATCACCATTTACTGAAGCATGTTGGAGGTGTCACTCGTCACTAAAGATCAGTACGGGATCAGTTTGGCGCTTCATCAGAGCTTGATGCTTATTGTTATTGCAGAGCTATCAATCCCTGTTGCCTGGCTAATATCCCTTTTGGCTCTTTCAATTGCCTCACTAAGAGGGAGTTGCTCTGACCTTACTTCAGCAGGGTTCGGAACCGCTGCGCCAGGAAGTGACAGGGGAGATGGATTGAATTTCTTCCACTCCAGTTTTTCCGGTGTTACCTCAATACGCAAAAATGCTTCTTGCGCACTCAAATAAGCAACAGGATAGCGCTGACCATCTGTTAGCATTTTCCATGCGTTGGGAGAGTGAATTTCTGCGTATTCATCAAAAGTTATAACGTTCCTGTCTTCGTAATCGGGATTTTTAAAACAACCTGTAATTTTGGCAATAAGGAAAGCTGTGCCGTGCTCCAGGTCCTTTACTGCCCAAGTTTCCCTTCTGTTTCGTACTGCAATGAGGTATTCGGCATCGTTGAGCCTGTCTGTTTTGGCATGCCAGTAACCTGATCCCCCTTCAGAGCTCATTATGTTTAGATCTTTACCAGTAAAAACAACAACTGCCTTCATATCTTTCATATAAAAAACCTTAAAATGTGAATGAATTTCATTTTCCATTAAATCTATACGATAGAAATCGTTTTTTTCAATTTTTTTATTCGATAAGAATTCAGCGCGGTGTAACTTTATCGACTGTGGTAAGCGTGTTTACCTGGGATTTTGATAAATCACCCAAAACGGGGTTTTCAGCAGCCCTTTGTTCTGATATCCCTTGTCATTCATGTTCGTGCATAGTCATGCAGCTACACCAGAATCATCAGGTGCGTTTTTCAGGGTTTTTGACAGGGAAAGATGCCGGAAACGGCCCATTCGCCGCAGAAACGCGCTGAGGGCCTCTCAGGGGGGGCGGCAAAGGGGTGTTATGGTAAATCCTGGCGTAGGGCAGACACGGGTGATGCAGGGTAACAAAGCCGGAGGCCGATCGTTAATTTTGCCCTGCAGGAGTGATAGCATCGGCCTGACAACTTACAGGGAGCGTTTCATGCTAAAGATGACAATGAGCTACAACGACCTGGCAAAGGGGGGCGGCGAGGCAAAGCTGCAGGTCTACGGCGTGGGTACCTTTCCGGTCTTTTCTGGCCAGAAACCCTACACCAACGATCCCAACTGCGCTTACCTGCCGAACAGTGCCATTCCGGTTGGCCGTTACTGGATTGTCCCGCGGCCCGAAGGCAGTATCGCAAACCAGATCAGGGGATGGGTTGTTGATTTCTGGAATAACTCAGACCATTCAGAGTGGTTTGCGCTGTTTAATTCGCAGACCATGACTGACTCGATATTCATCAACGGCGTGGCACGTGGCGGCTTTCGCCTGCATCCTCTCCGGCCGGACGGTTCAGGAGAAAGTGAGGGATGTATCACCTTTGTGCGGCGCACTGACTTTTACACGGTCAGGCAGGCGCTGTTACGCACACCAAAAATCCGCGTGCCCGGTTCGCGGAACGGGCTGATGGCCTATGGCTACGTTGACGTTCAGGGAGACAGCAACTTTGCAGACTGCAAAATTCGTTAAGAAAGCGGCGGGGTTCGCACTGTGCTTCGTAGTGGCGTTTATTATGTCGCGGTACGGGATGCCGCTTTATTCGCTGACAGCGTGGATTGTTGACCGTTCTCATCTGGTTTTTGGCCGTTACCAGGCTGACGTTTATGAGGCTGGCACCGATCCCGTGACCTTCTTTGCTCTGCTTGCGGTTATCACCTTCTACGCCGCGATTCTGTTCGGCCTGATACGGATGGTGGTCAGGAAGCTAAAAGCCACCTGAAATTGGCTTTGATAAACTGTTTAAGTAACCGCGATATTGTCCGTGCTTGTTTAAGGTTGCGTTCTTCCTCAGCTTAGGCGGCTACTTTCATAATGCGGTGCTCAAATGTCTTGTAAGGGTAGTCTGCTTTCATAAATACAGAGTAAAAAGCGGCTACTTTCATAATCAATGCACCTTTCAGGCTCTGAAAGCTGGGTAATTTTATGAAAGTAGCCTATCCAGCAAGATGGGACTTATGAAAGTAGCCGCCTGAATGAATCTAGTTATGAAAGTAACCGCCTAATCTGCGCTTTGGAACGCCAGACGCTGTAACTTTGGTGACCTGCTATTGATTACGAACATGATTTCACGGCCTTTTTTGTACTCATTGAAATCCAGATATCCAATTCTGACTAAATCGGCCAAGGCACGCCGAATAATGGCATTTTGGTCTTTTATCTGAGACTCAAGCGCAAGGCGCTCGCGAAACCTTCTCATTGATATGTAAAGCGTACCAGCAGGCATACTTTCAAGATAAACGTACAGAGACTGTGCAGCCTCCTTTCGTGACAGTTCTGATAGAGCTTTCAATCCAAGTAAAACTTTATGGTCATACCGATAAAGTTCCCACAGACTACTGTCACCAACTATCTCAACCTGATCGGTTTCATGGTTAAGAACTGCTCGCTGTACGAGGTGAGTAACGAGGGATTTTTTCGCATTTTTTCCACGAAAAGATAGGGTCACACTGGATAAGTTAAAAAGCGAATCGTGTAAACGCGCTCTGGCACGTCCGTTGATATCAGTAGGCTTTAAGCCACACATGCGAGCAAATTCTGAGAAAGGTAGTGTAATCTTTTCGCTGTTGTAGCCATATTTGGAAAATGCAGAAATTATTCCAACCCAGGTTTTAAAGTCAGTTGACATACTGAGCTTAGCACCCTGAATTTTAATGTCTGTGTACCCTTCCTGCCGAGCTACTTCCAGGCTGGAGAGTTCTTCTGAAGCGTCGATTAAAAAGTCGCGTTTGCCCTTTTCTTTTGGGGCAACCGGTGTAAACACGCTCAGGCGCAGGAGGGCAACGGGCTGAACTGATTTATTACTGGTAGGCACCAGTTCATAACTTGTGTTTGACTCTTTTTTTACAATAGAAAAAGGACTGTCTATGTGTATGTTTTCCTGTTCTTTTTCCATTTACTTAACCCTAAAATGATAATGGCATCCGGTTTTATGAAAGTGACCGCCTGAGAGTTATGAAAGTAACCGCCTTGCTTATGAAAGTAAACGCCTTTTTTATGAATATAACCGCTTTTATTATGAAAGTGACCGCCTGAAGGTTATATTTAAACTTTAAAAACAGTAGCTTACAGACTCTGTGATCTTATTTGATCTTAAAGTGATCTATATATGAACTAAACAATTGATCTATCCAGTGGATATGTGGATAAGTATTTTTTCTAACGCACCTTCGGCTTGTTCAACGTAAATCGCACACGTAAATAATTTGCGAATACGATTTCCGTTATCGGTAAAAACTTGCTCATAACCGTTTAGTTTTATCAGTTTACTAATTTCCAGACATGAACCGGCACGCGGTCAAACAGCTTACCCACTGTAAGTTCAGCTTTACGGTGATCGTATGCTGACGTCATCGCATATTCTTCCTTTGGATCGCCTTCGTACTTCAGATGTTCGTATACGGTCTCCAGCGTGTCCATAGAACGATAACGCCTGAATCTCATTAACCAGTCTGTTTTTGTCATACCTTACCTTAAATAAGTGGGCGCTCATGGCACGGGATGGGCCATAAACCAAAAGATTTTTGCTGAGTGAAATGACTGCAACGTTTAAAATGATTCGTAGCGTTGAAAAATGAGAACAGTCCTGTGTTTTAAGGTCCTGTAAACGCTTGTTTGATCCCGGAGATGACAGGAGGGAATTAGCCATAGCATGAAACCGCATACTATTGATTCTTCGATTTTCAGTCTTGTGCGTTACGAGGCAACCAGTGGCCTTCTCGAACTGGAGTACATTAACGGAAGCAGTCGCCGCTGGCTGGGCGTTCCGGTCAGAGTTTACCACACCTTCTGCAGGGCCAGAGATCCGGATGCCTATTTCCGAAGCTGTATCGACGGACACTACACTTCCCTTCGCGGGAAACTGACTTTCTGAGGGAGATTCAGATTCACTTTTCCTGCTCTGTTCAGCCATCATCCTCGCATAATCTTCATAATGATTTTCTGCCTCTGTCCTTATACGGCTGAAGGAATATGAGAACCGGTGCTGGTAGCCGCAGCGCTTTTCCCTGGCGGCCTGCATCAGCGTTTGCTGAACCCACAACCAGAAGGAACGCCCTTTTTCTGAAGGCACCGGATACCCGGCCTTTTTCATGATCTTGCGCGCCACACTTTCGCTCCAGCCATTTATCAGCGACAGTGCACCATTAATATCACCACGTGATGTCAGTAAATTAATTTCATGAAACTGATTCATTCTTTTCCTCCGTCCTTTATAAAATAATTATCGGAGGGTAAACTGATTTCTTAAGGAGACAGTTGTTAAGAGTTATTAAAAAAAGTTAATACTGAAAAATGTTTGATTATTTATTGATCTGGTTTAATGAGTTATTAAACTGCAATGAAACAGGGGTTATAAATAATGAAAAATCTAAGGGTTTACTGTCTTTTTTTATTTACAGTTCCTTTTTTCACATACTCCGACTCTGACCTTCAGACGGGTTTTTCACCCGGAGGAAGTGCTCAGACACTCATCATCAGCTTCATACGCTCGGACGAGGGGTCAGCGGACGTGGCTGCATATGAGTTCACCAGCAAGCCGGTCGCTGAGGCGCTTGTGCAGCTCTCGCGCCGCAGCGTCCCTGTAAGATTAGTGGCCGACGAAAAGAAAAGTCACGACCGCTGGTCGCTGGTTAATAAGCTGGCCTGTTCGGGTATCCAGGTAAGAACAGATTCGCAGTACAGTATTATGCATAACGAATTCATTGTGACAGGAAATAACGGCGTGCAGACGGGCTCTTTCAATTACACCTCGTCGGCTGAAAAACGTAATGCCGAAAATGCGCTTGTTATCAGAAGCAGCTTATCAGTGAGTAAACAGTATCAGGATGAATTTAACCGGCTCTGGGCGGAGTCATCGCCTGTACAGTGCAGCCGTTAATAAAAATATAATTAATATTGCCGGTAAGGTGAACTGTATATGACTAAGAAAAGAGTTTATCCGGTTTACTTCACCGGTCAGCGTGGCCAGCACGAGGCGTCAGAAGCTTTCCAGCAGAACGAAACGCCTGTCTGGCAGCGCTGGCTGAAGCATGCCCGCGATAACAAAAAGACCACGGTGGTCACCTGCCGCTGCCTGCCGGCAGAGACCGACCCCGTAAAACGCCGCCTGAAGGTGCATTATTCTCATGAGACTGAACGATGCTGGCTCTCTTCATATGCCTTTACAGGTAACGAACACAAGCCGGACTGCCGTTTCTATTCGGTGTGGTCAGACGAACGTCAGGCGGAGATTTATCAGGGGGATGCAGTACGCTCCGCCGCGGACGGCACCATCGTGGTCAGGCTGCCCACCGGCCTGCAGAAAAAGGCACCGTCAGAGTCAAAACCGGCTGAAGACGTGTCCGGTGATGAACCGGTCAAGCGTAAGCGCCGGCCCTCTATGCGCCTGCTGGGGCTGCTTCACCTGCTGTGGGAACAGTCCGGCATCAACGTCTGGCATCTCGCTTTCGATAAAAAGAAACGCACGCCCGGCTGGGTGAGCTGGCGCCTGCAGCAGACGGCGGGCCGGATACGCGTCGGCCGCGTGCCGCTGGAGGAGTCGCTGCTGCTCATGGCCATGAAGGGCACGCCACAGGTCATTTCAAACTGGGAACACCTGAGAGCGGCCGAAAAGAACAAACGGCGGCTCATTGTGGTTTCCGTTCTGGCCGGCTGGAATGAGGCTGCTGAAGTACGGCTGCAGACCACGCTGCCGCTGGGGCTGTTTTTCGGTTTCCCTGACCTGGTGCTGCCGGAGGACGTGCGCCTCCGCCTGGAGAGGAGCTTTGGCCGCGAGCTGGGCGACTGGCGCCGGGGAATGAAGGTCGTGGTCATCGTGGAAACGGAGCCGCCCGAAACGACGTTCAGGCACGAAGACGGGCGCAACCGGCCGTCCAGCTGCAGTACCGTCATCGACGTGGCGCTGATGACGGTCAGCCCCCGCTTTATTCCGCTGGATTCGGGCTATGAGGGAATGGTTGAAGAAAAACCGTGGCAGGAAAAACGCACCTTCATCAAGCCGCTGCGCTACGACGGCGAGGAAGACGTATTCCCGGATTTTGTGCTGAAGGACGTTCCCGGCGTCGATGCGCTGCCGATGGAAGTCTTTGGGATGAACACGCCTGAGTACCTGCAGCGCAAACAAGTTAAAACCGCTCATTACGATTCGGAATACGGTGCGGGAAGATGGTGGTACTGGAACGCTGCAGAGAAGTCAGACTTGCCGGCATTTCCCCCTGCATGAAACGGTGACCGTCATCAGCAGGATCACAAGGGGGCTATCTGCAATTCCTGATTCTGTGCCTGACCGTCAGGTTGTCAGTCGTCACTGTCAGGGGTATCTTCACTCACGCGTCAGGAAAACAGCTCAGTCAGAACATATGGGAGCATGCAGTGGACACGACTGAAGAACTCAATGACACCTATTTCTACGCGGGCAGACCGAACCTGACCGCCGGTGAACTCTTTTTCATCATTTTTTGTGAAGAAGTTGCCGAACAGCTGGGAATCGATGACTTCGGGGCGATCGTAGCTATCCTCTCAGGCCGTAATGTCCTGACGACCCGCGCAAAACCCCGCGATGCGGAAAAGGGCACATCCTACGCTTCACGTGCTGCGCGCAGAGTATTCCGGACCGCCAAGTTCCCCTTCGGCATTCAGCTCCCCACTGTCGTTGGAGGATACCCACCCTGGACGGCGCGTATACGATGGACACACAAGCTCAGCACTTTTATAGGGCGTGCGGTTCCTGTCGTGGGCTGGGTGATTCTGGCCAGAGATGTTGCCGATATCAGCTTTCACACGGTCAACCGGTATAACACCATCGCCCGCGGGGAGGATAAGTTATGGTAGATGAGACGCAGGCGCGCGTGATGGCGCTCATTGAGCCGTGGAACGGTCGTTCCCTGCTGACGTTCCGAAAAAAAACACTCACGCCTGAGATGTCGCTCAATCTGGACATGAAGCTTGACCCGGAAGATGCGGCGGAATGCCTGCAAAACGTCTTTGATGCGTTCGGAATGGATTCTGACCAGGTCATGTTCAGCCTCTATTACCCGAAAAAACCGCGTGAGGCCATCCCTCTTACCATAGGGATGCTGATCGAGTCAGCAAGGTCCAGGCGATGGTGCTATGACTGATGCGTAAGAACCAGAGACAGTCATCAGCGTTAAGGCATGAAAGCCTTTGCGGAAAACGGCCAGGGCCGATGATGGTAGCGGGAGGTGGCAGGAACACTTGAAATGCCTCAATTTCCACCTCCTGAGTGCTGTAATTGCAATGTGACCTGTGAGCGATATCAGGAATCATATTTCAGTAGGTCTTCCCGACTTCTGTTCCATAAGCCCATCAAATGATCTGAGTGTTGTCTAACCCAGTCTGAAAGTATTTTTAGTGACTGCCGATTGTACTTTTCTCCTTCGCACTGCAGAAGACTGCCATCATTAATAGCAAGAACATGCGCACCGTTGTGATTTCTGAAAACAATCCGGGGAACAGCATCAGGTTCATTGCATATAACCAAAACTTCTCCGCCAGTAAAATCTTCTTCCTGAAGTATTTCGTTCAGCTCATTAAATTGCTGGGGGGTAAGGGAATAGAGGCCTACCTTTTCAAGCTCTCGACGTCCGTGTAACTCAAAGTCGTAAGGTACATAGACATCAGTTTTTTCCATAAACTCAATGGACAGAATACGCTCCACCGGTAATTTTTCAGTGTGAACATACCAGGTGTCATGCTTCAGTTTAGGACTTTTTGTCCACCTCATCAGTTCACGGTCAGAAAGGCTGTCGATATTAACCCAGCCTGCCACGCCCAGTATCTTAGCCCTTAGTGAAGGCTCTCCATATTTGAGCATTATCTGTTTCATGGAGTAAAACGTATCCTGTTTTTTTAACCAATCCGAGTCTACAGTCAGGCGTATAAGTCTTTTATTATGGGTGCCTCTGACTGGGCCTTTAGTATTTGGACCTGAAGCTCGTGATAAAAAGTTTTTAGTGCTCTCGGTGAGGACTTCTGTACCATCCACTAAACCATGACCATAAGGTAATGGGGAAGACGTGTACCAGCTGTGACCGTAAAGCATCCTTCCGTCACTCAATTGAAAGTAGCCTTTACTTATTCCTCCCGCCGCCAATATGTTGTGTAACATTGCTACACCAGTGAAATGATATAACTTCATTTTTTTTATATCCTTATGCAGTTCTGGCTGTTTCTGAATGATATTTCTCTGGTTTATGCCGATATGGGGCCAGACAACGAACGCGCATCTCTGGCTGTCCACCTTGCCTCAATTCCTTTAGCATTGAGGGCACCTGCAATACGCTCTGCCTGCTCACGACTGGCCACAGGGAAGCTGACATGATGTGGTTCAAACCAGACCATCACAGAATGAGTCATATACAGTGAGGCATAAAGCGGACGAGGCTCAGTCACAGGCGTTACCGCATTACGGTCGTTGAGTTCTGGTACTGCGCCAAAAATGCCGGAAAGGTAATCATCCATGCGTTCAATAAAGGCAGGACGTACTGTTAAAAGTTCAGGATTATCTTCTGAACTGTTCCACTGTTTCGCCTGCCGCCTCAGACTGTCCAGAAGCGACAACGATTCATAAGGGATTTTTTTCCCCGTACTTTCCCCCCGAATAGCGGACTCCAGCTGGTTTATTCTGAAAGACTGTTGCCTGATTTTCAGCATCATATAAATGCACAGCAGCAACATGGCCACAAACGTACTGCCCAGTAAAATGTTCATGTCTGTATTCTCTCAGCCATACAACCTGATTTAAGCGAGCCCAATCGTGAGCGGGCTTTATTGTTTGAAACTGTTCACATGCATAGTGTTAAGATCGGTCAAAGCACCTTGTCGTGACCGCTTACTCACCTCTCAGCATGATGTGTTTTCTGCTTCCACATCCTTCAGCAGTTTATTCGCAGTGGAGCATAGCCAGGCGTAAAGTTTTTGTCCGTTTTCTGAGAAGGTGTTCAGTTGGATATCGCGCTCCTCTATATCCCCGTCACAATCCCTGATATTTCTCAGGAGGGTTCCCAGCGTTCCGGTATTATCATCAATCACCACCCTGGACCGGTACTCCGCAAACTGGTTGAGGGTAAGATCGATATACCATTTGTCCAGCTTAGTGATGACGTGGGATTTTATTGATGATTTGTGTTTTTTCCTGAAGTCAGCTGTCGTTTGCATATGGACAATTACTGGCATCAGTGTCGGGTAGCTGTCCTTAAGGTACTGTGCCAGGAAGTTACTGGATAAATAACAGCATCCGTGCGGGAAATTATTCATCTCTTGCCACCATCGCGGCATCCTGAAACATTCGTGCGAACGGGTGTCGGCGGCGAGCACCAGTGCGTTGCGGAAAGCATGAATACTGCGTCTGATTTCTGGTGTCATTTTTTCTTAGTCCCTTTGGATTCTGCAGAATTTTCTTTATGAATGGCCCATATCCGTTTGACCTGACTTATGCTGCAGCCTGCAAGAGTCGCAGTGCGCGCAATCGTCATACCGGATTCGCGAAGGGCAATGATACGTTCGTGTGTTTTCGGTTCCGGTCTGCGCCCTTTGTACTTACCCGAAGCCTTTGCCAGCTCCACGCCCTGCCGCTGCCTTTCACGACGGGTTTCGTAATCGTCACGTGCGGTCTGTAGTGCCACCTTAAGCAGCATGTCCTGAACCGACTCAAGCACGATTCTGGCCACGCCGTCCTGGCTGACGGCCAGCTCGGACAAATCCACTATGCCGGGGATGGCCAGCTTTGCCCCCTTAGCCTTTATCGAGCCTATCAGCTGCTCCGCCTCCGCAAGGGGAAGACGGCTTATGCGGTCAATTTTTTCGGCCACAACAACCTCGCCCGGCTGCAGGTCGGCAATCATGCGCTGAAGTTCAGGGCGGTCTGCCCTGGCACCGGAAGCCTTCTCTTTATAGACGCCGGCGACATAAAAACCCCTGCCCCGGGCATCTTCAATAATACTGTTCTGTCGCGTCAGTTCCTGCTCATCCGTACTGACCCGAAGATAAATACGTGCAATCTGCATAGCTTTAGCGGTCCCGTCTTCTTAACATAAATAATCGCTGAGCGCTTCGCGGCCACCGTTGCCTTCAGGCATGACGCTCACAATGCGCCTCAGCGCAGCTTTGTGTAAGGGCGTACTGTTCACGAGCGTCATCAGCCGCCGCTGTGCTTCTGTCGTCGGAAGGCAGGCAGACGAGTATCTACGGGTTCTGAACAGACGGTCCCATAAGCTGATGTTTATCAGACGGTCTGTCATAACATACATGGCTATAAGCGCATGACGCACCTGAATCTCCTCCTCAGGTAGTTCACCTTCCGTGTAGGTTTCTCCCGGAGGACTGAGATAGGTTTCATCCAGTGGATGGTTTACTAAAAGGCTGAAGGGTTTCACTGCGAGCTCCGGGAATGTTTTCAGTACGGGTGAACGGTTTTAGCTGAGGGAGTGAAATTTTCTGTACGCGGTCCCCTGGATATTTATGTAATCCCCTACCCTGATTTCAACGTAAGCGTCCGGACTCAGAAACGCGATTATCTCAGCGTGTTTAATTTCAGTCGTGCAGATGCGTAACCATTCCAGCTCCCCTGAAAGCAGAACTCCATAGAGCATCAGGTTAACGTCGTTGAACGTGGTTACATGTACAACGCGTTCCACCCTTCCCGAAAAAGTTTTCGTATTTGCCGCAAGCATTCAACACCCCTTCTTCTTTAAGACCTGATAGTAGGCATTTTAAGTATACCTTAATTGGCCTGTTGGTTTTCACAGGCTAATAATAACTGAAGGCAGTTTAATTTGGCTATCTATTTATTGGCTATCTAAAATGTACTTTTAACTGAAAATCCATTAATAACCTAATGTTACTTTATCTAAGGGTATTGTAACATTATGGTATCAATCAGATGGGGTCATAATGATTGTTAGCTACTAAATAGCTTACTATTAAATAATATTACATATATTAACAAGCTATTTAAATTGCACATTAGCCATACTAGTCATGATTAAAAAAATCTGTATATAAAAACAGTGGTAAAATTTATTATAAATATTGACTCTAATAATGGGGCTTGCTATCTTCAACTATGACGCATGTGTTACAACCAATATAGTTGGCGAACACTATCTGAAGTAAGGCAACCGGCTCACTTAAAACGAGTTGCCAAAATAGAGGTAAAGACGATGACAACGATTTCGCAGAAGTCGGCCCGCGAAATGCTCGGTTCTCCAGAGCAATTCAGAGGCGGTGTCTTTGTGACAAAAAACGGTGCAGCTGAGCTTTTCATTCAAACCGCGGAAGAACGTGAAGCGGAATTGGCTGAACGTTATCAGCAGCAGCAGGTAAGCGCCATGCTGAAACTGGTCAATCTTTCTCAGCATGATTATGAACAAGGTCGCTTTAGCTCAGCCCGAGACCTATTGGCACGGAGGCGAGCAGCGCAGAACAAATAAAGTAGGAGATATAATGGCAAAAGCTTTCACTACAGATTCAACTGAACACACTTTAAATTTAATTGAGACCTATAAAGAACGACGGATGTTACGAGCCGATGCTCAGGCTTTCACTTCCGATCTTCTTGAACAGGCTATTAATGACATTGAAGAAAACCCCCTCCAGTACCGTGAAGATTCTGACGCATTAGAGCTTGGTGTTCGTTTACGACGTTGGATCGATCCCACCGGAAAGTACATTTGCCTCTTCCGATATAATCAAGCCACTGATGAAGCAATCTTAGATATTTTTGCCAGTACTCGGCAGGACTGGCTTTCGCTTCTTTATTTAGTACAGATTTCCCGCCCATAGATTAACCAAATCTTAATGTAAATGCTCAACCCTACATGTTGTTAGTTCAATAGTTTGGGTTCTGTTCTAAGTATCCTCAAGATAATGTGACTGGACTACCTTCTTCATGTTAGTCCTTTAAATCAAGGGTTGATTTAATTAATCTTGCAGCAATGTAGTAGCATGCTGCATTATTGCTGCAAACAAGTTGAAAGCTTCTTAATTTTCTTATAATTTGTCTTGCAGCAAGATTGCTGCTTAATTGAGAGGTTGTATGGCCTGGATTGTCGGATTCATTTCCCAGAAAGGTGGTGTTGGTAAAAGCACAATGTCCCGTGCATTTGGCCGTGAGGCTAACGCAGGAGGTATTGTTACTAAAATAGCTGATCTTGATACTGAACAGGCTACTACCACTGACTGGCATCGTAGACGCCTTTCCAATGGTCTTCCCCCTGCCTGTTCAGTTGAGCTTTTCAAGACTGTTTCTCAGGCGCTATCCGTTGCAGACAATGTAGATCTTCTCATCCTGGATGGGCCTGCTCGTGCAAGTAAGGGCACGACTGAAATTGCTAAAGTGGCTGATCTCGTAGTGCAGCCTACCGGTGCATCACTCGATGACTTAGTTCCAGCAATCAAAGTTTTTCATGCACTTGTTAAAGAAGGCGTTCCCCGCAGTAAACTCGTTTTCTCATTGAGTAGGGTTGGAACTGATGCTGAAGAAGCTGATGCTCGTGCCTATATCTTAGAGGCTGGCTATGACGTTCTCGACGGCTGTCTTTTCGAAAAACCCGCTTACCGCAAAGCAATGAACGCAGGACTTGCGGTTACAGAAACCCGATACAAAGGTCTCAATGAAAGAGCTGATGAACTGATTCAGGCTCTCATTAACAAAGTGGGAGAGCAAAATGGCTGATTTGTCTGCATTGAAAAATAAATCTAAATCTAAATCTAAAGGGTTAGGCTCTCCTCCGGCTCCTGATGAATACGCTACGAGTTTGAACTCTCCAGAGGTCGCGCCAGCACCAGATATTGCTGAAGCGGCAAAAGCACCGTCCTCAGCTGGGGCGTCACTGGAACAACCTGTTCAGGAGTCTTATATCAAGCGTGATGGCAGAAGCATGCGCAAAACCAATCGCACAATTCCTTTCGCGACTCGCGTTTCTGCTGAGTTTGATCAACGCTTCCGCGATATAGCGTATCAGGAAGATCTCAAAATAGTTGAGCTATTGGAAAAGGCCCTGCAAGCTTATGCGGAAAAACAGGGTTATAAGTAGCAGCTAGATTGCTGCTAGATTGCTGCTAGATTGCTGCATGATTAATTTTATTCTTATTATATGGAGCTCGAAGTTAGCTTTTATTTGTCTGCAAGATAGCTGCTATCTTGCGGCATGCTGTTACTTTGAGCTCCTTTTGTTTTATTGATTTTATCTTGCTGCAATCATGCTGCTATCTGTTTTCACTCGTTGGGCATTGTTTTGTTTATTTTATGTTGCAGTAAGATTGCAGCAATCTTGCTGCATAAAATCGAGGTGGCTTGTTGATAGCTGATTAGAAAAAATTGCAGCAAGCTAGCAGCTATCTTGCTGTCATCTTGCTTCCATATTCTGATTTCAGGAAACCAATTTGCAGACCTACTGTTCATGTTATCTGCAATCTTGCAGCAAGATCATGAAATTTACTGAGATATATAAGAGAATAATGTGAGAAATATTGAGGTTGAGTGTATATCTGAGTCCATCCTTAGTGTATATTTATCTCATATTGTTCTCAATTAATGGGTGGTTTGGGATATGAAAGTGTTCATCGATGATGGTTCTACAAACGTAAAGCTGGCCTGGAAAGACAACGGCAGTATCAGAACGTACCTGAGCCCGAACAGCTTCAAGCGCGAATGGTCAGTGGCATTTGGTGAAAAACCGGTTTTCAACTACACCATGAACGGCGAGCAGTACTCTTATGATCCGATTGCACCGGAAGCGGTGAATACCACGAACATTGCATGGCAGTACAGCGACGTGAACGTGGTTGCTGTGCATCATGCGCTCCTGCAAACCGGCCTCAAACCCTGCGAGGTGGATATTACGGTCACGCTCCCGCTGACTGAGTTTTATGACCGCAATAACCAGCCCGCTGCATCAAACATCGAAAAGAAAAAGGCGAGCCTGCTGCGTCCGGTTACGCTGAACGGGGGTGAGGCCTTTAAAATCCGCAGTGTCTCAGTCATGCCCGAATCCATCCCTGCCGGCTTTGAGTTGCTGAGTGAGCTGGACCCGCTCGATTCACTTCTCATTGTTGATCTGGGAGGAACGACGCTCGATATTTCACAGGTCCGTGGTCGCATGAGCGGTATTACGCGCATTCATGGTGACGCAACCATTGGTGTGTCACTGGTAACGACCGCGGTCGCGGACGCGCTGCGTGTTGCAGGAACGCGGGGCAGCAGTTATCTTGCCGATGATATTATTGTCCATCGTAATGATGATGCATACCTGGAGCGCCGGATTAACGATCTCTCCCGCGTGAGTCTGGTGAAAAGTACCATTAACGAATCACTTGAACGTCTCACGCAGCGTGTTCTCAGCGCCATGAAGGCGTTTGAAGGCTATACCCATGTCATGGTAATTGGCGGGGGTGCCGAAATTATTGCCGAGGCCGTTCGCACGCACTGCGGTGTGAGGGCAGAGCGCTTTTATAAAACCGACTCATCCCAGTTCGATTTGGTCAGGGGGATGATTGCTATCGGATAACGTCATGGATACGCGCAGAAAGATCCAGTTTTACATTAATCCTAAAAGCAGCCTCGGTGAGGCCTATGCAGACAGTCACACCGATGAAACTCCGCAGGGTGAGCGCGGCCGTCTCTGGAAGGCGGCCATGCTCAGCGGGTTTGCACTTGAGCGGATTGATCCGCGCCTGCCGTTCCTGCTGTCGGAACTGCTGAGCGAAAACACGACGGCAGAAGAAGTGCTTCAGGTGATACGGGCTGTCAGCCCTAAAAGCGCCACCGCGCAGACTCCGTCTCAGGCTGAAAGCGTTCCTGAGCCGGCTGAAGCATCCCCGAATGCCACTGTCGATGAAACCCGCAGTAATGCCAGAGGCATGTTCGGCGGAGGCTAATTTAACGAGGTCATCATGAACAGAGTGATACTGCTGGTAACGGGCTTTCTGGGGTTCCGAAAGCTCACCGGCCAGGACAGGAAAAGTGCAGGGGAGTGGGGCTTTCTGCTCAGCATGCTGTTTATCGTTCCGCTGCTGTTCTGGGAACATCCCGGCGTCATCGTTTCTGTGGTTCTGCAACTGCTGTGGGCAGCCGTCGGGACACGCTCCGCTTTTCTCGCCAGCGAAACGTGGAAAAAAAACAGGCAGAAGCGCTGAAACAGCCAGTCTGCATAAAGAGCCGCGCGCTGGTTCAGGTTACCCGGGCGACCGGTATATCGCTCCACCGCGTGGTCCATGCCGGTGACAGCATGTCCCGCTTCATCTTCCACTCGGTATCAATTCCCTGACCCGCAAACCATACCCGTCCCAGACCTGACTGGTTGATGCCGTCCAGCACCTGCATCAGCTGCGCGCTGTTCGCCCGGGGCCGGTTGTCGTCAAACAGGTTCAGCTGACTGACGCCGTGAGGCGTGAAGTCATCGAGCATGACGCCGGCCTTCATATACCGGTGGCCATCAATCCAGATGCGGTCCAGCGCGCGCATGGCCACACCGATGATGTCCCGCGTGTCATGCGTGGGCAGGGTGAGTTTTTCCCCGGCCGTGTTGCCGTAAAACGTCTCGCCGACCGCATGCGGCGAGGTCCGGACAAACACGCTGATGTGTCTGCAGTACTGACGTTCGCCCCGCAGCTTCTCAGCGGCGCGCGTGGCGTACTGGCAGAGCGCCTGCTGCATGGCCACTTTCGTGGTAATACGTGAACCGAAGCTCCGGCTGCAGACAATCTGCTGCTTTGCCGGCGGCATCTCTTCGAGGGGAATGCACGCCTCGCCGTTCAGCTCGCGCACCGTTCTTTCCAGCACCACCGAAAAGTTCTTACGGATAAAAGCGGGGTGCGTGCGCGCCAGTTCGAGCGCGTTGGTGATGCCGAGCAGGTTAAGCTTTTTGCCGATGCGACGGCCAACACCCCAGATTTCCTCCACGGGCTGGCGCATCAGCAGCGCCTCGGTCCGCTTCGGGTTTCCGGGCGTCAGCGCCAGTACGCCCTTAAACTGGGGCCACTCCTTCGAGGCCCACTGCGCTGATTTGGCCAGCGTTTTGGTCGGGCCGATGCCGGCGCCAATCGTCAGTCCGGTTCTGGCCAGAACGTGGGCACGCAGTCGGTGGCCGAAGTGTTCAAAGTCCTCACAGCCATCAATGCCGGTCAGATCGAGGAACATTTCATCGATGGAGTACTGCTCGACTCTGGGCGTCATTTCCTCAAGCGCTGACATGGTTCTCTGCGATAATGAATGATATAAGGCGTAGTTTGAGCTGAAAATGTGAACCTTTTCAGGGAAATCTAGCGCTTTTAACTGAAACCACGGCACCCCCATTTTTATGCCCAGGGCTTTGGCCGCTTTGCTTCTTGCTATGACGCAGCCATCGTTGTTCGAAAGGACGACGACAGGTTTTCCCCGCAAATCAGGCCGGAAAAGGGCCTCACAGGACGCATAAAAACTGTTCACATCAGCCAGACCAAACATCGGCATGGTTACCTCCGGCGCGCCTCGGTGTTGTGGAAAAACCAGGTGACCACGCCCAGCAGGTGCAGCTCCTCCGGGTATATCACCGGATAGGCCGGGTTCATCGGGCGCAGTGCAATCTGCGGGTGCAGCTGCAGGCGCTTGACGGTGAACTCCCCGCCAACCTCCGCGATGACGATGTCTCCGTGGCTGGCTTCCTTCGCGCGATCGACGACCATCACGTCCCCGTCGTACAGTCCGAGGTCTTCCATGCTGCTGCCGCTGGCGCGCACAAAAAACGTGGCGGCCCGGTGGGTGATGCAGAGCTCGTTCAGGTCCAGTTCCGCCTCCACGTAGTCGGTGGCAGGGGAGGGGAAGCCGGCCGCACAGCGCTCAACAAACAGCGGGATGCGCATGACGGGGCGGATGTCGGCAGGCCTGAATATCGTCAGCCCGCCCCGGGAGGATGTCGTTTTCATGGCGCCGCTCTCCGGACTGAATGGCCTGAGGCCGGGGCGGTTGTGAGTGAGTCTGACATGGTAAATTTCCTCCCTAAATAGCACTGTATATAAAAACAGTATTATTGAGCCGGAGGCGCATGGCAAGAGGAACGAAACGGTACTCTGTCAAAGGGATGCCTATGTTACTGAGCAGGCTAATGATTTTTTTGTCAGGCGGTTTCAGTCAGGGGAGCGCGTAAGCAGTCTTTGCCGGCAAAGGTGAAATGACGCTTCCTCGACACGGCTGTTCGTTCCTCGCTCCGCTGCGGTACGCCTCAGCCTGGCCTGCGGCGAGCGTTGCCACCTCGCGTTTTAAGGGCGGAATAATCGCACAGTGTTATTGTTGTTCAGGGCGGGTGAGTGTTTTATCTTCCGGGAAAGCCACAGACGGAGGAGGTATTTATGGATGAGCAGGAATCAGTGGGCCGTTTTCTGGCGGCGCTGCTGGCCGAATACAACATGAGCGTGGACAAATTCTGCCGGCGTTCCCGGCTGCGGGAGCATGAGGTCAGGCTCATTCTGCGGGACGAGCGGGTTGTCACACCCGCCGTGGCGGAAAATCTGGGCCGGGTGTTTTACTCTCCCGGCTTCTGGATGGTCCGCCAGGCGATGTCTGAGCTGAAAAAACTCAGTGAGGACAGCTAAAAAAGCCCGGCATGCCGGGCCAAATACATCAAAAACTGCCATCTTCAGACTGACGCGCCGGTGTGCAGCCGGAGAAAGCGTAGCCGCTTTTCCCTGTATTACTGTTAGCAGGGTGTTTCACTTTGTGTGCGAATATAAGGCAGATGTGCAGGGATCTGACCTTTATCTGCCTGAGCGGCCACGGTAAAAAGTGTCACCGCTTACGCTTGCAGACGGACGGGGTAGTCGACAGAATTATCCCCTCTGCCACAGGCAGAGTAACCCACTTTAAGTCTGATGATTTGCCGCCCTCTGAGCAGGGCGGCTTTTTTTCCCCCGGGCATGGCGTGGGTATTCAGCCTGCAGGCAGAGCGCCGGAAAAGTGATATGCGCAAAAAAAAGCCCGTCAGCATGAAGCGCGACGGGCCTGCCCGGAGGCGAGGACATCTTTCAGACAACGAACACATCACAGCGCCAGACAGTAAACCCGCGCTGTGTGACAGATGTATGTCAGCCTGAGCCCGGTTTTATTCCGCTGTTTCGCCGCTTTTTCCCGGGCTGTGCTTCAGGGAGGCCAGTACATTTTCGATGATTTCTGCAGTATGGGTGAGGGCCATCAGCTCCGCCATGAGGCTCACATCCGCACGCAGCACCATGTCTGCGACGCCGGGCTGGCTGAGCAGGGGCTTCAGTTCCGTCCCCATGCGTATCAGGTGCGCAAGGTTGTTGGCAAGGGTCTCATGACAGGCGTAATGCCCGCTTTTCAGCTGCGTTAATATCACCTCAACGTCGGCTTTCATGCCCCTGATGGCTTCGATGCACTGCTCTTCACTGTAGGCCTTGTCACCGTCAGACACGGAAGGCCTCCACCATTCCCCTCAGCGCGTGCGCCTGTTCAGACAGCGACTGCGAAGCCGACGACGACTCCTCAACCAGCGCCGCGTTGTTCTGCGTCACGCCGTCCATCTGGCTAACGGCCACGCTGACCTGTGAAATGCCCTGCATCTGCTCTGATGACGCCATGGAAATAGTGTCCATCGCCTCCGCCAGCTCACCGACCAGCCCGACCACTTTCCTGATGCTGTGCCCGGTGGACGCGGCAACGGTGACGCCGCTTTCAATCTGCTCAACGGCCTGCTCTATCAGCACCTTGATGTCCTTCGCGGCCGTGGCGCTGCGCTGTGCCAGCGTGCGCACCTCACCGGCCACCACGGCGAAGCCGCGGCCTTCTTCACCTGCCCGGGCCGCTTCCACCGCAGCGTTCAGCGCCAGGATATTGGTCTGGAACGCGATGCCTTCAATCACTGCGGTGATGTCGCGCACCTTCGTTGCGCTGACCGAGATGTCCTGCATGGTCACTGACATGCGCTCAACGTCAGACCCGCCGGCGTGAGCCATCTGCGCCGTACTGCGCGCGGACTCCGCGGTCTGCTGGGCCCCGGCGGTATTACTTTTCACCGTGGCGGTCAGCTGCTCCATGCTGGCGGCCGTCTCCTGCAGCGCGGCGGCCTGCTGTTCGGTCCGGGAGGAGAGTTCGGTGTTGCCCTGCGCAATTTCGTCGGCGGCCAGGGCCACGGAAGCGGAGGTGTCCTTAATCTGCGTCACCAGGCCGCGCAGTCTGGCCTGCATGCTGTCGAGCGAGGCCAGCAGGCTGGTCGTGTCGTTACGGCGGAGCGTTACGGGGGACGTCAGGTCACCGGCGGCGATGGTGGCGGCCAGCGCCTGCGCCTGCGCGGGTTCGCCGCCCAGCTGGCGCATCAGTATCCGGATGACCACAAAGCAGGCGCCTGCGGCCACAAGTACGGAGGCGCCCGTCAGCAGCATCAGGATGAGCGAGGCGCGGTCGGTGGCGCGACTGTTCTGCTCCACCGCAACCTGACTGTTGCGCTCCTGTATCTCGGCCATATCTTTCAGGGCCGCGAGGAGCTTACCCTGAACCGGGCGTAGGTCCCGGATGAGATAATCCACTGCCTGCTGGTCGAGGTTGGCCAGCCCGAGCTGAAGGCCTTTATCCACGGCTGCAAAGGTGGGGCCTTCAGCGTCGATGATACGTCTGTAGGTTTCCCGGCCAGCAGGTGTCGAATCGGTCTTCATGATGTCGGCCAGGGCCTGGCGGTTGGCGAAAAACAGGGCTTTCTGTTTGTTGATGCGCTCAACTTCTGGCTTCATCAGCGCCGGGTCACTGAACATAATGACGTTCCTGACCGCAATGGCGATGTCCCTGTTTTCGCCGAACATCGCCTGGGCGAGCTGGTATTTCTTCATTTTAATGTTAACGGCGTCGTCCATGCCCTCACGGGCATGGTGAAGCGACCGCAGTGCCGTGCCGGTGCACAGCGTAAGCAGGACAATGAGCAGGCCGAAACCTGCGATAAGGCGGGTGGAAATTTTCATAAACGTTCTCTTTTTTAAGTTTTTTCTGCTGTGTTTGCGTCTGCTGACGACAGGTTACTATCGGCATGCGTTATCACTTGTTCTATGTCTTTATTGGCAAATATTTCTTATCACTTGACGGCCTTTCATCACCGTCTCCTGCGGACGTCGCTGCGCTCCGCTTCTGACCGGCGTTCCGGCTCCGCCTGACGCCGGACTTCTCCGCCTCCTCTGACGCATTTCTCTCTCTTTTCAGGGCCTGCACCGTGCCTTCACGTTAGCCGGGCCGCTGCACAGTCAAGGACCGCTGGCGCTCGGCCTGCTCACCCGTTCCCCGCCGTGCGCGGGACATTCAGTCCGCTCCGGCGGCGCGTGCGGCTTCGCGTCCGCCCGTGACTGCTCCGCTTTTCGCCCGGCTGCTGTGGCGGCACGGCGCAGGTGAGGCCGTGCAACCACTGACTGAGGAGAGAATCATGCCGAACTGGTGTGCAAACAGGCTGCGTGTGACCGGCCTGGCGGAGAACGTGAGTAAGGTGCGGGCGCTGATGCGGGGAGAGGTGCGCCCTCTCTACGCGCGGGCGGAGGCGGAGGGTATCCAGCTGTTTCTGGCGGGCTGCGCCGGGCTGCTGCGTCCGGTGACGGACGAGGCGTATGCGCCTTATCCGGCGCTGACGGCGGCGGGGCGGGGAGAAAACACCCCGGCAAACGCGGCATTTACGGAGTGGCTCACGCAGCTGCGTGACGGCGTTGCACTGACGGAGGAAAACGGCGACCGGCTGCACGACCTGTGGCTGGCCACCGGCCTCCGGAGCCGGACGTGGGAGACGCTGGACAGTGAGGCGCAGGCGGCGATGGGCGACATCTGGCGGAAAAAGCACTTTGACTGGTCGGGCCTGGGCGGGGCGGGCCTCAGCGAATGCTGGAACCGGGTGTGCAGTGAAGATATCGCTGAAGGCGCAGCGGCGTTTGACGTGCGCCTGCTGCTGCCGACCCGCCTCGACGTGGAAATCAACGGCTTCAACGGCGGGCTGCTGGACGGCGTGCCGGATGCTTACCGGTTTTACCTTGCCCTTTATGGCGTGAAATGGCCGGAAGGCTACCAGCTGGAGGTGGGTGACAGCGGCCCTGACTTCCTGGAGGTGGATTTTGACACGCCCTGGTCTCCCATGCACGACCGCGTGTTTTCCGTCCTGAGTGAGCGGTTCGGTGTGACCGTTGAACACTGGTACGCCGAGCGCGGCTGCGACTTCTGCGGGTACGACACGTACAGCCACGGTGAACTGACGGACAGACTGAGCAGTTCGCTGGAGTGGGGTGAAGAGGATGAGGACGGTTTCGCCTGCGTGACCGGGCCGGACTGGATTGTGAACAACGTCGGGCATTACGGCGGCTGACAGGAGGCGGCGGGGGAAGCCCCGCCGGACAACGACATGAGAGAAATGACGGTACGTGAATTTAAGGCGCGCCTCGATGCCATCGGGGATGACCAGCTCTGCTGCGGCACCTTCTGGCTGGCAGATGACTTCCTCAGCATTGACCCGGCTCTGACTCAGGAAGAAATCGCGTCGGCAATGGCGATTGCCGAAGACAGGCATGATGCGAATGAGGGGTTCAACTGGTGGCATCTGGAACGGGCCATCAGTGAAATGAAACAGGGCGGTGACATATGAACACCTGGCTTGTCAGCTGGCAGGAAGAGGTGGGCAGCACCTCGCACGAGTATCACATGCTGCTCAGGGGGCGTGATTTTCCCCTGGCGGAAGCAGCGTGCGAGCGGATGGGTGAAAACTGGTGGCCGCCGGAGCGGCCCGTCTGCTCACAGGGCTGCTACTGGCAGTTTGACCGGGGCAGCGTCTGGCTCAAAAGCATCGTTCTGCTCGATGACCGCGAGGCTGATACCCTCACCGGTCTGAGGTTCCTGGATGAATGGGTGGTAAGCGGCACGCCGGATGCGCCCGTCATCTGTGACCGCTGCGACTGCCGGTGGGAAGATTACCGGCCCTGACCTTTCACCCCGATGCCGCCCCGACCGGCGGCATCATCTCCAGAAAACCCTGAGTATGTCGCTCCGCTCCGCTTTTTTGCCGCTTCCCGTCCGCCGGCCGGAAACCGGCAGATGCAAACTGCCGTGCCCTCACTGTAGCCGGGCTGCTTCTCAGACAAGCGAAGCTTCGCCGGGCTGCTCACCCGTTCCCCGCCGTGCGCGGGACATTCAGTCCGCTCCGGCGGCGCGTGCGGCTTCGCGCCCGCCCTTGTCTGCTCAGCCGGTCGCCCGGCTGGGTGATGGTCACGGCACCACAGGGGTGCCCCCTGAGACTGAGGAGCAGAACTATGTCCCGATTCATGCGTGGCGACAGCGTACAGGTAATGGCCGGCTTTCCGGATAACAGCATCGATTTCATTCTCACCGATCCGCCGTATCTCGTCGGCTTTAAGGACCGGTCCGGCCGTTCGATCGCGGGCGACGTTAACGACGAGTGGGTGCTGCCGGCGAGCCGGCAGATGTACCGCGTACTCAAAAACAACAGCCTGGCGGTGAGTTTTTACGGCTGGAACCGCGTGGACATCTTCATGCAGGCCTGGAAGACGGCCGGTTTCCGCGTCGTCGGGCACCTCGTTTTCACCAAAACCTACGCCTCGAAATCGGCCTTTGTGGGGTATCAGCACGAAAACGCCTACGTGCTGGCCAAAGGCCGTCCGCCGCTGCCGGCGAACCCGCTGCCCGACGTGATGCCCTGGCAGTACACGGGCAACCGTCACCACCCGACCGAGAAGCCGGTGAGCGTCCTGCGGCCGCTGATCGAGTCCTTCACGAAGCCCGGCGACCTGGTTCTGGACCCTTTCGCCGGAAGCGGTTCGACCTGCGTCGCCGCGGACCAGTGCGGCCGGCGCTGGATCGGCATTGAACTGCTGGAGCAGTACCACGCCGCCGGCCTTAAGCGCATCGGCGAACTGCGCGCCGCCCGGGCCGCCTGATTTATTTCCCTTAACCCGACCAGAAGGACAGCACCATGACAGACCCGACCCTGAATACAGAACTGACTCAGCTCACCGACGACGTGAACGACCTGGAGGAGTCGCTTTACGAGTTTCACCTGCGGCTGCGGGACATGGTAAAGCGCAACCTTTACCGCGGCGCCTCGCCGGCGCAGAAAATGGCGGGCGTCCTGATTGAGGACATGGACTTGCAGCTCCTGGAGCTTTACCGGCGGGCCGCCCTGATGCGCAAGCACCTGAACTGATATACCGGAGTGGTCATTTTATGACCACTCTTTTTCAGTTCGCGGGTACTGCCGCCGCGGCGCTTTTATCCACAGGGTTCCGGCCGGTTTATGCACCGGGCTGTGGACAACAGGGAATAAGGCGGTTGCTGCGCGCCGCTTTATGCCGCCTTGCGGTGGGGGAGGGCAGAAAACCCGGTCCGTGCGGTCTGCGGCCGGTGCCGTGCCTTCACTTTAGCCCGACCGCCTCGTGGTAAAGCGCGCCTCCTCCCCCGTTCGCACTCCCTCCGCCGCGCTTACTTCCGTCGCGCTTCCGCTCAGTTTTCGCGTCAGCGCCGTGCGTAATCACGGCTCCGCTCGCTTGCGCTGCGGCCTCGTCGTCGCGCTTGACCACTGCGGCTTTTCGTCGGGCTGTCATTCAGGCACGGCACAGGCCGGAACGTTAATCCATTCTGACTGCGGAGATATCTGATGAACACACAACCCCACGTTTACCCGCCAGCGTCTGTCCTGGCAGATGCTGAAAGGCTGCACTTTCTTCCTGCGCTGTTTGGCCACGACTTCATGCGTGCCGAAAACAACGTGTACCTCTACGCCGACCGCTATCTGGCCAACTATGACGGGGCGGTGTGGGATTTCGTCAGGGTGCCAGGCGTGCCACACGGCGGCGGCTACATGAAGCCCGCCGGAGAAGAACGCTGGCAGTTTTCCAGTCCCCACGTCTGGACTGACCTTGAAATCAGTTCGGACGCGGCGGGGATCATCATCACGGCGCTGGTACTCAATCACCGTAGCTGGCTGTACGACCGCCACGACGACGAGGAACTGTGCGCGCATTTCTGCCGTCGCTACCGCCAGCTGACCGCATTTGCACAAATTCATCCCGAAGCCGCCGCGATTTTCTGCGCCCTTGACTGATAACCCACGGGGCGGCGGGCCGCCCCAGACAGGAGAAAAAAACATGCATGGCACCGTAAATGAAGTCTGCGCCTAGCTGCTGGAAACTTATATCCCTGGCTGCACCCTGACCGTTCTGGTGTGGACAATTGAAGATGTGGAAGTCTGTAGCGAAGACATGGGCATTACCGAACAGGAGTCTGTCGAGGTGCTCAGACGCATCTCACAGGATGAGGACTACATTGAGCACGGTATCAACAGACAGACCGTATGGGAGCATCTCAGCAACATTCGGGCGATGCATCAGGTGCGCGAAGTCAGCCTTGACGCCAGAAGCCTTCAGATGCTGATCGAGGCCGCAGGGCGCTTAGTCCAGACCGGAGGAGAGGACGACCCCGACCCGATTTTGCAGGCCGTCGCCCAGGCGAGAGTGGCTTTAAACAGGTAAGGAGAAAAAATGAAACTGTCACCGCAAACCCGCGACATTCTTCGCCATTACAGGGCGCTGATTAACGAGCACCGCCGCAGCAGTGGACTGAGAGAACTCAGGACGGAGGAAGTCGTGGATGAAATCTGCCATTTCATGACCTGCCAGTGTGCCGTCTACATCGGCGGCCGCTTCATTAAGCAGGACGGCAGGGGATAATCAGCAACGTTCAGGCGGTTACGGCCGCCTGTCAGTCCGCCCAAAACCCTGCGCCTGCGGCGGCAGAACGTCAGAAGACGCGCCTGGCGGCGCGCTTCCTGCCGTTCTGCTTATTCCGGCAGCGTGCAGCAGATCAGGGGAAATAGAACCAGGCCGTTGAGATGAGGCCATCGGTGATTTCAAAAACGGCGATGCTTTCAAGAGGCGAGGGTGAAAGGCCGTGAATAAATTCATGATCAAACACTTTATTCCCCAGCACCGTTCTTGAGATCAGTTCCGCCCGGAGTGCGGGATTGTTGAAACGGTTGTTGATGTAGAAATCACGCAGCGCCGGTTTACCCTGAGTTGAGGGCATTTCAGCAGGCATACGATAGCCTTTAAAATCTTCAGCAAAGCAGGCCATGAAAGCGTCGATATCATGGGCATTGTAAGCCTCAAACTGAGCAGCAACGGGGCGGATAACTGACATACTTAACCTCTCTTTATTGAATTTATATGCTATTTATTAGCATTAATATTCAATTTAGAGAAGCGATATATGATCCCGTTCTCAGTTCGCTGAAGCTTAAAAGTAAAAACGTTCTCTGCACCGGGCGTCCGGTCGGCTGTCATGCTCCGCACAGAGCCGGCAGGCCGTCTCTGCCCGGCCCCGTTCCGGGGCAGCGGGTTTCCATCCTGACGCAACACCTTCCGCTTGCAGCAGCCGTTCCGGCTGCGCCGCTCAGTCGCGCCGTACACGTCGCACCGTGCATCCCGCCACAACACACGGCGGGATGTAAGGGGCAACGCCGTTTCGCAACCGCGCTCAACGCCATTGCGGCGGGTTCCTGCTTTCCTCAGAGGTTGTGTTCGCCCGTCTGAGTCCTTTCGCCGGGGCTGAGACAAGCACAAACCGCCTGGCTGTCCAGGGACGGCTGAAGCCTCTCGCCGGAAAATTTTTTGATGTGGCTAAAAATTTTTCCGCTCGCTCCCGGACACCTGCACCGGCCCGTGCCCGTTACGCCCTTTGCGGCGAACGGCTCTCAAACGGGTGAAGGATACAACCTGGGGACAAAGCAGCAGTTCCCCGCAAAACGTCAAGACCGCGGCCCCGGCAACTCAACGGGTGACGGTTTTTAAGGGCAAAAAAACAGAGGGGATTTCAGTGAAACAGTCAGCAGGGGTGCGCTTACCGGACGACACCTTTACGCGTGAGGAAGCGACGGCAGTCGCCGCGCAGTACACCAATGTTGCTATTGAAGACGATCAGGTTACGCATTTTCGCCTGGTCGTGCGTAAAGACGGTCAGGTGGTCTGGCGCGCGTGGAATTTTGAGGCAAACGCGGGTTACTGGCTCAACCGTTATATCGGTGAGTACGGCATCCGCAAGGTGCAGTAAGCAGTGAAAGGTGCCCTGCCGGAGAGGTCACTCCGCAGGGCGTGACAGTCATTAAACGAATGAGGTACTAACGATGTCAGTAGCAGATGTTAAAGCAAAAGCCCCTAAAAACACCAGAGTTAAAAAAGTCACCGACGCCGAGCAGGCGGCGGTCAGCGCGGCACTTGAAGCCGCGCCACTTGAACACGCGCCTCTGTCGGCGTTCGTGGTGTCGCCGCTCAATGCGCGCACCATTCCGTATTCTGCTGAGAGCGTGGAGAGCCTTGCGGCCACCATTAAGTCGGTCGGCCTGTTGCAGAATCTGGTCGCCCACGCGCTGCCTGACGGGCAACTGGCGGTTGCCGCAGGCGGCAGACGCCTCACCGCCCTGAATCTGCTGCTGTCTCAGCAGATTCTGAGGGCCGATCATCCGGTGCCGTTCAAGCGCGTGTCTGAAGACATGGCGGCGCTCGTCTCTTACGTCGAAAACGCCCAGCGCAGCGACATGCATGCGGCCGAGCAGATCGCCAGCTTCGGTACGCAGGCGGCGCAGGGGAAAACCGCCGAGCAGATTGGTGCAGAGGTGGGTTACAGCACCCGCCACGTCCAGCGCATGCTCAAACTCGCGAACCTCGCCCCGTCACTCCTTAAGCTGCTGGCAGACGACAAACTGACCGTTGAACAGTGTCAGGTGCTCTGCCTGGAAGACGATCAGGAACGTCAGGTGAGCGTCTACGAGTCGGTGAAATCGGGCTGGCCTGAACTGCCCCTCTCCATGCTGAAAAAGCAGATCACCGACAAAGAAATTTCCGTCACTGACGATCGTTTCCTGTTCGTGGGCCGTGAGGCATACGAGAACGCAGGCGGCGTGGTACGTGAAGACCTGTTCAGCCAGCAGGACGGCGAAGGAACGGCAGACATCGTGCTGCTGGAAAAACTGACCGTGCAGAAGCTGGAGGCAATGGCGCAGGAAATCCAGGCACAGGAGGGCTGGAAGTGGAGCATGGGCCGGATGAAATCTCTGTGGCCTCACGGGGATGGTCTGGAATACCGCCTCACAGACGAGCCTGCTCCTGTTTATGTCGGTGAAGAAGAAAAGCGTATCGAGGAACTCTTCAACAAACTTGAATACTGCTCCGAGAACAATGACGAGGACGGCTACAGCGCGGCTTCTGATGAAATTGACGCCATTGAGCAGGCCGCGCAGATCCGCGCATGGACACCTGAAACTCGCGCAACAACGGGCGTGGTGGTCGGTTTCAACGCTTACGGCGAACTGTGTGTGGATCGGGGCGTGATTCGCCTTGCGGATGTGGAGACGGTGGAAACGGAAGAAAGCAGCGGCGCGGAGCAGCCACAGGAGCCGCAGGAGAGCACCGCCGAGCCATCCGGTGCCAGCCGCTTTGAGTATCAGTCACCGCCCGATGAGGCCGAGGGCATCAGCCTGCCGCTGCTCACGAAAATGTCCTCCGAGCGCACCCTTGCCGTGCAGGCCGCGCTGATGCAGCAGCAGAAAAAAGCCATTGCCCTGCTGACCTGGCAACTCTGCCGGAGCGTGTTCACTGCCGGTTATTTCCGCAGCAGACCGTTCCGGATCAGCCTGACCGAGTCACATTCCACCCTGACGGGGAATGCCCCTTCCGGCAAGGACGGAGCCGCCTTTCTGGCGCTCACGGTGGAGCGCAAAAGACTGGAAGCGCTGTTACCGAAGGGCTGGGGTGAAGACCTCACCGCGTTTTTCTCGCTGAACGGCGAAACGCTCATGGCCCTGTTGACCTTCTGTGTCGCCTGCTCGGTAGACGGCGTCCAGACCCGCGAATGCGGCCACACCTCGCGCAGTAACCTGATTGAACTGGAGGCCGCGCTGGGCTTCAACCTGCGCGACTGGTGGAACCCGACAAAAGCCGGACTCTTCGCTGACCTGAAACACGCCCAGATTATCGATGCCCTGAACGAGGCCGGACTCACGGGCGCGGCGCGGGATGCACAGAAGATGAAGAAGGGCGACGCCGCAGAACTGGCTGAAAACAGAATGCGAGACACGCGCTGGGTGCCTGCCTGGATGAAGGGGCCGGAGCCGGAAAAGGCCACGGACGACGCCGCTGCCAGCGAGGCTGACAGCGACACGGACAACAACGATCCCGCTCACGCGGCCTGACAGGGAGCGCGGCCCTTCGGGGCCGCATGGAGGACATCATGGAAAATACCGTAATGAACAATCTCAGTATGCTGGCGTCAATGCATCCCTGTGAGTTTGAAGAGTGGCGTGAGCGGGGCGAGGGCGAAAGACACGTACTGACCAGCGCCGTGCTTTCCCTGCTGACCGTCCCGGCGGGCTGGACGGTCAACGGCGAGTACCGGGCCGAATTCGGCGGCCTGTTCCCGGTGCAGGTGCGCTTCGCGCCGCCCGGTGAGGCATTCTGCCTGTGCGTGTGCAGTCCCGGCGAAGTCGCCGGAGAGTGGCTTGTCCTGATCGCGTCGGCGGATGGCGGCTGCGTGCGCGACGTCCTCCGGCTGACGCCGTTCGACCCGCCGCGCATCAGCGCCCTGATCGCCGCTGCGGCGCAGGCCTGTCTGCTGGAGTA
This sequence comes from Pantoea sp. OXWO6B1, assembly GCF_001641135.1. Taxonomy (NCBI): domain Bacteria; kingdom Pseudomonadati; phylum Pseudomonadota; class Gammaproteobacteria; order Enterobacterales; family Erwiniaceae; genus Pantoea; species Pantoea sp. OXWO6B1. The sequence continues at coordinate 176,035 of NZ_CM004291.1, forward strand.
CAGCGTCACCGGCCTGGCCGATTACCTGGTACAGGAGGGCGATGCATGATCCCGAAAAACCGTTCACTGGTGCCGCTCTGCGAGGCCAGGCGCGCGATGCTTCAGGCTGTTGAGTACGTGGAGCGCAGGCGCGAGCGTCAGACGCTACGCGCTGACTTCCCTTATGCGCAGGCGTTCTTCCGCTTCCTGAAGGGCAGTAAGCGCATCACCCTGCGTGAACTGCGCTTTTTCGATCCGATTCTGCGGGAGGAAGATTTACGGGGCCGCAAACGCGAGTGGCTGCGGGCCGTTGACTGGCTCATCGAAAGCGGGGGCTGCGCCACCCACCCGCTGCCGTCGGACGCGGCCCGCCTGCTCTTTCCGGAAGTCATCTTTCAGTGCGGCGAGCGGCGGCACAGGAAGGCCGAGATGCGCGCCGAAAAATACAGCCGCCAGTTTCGCCGCAGGGAGGCCCTGAAAGAGCGGGCGGTTCAGGCGCTGACGGCGCAGGCTGAAATCGAACTCGCCTTCCAGACGCCTGCCACGGTCGCCAGCTGGGCCTCAAAGTGGTCAGACACAGAGGTCAGCGAGAGCGAGCTGATCAGTCAGTTTTACCGCTGGGCCGATCGCTTTCCCTCGATGGCCGGTTTTGTCCGGCTGTATTTTTATGGCGAACCGCTGTGGCGGCTCACCGCCGAGGCCGGTTTCCGGTCAGAGGAAGCGGGCGAAGCAGTGCGGCTGCTGGAGCGCTGGATGGTGCCAAACAAGCTCACGCAGGTCAGGGAGGAAGCATGAGCAGAGGCGATTACGTTACCGAACTGAAAACGGCCCGCAGCCAGCGCCGGAAGCTCGCCACCATTCGCGCGAAAATAACCGAAATGGTGTCTGAATGGGACGGCCTTTCCGGGCCGCTGGAGACGGGTACGGAGCAGCTTCTGAAGGCGCTTGACGAACACATTAAAGCGCTCGATGACGACATTGAATACTGGCGCAGCGGCGGTGATTCTGACGATGAATGACAGAGACGCTCAGAAACGGGTGTTAATCGCAGTACAGTGGAGAGAGTATTCTCCGGTAATATAGCGCCGGTTGAGGCGCTTAAACGTAGGGTGAAAACTATGACTCACGTATTTGTTTATCTCGTTATCGCAACCGGAGTACTCGGTAGCAGTACCGGAACGTCACCCCGATGCCCAATATGGATGTCTGCGAGCAGTTCAGGGAAAGCATTTCTAAACCACGGGGTTTAACCAGTGTCCCCCCCGCCCGACATGGTGCGCTGTGTTGAGGCGAAGACCGGTAAACCTGTTAATCCGTGAAATGAGACAGAGAGGGGTGTTATGGATTTAGTCCAGGCAGTAAACATGCATGAGGTGATGACGGGGGTGAATAATCCGCTGGCGCTGTCACTGATGGCGGTCATGGCCGTGTGCAGTCTGTATGTCATGTGGCAGGCAGGAATGAGGGCTGTACGTTTTATCAGGCTGCTCATGATGATGCGCTGAAGCTGAATGATGGCCCCGCTCAGCCGGGCGGGGTTGTTCAGTGGTTGTCCTGAGGCGGACTTTTCCGGCCTTTTCCTGTCTGTGTTCACCTTCCCGGTATTCATTTTCTCAGTGCTCGCCTCGGTTTTTCTCTCAGGTTCCTCTTAAAGCAAACCCCTGTGAAACATGGCCCCCTTCGGCTCCTGCCCTGGCGGGCAGTCGTCAGCCCCACTCCGACCGGCGGCGGAAAAGCTGCCGCCCGTCTCCGCCGAACCGCAAAGGGCCGCGTTTCGGGCCTCCCGGCTAAGGTCTGATGGCTGAGGTCAAAGGCTGCAACCGGCTGTCGCCGGTGCGTTCACCGGGCGCGGGCGCCCTGTAAGGCCGTCACGCCGTTCCGTCGTGCCGCAGGTGTTCATGCTCATTTCATCCCCGTGCGGCTGTCCTGTTCCGGTTGTTCTGCGCGGAGGGCTGACAGTACCACCGTCAGCTCAGACAAACAGGGGTGAAATGCACTCAGCCAAAAACTTTTCGCATACCCCCGCAAAAACTTTTTGTCTTCGCCCCTGGTTGTCCTCCCTTTGCCGGTGCCACTTTGCCCTTCGCCGCGCCGTACCAACCGAAACAGGGTTTCAGCAACCAGAAGAGGAGAAGCAGCATGAACACACACAACGTCAAGGTCAAAACCGCCGCAACCGAAACCACCGAAACGCGGGTTTTACGGCCAAACGTCAACGGCCTTCCGTCCGGTGTCGCGCAGACGCTGGCGTTTCTGGGCCATCTGGCAGAAGACGGCATGGAAGAGAGCGAACGTGCGGAACTGCTGCTCGGTTCGCTGTTGAGCCTCGCGGAAGCCCTGCGCGATGCCGTGCCGGACTGGTCAGCCCGTCGCCCGCGGCTGCCGTTTCCGCTGGTTCGGGCGTGGCTGGCAGCGCGCGACATTGCCCTGGCTCAGTTCGGTGAAACCGGGCAGGGCGCATGGGAATACGCCCTGAACGACCTGCGCACGGAACTGGACGCGGGTTTTCACTTCTGGCGCGAAAACATCTGGTGATTTTTATGCGCCGCGCAGGCGGCGTACCCCCCCAACCACTGACAGGGAGAACTTTATGAACCTGATTATCCGTGACGTCCTGACGGGCCTTGATGCTGACCTGCTGAAGTGCCGGAACCCCCGCGAGGCGGCGTTTATCGCCTCACTGTACGACGGTGGGCGCGACACCGCCTTTACTGGCAGGGCCGCGAGAAAGCGGCGCTTAAAGCGCCAGCGGAAATTGACGTCCACCGCTTTCACGACGCGCTGGGCGTGGCGTATCCGCTGGACTGGTCATGCAGTGAAGACGGGGAGTGTGAAACGTTCATGCTGGCCGAGTTTTACTGCGGGCAGGTGACCGACATTTACGCCCGAGCCGGAGCGCGTTACTTCCGGCTGCGGGATTATTCCCACCTGAGCCACGCGCAGATCATGACGCGCGTTAAGGAGGCCTTTGACCTGAGTCAGAAATGAAAAAAGCAGGCCTGAGCCTAATGCCGATCATTTAAGGATCGGTTGACCGATCCAGTGACAGGTGTAAAAAGGGTTCATGTTCATCATGGACCCTTTTTTATGGAACTCTCACAGGCTCTGGGCATCATTCATACCACCTCTCCCGAACGCGCCCGCTCGCTCTCTGATCTTATTCCCGCTGAGCTTATTCAGCAGGCCCTGACACTCACTAACACCGTCACGCTCCGTAAACGTAAGCTCCCGCTTGAGTCTATGATATGGCTTGTCGTGGGCATGTCGGTATTCAGTAACCGTCCCATGACGGAAATCGTGAACCTGATGGACATCTGCGACCGCACCGGGACGCCCTTCACGGCGCGCAGTGCCGTCGTGCAGCGGCGTAAAACACTCGGTGAAGATGCCGTACGTGAGTTATTTGATATCACCCAGCGGTACTGGCATGAGCAGGCCGCCCACCCGCAGTGGCACGGCCTCAACCTTTTTGCGCTGGACGGCGTGGTCTGGCGCACAGCGGACACGCCTGAAAATAATGAGGCTTTCAGCAAGCCCGACAATCAGTACGGTGTGCAGGGGTATCCACAGGTTCGTATGGTGTGCCTTATGGAGCTGAGCAGCCATCTGATCAAAGCGAGCGCTTTCGATACTGAGAGCGTGAATGAGATGAGGCTCGCCGCCCGGGTGACCGGTAACGTGCCGGATAACAGTCTCACTCTCTTTGACAAAGGCTTTTACTCCCTGGGCCTGTTGCATCACTGGCACCAGGCGGGTGAAAACCGCCACTGGCTGCTGCCGTTGAAAAAGCACACGCGGTATGAAGTCGTGCAACGTCTGGGACGGGGCGACGAGCTGGTGAGGCTCAAAACCAGCCCGCAGGCGAGAAAACAGTGGCCGGACCTGCCGTCAGAGATAACGGCGCGGCTGCTCAGCCGCAGTGTGGACGGAAAAATGCGGCAGGTGCTGACGTCGCTGACGGATGTAAACCGTTACCGGGGCAGTGATGTCAGTGAGTTATACCGCAACCGCTGGGAAATCGAACTGGGTTACCGCGAAGTGAAACAGGGGATGCTGGACAACCGGTGGACGCTGCGCAGCCGGCTGCCAGAGTTAGTGCGTCAGGAGCTCTGGGGGTTACTGCTGACGTATAACCTGGTGCGATACCAGATGGTCATGATGGCGGCTCAGCTCAGGGGAGATTATCTGCCTTACCAGCTGAGCTTCAGCGGAGCCATCAGTGAGATATCGCGGCTGCTGATGACGTTACCCTGGGCTTCGCCGGGCACGGTTCCGGGCGAACTGAGAACGCTGTATGAAAAGGCGAGATGGCTGATACTGCCGGGGCGAAGAGAACGAAGTTATCCGCGGGAGCTGCGAATAAGATCCCGGAAATATGCCGATAAAAAAAAGGCTGGTCACCTTAAGTGACCAGCATTAGGCCTGAGCCTGCTTTGTCCACGCCGGATGTGACACCCGCAAAAGTTTGCATCCGGCATCGTAAAACCAACATGGAGTGATAAATCATGCAGTTTGACCCGCAAATCGTGTCACACGCGCAGGCATTTGTAAATGCCCTGCGCAAAGGGAAGCGCGCCCGTGTTCCGGCTATTCGTCTGGAGCACTGGCAGCAGTTCATGACACTGGTTTACGCAGGCCTCGGCCTCGCGTGATGTAAATCCGGCCGCCCCCTGCGGGGCGGCTGTTTAAGGAGTGGTTTATGTCACAGTTAGATTTTGCCGGTTTTTTTAACCAGGCTGAAGATCCCGCGCCAGTGCCGGTTGCCGTTCCCCTGGCGGCTGCGGCCCGTGAGCCGTCACCCGAACACCGCATGATGAGTATCGAGACGGCGCGTAAACAGTTTGTCAACGTGTTCAGGCACACGGCCCGGCACCTGCGCCGCTGGGACGTGTTCAGCGACTTCATCACGCTGGCGGCCAGTGAACTCGACCTCGCCACGATCCGCGCACCGGAAAGCATGGAACGCTGCCGCAAAATCTGTGAGCGCTACAGGCCGGAGGACATTCAGGATCTTCACCGGCTTTTCAGTCTGATGGTGAGCGCCCTGGAAGCGAAGTTTCATGACTTTCTGGGGGCCATTTTCATGGAGCTGGAGCTGGGCGACGGCAGACAGGGGCAGTACTTTACGCCGTACTCCGTACAGTCGCTGATGGCGCGCATGCTCATGCCGGG
>NZ_CM004292.1:0-4650 GCF_001641135.1 Pantoea sp. OXWO6B1
CCGAGGTTTTTAGGATGCTCCAGGCTTTTTATCAACAATTGCATTTGGATAAAAACCTCGGTTTGGGAGAAGCCGCAATAAGGAATGGGATTACCGCGCTAGATAGTGATGATGGCTGGATGTCTGTTCCAGTTAGTATTGGCGGTAAAGTTAGAAATATAATTATTCAATGGGGGACATGGAGGAGTGGCACAACCGCAGACAATTATAAATGTAACATTACTTTTCCCATTCCGTTTCCGGTTAAGTGCGCTTGTGTAACAACCAGCACAGGTGTCTCAACCCCTGATTATGAATTCTCAAGTGCTTATCGTTCACTTAGACAACAAGTCTCTATTGGTTCACCTGGTCGCACAGGTGCCGATGCACATTTCTTTATTGAATCTGGTGATGTTGGTCATTCCAGGTGCTTTTCTTGGTTGGCAATAGGATTTTGAATCGATGCTTGATTTTATTTATAGAGGAATCGATAAAGAGGCTATCTGGTTGAGTTACTTAATATCGAAATCTAACTGCGATGTTGGTGATGACGATCCTTTCATTAGGGTACTGGGTAAGTGTTTTATTTAACGATGTAGTTAAAAAAGGGAATGGGTTCGTGACTCATACTAATAAGGCTATAAAACACAAGGTTTTTATTTTAACTAAAAAAATATAATTTAGTTGGTGGTGAGAGTTTTTAAATAAATATAATATTGCATATTTGCCCTTAAAATGAATGAAGAGGTGGTTAGACTTTCTAAATGTGGTCAGTTGATATTGATGTATTTAAAATATGCTGATGTTATTACCTTTTCTAAAGTTGAATAATCATAGCTTCTTACATGCCGTTCAACCAACATTAAAAGCCGTAAGCAATTTTACGGCTTTTTCATAAATTACAGTTAAACTGTACCGGCTTCATGGCTCAAGATTTCGCTGAAAAATATCTTTTAGATTTACCTTATAAACTGCTTTGAAGAGTTTTATTCACATTAGTTAATAATATCTTGTAAGTATGATTTTTAATCGCGTAAAGTAATTGGGCTTGCCAAACCCGAGTGACATTATCAACCTCATTAATACGGGCATTCATCTTTGCAGAAAAGTCCGGGTCGCCCATTAGTGAACCAGACTCCCTGGCAGTCAGCAACTCCGCAATTTGGTTAGTTAAATACAATGGTGTGATATTTAGCACTGCTACTTATTCTCTGATGGCGAAGCGTTTCCCAAAAATTGAATTACTATTTTATATAGAAGGCTGTTCTATGATGAAATCATAATCGAAACCTCCATGATAGAAAATAGTCAGATTTTTAATAAGATCAACACTCAGGAAAATTGATTGGCGAGATGATTAGTCATGAAAAAAAGATAACCAACTAGATTGGACACAGCAGAACAGGCATAAAGTTCATTACTGGTCAGTGCAATACTAATGATTATTTTCTGGTAGTCTGAACTTCAGTCAGGCATCATTAGTGATAAAGATAAGGCCAGCCTGATCGATTGGCTGACCTATATCAGGGGATTAAAAGAAGTTAAAACTACTAACGTACCAGATATCACATGGCCTGTGCCATCGGAGGTGTCGGCCAACTAATCTCAGGGGCTGTGGAAACATCCACGACCTTCACAGCAGATTTATATGCCATCCATGCTGAAAGCTTTGCTTTATCAGTATCGCTAATCTCTCCAAGCAACAATTCAATTCGCCAGTCAGATATCATTATTTCAACTTCACTCAAAAGTTCTCGACGAAATTTCTCAGCACTTGCTATATCTGCTTCGTGTTGGGCCACCAGATCCAAAATCCAGTTATCCCCGTCCCATTTATCATATTGTGAGCCTGGCTTTTTGGGCGTGGTACTTATTAGATAATCTCCCAAATTTTTTATAATAAATGGTTTTCCGTTTGTAATATCATAAACGGTTTCACCCCGATGATCGCTAACGTACTCCCAGGATAAAAGATCTTCAGTCCTGCAAACTGCCATTCCATCCTTATTTTTTAAAGGCGCATCGATACATGAATTGGCAGGAATGCCAACACCTAAAGCCAGACTTTCAATGCCGGATGAAAGGTATTCACGTGAGATCTCATCAAAATTATAAACTCTGACGTCCCCAGCCTTAACGGCTATAAAGTTTTTATCTAATTCAGCCTGGTTCATTATGCAGCCCTTACAATATAATTAAATGCGATATTCCTAGGGCGCATGGTTATCCATACAGAACCCTCTTTATTGTAAACTGTATTACTAGCGCCTCCACTAACGCCATTATCCTGAGCAACACTGTTTGTAAGATCTGAATTATTGGGTGCCCGATAAATACCGCCTGGCGATGCTACTGACTTAGTTACAAAGTCGGCCCCAGAATAGGCCATACCGATATAAACGCCACTACTGTCAACATCACTACCGTTATAATCCATCATGGCTGTACGAAGATAAGTCGGAATCTGGGCTGCTAATAACTCACGGTTAGAATCGACTCCCCGCCCATCATCCCATCCACGAATAAACTCCCCACGTAAATCCGGTAATTTTAGTGATGGATAGGCCTTTGCCAGAAGCGGGTACTGAGCAGAGGTGATAGCTGCACCATTACATTTTAACCAGCCCACTGGCGGGTTCGCTGACGGCCAGGGAACAGGCACTCCAACCGGCAAAGCGGAGCCTTCTCCCAAACTGAGGTTTTTATCCAAATGCAATTGTTGATAAAAAGCCTGGAGCATCCTAAAAACCTCGGTTTAAATGAAATGCTTTTGGGACGATTGTTGAAAGTAAATCTTTTCAGCCAAAGTACGACTTACGTTAAGCCGGCTGCTCGATTGCTAAAAATAATCGTTACGGGCGGAGGTGGAGGTGGTGGTGGTACTGTCGCTGTTGGAACAAATCAGGGGGCTGTGGGTTCAGGTGGTGGCGCTGGCGGTACCGCAATCTCCTGGTATTCAGTTGATGAGCTCGAATTTCCCATATTGATAACGGTTGGCAGAGGCGGTTCAGGCGGAGTAGGAAGTAATGAGCCGCAATCAGGACAAAGCAGTAGTTTTGGACGATATCTTTCCGCATCAAGCGGTGCCAGAGCTGCGAGCGGAACTGCATTTAACTATGGAGAGAATCGCCTGCTTTCAAATGGTGGAGGTGGACAGGGTTATGGCGGTAATCATATGAACGTTAAAGGCTCTGCAGGAACCCCTGCTATAACCTTAAGCTCGGGCTATGAGAGTGGAGGCGGCGGCGCATCGTATTTTTGTGCGGGCGGGAATCCCATCGCTGCCGGCTCAGCTTTTTCCGGTGATCCAGGCGCATTAGGTTCAGGAGGAGGCGGAGGATTTTCCGTAAGTAATTCATCTGCTCAGACTGGTGGGAATGGAGGCGATGGATTGATTATCATTGAGGAATATGCATGAAAACGTATGCAAGAATTGAAAAAAATATAGTTAAAGAGCTATTTTCCACTGAGGGAAAAATCACAAAGCTTTTCCATCCCGATATGCAGTGGGTTGATATTACATCAAGCGGGGTGAAAATAGCTGAAGGCTGGAATTATATAAATAACACATTCATTCCGGGGAAAAAGATTAACATCATATAATTAAAAACCCGCATATGCGGGTTTTTTTGAAAGCCAAACACTACTAATCGCTTAAAAAATTCATTAACAAAAAATCATGAAGCCGTAGGTAAACTCAACATTTACAGTAAATCAGCTTAAGGGAAATAGGCCTAGAGTTCTAACTCATTGTTAAAAAAGAACTTTAACTAATAAATTATTTTTTCCTTCGCTAATGAATAGATCATGCTGAACTCTTTGTCTTGATAAAATAAACCATCAGCTTTATTTAAAAACATACCTGGCTGGCAAAAAACACCACTTTCAATTTTCACCATGGTGAAGCCGGATATGTCAAATTCATTGTCCCTGATAATAATATTTTCGACATAATTACTACCTGTTTGAATAAGTGCGAAATTAGCCATCTGTTACCACTCCACTATGAGGAAACCGGGCTGACCTACAGCACCGTTACCATTAATGCCAGTAGATCCACCTGCGCCGCCAGCACCAAAACCATCTCCAACGTAACCGTTTTGGCCTCCAGCACTACCTGCGGAAGATGAGCGAACGGAGCCACCGCCTCCACCGAATGGACATGATGCGCCTGCGCCGCCGCAACCTGTTCCAATCGTCGAGCCCGTTGTTCCTGCTCCATCATTTCCAGTGCTTCCACGAGGATATCCTCCCCCGCCAGCCCCACCATACTGCGCTGAACCACCACCACCAGGGTCTCCACCCTGACCGGCGATGAGGGTCAAATAATTGCCAAAAACAGTATTGCCACCAACTCCTCCAGCTTTGCCATCGGAGTTTACTGACGTGGTTCCACCGGCACCACCAGCCCCGATGACTACATCGATCATTTCTCCAGGCTTAACTGTTATGGCGCGCTTAATAACTGACTGTCCACCGCCACCGCCACCGCCGCCACCGCCAAATTCACTGGTGTTTGTACGGCAACCGCCACCGCCACCGCCGCCTCCAGCAGCACATCCGGATAAGTAGACAGTGCTTACGCCATCCGGGACCTGGAACTTGCCGCTACTGATGAATTGTTTAACGCCTCTAGAACGCGAAATCTCATTTTGGACTGCTTCTACAAAA
>NZ_LWLR01000001.1:0-200112 GCF_001641135.1 Pantoea sp. OXWO6B1
GAGAACCTCCGCCACCAGCCCCGCATCTTTAATTTCTGCCAGCGCTTTAGCCGTTTGCAGATACTGGCTATGAGGATTGGCCGCATCGACGTGCTTCTTCATCACGTCGTCAGTGTAGGCTTTCACCTCGATGACGTTGTCATCCACATACTGGCGCGTGGCGAGCACAACCGAAGGATCAATCTTCAACGTGACGGCACTGGTGCTGTTCACAATCAGAATCATGCGTACGGTCTGAGTACGGCCACTGCCTTCCTGCAGCTGTGGCTTGTAGGTTTCCGCGCAGTTCGCGACGGCAACCATTACGCCATCGGCGTCATAGAGACCAATCTCGCGGATCCAGAAGCCGCCTTCGCCTTCAGGGATAATCTGTTCAGCGATAATCTGGCTGCTGTTCACGGCATCCACCTTCAGTGAATTCAGCGCAGCACGGCGTTTTTCGCCAACCAGTTTGGTCTGCGCAGGGTCCGGCGTTGGCAAAGTGCCGCCGCCATCACCCACCGCCATTTGGGTAATCTGTAGTTGGGTACCCAGGGCTGCGGCATTGGCCAGCTTTGCCGCGCCCTGATTGGTCAGTAGGGCAAAATATTTCGTTGTCATGCTCTCACTTCCGTCAGGTCAATAAGATGGACCGCTGCGCCGGTGTAACCGGAACCGCCTGCGGTGATAACTTCAGGTGTATAGGGATAAACGGTTAACTCGTCACCGCTGTAGCTGGCAACTGCTACGGGTACAGTCCCCGTAGTATCCAGATTGATGGACAGGCCAATCAAATGACGGCTGACCGGTTTGGCATCAGCAATCAGCCGTTCCAGCTCGTTGTACATCGCTTCGGTAATGCCGTTGTCCAGCACGCCGACATCAATGCGAAAGGTGCCGGGCGCTTCATTGGTTTGCCACCATTCTTTAATGCGAATCAGATAGCCAAGCGGCTCCACCACACGGCGCAAAGAGCCAATGGTCCCTTTATGTTTATGGATGTATTCCGATGCAGCCACCACGCTGCGTTTGGTACTTTCGCTCCAGCCTGAATCCCAACGATCCACCGACCAGGCCCATGCCAGATAAGGCAGTAGCTCTACCGGACAGGTCTGTGCATTCCATAATCTGCGCAGCGGAACCGGGATGGACTCCAGCACTGCACAGGCTTCAGCCGCGGCAACTTCCAGAGCTGATGAACCCGTTGGCAGCAGGCGTTTACTCATCGGAACCTCCTACCGTGATCTGGTAGCCGGTGCAGAACGCGGCCTGGGTTTTATCCAAAACCACATCGGCCACCGGCTGCGCCAGTTCGACGCGCTGCACGCCTTCAACATGCAGCGCGGCATACAGCGCAGACTTGCGAATATCGCGCCCTAAACGTGCCTGGGTGTTCACGAATGCCTGCAGTTTTGCCTCTGAAGCGGCACGAATAGGTTCGGCTTCTGGCCCCGGATAGAGGTACAGCGTGGCCTCGACGCGGTAATCCACAATCTGTGCCGACTGCACGGTGACCCGATCGGCAACCGGGCGAACATCTTCCTCATTCAGCGCGGCATCCACGATTGCCAGCAGGTCCGTGCCCGCCGTGCCATTACCTTCGCGGGACAGCACCGTAACGGTGACGCTGGCCGGAGAGGGACTGATAGCAGAAGCATCCGCCACGCGCCCGTCAGCGCTGCGTGCATGAAATTCATAGGCACCCGATGGGCCCGCGACGCTCAGCCCTTCAAACGCGGCGGCAATGCGGGCGCGAAAATCTTCATCCCGTTCCATCACCGCCTCCACAGGCGGCGTAACCGTGTTATCTGCCGGCGTCAGTACCAGGCGTAGTACGCCGTTGTTGGCACCCAACTGGTCCAGATCGCTGCCGCTGGCCCAGGCAACCATCACCGCCTTGGCCGCTTCGTTAACGCGCTGGCGCAGGATGATCTCCCGGTAAGCATTCTCCTGCAGGAGTTTCACCAGCGGGTCGGACTCCAGCGCCAGCACCCGGGCAACCGATGCCTGCTCATCTGCAGGGTAGAGCGAAATCAAGGTGGCTTTGCGTTCGGCAAGCAGCGTTTCATAGTCCAGCGTTTCCACCACGGTTGGCGCAGGCAGCTGGCTCAGATCGATAGTAGGCATGATTCAACTCACAGGGACGGTTAACGAAAAATCCTGCGCGGTGTCCGCACGGTTGCCGGTGATTTCCACCACCATTCCGCCGTCAAACGCAGATTCAAAATTAATGGCAGTCAGGCTGATGCGCGGCTCCCACTGCAGAATCGCCATATAACAGGCCGACATGATTTGCAGGCGCAACCGGTCGTTCTGCGGCTGGTCGATCAGCGCCGACAGCAGTGAACCGTAGTTACGGCGCATCACCCGCGATCCCAGCGGCGTCGTCAGAATGTCACGCACAGACTGGCGGACATGTTCAAGTTCAACCAGCGTCATGCCCGTTTCGCGGCTCATGCCGGTGTAGCGTGCTGTCGTCATAATGGCGCTCCTGTGGTACCACCGCTGTCGCCCGGATGTTGATGCGTATGCAGCACTTTGCCGTTGGAGGCGAAGCTGCCGCCGCTGTGCGACACATCGCCCTTCATGGTGCCGCCCTGTGTGACTTCCAGCGTGGCGGTTTTAAGTAACGTGGTGCACTCCACCTCTGGCGTATCCAGCAGGATTTTGACGGCCGCTTTAATGGTCGCCGTCTGAATCCCTTCGGCTTTCAGGGTGCCGGTTGCAGGCTCATACTCAATGACCGCGCCATCAGGGAAGGAATAGTGCAGCGCATCTGCCGAGGCCGAGGGTGCCGGGCTGGCGTCAGAGAACACGCCGGGTAACACAAAGCCGCTGTTCAGCTCGCCACCCAGACTCATGATCAACACCTGCTCGCCCACCGAGGGTGCATTCCACGAACGGGTTCTTCCCGCCCGGGCACTCAGCCAGTGCAGCCAGTTGGTGGTGTTATCTCCGGTTTTTACCCGGCAGGTTCCCTCCTCCAGATTGATGGCGGCGACGGTGCCAATGCGGACCATATTGCGCAGCAAGCGCTTGATTTCTAATATTTGCTCATTCATGGCGTTAGTTTCACGTTGCGAGAGAAAAGCAGCAATCGAATGCCGTTTGCTCAAAGATGACTAAACAGCGCGTCAGCTGATAACGGTTGGCGCTATGACGTCCATTCACTGACCAGCTTGCCTTTGATATAGAGCTGCCAGGGCCGCTCTACATTTTCTGGCAGCGCAGGTTCCGGCAAATGAGTGATGTGTAACGCGTCATTCTGCTGCTCAACCCAGACGCGTTCGGTCAGTTGCAGAGTGATATTCACCCTGTTACGCCCTTCTTCCATCGCATCGAGAGTAAAGGTAAAGCCGGTGCGGCGCTTCTCATCAGAAACCATGATGTCGGGCTGATTTTCCCGAAGCCATGTCAGCAGCGGAACCATGATCAGATCGATATCATCGGCGTAGTGCGTAATGGTGACAGCCAGCTGGAAGTGGTATTCAAACGACAGCGAGCTGGCTAAGGTGGAAACCAGGTTTCCGGACTGAATCGCTATATTCAGGTTGTCAGGATTTTGCTGTAGCAGCGGAACGCTGTTTATCAGCACCTGGCGTAGTTGGTTCACTTTCAACATCATGCTGCTCCTGGCACGCTTTAATCATCTCTACCTGCAACCCGCATGATGCGAGCGCAGCCTCTAACTGGCGGTTATCCGCCGCCAAATCACCCTGCGTTTGCAGGTTGTTCTCCGGAATGGGGCAACTTGTCACGCGTGGACAACCAGTCCAGATAATCTCGGGCATTGCTGAAGGCGGGACGGCTGTGCAGCCGGATAACGTCAGCAGGCAAAGCAGCAGCGCTCCAGGCACGTAAAGCGGGATTGGCATCGGTTTCTCTTCTGATGGTTGTTTCTCGATGGAGCGCCTGCGCGCTGGCCTGGGTTTGTTGCAGACGCAACGCCGCCTCACGTTTTCGGGTGGCTTGCATATCTGCATTGAGCTGAGCCAGTGCGGTGTCCCGACGGCTAATGTCGGCGGCTAACGTACTGACCCTGTGCTGTGCCTCATCCCGTTGATGAGTCATGACGCTGAGCCGCCAGCCCGTTAACACCAGGGCGCTAAGCAACAGAGCGATAGCCGCTGCAACCAGTCGCATCATGCTGCTCCTTGTAAACACCAGGCCATTTCACGCTGGCGGCGGTTATCGAGGCCCGGGTTGTAAGTCCCTTTGACATATACCCACCGCTTAAGCTGCAGACAGGCGTCGTGCCAGCGCCCGCTGTTGATCAATCCCGCCAGCGTTGATTTACAGGCCGCGCGGACGCCCACGTTAAAACCAAATGACACCACCGCGTCGTAGACCTGGGGCGGCATTTCACGCGTCATGCACTGGTCGATGCCGCGCTCAACGCGCATGACGTCATACACCAGATTCACGGCGGCCTGGCGCTCGTTCACCACGCTGGTCGGGGTAACGCCCTGCGTATGACCAATCCCGTTGGTCCAGACGCCAGCGCTGCATTGATAAGGCGAGGTGCGGCAGCCTTCGGCATCGGCAATCAGCCTCAGGCCAGCGTCAGAGGTTTTCAGCATCTTGATTTGCGGTACCAACGCGGCCATGGCCAGCACGGCCGCGACCGCACAACGCTTAGCGGTCTGGCTCAAAACTTAGCCCCTTTAGGTTGCGCTGTTGTAGCTCGTAGGTTTTGCGACGGTAGTACCAGTTGATAAAAAACGTCGCGACATTGGTGCACATGGTCAAAACGGCGACGCCAGAGCCAACCATAAAGGCGATATCCTGCGGTGTGTGACGGCCAAACCACATCAGGACAATCCCGATGAGGTAATTAATCAGAGAACTGATTTTTTCCATTGGCACTAATCCCACAGATTGAGGGTCTCACCGGTGGCCGCCTGAGGCAGCTCCGGTAACACCACCTTGCATCCGTGCGGTAACGTTGGGCCGTTTTCTGCCAGGCCGGGATTGGCGGCATAAACCTGTTCAACCGCCTGCTGCGTGCGTCCGTAGTAACGCCAGCAGATCTCATCGACGGTGTCTTCCTGTCGTGCGTAAATCAGCATTGATTGGCCCCTTATGAGCGTAAAAGCCGTGGTCGAATGGGTGATAAATCAAGCGCATCCGCTGTAGGCGGTGCCGGGCTTCAAAGGCCCGATCGGGTCTGCGAAAACCTGTCTTCAGCATTGAATCGCCAGGCCACAAAACGCCCGATAAATGCCACTACCGGATAACCCGAGCGGTGCCATAAACGTGGGGGATTTGCTCAGCGCGGCCTGTACGGTTTTTCACGCCTGCCGTCGCCGGCACTTGTCAGGAGTAGTGTGTGCTTCGGCAGACGCTTGCTCAACGCAAGGCCGTCCGCTCAAGGCTGGGTGGGCAGGACGTGGAGGGAATGGCTGGATAACCCAGCTGAAAGGCGGAAAAAGGCCGGGATGCGGTGAACACATGTGCGATGACCCGCAACGATCGATGCGGTCAACAGGCAGAGGAAAGTCGCCGTGATAAAAGGCAGGGCAAATCGGGAACAAAAAAAGCAGAGCGACAGGGAGCTGGCGAACGCGAAGAAGGAGCGGCAGCAGTCAATGGATGAGGTAGCGCATAAAGGCAAACGGCCGGGTCCCGGGGTTTTTCTGTGGGTGACAGTGCCGGGTATGAAAAGGGCGTTGCACGGTGGCGCATTCCAGGCCGGCGTGGCGGTTGCCCGCGCCTGAACCCTCTCTTCCGTTGAGATGGCTCAGGCGACGGGCAACCCTGCTGATGTCACAGTGAAAACGTCGCCGTCATTATTTTTTTAAAGGCGTAGCCGAGAAGACAACAGAAAAGTGGTTATCGGAAAGGGTGTAGTTAGCAGCGATTTCGGCGATCAAATTTAACGCTATTTCCCTGTCTCGTTCCCGGCAGGCTCCTTCGCTGGTGAGCCTGGCGATAAGTTCAACGCGTTCAAGCATGACTCGCTCATGTAATTCATTTCCCACAATTCCCTCCCCCAAAATAAACACTGTACATACATACAGTAGCATAGCATTCATTAACTGTGGAAGCGTTTTAAGATAGTTCGTAAAAAATTATATCGTGTTGATAGGAATCAACTTTTATCCGACCACCTGGCAGACAGGTTGGTGCCTGCTCCTGCCAGAAGCGTAAGAAAAATCAATAGATTTTCTTCATTTACCCCGTAATTCTACGGAATTTTCACCCCTCTTTTTTCGTCAGCTCCCGGCTGAGGCAAGATCCTGCACAATGGCTGAACCGCCGGTAAAGCATCGCTTCCGTCACTGAGTAAACGCGTGCCGCTGACAGGTGCAGACGTGGACCGACAGCTTAGCCAGGGGTGCCCTCCTCCTTTTTTCTCTCCACGCCGGTCGTCTGTGCGCGGCGCCTCAGATAACGGGCGACGGAAGAAGAGGCGGTCTGCCGGGTCCGTACAGTTATTAACAGAACTCCAAGACAATAACGCGGAATGCGATTTTTCGCCGTCTTCTTCTTCAGCACGTTTGGGCACCAGCTTCCAGGTTTTCAGCCGGGTCAAAATGGGCGTGTCGATGCCGACAGCTGTGGCATACACGCCCTTAATTGACTGGGTTTCTTCACCAAAGGCATTGCAGATCTCGGCGGGCTGATACCAGGTGCGCACCGCAAGCGCATCGCGTTTCACAAAGGGACCGCCCTGTGCATGAATATATTCCGCCCATTGCCCGGCGTCAGCCGCATCATGCACCGCCGCAAATTCCACGCTCAGGCCATGCGCGGTGTCACTGTCTGCCATACGGCGCAGCTCACGATAAACCGTTACGGGCGCGCCACCGATAAACTGAAACTGACGGATGTGCCAGCGCGCCGCCCATGCTGACACCGCCATCGCCGTCTCCTTCAGGGGTTTACCGCTCTCGTTATCCAGCTCGCCGTCCAGCGCATAGCCATCAATATTCTTGGAGACGTATTTGGCAACGTAACCGGTCGCGCTCCCTTTCGCCGGATCGATCGCCTCCACATGAAACCGCGCTTTGCGTGCCTTTGCGCTGGTCAGTTCATCGCTGTCCTGCTGGCAGGCGTAATGGCGCACGATCTCGTCTACGCGTGCGACGTGCTCAGGGCGCATAAACATCAGCATGTGCCAGTGAGGCGTGCCATCGTGATGCGGCTCCGCAACGCGCAACCCAAAAATACCGATATTTTCCCGGTGCAGTTTGGCGCGCACTTTCTGCCAGAGCGTGCAGAGATAGCGCTGTGTTTCTGCCGGGCTGGCCCCCTGCCATTTATGATTACGGTGGCCGCTCTGTAAGGTGGCGTGATAGCAAGACGGCGCGGTTAAGGTATAGAAGCCAGCCCGGAAGCCCATCTCCTGACAAATCGTTTCGAAGCCACGGATGCGCGTCATCAGTTCAGCACGGCGAATGGCCGGATTGGCGACGCTGCCGTCATATTTTTCGATCAGGCTGATGCGATTGCCCTCTTCATCTTCAAGATCCATCCCCTGAAGGAAATCACGCGTGCGCCGACGCTGCTCGCGCCATTCCGCCACCGCCATCGGACTGGCGTAAGGCGAGTGCTTTTTGTTGACGTTCGCCAGCGCGATATGCAGATGTTCACGCCAGAAGGCACTGATTCGACGCAGTTGCCCTTTCCACCATTTTTCCGCCTGCATACGCAGAATGGCCGAGGTCACGTCTTCAGGGCAGAATACGCGGGCACTGACGGTTTCCCACAACGGCGGCATCTGGCCCAGTTCACGGGTAATCACCGCCGCCGTCATATACAGACGGTGGGTATAACGGTAATCGGTTTCAGCGCTGGCCTGGGAATGCAGTTGCACCAGCTCGGCATGAATAAAACGGGCGATATCGCCCGCCAGCAAATCGGTGTCGGCACGGGACATATCCGGCAGGCGATTAAACCGTTTCATCAGCTCCCACAGCGTGCCCGCGGCTCTGGCGGCGCCTTGCTGGCAGGACAGGCTGCGGGCTAACTGGGCGACAACGCCTGGCCGCATATCATGCAGTTGATAACGTCGGTTCACAGACTCAACGCGTGGCAATGTGCGCTCAACAAAGGTTTTTGCTAAGTAAGCATTGGCCCGGGCTGTGCCCTGCTGCTGTTCCAGACTGGCGAGACGGCGTTTGACGTCCAGTTGCACAATCCGGGCCTGGGCAGCGAGGCTTTTCTGCCCCTGCAGCCACGCCGCTATCTGGCGATTGCGGTGCTGCTGCTGGTCATGGGTAGGATACGGGCTGGCGATTGCCAGCCGCGGGGCGTTCCATGGGTAAGCGAACGACATCATCGTACATGCCCGAAATGAAGGCGCGTTCTTAACTCGCTGAGTTCCTGACAAGGCAGGCAGCGGGTTACGCCCTGGAGCGCGCGACGACGCGCTTCAGGAATCGGCGCATCGCACTCTTCACAGAACGAGGCACCGATCGCCACAGGACGTTGCGTAACCTGAGCAATATGCTCCGCCAGAATCTCTTCGCTGCGCTGCTGCGCAATATCAATCGCATCCGCCATCAGCGCATCTCACCTGATTCATTTTCATAACGTTCAGCCTCAGATCGCAACAGCTCTGCGGCTTCAATGCCGTTTAACGTCTGCCGCGTAATATGCGATGCCATGGCGCTTAACCGCTTAGCCACCGCCAATGCACAGGCTTTACGCTCGTTATCGAGCAGTTTGTTCAGGGTAAAGTGGCTCACGTTGTTCATTGAATGTGTCTCGCTATTCATCATGTCTCTCTCCAGATTTTGGGCAAAGCGATGCCCGACGGGTTTACGTCATTGAGTGGTGGGTGATTTATTTATTCAGTCAGAAAGCAGTCCGCCGTGGAGAACTGACGCGGCAACCTGTTTCCCCAGCGCGCCAGCTTGTTCATCGCAATAATGATGTGCTCACGGCGCGCCTGATCGAAATACTGGAAGGGCTTGCCAATCTCCTCCCGCCTGAACATGCCCGGACAGTCGCGGTTAGCCAGGGTTAATACGCAAAATTTAAAGTCGTCATGTTGATGATTGAAATAACGAAGCGATGGGTTTCGGTTGTTATCGCGCAGCAACCGCCAGCGCTGACGGAACTCATCAAACGTCATTTTTTCGCCGTGACTGGAGTGTTCTGCCGTGAAACCCTCCTGAACATACAGAGCGGCGGGTGACTCACTTATGACCTGGACGGTGCGGTTCATAGGCTCCTCCGATAAACGTTGCATCTGCTGTTGATGACAAATCAATGTCATCGCCGAGGTGGCTGTCGCCTGTGATGGGCGGCGGCTTCGCGCCTGTCTCATCCGTCACGTTTGTTAAGCATTAAGCGAAACGACAGCGTTCTGCTCAGCGCGATTTATCCCGCCGCTCACACTACGCATTTCCGCTGCAAAAGCGGCCTGAGCGCGGTTCTTCTGAGTAAAACGCCCTTTTACGCTGCATTCAGCCTGTCCTGACTGCGTTAACCCTGTGTCTCAGTGTGGCGATAAGGTTCTGGCATGATGATTGTAAAAATGAGCCTCATCAGGCAAAATCCTTCGTTATCAGATACAGCCGCACCCTGTCACATCATTCAAAGGCTAACTTAAACCGGAGGATACTTAGACTAAATCTAAGTGTCAATGAAAATGAGCGTTTATACTAATTTCAAATTTCCGAACTCGAGCGCAGAAGCTCTGGATCGCGTCGTCGATGCCTATGGCTTTACCATGAAAATGCAGCTTGCAGATCACCTTGGAATTGCGGCAAGTAGCCTGTCTGCGCGCTATAAACGTGATGTTTTTCCATCAGATATCGTTTTACAGTGCGTGATGGAAACCGGTGCAGATTTGCAGTGGCTGATTACGGGCAAAGGCTCAAAATTCTCGGAAAGCAAACCTGATACGCCGACACTGGTTAGAAAAAAGCTAATCAGCGGAAAAATCGAGGAAGCGGGCTATGTGATGCTGGATAAAGCGTTATACGCGCCGCTGAAGCAGGAGCCGCGTAATGCTTTTTTACTGTTAGCGGAAACCACCCAATACATCATTGATACCGATTTTGAAGATATGCATGACGGCGTCTGGTTGGTTGAAATTGAAGGGACCGCCAGCGTCAGGACGCTGACGCGCATTCCGGTCAGGAAAGTGCACGTCAGCGGGATAGGCGTGGCATTTGATTGCGGAATTGATGACATCAGGCTTATTGGGCGCGTCGTTCTGACGATTCAGTAAACCGACTTATTGCGACCTGCAACGTCTTATCACTGTCAACGCGTTGCCGACAGAATGCGACATCACGCGGGACGCCCGTCTCAGGCCGCCCGCCCGTTAAAAACAGCTATCCGTTCACGGCTGCCAGAACGAACAGCCGCCCGCGCAGCGGCTGCTTGATCACCGCTTGCGTTTGCTGCGCCTGGAGCAATACAGGTGTTAACCACCGCCTGCGCATCCAGAGCGACAAGCGTTAACGGTTAATACAGCCCGGCTTTCCCCACAGAAGAGAAAAGCCGCATCTTGTGCTCCACCACGGCTTTGGCCGCCGCCATTGGACGGACGTACAGCGCGCTTGGCTCATGCCCGTTTGACTGCAACTCTTCCTGTAGCGCGACGTAAAACGCCTTTTTCATATCGCTGGAGATATTGATTTTCCCCACGCCATACTTAATCGACTCCGCGACCTCGCTGTCTTTGTTACCCGAGCCACCGTGCAGGACCAGCGGAATCGTCAGCCGCTGCCTGATGGCTTTAAGACGGTCAATATCCAGTACCGGCTGTTTACCGACAGGATACAAACCATGTGAGGTGCCAATGGCCACGGCAAGCGTATCTACCCCGGTTTCTCTGGCAAACCGCTCCGCCTGGTCGGGATCGGTGTAAAGAATTTCACTGTGCCCCCCTTCCGCGCTCCCCTCTGCCACGCCAATCGTACCCAGCTCGGCTTCTACCGAGACGTTAACTTTGTGGGCAATGGCGGTGATATCGCGCGTCAGGGCGATATTCTCTTCAAACGGCAGGCCGGAAGCATCGATCATCACCGAGGTATAGCCGGTGCGGATGGCGGTTAAGATATGCTCCAGCGTCTGGCCGTGATCCTGATGAATAACTACCGGCACGGAGGCGTTAACAGCCAGCTCTCTCAGATAGGTGATAAAACTGTCACCGACAAAAGCGTGCTCTTCGGGATGCACTTCCAGGATGACAGGAGATTGCAGGGATTCCGCCACCTCAATCACCAGCCGGGCAAACTCAGCGGAGGCGATGTTAAAGGCACCGACGCCAAATTGATTGTCCTGTGCCACCTTCAGTAACGCTTTCATATTAATCAACATAATTCACTCCTGCGGTAAATGTTGCGGATGATCTTTCTTAATCACTCTGAGGATCAGTGCGGTAAACAGCGCACCGGCGAGAATGGCAAACAGATAGCCTGTGACGTGCGTAATGACGTTGGGTATGAACATCACGAAGATCCCGCCGTGGGGCGCGCGGGAAGCACAACCGAGCATCATCGACAGTGCCCCGGCCAGTCCCGAGCCGGCAACGATGGCAGGAATGACGCGTAGCGGATCAGCGACCGCATACGGAATGGCACCTTCGGTGATAAAAGAGAGGCCGAGCACATAGGTCACCTTGCCGGTTTCGCGCTCCTGAGGACTGAATTTCTTTTTAAAAAGCGTGGTGGCAAGGGCAATGCCCAACGGAGGAACCATGCCTGCGGCCATACATGCCGCAATGGGCTCGTAGATTCCCGTCGACATCAAACCAATCGCGAACATACAGACGGTTTTGTTGAGCGGCCCGCCCATATCGAAAGCCACCATCATCCCGATAAGCAATCCGAAGATAGCCGCATTGGCATTTCCCATATCGGTCAGAAAAGCAGTCAGACTCTGCAACAGCAGCTTGATGGGTTGGCCGACCACCAGAATCATCAGCGCACCGGTCAGGAACACGCTCAACAGGGGCACAATCAGAATGGGTTTGAGTCCGGCAATGGCGGTGGGCAGGTTAATGTACTTCACCACCAACAGCGTGATATAGCCGGCCATAAAGCCCGCCAGTAACGCACCCAGAAAGCCCGATCCGGTGTGAATGGCCAACATGCCGCCCACCGCGCCCGAAACAATGCCCATGTTGCCGCTAATCGACTTGCTGATACCCAATGAAAGAATCGGCAGCATTAACGCAAAGGCGGCACCGCCGCCAATATCGGCCAGCATTTTTGCTATCGGGTTATAGCGGGGATCGCCAGGCGTTGCCGCGGTAATACCGAAAGAGAAACTCAGAGCAATTAAAATACCGCCCGCGACAACAAAAGGAATCATCAGGTTTACACCAGTGATCAGATGTACATAGATGCTCGACAGGGTCGTTTTTTTGTCTTTTTCCCTACCCGGTGAGGTCGCGTCTTGTGGCGTGACGGTGCAGATTTCTCCGGTTAAGGCACCCGACAAAATGTCGTCCAGCAATCCAGCGGCATCTCTGGCCGCGCGGGTAACCGATACGGTAATAATGCTTTTACCGATAAAGCGGGAGCGATCAATCATTTTATCCGCGGCAATAAGAACGATATCGGCACGTTTAATATCGTCTTCCGTAAAAATATAATCGCTCTCAACGGCACCCTGTGTTTCAACAAGGATCGTGATTCCTTTTTTCTCGGCGCTCTTTTTTAAATTGGCTTCCGCCAGATAAGTGTGTGCTACGCCTGTGGGACAGGCGGTAATCGCAATAATATTCATTATTTTCTCCCGGTGAAAGGCTTACCCCTGGGTGTTATTGACTAATAAATTAAACAACTCCTCTTTCGTTTCTGCGTTTAGTAATGCCTCGACGACATCATCATCGCCAAGCGCAATAGAAATTTTTGCCAGGAGTTTTATATGCCCGGCGCCGCTGTCTGCTTCTTTCACCGCAAACAGAATCACCAGCCTGACGGCTGAATCGTCCATGGTTTCCCATTCAACGGGAGAGGCCAGTTTGGCTACCGCTATTCGGGTTTCATTGACCCACGGTGATTTCCCATGCGGAATCGCGATTTGATTTTCGAATCCGGTGGAGCCTAATGCTTCACGTAGCATGACATCGTGAATAAAACCGTCTTTATTGCTGATAATATTTAATTCACACAGGCTTGCCGTTAATTTCTCAATAACCTCGCCTTTATTTTTGGCCTCAAGATTCATAAATACACAGGCCTGATTTAACAGATCGGCCACTACGATTTTATTATGCATCCGTTCCTCCGTTACCATGACTGTCTTTATTAAGGCACTCCATCACCCGTAAAATGTCTCTGTTTGAAAACAGGGCAGAAACATAGGCAACGGGATGTTCAGTCTCTTCAAGCCTGATGGTCGAAATAATTAAGTCGCACCTGGCTTTCTTAATCGCTTCATTCAGACGGGCACCCGGCACAATGTCGACGATCTCCCATTCCGGAAAGGCGCGGCTGATTCGGCTGGAAAGCAGCTGAGATGTGCCAATGCCGCTGGAACACACCAGCATGACGCGTTTCGTCGCATGACACTTTTCTAACGCGTTCTGGATATAAATAGTCAGATAGGCAATCTCATCATCGGACGCCGTCGGCAGCCCCCACTGTTGATTAAGCTGGAATGCGGCCTGTTTGACGACGTTAAACACCGCGGCAAACTCTTTACGTATCTCATCCAGCAATGGGTTGTGAATAACAATGCGGTAGGCCAGACGATTAAGCATGGGCTTCACATGTGACACCAACGCATTAAGCAGCACGCTGTCGCTGCAAATATTCTTTTTTAATAAAGAAGACAGCCGCGTTGTTAAGGTAGTGGCGTAGTTCACGGCGTCGTCGTCATAGTGCGTTGAGGGTTGAAAACCGGCACTAAACGGATGCCGACCAGACGAGATGAGATATTGATAAATGTAATGCACCTCTACTGGCGCGAAGGAGACCGCGTATTTTTCCTCAAGCCATCTGACCGCTTGCCGGGCGACTGACCATTCCTGATTGTTATAACCTGTCATGTCCGAATCCGTCGGCGTCGGTGGCGTGCCGTTAAGCGCTCTTTTTATTGTCACCAGTAGATGGGAAAACAGGTTGGTATAATAGGGTTCGCTGATTGAGCAGTGCAGCGCTTCTTCTATATAGGTGATGAGGTTAATACAGCAGGCCACATTGTCACTGCCAAATTCCTCCACCAGTTGAACACGCGAAAAACGATCGATGCGACTGTCGGCGACAGGGTAATCGCTCATCACGCTGAAGGTAATAATCTCTTTCAGCGCCAGACGAATATCCCGGTCGCTGCCGGTAATACAGGTTCCGCTATGGCTACGGGTAATGCTCAGTGAAAAGGGCGTTAACCAGACCTCAATTTTTCTTAAATCCGCCACGATGGAAGAGCGGCTGATAAAATATTTTTCCGCTAAGGCGCTCAGCGTTAGCGGTAATGGAGAACAGGTAAGCAGGTCTGTTGTGATGGCTACCAGCCTTTTATTCTTCAACAAACCTTTTACCTCTTCCCCATGCAGATCCACAGGCAAGGCAAAACCATTTTCCAGTAACAATCCCAGGCCGGGCTTACTAAGGATACGACTCTCCTTGTCGGTAAAATAGTGATTGACCGCATCCACGTCGCGCCGCAACGTACTGGCTGAAACGTTCAATGTCTGGGCAATATCCGTTGCCGAGCGCCATTCGCCCTGAGAAGCTAAAAGATTAATTAACGCCTTTTGTCTTTTTGTTAGCACGTTGACTCCCGGCTTCGCTAGATGGTCCAGATGCTCGGTCATTACCGTTATATCTGCCTTATTCCGGTAGAGAAATACCAAACCATGGCGTTGATATGACCATAATAGTGAACAGTGCACCTGCTATGCTGCTAACCCGGTTCCATTCATGCAACATAGCGCTTGTCGAGAAGCGTCAGGATGAGCGGGCCTGAGCATCAGGCCCGGAACGGTTAATGCCCGCCAAAGACTTTTTCAACTTCTTCGGGTTTATCATGTACGCCAAAGCGATCGACTACGGTTTGTGTCGCAGCGTTCATGCCACGAATGTCTACATCTGCCCCAGCGCGGCGAAATTTAACCACCACGCGATCAAGCGCATTCACAGAGGTGATGTCCCAGAAATGAGCATGGGTGACGTCAATCACCACCTTTTCCAGCGTCTCCTGAACGTCAAAACAGCGCACAAAGCGATCGGCGGAGGCAAAAAACACCTGCCCGGTGACGGTATAGTGACGGCACTCGCCTGTTCGCACTGAACTGACCGCCATAAAGCGCGCCACTTTGGTGGCAAAATTTAATGCCGCAATCAGCACGCCCACGATGACGCCAAATGCAAGATTGTGGGTAAAGACCACCACTAACACGGTGGCAATCATCACCACACTGCTTGAGAGAGGATGGGTGCGCAAATTCGCCACCGACCGCCAGGAAAAGGTGCCGACAGAAACCATGATCATGACCGCAACCAGGGCCGCCATCGGGATCTGAGAAACCCACTGGCGCAGGAACACCACCATCACCAGCAACGTAATGCCGGCAGTCAGCGTGGAAAGCCTTCCGCGCCCGCCTGATTTTACATTGATCACCGACTGACCAATCATCGCGCAACCGGCCATCCCGCCCATAAAAGAGGTGCAAATGTTGGCAATCCCCTGCCCTTTGCATTCCCGGTTTTTGTCGCCCGTGGTGTCGGTCATGTCATCAATGATGGTCGCCGTCATCATCGACTCCAGTAATCCCACGATGGCAAGGCCTGCGGAGTACGGCAAAATAATCAGCAAGGTATTCAGGTTAAAAGGCACATCGGGCAGCAGAAAAACCGGCAGGCTGTCAGGCAGCTTGCCCATATCGCCCACGGTGCGGACATCCAGATGCAGCAGCAGTGAGGCCGCGGTCAGTATCACAATACAGATCAGCGGAGAAGGCAGGGTTTTATCGACCAGGGGATACAGATAAATAATCGCCAGGCCCGCAGCGGTGAGCGCATAAACATGCCAGCTTACATGGGTAAGCTCCGGCAACTGGGCCAGAAAAATCAGAATGGCCAGCGCATTAACGAAGCCCGTTACCACCGAGCGCGACACATAGCGCATCAGATTTCCGAGTTTGCAATAACCCGCAATCACCTGAAGTACGCCGGTGAGCAACGACGCCGCCAGCAAATACGCCAGCCCATGCTCTTTAACCAGCGTAACCATAAGCAGCGCCATCGCGCCGGTGGACGAAGAAATCATCGCCGGACGCCCGCCAAAAAAGGCGATAACCACCGGGATACAGAATGCGGAATAGAGACCGACCTGGGGATCGACACCGGCGATGGCAGAAAAGGCGATCGCTTCAGGAATCAGCGCGAGCGCGACAACAATACCGGCCAGTACGTCACCACGGACGTTCCCCAGCCAGTCCTTTCTCGTCGAGGACAGCAACATAGTATTTTCTCAAATTTTGGATGCAGTTAACCCATAAGGGCAGATTTCAGACAGACAGAATCACATCCACAGACGGGATGTTAGTGATGCGCGTCCGGACAGGTTCAGGACGGCAAAGGAGGGGGAAAACTCAGGGCGGCGTAATACGCATAATGATTAAAAACTCCTTATCAGCATGGGCTGGCTGCAGCAAGGATCTGCAGTCACATTGCCATCAGTCATGTCAGGCAATGCCCCGTTCAGGGAGATACTCTACACAAAAAATCACCCGCACTGAAAGCCAAAATTTACCTTAACGCCGGAAAAACACGGGGAAGCCGCAGGTAAAATTCCCGATAAGCCGTTGTAAAAATAATGTTTATTAATGTTGAAAACGGTGCCTGCCACAGGGCCATTTTCATCGGCAAGGCAAAGCAAGGCATGAGTGAGCGGTTAGTCTGAGGTGACAAACCGCTCTGACGCGCAGCTACACCCTGAAGGCTTCAACCATCCCACGTAACGAATGTGCCTGTTCAGACAGGGATTGCGAAGCAGATGAAGACTCTTCAACCAGCGCGGCGTTGTTCTGGGTGACGCCATCCATCTGACTGACGGCAATACTGACCTGAGAAATCCCCTGCATCTGCTCCGACGAGGCCATTGAAATCTCGTCCATTGCCCCCGCAAGCTCGTTCACCATGCCAACGACTTTTAATATGCTTTCTCCGGTGCCCGCCGCCACATGCACGCCGCTGTCCACCTGCTCTACGGCGCGTTCGATAAGTTCCTTGATCTCTTTTGCTGCGGTGGCACTGCGCTGCGCCAGTGTTCTGACCTCGCCTGCAACAACGGCAAACCCGCGCCCTTCTTCACCCGCACGGGCGGCTTCAACCGCTGCGTTTAACGCCAAAATATTGGTCTGAAACGCGATGCTTTCAATCACACCCGTGATGTCGCGAACTTTGGTCGCGCTGAGCGCGATTTCATTCATGGTGTGGGACATTAACTGCACTTCTGACTCACCGGTGCGGGCCAGCATCGCTGCATCTCTGGCCACGGTAGCGGTATGTTGAGCGCTGGCGGTGTTACTTTTCACCGTCGCAGTAAGCTGTTCCATACTGGCCGCCGTTTCCTGCAGGGCGGCGGCCTGCTGTTCGGTGCGTGATGACAGTTCAGTGTTGCCCTGTGCAATTTCGTCGGAGGCGGATGCTACCGATCCCGCCGATTCTTTAATTTGCGTAACCAGGCTTCGCAGGCTGGTTTGCATGTTCGCGAGTGAGGCCAGCAGGCTGGTGGAATCATTATGGCGCAAGGTGACCGGGGCCGTGAGATCACCACTGGCAATGGCGGCAGACAGCGCCTGCGCCTGCGCGGGTTCGCCGCCCAACTGACGCATTAACACGCAGGTGATGATGTAACCCGCCGCCACGGAAACCGCAACGGAAAGCGAGGCAAGGATCATTAAAATCAACGTTGCTTTGCGGACGTTCTGACTGGTGCTTTCCACCGACTGCTCACTGTCCTCCATTTGAATATTGGTCATCTCCTTTAACGCGTCCAGCAACTGGCCCTGCAACGGCCTGACGGTTTTAATGAGATAGGTTACCGATTCCTGCTGTTTGTTTTGCAACCCCAGCTGTCCCGCGTGCTCCAGGGCCGCCAGAACAGGGCCTTCGCTGCTCACGATTTTATCGAAGGCTTCTCTGGCCTGCGGGGTTGAATCTTTTGCGACCATGGCGGCAAGCCGCTCCCGGTTATCGATATAGCGGGCTTTTTGCGTAACGATGCGCTGCCATTCTTTTTGCATCTGATCGGCTTCGTTGAGTAGTGCAAGGTTACGCACAATCACCGCCATATCGCGTAACCCACCGTACATATCCATACCCAGACGGTATTTCTTCATTTTGACATTGACGGCATCATCCATGCCGTCACGGGCATTATTCAGGCCAGTGTAGGCCACCGATGTGCATATAATAAACAGCGTAATTAACAGCCCAAAGCTGATAGTCAGGCGCGTAGAGATTTTCATTTGGAGTCCCTGTTTATGGTGAAAAACAGGTATCGGTTAAATTAAAAAAAACCCCAGTAAAAAAAGCATTAATAATAATTATAGAATAACAACCCACTGATAATTATGATTTTTTCTTAATTTATAAAAAAGTTTGACGGATGTGATTTTATAAACTAATAAGATGTAATAAATAAACATATTTACAAACAACAAATTTATTAAAAATAGTTTACCCGCATGCTTTCAGTGCAGAAAAAATAATATCAAACTCATTTCTGCAGCATAATCGTTCGGTTTGCCGCGCTCATTACCGCGATTTGCACTGCCGGTGGCGTCTGAACGGTCAGGTAGCCCCTCAGCACCGCAGGATGTCGTACCAGCAAAAGAGGAAGATAAGCCCGCATCAGCACATGAAAACGGCAGGCTCTGTTGACCCCACGGCATCATCTTACCTAAGCGTTATGGCACAGGTTGTTATTGTTGGGTCGGCCCACAAGGTAAAGGGCTCGCAGGGTACCAGCCGTGCGTCACGCCTCTCTTTTGACGGTAGAGAGACGAACGTAACGTGTTATCACTTTAATTTTTGCGTGGGCGCATGCTAGCATGCTTTATAAATATTACTTTGAAATACACGCTGTAATTAAACGCGCGCATTATCGGCATGGCTTATTAAAACTTTAATATTTTTTATTTTTTTAGATCGCCAAGCGTATTTATAAATCACCACCAACCCAATACCTATTTATGATTAGTAGAATAACGCTGATAAAAACCGTTAATTTGGCTTAACCCCATCCAAAAGAAAATATTGTGCATTTCGATCATGGAAAATAACACGACGCATTCTATAATACTCTTCACTATGGAAAGTAGAATCTCCCCCGCGTGTTTAAACAGGCACATTACGCCTGCTTTTTTAGACGCAACCCCATGATAAATATGCATTCTTGTATCAGATTATAAAAAGACTAAAAAAATAATTTTTGATGATCTTCATCAAAAGACACCATTTCACCTGGAATTCAATAAATGAAAAATATTCTCGATAAAATCAGTCTACCGACAAAATTCCTGATACTGGGAATTTTTGCCTTGGTTTTATTTGCCTTACCAACCTATTTATTTATCCAGACGGGTAATCAGGCCATCGATGCTAAGAAACAAGAGCTGCAGGGCGTACCGGTCGAAAAAGAGATCCTGACTTTACTTAACCTGATTCAACGTCACCGCGCTGAAAGTGCTATTGCTATTTCACTGAATAAATATGATAACGCCCCACGCCTGGAACTTGCCGCTCAGATAGATGCGCAGAGTACGAAAATCGCCGCTGAGTTACATCAGTATGATACTCATGCCCAGCCGACACAGCGTTTTGATGAGGTCAAAACAGCCTGGTCGCAGCTTCAGCAAGACGTCTCGTCTGGCAAACTGACACTCGCCACCAGTCTGTCACGCCATGCTCAGGTGATTCAGAACTTACTGGACACTAATCAAGATATTCTGGATCTGTATGGCCTTTCTTTAGATGCAGACCTGAATACTTATCAACTTATTATGAGTATATATGGCAGGTTGCCTGAGTTAACTGAAACCCTTGGACGCATCAGGGCCGCGGGGACATCCGTGATTGCAGCGGGTGATAAAGCATCAGAATCCGCACGCGGTGCTATGGAATACCAGATTGACGGTGGCAAAGCGGCGCTGGAAAAATTCAGCAACGTATTGAATAAAGCGTTTGCCGTCGAGCCGGATTTAAAATCGGAATTCAGCCCAATCGCCGTTGATGCTTACCAACGTTCAGCGAACGTCCTTAACATGGCCGATGGCGTGTTTATTGCAAAAAATGTTCAAATTACCCCAGTAGAGTATGTAAAAGCGTTTACCCAGGCCATCAACACCTATAACGATCTTGGCGTTAAACTGAGCCTGCAACTGGGCAAAACACTTAACGACCAAATCGATCAGCGTCGTCAGTCACAATATATCTTGTTGGCCGCACTGCTGGCCGTTGCGTTACTGGCAATATTTGTGGCGGTGATGATTAGTCGTTCCGTTACCCGCCCGGTTAAAGAAGCCGTTTCGCTTGCCAGTAAAGTGGCTGCAGGTGATTTAACAACTGCGATAACCGTGTCGGGTAAAAATGAGATTGCTGAATTACTGAATGCGCTGGCACAAATGCAGCAGCGTCTTTCTCATCTGGTGTCGAATATCAAAAATAACGCGTCAACCATTGCACATTCCTCTGAGGAAATTGCGATGGGTAATAACGATCTGTCTTCCCGCACTGAAGAACAGGCGGCTTCACTGGCAGAAACGGCCGCCAGCATGGAACAGCTTTCTTCCATCATTAAGCAAAATGCGGATAACACGCGCTACGCGTCTGATATGGCGGTATCCGCAACCAGCGCTGCCCTGAAGAGCGGCGAAGCGATGACCTCCGTTATGGCGACAATGCAGAAAATTCGCAGCAGTTCAGGACAAATCGAAGAAATCACCTCAGTGATCGACAGTATTGCCTTCCAGACAAATATCCTGGCGCTCAACGCGGCTGTTGAAGCCGCGCGCGCGGGCGAACTGGGCAAAGGTTTTGCCGTCGTCGCCGCTGAGGTGCGGGCACTTGCACAGCGTTCTGCCAGCGCAGCGAAAGAGATCAAAGGCTTGATCGAGCAATCCGTTGTGCAATCGAATGAAGGTTTAACGCTGGCGCAGGACGCAGGCAGCAAAGTGAAACAAAGTGTTGAGGCGATTGAACAAACCTCCCAGTTGATCCGCGATATTTCATCGTCTTCTGAAGAGCAAAGCAGCGGCGTGAGCCAGATTAATATTGCGGTCAATCAGATGGATCAGGTGACACAGCAAAACGCCGTCCTGGTTGAACAGTCAGCCTCTTCTGCGGATGAACTGGCAAAACGAGCCGGTGATTTGCGCGATATGGTGTCTGTATTCCGTACGGCTTAAAGGCGTCTCTCTTTACACTGCCGCCCGCGTTTTACCCACGCGCGGGCAATTGGTTAACCATTGCCCGGCAGAGTCCGGGCAAATTTTATCGACAGAAATACGCAAATCGCACAGATGATGAATTGAATGATAACCGAAAGAAACTTATTCTGTTGGCCGTAAAAAACACAAGACCAGTCAACGGTGAGCCTGCCGCGCATTAACATCAGGGGAACGGCATCGTCACAGTCGGGACGGTGGATTCTCATTTTGATGCTGAGCACCTATCCGCCGGGCTAACCTGTGCTAACCTTGCGGTCTCAGAATCGCCATTCGGGGAGAATATGAATAACGTTTTTGACGAAAAAATGACGGATATCATCATCGGTGAGATGGTGACGCAGCTACTGAATGAGGATGCGGCTATTTCCTGGAGCATTCTCCTTGAGAGGCTGCAGCAGTTTCTGGATACCGAGCAGGATGAAGTCAGGCTTCGTGCAGCCTTGCGGGCCATGGAGGAGATACGCGTAGAAATGTTTTCCCATCAGTCTGAAAACAACAGTTCCGTTGAAACCAATGTCACTCACCTTCATCACCTTCACTAAGTCTTGCGCGACGCGACGGATGCCCCTTTTAGCCGTCGTGCGTCGTGCGCCCGATCAGATGCCATTAACGTTACCAACATGATTACAGCGCTAACCCAGCAGCCCCTTCTCTGGCTGACAGAGGTCAGATGAGCGACGACACCGCATCTGAAGATATCTACACCGTTATTGGCAGGATAGTCGCCCGTCTGCTTAAACCGGATGGCGAAGTCCATCTGCAGGATATACTGCGTTCGCTGCACAGCTTCAGTGAGCAAAGCACAGAGCACGATGAAAAGAGAGCGTGCCAGGAGGCGATTCGCTTGCTCTCAAAACAGCTTCACTGATTTTTAATTTGCCCTTACCTACTGGGGATGCCGGGCAGTCACTGTCGCAAACCCGGCTCTCAACATCGCTGTTTCACGTAGGTCTGCCCTGCGGTGAAAGGCGTTTATGGCTGTTCGTCTGAAGGTGTACGCCCTACCACGATCTCCAGACAGCTACGAAGCACATCCAGTTGTACAACGTCTTCTGTACACTCCAGTTCGGCGATTAAACTGATAATAATGGCTTTGCTGGTGACTTTTTGCCCGTGGATGACAATATTACGAATCACTGCATCCAGCACTGCACTTTCAGCCTGAAGTTTGTCGCCCGCACTGCGAAAGAGGCGCATAATTTCCACTTCAGTCGTGCTTTGCTGAATGTCGATGTTGTTCTGCATGATGAGTCTTCTTATCAGTCTCAGTTTAGGGTGAACACATCATAACCCTCGCCAGTTGGGCGAAGTGGGGATGTGCTTGTCCTGAGTAGTCTTTATTGAAACTACTCTTGGGTAAGTAACAGGTTTTTTATGAGAAGGGATCAGCCATCATCAATGCTTGCGGCGACTGTCAGAAACGCTCTGACCAAATGCCAGAACGGCAGACTCCATCGGATCGCGCGCAGAAGCAAATTCACTTCGCACTTCAGCAAGCGCGACCTCAATCGCCTCGCGCCGTGCTGCATTTGCTTCATTCACCAGCATAGACTTCAGTCTGTTAGCGAGCGTGGCACCACTGATTTTGTCATTACTGTCCAGTAGCGCAGTCACCGCCTCGCCCATCACTATCTCGGTGAGTTTCTCAAGTTTATCTTTCTGCATACCCGCATCTCTGATGACATTGTGCCCTCTAAAAACGGGCAACCCAGCCTCAAACGCTCAGGCCTCTAATGACCTGCTTTTTTGGCCGTTCAGATTAATGCTGCGGGACGTTGTAATCGGTTAACGCAACGCGGCACTCATTTCAGCGGTCAAAAAGCATGCCGATAAGTTTTTGATAATGCTGCTCTTCCTGCGGGCCGGTCGACTGGCTGAGGCGACGGATAAGCGAGCTGCAGATGGCCTTACGATTAAGGCTCTTACCGGCGTGCAGTATCTCAAGAATAACCTGACCCAGTGTTTCTTTTTCAGAAGGCTGCGTGTCGTTGCCAAAATAACGGGCAATATCACGTACGGTGTTCGACGTAGTTTCGTTCTGACGCATGTTAAACCTCCAGATGTGAAAGTGAGTAAACTCTAACCAAGCCTTGGTCACTAAACTTATACAACATCTGTAAAATTGTACAGGAATTCTGGGTGGCCGCTGCACGCTGAATGGTGCAAAAAGTGCTATGCCATTTATAACAGTCACTTGCGTGAGTATCAGATCCTTAACTTTTTCGCCCCGCATCCATCCTGACGCCGATCTTGTACATGACGAGGTGAAATCTTTGCCCCCTTTGTACACCTTTGCTCACCACGTTATCTGTCTTCGTCTTCTTCAGGCCTGAGACGAATCACATTTTCATGCGGCTTACCGCTTTCGTCCTGGCTTGCGGCCATCAGCCAACGCAGTCCTGAATCTGAACGCACCTGCGACAGCCTGAACTGTTTCAGCCAGTGGCGGGCATCACAAATTTCCGCCAACCTACTGTCTCGGGTTTCCTCTTCCGCCATCTGGTTAAGTTCTGCGATAAGCGTATCGATACTTATTTCTCTGTCACCGAGAGCAAGGCTGACCACGGCTTCGCCAAGAATAAGATGACCTTTCTCATCGTCGTGAAATAACACGTTCTCCTCCTCACATAACAGATTGATCATGGCTATATCATTTATTTTAGTGGTGACATGACAGATGACAAAATATTTCCTGACATCCCGGGAATTATTCCATCCACCTGAATATCTTACCTTTGAGATGCATTTTTTAACTTTATGAAAAATAAAAAATTTATAGTTTTAAATTTTAATAAACATCACGAAATAGAATAATCTTAAACAGGATCTGGTCAGGGTTTACCGTGCCAGAGCCGATGCCAGAAGGCTTCGCAGGGTATCTGCTGTTCTGTCTTCGCCTGGGCAGGCTGACAATAAAAGTCGGTTCTGTATTGTAGCCTGCCCTGCTTTATTATTTTCGCCAGACAACCTCTTTTATACCGATATAAAACGCCAGACAACCCGAAAAATATAACCCTACAGAGTATGCGCGTTAGTGTTTCAACGGACAGAAGCATGATGAAAATCGCCAAAAATACCTGGCCTGCTGACGGGCCTGTTTTTTTTAGCCTGTGAAGTGGCGGGAGAATTAAGGAGACACAACAGCTCGCCAGCCAGGCGAGATATCCGCCATGTTAAGGGGGATGGTTTGTCTTGGTTTAGGATCGCCGTCGCCACGTCGCGGATCAAAAAAAGTAAGCCGGGCGGCTCCTGTTTTTCTTTTCAGCGGGATCGGTAATTCTCCTGTACAGTGGTCCCCAGGATCGGTTAAGTTGCGCACAACTCTTTCTACTTTGTTCTAAGGAACACTATGCGCCAGGGCAGTTTGCCACCTGCGGAAAAAACTAACGGTTTGGCACACTATTTCAACAAGATTGATCATCCACGCCAGCTTGAAACCCTGGGGAGGATAGCCGTTGAAATACTTCGCGAGAATAAGCCCGTCAGTCGACGCATCATCTGTCTGAAGCTTATCGGTTGTCTTGAAAAAGCCACCAGTGAAGATGACAGGCTGCACTATCGTGGACTTCTGACCCTGCTATTCAGTCAGTAACGTTGAAAACCCCCGCTTTTGATCAATCAGCACGCCGGTTATACCGCGTCTGCCTGACTCTGACCTTCGCTCAACATCACATCTGAACCTGACTTCAACGCCGTAGCGCCCTGCTGCCAGGCCTGGTGCGATGGTTGACGTCCCGGACAGGTGCATCCTATCCATGCTGCCAGCCAATGCCTTCTCGCTATCAGAGAAGCCGTTTTTTTGCTGTAACACCGATAAAAAAATGCCCGCACCTCGTTAAAGGGTCGGGCCGGAGTTCTCAGGGAAATCCTAAATGACTTCCAAACAGCGTTATCAAATTAGTTCACCATCTGGATTGTCGCCAGTCGGAATCAGATAATTTTTCTTCATACCTGAAACAGGTCTCTAATTTTTTGCTGATATGTGCCGTTTGAACGCTCAAAACCCGTTATACATCACACTTTTGCAAAGTCTTCTCGACCTCGCTCAATGTTCTGTTCAGGGCGTCGATAACAGTATTGTGAGTTGATTATCACAATGATTGTCCTGACCAAACGTTGCTTACTTCGGCACCTTTCACGGTGCCGTTTTTTTTGCCGCTATGATGCCGGGAAAGGGTAAACCTGGTGAGCAATGCTATTGCGAGGTTGTCATATCCCCTCGCCACCCTGCCAGTTAATGCGAAGGCGTAAGATAGAGGGTTTCAAACCGTGATGCGCTAACAGGGGAACCGGTTTGGTTGCCTTGCAAAATATCGCATGCTGCCGCGCAAATAAAATCGTGCTGGGCGCGGTTCTCAACGCCTTCTGCTGCTACGCTGATCCCCATATTTTTACCCAGTGACGCGATAGCGTTGATCAATAATCGGGCTTTGTTACTGTTCTCAAGCTGAACAGTAAGGGATTGATCAATTTTAAGTCCCGCGATGCAGCGATGCTGTAACAGGCTGAGCGAGGCAAGGCTGCGACCAAAGTGATCGATGATAAATAACGCCCCGGTAGCCTGAACGGCCTCTAACACCTGAGATGTACTTTCCCCTACATCGGTAAGCAGCGGTTCATCGACTTCGAGATCGATAAAGCCCGCGTCTTCTCCGGCACACTGACGAATCACCTCTTCAAGTCCAGCTTCCATTAGCTGACGCGGAAACAGGTTAATACTGACGCGCAGAGGCAGATTTTGACTCCGCCATTGTTTAACCTGACTGACAGCAGACTGAATAATCCATGTTCCCAGGGTGATGGACAGCGGGCTTTTGATCAGCATATCGATGAACTCAGAGGGAAGCAGCAGGCCACGGGCCGGATGCATCCAGCGAACCAGCGCTTCACAGCCCATTAACTCGCCATTGAACACATCAAAACGCGGTTGATAATGCAGCACAAACTGCTGCTGGCGAACAGCGGCTTCCAGTTCACGTTCAAACCGACGTCGACCTAACTCAGCCTCGCGAAATTCAGGCTGAAACAGGACAGACTGCCCTTTGCCACTTGCTTTAGCCCGATACAGCGCCAAATCCGCAGCCGACATCACTGAAGACATATCACTTGCATGCAGGGGAAAGCTTGCCACACCGGTGCTTGCGCCGACCTCTACCGCAGAACCCATGTAATAAAAAGGTGTCTGGATAGCCGCAGTGAGCCGCTGGGCAATATCCATTGCGCCATCACAGCCACAGGGCAGTAAAACGATAAACTCGTCGCCCCCCAAACGGGCCGCTGCGATAGCGTGGGTGCAGACTGCGCGGATCTGCTCCGCCACATGACAAAGCAAAGCGTCACCTGCCGCATGACCGCGCGTGTCGTTCACGTCTTTGAAACTGTCCAAATCTGTCATCAGCAGCGTGTAAGGCACACCGGATTCCGTCAGCTTGCTGAGTTGCGTCATGAAGGCACTCCGGCTGGCAAGCCGGGTAAGCATATCCAGTGAGGCCAGTTCGCAGAGTCGCGCTTCGCTTTCATAGCGTAACGTCACATCCCGAATGATCATGCCAATATAGCGCTCAAAGCCCTCCTGCCAGCCCGAAAAAGAGACCTCCGCTGGAAACTCCTCGCCGTTGCATCGCTTGCCCCAAATCTGCAAGGTACGCGGCGTGGAGATCGCGCCCTCTTCATGTTCAAGTCGGTCAAGCTCATTACGGTAATCGGTCTGACAGCGTTCAGGGATCAGCCCGGCGACGTATTTACCGGCCATTTCGTCAGCGTCATAGCCAAACATTTTCGTCGCGGCAGGGTTCCAGAACGTGATACCACGGTTCAAATCAGTACAGATGATCGCGTCCGGTGAGGTTACCGATATGGCTTCGAGGCGCTGCTGGCTGGCATGGCGCAAAACCGACATGCGATGAACTTCCATGCGGTCCATGACCAGTGCGGCCAGATCGGTCAGGTTGTGGCGATCCGTTGTGCTCATTGCGGGGCGGGGATGATTATCGGTCAGGCATAGCGTACCAATACGGTGCCCGTCTGGCGTAATCAGTGGGACGCCGGCATAAAACCGAATAAAGGGATAACCCAGCACCAACGGACTGTTTGAGAAACGGGGATCGTCGAGCGCATCGGGAACGCAAAGGATATCGTCGCTTTCCAGCGTGTGATGGCAGAACGCGACGCTTCGTGAGGTTTCCGTAATTTGCAGACCATAGCGAGACTTAAAAAACTGACGTTTCTCATCAATCAGCGACACGAAGGCCACCGGCACACAGAACAATCTGGCCGCCAGAATAGTCAGTCGATCAAAGGCTTCATTGGGCGGCGTGTCCATCAGTTGGTACTGTGCCAACGCACGTATGCGTGCTTCTTCGGAGCCGCTTTCAGTTGAGTGCTTCAGAGTGTGTCCTCCTGAGGTCATATACTGTGGCCGGGCATCTCACAGTAAAAAGAGGACGCCTGCAATCAGACAGAACCAGGTAACGCGCAATACATCAACCTGAAGCCGCAACAAAGGTCCGCCTGTGCAGCAAAATGTCGGTTATCAGAAACCTGCACTGATAGCGACACCTGCTCTTACATAGTGCCCGGTATTGCAGTTATCGTCCGTTCAGGCCTGAACTTCATAGCCAGAGACGGCTTTACTCTGTCAAACGGTAAAAATCGCTATTTTTTGTCTTGCGGCACCAGTTCATAGTGAGGATGACGCCCTGCCAGCAGCAGCAGCAGTTCGTACTCCCCTTGACTCAGCAAGGCCACCTTCCCCGTAGCTTCTTTGGTCTGCCAGGCGCGCAAACTCAGATCAAAGCGTTCAGCGGCACCTTCCTGCGACAGGCCGGCAGCAATTCGCAGTTCACGAACATTATTCTGGACGGGCACGGGCCGTCGGACGATTGAATTTCCCAAACCAGGCTCCCTGTGGATGAAGTAGGGTAACAGTACGTCAGCCGATCAGTTCAGTGTCGGCTGAGACCTCTGTCTGCAACCGTTGCAGCACACCTTTCATAAGGATTTTTAATCTTATCTGCTGAAATGTCAAACCAGCGGCTTCGCCTGCTTCGGGATTATATGCCTGTAAAAAAAACGTCTGATCGGCAGCGCTTATTTTTTATTAAGTGAAGCGTCGATATATTTAAATGACTCAAAGTTTTAGGTTTTATTTTACGCTGCATTTATGTAAGTAAATATTTATTAAGGATTAATGAATTTACGGGCAACAAAAAACCCCGCTTTAGCCGCGAGGTTTTAAAAAACACAGCAGGAAACGGGTCCGCCTGCTGCCTATAACCAGCCCATCAGTGCGTTTATATCTGATGAGACAGACGTCGATTATCTGCCAAACGCCACCCAGGCCTCATCGTCTTTGGTCGGTACAGACGCGATATGACGCTTTGCCGGAACGGGCTTAGCGACGACAACACTGGCCGCTGACGACGCGGGTAAGGTAAACCGGGTTATCACGCTGGTGAGCGTTTCCGTCTGGTTACTCATACTCTCTGCCGACGCCGAGATCTTCTGTACCAACGTACTGTTTTGCTGCGTCACGCGGTCAATCTCAGCCACGGCAAGCGTCACCTGAGAAATGCCCTTGCTTTGCTCTTCCGATGCCAGCGCGATCTGGCTGATGAGCTCGTTAACGCTGCCCACGCTGCGCAGCACCTCTTCCATCGTGCTTCCGGCGCTGTCAGCCGCACCGCGCCCTTCGCCGATGCGCGCTACCGTATTGCCAATTAACCCTTCAATCTCTTTCGCCGCTTCTGCGCTGCGCTGTGCCAGTGAGCGAACTTCACTGGCGACAACCGCAAACCCGCGCCCCTGCTCACCGGCACGTGCAGCTTCAACCGCCGCGTTGAGCGCCAGAATGTTGGTCTGGAACGCAATACCGTTGATGGTGGCAGTAAACTGGCGGATTTTCTCAGCGCCTTCAGCAAGCACACCCATAGCGGTCACCACGGTTTTCACCAACTGCTCACCTTTCTGGGTCGTCTGGGCGGTAACACTTGCCAGCTCACGCGCCTCACGACTGTTTTCAGCATTGTGGCGAACGGTCGCCGTAAGCTGCTCCATACTCGCCGCCGTCTCCTCCAGCGCC
This sequence comes from Pantoea sp. OXWO6B1, assembly GCF_001641135.1. NCBI lineage: Bacteria > Pseudomonadati > Pseudomonadota > Gammaproteobacteria > Enterobacterales > Erwiniaceae > Pantoea > Pantoea sp. OXWO6B1. The sequence continues at coordinate 29,433 of NZ_LWLR01000001.1, forward strand.
GCCGCTTGGGTGGCCGTTCTGTTCGACAGATCGGCATTGCCTTTCGCAATATCGCCCGCCTCAAAATGTAAAACGGACGCGTTATCACGAATAGCCTGGACGGTATTCAACAGACTTTGTTGCATTTCTTTTAATAAAGGAACCATTAGCCCGATACAATTCTTACCCAGGTCCTCGGGTTCACGTGTCAGATCACCATCAGCAATCACGCGGAAGTGCGCCCGCAGTTTTGCTACCGGCCGCACCAGATGGATGACAAGATAGCGATCGCAAAAAATGAGCAGCGCAGCGACCGCAGCGAGCGTAATCAGAAACAGATTCACCAGCCGCTGATGTTCCTCACGCAGCGGGGCCGCATTAGCAGAAAGCTGCTGCTCAAGCGCGGCAAGCCGTTCCTGAGCCGCCGCAGGGTAATCCTGAGGCGCGCTGGTCAGAGCGGTGCGATAACGTTGCCATTCATCACCCGCCGGTGCCTGAGAAGCAATGTCCGCATGGTTCGCCGTGGCGTTCGTCTGCACTTGCACACTGGCACGGTTAAGGAAAATAAGCTGTTGAGTCAGGGCATTACTGCGGCTGGCTTCGCGGTCAATGTCGTTTATTATCCGTGAACCATACGCGCCGGCTAACGCAATAATCATTACGGCAGCGATAAGTATCCACAGGACAACACGTCTAATCGTAAAATTTTTTAGAATATTCATGGTATTTCCCCAGTGTTGCGACGTAAAAAAAACACTTCAATAAAATATTCACATCTAATAGTTGCGGGCAAAACAATAGCGCGCTACTCTTCTGAGGTTATTGTGGCAGCGTTATTGAAAAAATAGAATTAAAAATTTGATTAAATGTTTGCATCGTTGATAACTGATAAATTCATTAAAGAAAATAAAAAGAGACAGAAATCCAAATCACGCCTATTATTCAGCGAGAAAAAAAACTATTTTAATTTTCCTTTCGCTGAATCTGGCCTTGTTCCGGTGCTTTTTATCCGCCACTTTTTCTTTTTAATTTCGCGCCGTGAGCAATCCGGGGCGGAGGACACACATGCTTATGAATCTCGACGGTGATCATGAACGCCGCACTCGTGCCCTTGAGGCCCTTCGCTACCCCGATGAAAGTCGGGATGATGTGCTGAGAAAATTTGTCAGGCTTGCCAGTCAGGCACTGAGCATTCCCGGAAGCTTTATTTCGGTTATTGATGATGAATTTCAGTATATTCGTGCTGCGCACAATTTTAAGCTGGAGCGTTCCTCCCGCGAGGATTCGCTATGTCGCTATGCCGTGGACAGCGATTCTCCGGTGGTTGTGCCGGATACGTACCTCGACAGCCGATTCGCGCAACATCCCCTGATCATTGGTGCGCCCTTTATTCGTTTTTATGCGGGTGTGCCGCTTAAAAACCGCGACGGCATCAATTTGGGCACGCTGTGCGTGACAGATATTCAGCCTCATCCTTTTACGCCTGCACAAATCACCACGCTGACGCTACTGTCGTCGTTGGTCATGTCTTTTCTGGAAGCATGGCACTCGGCAGGATTTATCGATCCGGTGACAAATCTGCCGAATCGCCAGCGCCTGATCCGCGACATGCATTATCTGACTGCTGCCGGTGACACCACATTGCGTCGCCTGGTGCTGATTGACTGTATTGATATGCCACGCGCCTATGAACTGGCGCGCTCAATGGGCATGAGTCCTGTTGAAAGCCTGCTTAAAGATGTGGCGACGCTGCTGCCATTGCGGCTGCGCCCCGCTGCCAGCGATATTCTTTATACTGTGGCGACTGGACGATTTGCCGTGTTGACCCGGGCGGACAGCCGCATCAGTGCAAACTGGGTGGCCTGCCAGATGGAGGGCATCAGTGCGGACCTGGGGGAAGGTCTGTCAGTGGCGCTGAGTACCCATACCGGTGAAGTCGATTTTGTCTCCGGTATCTTTCCTCCCCACGAGACGTTACGCCAGGCGGTCAGTGCCTTGCACGAAGCGATCGATCGCGGATTACCCTCTTTGCGCTTTAGCGAAGCCACAGACAGCAGGCGTACCCAGGACTTCACGCTGGTGAACGATCTGGCGAGAGCGCTTCGGGAAAATAATGGGCTGTATCTGGTTTACCAGCCCAAAATTTGCCTGCAAAGCGGCAAACCTATCGGGCTTGAGGCGCTGATTCGCTGGCGCCATCCTGTGCAAGGTGAACTCGCACCCGCAACGTTTATCCCGCTTGCCGAGCAGACGGAGATCCTTACGGCCCTTACCACATGGGTGATAGATAGCGTGATTGCGCGTCTGAAACGTCTGCGTAACAGCTGCATCCAGCTGCCAATCACGATTAACGTAAGTGAGCGTGATTTCTCGATTGATGGCTTTGCAGACGTGCTGGAAGAGAAGATGCTGAGGGCAAAACTGCCGACCTCGCTGTTGGGGATCGAATGCCTTGAAACAGAACGCATCGTGGAGAGCCCTTCCGCTATGCGCGGGCTTGAAATGCTGAAACTGCGCGGCTTCGGCATTTCACTTGATGATTTCGGCACGGGCTACAGCAATATCAGCTATCTTCGCCGTATGCCGCTGGATGTGATTAAGCTGGACCGGTCACTGATCAGTGAGCTGTCGTCGGATACGGCTTCACGCATCATCGCCCGCAATATTATCGCAATGCTTAAAGAGCTGGATTATGTGGTGTTGGCTGAAGGCGTGGAATGCGTCGATACCGTCGAGGCATTGACGGAATATGGCTGCGACCAGGCGCAGGGCTTTTTCTACTCCCGACCGCTGGCAGACAGCGAACTGGATCACTGGCTGCACTGGAAAATGCGTGAGATGTGCTGAGAGACCGCATCCGGGTCAGACAGCAGGATAGCGAGAAATATCGCCTTCGTGGCTGACCATCACCCGGTTACGGCCATCATCTTTGGCCGCATATAACGCTTCATCTGCCCGCCTTAACAACGACTCTTTATCATCCGTATCGCTCAGCGTTGCCACGCCGAGAGAGACGGTCATCGCGCTGATAAACGGAAATGACGTCATACTGACGGCCTCACGGATACGTTCTGCCATGGCAGCCGCATCGCTCAGTGCAGTGCCGGGAAGCAGCAAAATAAACTCTTCGCCGCCAAAGCGGCTCACCACATCCAGCGTGCTGCATCGCTTACGCAGCAGGCCTGCCAGGCTTACTAACACCTCATCCCCGGCATCATGCCCGTAGCGATCGTTGATCTTTTTAAAGTGATCGATATCGATCGCGATGGCGCTTTGCACCCGCTCCTCACTGTGCTGTTCCGCCTGGACATAAAAGCCACGACGGTTATTCAGTCCGGTCAGCGGATCGGTCATGGCTTTATCATTCAGATCGGCAACGTGCCCAGCAACGGCCTGACGGTGTTGCTGAACCGCCTCTCTTAACCTGTCCGCTTCGTTATACCAGGTGTTGACCGATGACAGCAGTTCCGGGCTGGCATCGCTGCCGCCCTCGCGAACCATACCGGCCAGTTTTTCCAGCGGATAAGAGATACGCGCCGCCAGAAAAGCCATGCAGCTCGCCGTGAGGACGATGATGCCCAGGATAAACCAGAATGCGTTTCTGGCCGTATGTATCATCAGGCTACTCACGGTTTCTGACGTACCGGACATAAAGATATTCCAGTCGGTTTTTTGCAGGCTGGCGTAGCCAATAAGGTATTTTTTGCCCGCGTCCTCAATCATAAACTGACCATTTGAGGTTGAAGCCAGTCGTTTTTGCAGTTGCGGGCTCAATGCCATTCGGGTGCCAACCAAAGCAGGATCGTGACTGAAAATAACGAAACCGTCATCACTGACAATACTCACTGAGGTGCCATCACCGTAATAATGCTGGCTCAGGACATCACTTAACATGCTCTGTTTTTTTAGGTAAATGGTGCCACAGATAAAACCGAGATAATGCCCATCTGTCGAAAACAGGGGCTGGGAAAGCAGCACGACGTAATTTCCCGAAGGAGAATTAAAGGGTGAGGAAATAAAAGGTTTCCGGGCCGCGATTGCCTGCTCTGTCTCTGGGGTATCCACCTTTACGCCCATCAGACTCAGGCTTTCAGGCGAAACAGAGGCGATGACGGCATGACGATCCAACACCGCCACCGAATTGAAAAAACCGGACTGCTGGAATAAACGCGTCGTTTCGCGATGCAGCTTGCCGACATCATTAAGATCGACGATCTGACTGGCACTCCATGCCAGCTCTCGCTGGGCAATGGTCAGGTAATGATCGGTTGTATCCGCCAGCTTACGCGCATAGGCGATATTGCTGTCGAGCAGTGACTCTTCGATATTATTCTTCTGAAACAGAAACAACGCGCCCAGCAGCAGACCTGACGTCAGTATGACGCTTCCGATGGATAGTCCGGTAAGGAGCGTTCTTAGATATATTTTTCTGCGATACATATCGGGTTGCGCTGAGAGTGAGTTAAACAAATTTTAACCGCCTCTGCGCCAGACAAACGCGAGAATAAACGCCAGATTACTTGTCTTTAGTGCTGAATGACGTTACGCATTGCTGTAAAAGCAGCCTGATACTCTTTTTTTTGTGTCGTGCAGCATTTCCGCGTCGTGAAGGTGTAATCTGGGCCAGCGGTTACCCAGGCTTTTGGGGGATTATCGTTGCCAGATGTCCTAACCGGATAACCTCTCTGGCGACGTCTCATTCCCCTTATTGATAACCGGAATCATCCGATCACCGCACGGTTGCCTGTGGTTTTCTATGCGCTAATAATGTTCAACACGTAAAACAGACCCCGAGGAAGACCATGATGAAAAGCGCTGTTCTTAGCATGCTGGCCAAGATTTCAAAAATGGATGCCGAAACTAAAGAACTGGTTGCTCAGACAGAAGCGCAGTCACTGTTGCTCAGCGCGTTGACGCTGACCGTTGGCAAAAGTGGCGGTGTTGAAGAGCTGATTTCGGCGATCAGTCAGGCAATTAATACCGTGCTGGAGTCCTCTGACGGCCTGATTAAATCTGACGCGGAGCTTCTGCTGACCAAATTTCAGGAACAGCTCACGCTGACGCGTCTGGTCGATGAAGAGTCAAAAGAGTTTCTGAAAGGCGTGTCCCATAAGTCTCTTTCCTCCGTCTCGAATAATGAAAAAATTACCGACTGCTAGCCACGTCTTCTGACGGCGAGGCATTAAGCGCGTCTGCCTGTTTTTTATTGTGACGCACGTGGTATGGTAATTATTTGCCTCTACGAGGACAAGGTTTGATGAAAAAACAGCGAGTTGGCATTGTGTTCGGTGGGAAATCGTCTGAGCATGAAGTGTCATTGCAGTCGGCTAAAAATATTGTTGATGCCATAGATAAAACCCGGTTTGAGGTTGTGCTGCTGGGTATAGATAAGCAAGGCCAGTGGCATCTTAACGATGCCTCAAACTTTCTGCTAAATGCTGAAAATCCCTCGCTGATTGCCCTGAATCGCACCGCAAAACACGTTGCACTCATCCCCGGTGAACCTCAACATCCACTGATTTCCCGTGATAATGCCCATCCCCTGTCCCAACTTGACGTTATTTTTCCGGTGGTCCACGGGACGCAAGGTGAAGATGGCTCGCTGCAGGGATTGCTGCGGATGGCCTCGCTGCCTTTCGTCGGATCTGACGTGTTGGGTTCTGCCGTCAGCATGGATAAAGACGTCACCAAGCGCCTGCTGCGGGATGCCGGTCTAAAGGTTGCGCCCTGGCTGAGCGTGACGCAGTCACAGAGGCATCATCTGGACACCGAGGCTGTCATCGAACGCTTTGGGCTGCCGCTGTTTATCAAGCCAGCCAATCAGGGATCGTCCGTGGGCGTCAGTAAGGTTGATACGGCGGCAGAGTTACTCCCGGCCCTGGAACTGGCCTTTACCTTTGATCGTAAAGTTTTGATAGAGAAAGGGATTAAAGGTCGCGAGATCGAATGCGCAGTGCTGGGCAATGACAAGCCAGAAGCCAGCCCCTGTGGCGAAGTGGTGGTAAAGGATGCTTTTTATTCTTACGACACCAAATACATCAGCGAAACCGGCGCACAAACGGTGATACCGGCTGACATTCCTGCTGCTGTTGATGATGCGATTCGTCAGGTGGCTCTCACCGCTTTCACCGCGCTGGAGTGTTTTGGTATGGCGCGCGTTGACGTGTTCTACACCGATGACGGTGAGATTATCGTCAATGAGGTGAATACCTTACCCGGTTTCACCAATATCAGCATGTATCCAAAACTGTGGCAGGCGGCGGGCCTGAGCTACCAGGATCTGATCACCCGTCTGATTGAGCTGGCGCTGGAACGCCATCAACAAGGCGCAGCGCTGAAAACCACCGTCAATTAATCGCCTCCAGCGGCGTCTGCTCAGGCAACGTCGCTGGTAACTTCGCTTTGCGTATTGCAGGGGGACGTCTGATTGCGGCCATTTCGCTTAGAGATATAGAGGTTTTTATCCGCGGCGGATATCAGGCGGTTGACCGTCTCGGCCCAGGCGTTACCCGGTTGTGCCTGGCCGTTTGCCAGCCCCAGGCTGACGGTGACGGTGACCGCGTTGCCGTGCAGTAAAAATTTCTCTTTGACGATGCTCTGGCGAATCCCCTCGGCCAGCGAATAAATCATTTCTGGCGACAGGTCGAACTGCACAATCACAAACTCTTCCCCCCCAAAACGACAGATATGGCCGTGATTACCCACTAATGGCGAAATACGCCGGGCGATCTCTTCAAGGACACGGTCACCGGCATCATGACCAAAATTGTCGTTGACCGATTTAAAATAATCCACATCCAGCAGGATGACGCCCACCTTACGTTGCTCAAAGAAGGGTTCATTGCGCAGATGTTCATACAGCCCCGAACGCGACAGGAGCTGGGTGAGAAAATCGTAGTCAGCACGCAGCGCCAGACGTTCATTGAGCTGGCGAATCGCATCCATGCTCACCGCCACGATTAACGGGCTCATGACGATAGTGGCCACGCCCAGACGCGCTGAGGTCAGGTGGCTGATCGGCAGCAGGTTGGCATCGCCCTGAATGTTCATGACGCCGTGCGACACCAACACGATTTGGCTAATGCCGGTTATCAGCGTGATCAGCGTGGTCAGGGGAACCGGTAAGACAATGGCGCACCAGATTAATGCGGGCACCGGGAGCGTGAGGCTGCCCGCGCCGCCCATTAATGCCCCCGTGATCAGGGACAACACCACGGCGATTAACGGGACAAGTTTGCCCAGTTGCAGCAAGCGCCTTGAGAGCATGACGCGCCAGTGTGACGTTAACAGAAACGGCAGCAGCATTAACGCCGTGGAAAACTGCTCGCTGAACCAGTTCATCCACGCGTCAGCAAAGGCCGCGTTAATGCTGCCTACCTGCGCCAGTCCTCCCCAGGTGGCGCAACCGAGCGCCGCCAACAAACAGGCAGGGAAAATACGCAGTGCGTTCGATATGCGCTCACTGCTGGAATCATGCTGATACTGCCGCCCCATCACCATCACGCAAATGATGATAAACAGGATATTGGCCACATTCAGCGTGAAGGCCGGTAACGCCCAGCCCGAAAACACCGCGTCGTTAAATACCATGGCGCTGTAGCACACCAGATAAAAACGGGCTCGATGAAGAAAGGGATAGCGAAGCATCATCCCGGCGATGAAGGCATTCACCGGCCAGAACAGGGATAAGTCATGGGGAAAACGCAGATGTCCGCCGACAAAACAGAACATCAGAGTAATCATAAACAGCCAGAGGGCACTCTTTTTAGTATTGTGCTCTTCAAACAGCTTAACGCGCATACGTCTGGACCTTGTCACAAAGAGGCTTACCATCACGCCGCTCACGGGGTATATGGCGTTATGATCATTTAACCCTGATTCTTGTCTGCGCCATTCAGAGAAAAGCACCCGTAAATGCGCGAACGTTACGGGTTTAACACCCGATACGAGATATAAACATACTGGCAGACATCCTTGCTCATTATGTCTTACAAATAAAAAAATCGGATATCCGAGATATCCGATTTTAAAAAAAAACGACCTGGCTGTTGAGGTCTGCGTGACTATTTAACCGCCACGGGCCACTGACTCAGGCGGATTCCCCGTTTATCAGCATTATCACCAAAATCCTTCAGCACGGCCTTAACATCTGGATCGATGTATTCTGCATTATCGTTATCTACGATTACCACGCTATTTTCGGGTATTTCATCCAGCAAGCCCTGCAGTCTAGGATTGTGCATAAAAGTCAGGTTTTGCTGGAAACGCAAAACGTAGTGGTCGTCGTAACGCGTAAGCTGCAGCGCATTGCGGTGACTCTTGTAGATGCTATAGAGAATCTGTGTCGCAATACCAATCCCAATCCCGACCAGCATGCCCAGCGTGATGATCCCGATAATCGTTGCCAGGAAAGGCACGTACTGTTGTGCCCCCATACGGAACTGCTCGATAAACAGGCGCGGCGCGGCCAGTTTATAGCCGGTGTACAACAGCACCGCCGCCAGGCTGGCCAACGGAATGGCATTCAGCATTTCACTAAACCACATCCCACAAATCAGCAGCATGACACCGTGCAGCAAGATAGAGAGTTTGGTTTGTGCGCCAGCGTTGACGTTGGCTGAACTCCGGACAATGACCGCCGTAATCGGCATAGCCCCAAGGAAGCCCGCCGTCAGGTTACCGATCCCCTGCGCAAACATCTCTCTGTTTGGCGAGGGCGCAGGGTTTTGCGGGCGCAGCTTTTTCAGGGCTTCCTGGCTCAGCAGGGTTTCCAGACTGGCCACCAGCGCCAGGGTCAGGGCAACGATCCAGACCTGCGGATTTTGCCATGCCATCCAGTCCGGGGTTTCCAGCTCCGCCATCATGGCGGAAACGCTGTCAAACGCGGGCAATGAAATGCGCGGTAAAGCGCCGGTGAGCTCAGGGAACAAACGTGCGCCAGCGACCGTGACCACACAGCCAAACAGCACGGCGAATAATGGCCCGGGTATCCACGCCAGCGCCTTGATGCGCTTAATGGGGCCGGTTGTCCATATAAACAGAATGAACAAGCCCACTAACGACACCAGCAGCGCCGACAGCGAGAACGTCATTTCTCCGTTCACCAGCGACACTAACTTCACGCTGCCGCCCGCCCCCAGCGCCACCGGTATCTGCTGCATAATCAGCAGTAAACCAATCGCGGCCAGCATGCCTTTGATAACGCTACCCGGCACTAACGCGATGAAGCGTCCGGCGCGCAACAGACCAAACAGGCACTGTAACAGTCCGGCGATAATCAGGGCGGTCAGGAAGGCGGAGAAGCTGCCCAGGGTCGCCATAGACGCGACGACGATGGTGACCAGTCCTGCGGCCGGTCCGCTGACGGCGAAACGTGAAGGACTGAGGGAGGTAACGAGTATTCCGCCAATAACGCCCGTTAATAACCCGGCGAAAGGCGGCAGCCCGCTGGCCTGTGCAATACCCAGGCAGAGCGGCAGTGCGACCAGAAACACAACCAGCCCTGCCGGCACATCGCGGCGTAAGGTATCCAGATTCATGGTGAAGACTCCTCTGCAGATTGCTGAATCAACTCTTTCAGATGACCCGATTGCAGGTCGTAAACACAGCCAAACACGTCAAGTTCCTGACCAGACTGCCAGGCCTGCCGTACCGGTTCTGTTGCCACCAGGTTGGCGAACTGCACCAGAACATTTGCTTCAACCAGACGATTAAGCATCTCGCTCTCCGTCTCCTGCCCGGCTTCGTGGCTAAGATGGCGTTCTAATCCACTACGCAGAAAGGCAATACGCCGGGCCAGAGCGGAGTCCTCAGTGGCTAACGGGCTGCCCGGCAGGGCTAAGGCAGCCTGAACGCCACCGCAGCCGTAATGACCACTCAACACGATTCGCTTTACCCCAAGGTAAAAAACGGCATATTGCAGCACGCTCAGCAGGTTATCGTCCTCTGCCACAACCATATTGGCGATATTACGATGAACAAACAGTTCGCCGGGATGCGATCCCGTTAATACCTCCGCTGGCACCCGGCTGTCTGAACAACCTATCCATAATGAGTGCGGTTTTTGCTGATATAAGGATTTTTCAAAATAGGCGGGGTTACGCTGGCGGCGCTGTAATGCCCAACTGCGATTTTTCGCTAATAAGGGTTTAAGTGTCGTCACAATCATCTTCTCTCTACGACCGGGAATATCACTTCCTGGCTGACCACGGAGTGAACCCGCTCACTGAATCGCCGCGAACGGGTTACGAAATCTGAAGCTCATCACATTAATAGGTTATAGCGGCTTATGATTACTAATGCACACAGAATATTTTATGCCAGAAACATCCGGCGCTATATGTCAGTATTTTTTCAATAAACGTCATGATCACGTAAATTACCTTAAGAGGTCATACCACATACACATTAAATTACTTTAATTATTTTATATAAAAATCATATAATTAAAAATAAAGCCGAAAAATGAAAACTGACAAATAAATACAAAACCGTTGTCGTTAGTCAGATGGATAAAAAAGAAACAAGGCGAAATGCCAGGATTACTCTTAAATGCAGAATTTATGAATAGCACGATCAACCGCCTTTATTCTGTATAAGCAGTTAATCGAACTTTGTTAAGGGTGAAATTAAAGCAAGAGATGGTTAATTTAATTTGCGTGAAAATAATGACGGCGGTAAGTAAATAATCTCGGCGGCGAGAAAGAGCCTGCCCACGGCAGGCTCATCATATTGACACTTTATTTACCGTTCCAGGCCCTCAGCCGCGCTTCACGGACTGAAAGCTGCTGTTCAGGCGTCAGCTTATTGTAATTTTCTGCCATGCCGCTCTCCCAGTCACCGTAAAGTGGGTTTGGCAACACAATGAACTGGGTGCCAAATCGCGCATGATTATTTTCGACAAACCCCTGACGCTGCGCGTTACCCTGATGCCAGGTCGCCCCGCCAAAATCATTCAGGTTGTCACCGATATACAACACGACGTTGTAGCCGGCGTTTTTAATCGCATCGAAGCGTGCCTGTTTGTTTGAAGAGTCGGTTTTCAGGCTCACCGTTTTTTCACTGACACCGCTGAAGCCAAGCTGCTGAAGGTTGGCCACTGTGGCAGCGTAATCTTTCTGGTCGCGGTTGGAGACATAGAATACGGTGCCGCCATGACTGTTAACATAGCGGGCAAACTCTACCGCACCAGGCACGGCTTTGGCCTGACGCGCCTGCGTCCAGGCCGACCAGGTTTTATCGCTGAAAGGCTGTCCATTCTTCGCCTGCCATGCGCTGTAGGCGCTGTTATCCAGCATGGTTTCATCTAAATCGACAATCACCGCTTTGGGCTTGCCCACCAGCGAAGCCGACTGATCAAAGGCCAGACGTGCACTGTTAAACGCCTGCCAACTGAGCGCCTGATATTCACCTGACTGCTGGAACCAGTTTAACGCCAGCACCGATTGCTGCCCCAGTTGCTGTTGTGCCTGCTGCTGGGAAGGGTGTGCACAACCCGCAAGCGCCAGCGCAACCACGGCCGACAGCGCGAAATTCACTGAATTTTTCATCGATTCATCCTAAGGTGTGAAAGATTTGAGTGGGTAACGCTTCAAAAATGTAGCAGTTAACGTAAGCTGATGGCAGCAGATTGCACGCTGTCCTGACAGGAGAAGAGGATGTCCGCCATGCCGCGTTCGCCGTTACTTGATGCACTCGACTGGGTCGATTATGCTTTTCAGCCCGCTGGCGCGCCGCCGCCTGAGGATGCGGCCTACGGTCATCAACGCCACAGCGCCGTTGTGTTAACCGACATCCATAATATCCCACCTAAACGTTGCGAATCAGATGGCGTGATTGCCACGGGCCATCGGCCGGTAGCGGTGTACACCGCGGACTGTTTACCCGTGCTGTTCGCCGACAGCCAACAGCAACAGGTCGCCGCCGTTCATGCTGGCCTGCAAGGCACGCTGGCGGGCGTACTCTATCGCGCCGTGGAACAACTTTGCGCACGCGGTGCCACGCCGCAGAGCCTGACGGTTGCGATTGGCCCGGCGCTGGCACCCTGCTGTTTCGAGCTGGATCGCCAGCGACTGGCAGACATTGTGCAGTTGCCCGGTATTCCCCTGCCGCTGCGCTATTATCATCAACAGCCGCATAATCCTCAGGCACAGCGCCCCCAGGCCCTGGCCACCCGAGAAGGTATCTGGTTCGATTTACCGCATCTGGCTAAACAGATGCTGACCGATGCCGGGGTTCCGGCGGGGCAAATTGACCAGATTGACCAGTGCACCTACTGCACAACAGAGTCGGGGTCCAGTTATCGCTTTAATACGCACCACAGCAGCGGCTATCGTTCGCGCTATTCATGGATTCGTCGACGCTGAATCCAACGTCATCGGTTATACCTGCCCTGCTCCCTCAGCCGACGGTTTGGCACCTGACTGCCCCATCGGGTATGGCCGCTTTTATGATGCTTCTCACACCCTGATGCCATTTCACTTTTTTTTAACAAAGAAATGGTTAAAGCTAACTCATCCGACCACTTTATCTGTGAGTGATTATGACTGCGCTGTCCTCCCACTATCCTGCTTTGTTTACCCCGCTTGATCTCGGTTTCACTCAACTCAGAAACCGTTTTTTGATGGGATCAATGCATACGGGCCTTGAAGAGCGTGAAGATGGCGCGGCCAGGCTGGCGGCATTCTATGGCGAGCGGGCACGGGAAGGCGTGGCGCTGATCGTAACGGGCGGCGTGTCACCGAATCCGCAGGGCGTGACCGCCGAACACGGTGCTGTACTGAATGACGACGCACAGTGTGACTGGCACCGACAGATTACCGCAGCGGTACATCAGCATGGGGGGAAAATCGCCCTGCAGATATTACACACCGGTCGCTACAGCTTTCAGCGCGATCTGGTTGCCCCCTCTCCGATACAGGCCCCCATCAATCGCTTTACCCCGCGTGAACTGAGCGATGCCGAGGTTGAACAGACCATTGCCGATTTCGCCCACTGTGCCCGGCTCGCCCAGAAGGCGGGCTACGATGGTGTGGAAATCATGGGTTCCGAAGGCTATCTGATTAACCAGTTTCTGGTGCAGCATACCAACCAGCGCCATGACCGCTGGGGCGGCGATTTTACCGGACGCATGCAGTTTGCCCTGGCGATTACCCGCGCGGTACGCGCGGCAACCGGCGACCGCTTTATCATTATCTTCCGGCTGTCGATGCTGGATTTAATTCACCACGGCAGCACGTTAGAAGAGACCCTGCGACTGGCCAGCGAGCTGGAAGGCTGCGGTGTGACGCTGTTTAATACCGGTATCGGCTGGCATGAGGCGCGTATTCCGACCATCGCCACCTGCGTTCCCCGCGCCGCCTTTGCCTGGGTCACGCGTCGTTTGCGTCAGCATGTCGCCGTGCCGGTGGTGGCCACCAACCGTATTAACCATCCGCAGGTCGCCGAGCAACTGTTGCAGGAGGGCTGTGCGGACATGGTTTCGATGGCGCGACCTTTCCTGGCCGATGCCGCCTTTGTCAGCAAGGCGCAGCGCGGGGATGACAACAGCATCAACACCTGTATCGCCTGTAATCAAGCCTGTCTGGACCAGATTTTTGCCGGTCATGTCACTTCATGTCTGGTTAACCCGCGCGCCTGCCATGAATCCCTGATGCCGGTGACACCAGCGCAGGCACCTAAACGGCTGGCCGTCGTGGGTGCCGGGCCGGCGGGCATGGCGTTTGCCTTGCAGGCGGCAGAACGGGGACATCAGGTGACACTTTACGATGCCGCGCACGACATCGGCGGGCAGTTTAATATCGCTCGTCAGATCCCCGGCAAAGAAGAGTTCAGCGAAACCCTGCGCTATTTCCGCCATCGTCTGCCCGCGGCGGGCGTGGTGATCAAAACAGGCTGTCGGGTGAATGCCGCGATGTTAGCGGACGCCGATGAAGTCATCCTTGCTACCGGCATCAAACCGCGTACGCCTGAGATTCCCGGCATACATCATCCCAGCGTGCTGAGCTATCTGGATGTGCTGGCGGATAAACAGCCGGTCGGCGCGCGCGTGGCGATTATTGGCGCTGGCGGTATTGGCTTTGATACGGCGGAGTACCTGTCACAGCCGCCACAGACGGAAACCCTGGATGATTTTTATCGTGAATGGGGCATCGATCATAGCCTGACGCAGCGTGGTGGTTTGGTCCCCCCTGAGCCGCAGCGCTCGCCACGTCAAATCTGGCTGCTCCAGCGCAAGCCTGGCAAACCCGGTGCGACGCTGGCGAAAACCACTGGCTGGATACACCGCAGCAGCCTGCTGTCACGCGGCGTTGAAATGTGGGGCGGTATTGAGTATCTGGCGATTGACGATGAAGGGCTACATATTCATCGTGACGGCGAACGTCTGGTGCTGGCGGTGGATAACGTGATTATCTGCGCCGGTCAGGAGCCGCAACGCGAACTGGAAGCGGCCTTAAGGGAGAGCGGCAAGCCAGTGCAGGTGATTGGCGGGGCCGATGTCGCACAGGAGCTGGATGCTCGCCGGGCAATCGCTCAGGCCACCGCGCTGGCGTTAACGCTTTAGTTAACGCATTTTCACGGCGCGCAGCACCACAAATTTTTTGTTAGAGGCCACCAGCGTGCAGTTGCCAAACAGCTTTTTCAGCTTGTGGTGATAATCAAGGTGACGGTTGCCGACAATGCGCAGCTCACCACCATATTGCAGGCAGCGCTTAGCATCGCGGAACATCTGCCAGGCCAGGTGGTCGGTGACGGCGTGCTGCTGGTGGAACGGCGGATTGCACAGTACCGCATGCAACGTATCAGACGGATAGCCACTCAGCACATTGTTCACCTGGAACTGGCAGCGCGACAGATCGTCGGGGCGGTTGACCTCAACGTTTAACCGGCTGGACGCCACCGCCATATAAGACTCATCAAGGAAATGCACCTCGGCCTCAGGGTTCTGCGCCAGCGCCATCAGCCCGATCACGCCATTACCACAGCCCAGATCGACGATTTCGCCGTCGATATTTTCCGGCAGATGCTGCATAAACAAGCGCGCACCGATATCCAGGGATGACCGGGAAAACACGTTGGCGTGGTTGTGAATCTGATAAGGCGTTCCGTCCAGCGGCCAGACGTGGGTGAGCGATTTCTCGCGCAGTTCTGGCTGGGTGAACTGGCTGTAAATCACGCGCGCTTTTTTTACGGCCAGCGAGGTTTTGGTTTCACCGATAATCTGTTCAAACAGTTGCAGCGTTGAGGTATGAATCTCTTTCGCGCGTCCCGCTGCCAGCACAACGGTTTCAGGGGTAATGACCTGACGCACCGCGCGCAATTGCTGCTCCAGAAGGGCCAGGGTTTTCGGGATTTTGATCAACACCAGTGCCGGGGCGGCAGGAAGGGCCGCCAGGCTGTCGAGGAAATGGACCTCGCTGTCATCCTGTTCATTGAGGCGCAGATTCTGGCGAGTGGCCTGCTGACTCAGCCAGGAGTCACTGATATGCCACACTGGACGTGCATTAAGCGCGCAGGTTAATGCGCCGAAGCTGTCGTTAAAAATTAACGCCGGGCCAGACGGCAGGCTTTGCTGCAACAGATATTCATCAGCGGCATCCCAGGCTTGTAACGGACTTTCGTCACGCATCTGCGGGAAACGATGCAGGATCAGTGTGCGATCGTTCAGTTCAAGTTGGCTCATGAATTCTCCGGCGTGGTACACTTTGGTTGATTTTCGCCCCAAAAAGGGGGCGCAGTATACTGTCTTTCGCCGGGAATCTCTAATGTCCTCACTTATCTATCTTCAGGGTTATCCTGAGTCCATCCTTGAACAGGTGCAGACACTCATCGATCGTCAGCGGTTAGGCCCGGTGCTACAACAGCGCTATCCCGATATGCATGACGTAATGAGTGATAAGGCGCTGTACGACTTTACGCTGGCGCTCAAAAACCGCTATATGCGAAATGCCCCGCCGATTAACAAGGTGATATGGGATAACAAGATTAAGGTCATGAAGCATGCGCTGGGCTTGCACACCGCCATATCACGCGTGCAGGGCGGCAACCTGAAGGCCAAAGCCGAGATCCGTATTTCGACGTTTTTCCGCCAGGCACCCGAACCCTTTTTACGGATGATCGTGGTGCATGAGCTGGCGCACCTGAAAGAGAAAAACCACGATAAGGCGTTTTATCAGCTCTGCTGCCATATGGAACCGGACTACCACCAGCTCGAATTTGATGCGCGCCTGTGGATGACCGAGCAGGCGATGCGCGGCAACGCGGCTTAGAGAAACTGCTGGGCTTTCTGAATCAGGCTGGTTTTCGTCAGCGCCCCCATAAAACGGCGCTCCTGCGGATTATTCAACACCGGCAGGCGTTCCAGCGTTACCGCCGCAAAGGCTTCCCATCCTTCCCGTATACTTTGGTTTTGATAGGCCACCGGGAAATCTTCGTCCATGACGCATTCAACCGGTGAGTCCAGGTTAATCTCCTGCGCCAGCACCCGGCGTGAAATTTCATGAATCGACACCACACCAAGAAAAGCCCCTGCCGCATTGATCACATACACATAGCGCTCACGCTTCAGGGAGCTCACCGCCAGCGCCTCTCCTACCGATGCCTCCGGCTGGAGCGCTGCCCCCGGAATAATCAGCTCGGCGATGCGCATATTATCGAAATCATATTTCGCTTCAGAGCGGTTAAAATGGTGAGTAACGACCGGATAGGTGCTGGCCATTTGCAGGCGATAAACCACCATTGTTGCCAGCACGGAGGCAATCATGACCGGAAACAGCAAACTGCTGTTGAGCGTCATTTCCAGCACCATCAGCATCGCCATCAAAGGAGCCTGACTCACCGCCGCCAGCACGGCCGCCATGCCCACGGCGGCGAACAGCAAGACGTTGTGAAGGGGAAGATGCAGCGCCACGCCACCGAGCGCGATAACCATGCCCAGCAGCGCACCGATGAGTAAGGACGGCGTAAACAGTCCGCCCACGGCATTGGAGCCCACAGAGAGGCTGGTCGCCAGCATTTTTAACACCAGCAACAGCAGTAATCCCGACAGCAGATACTGCCCCGCCATTACCTTGACGATCACTTCATAGCCATTGCCCAAAATATCGGTAGAGATCAGCGCCAGCAGGCCCACGGCGAATCCCCCTGCCCCAAGCCGCAACGGCAATGAGGTGACCCGACTGAACAGCATTTTAGTACGTGCAATCAGGCGAATCAGAAGCAACCCCGCCAGCCCGGACAGCAAACCGATCAGGACAGTAATCAGCAGGCTGTTGATATCCATGGTGAAGCTGACATCCGCCAGCGGATAAAGCGCATGACGGAACCCCATCGCCCACATGGTCATTACCGCCACGGCCGATGACACCACCAGCGGGATCAGACGCTGCAGCGCCGACATGCCAAAGGCAATCTCTGCCACGAAAATAGCCGACGCCAGCGGCGCATGATAAACCGATGAAAGACCGGCGGCGGCGGCCATGGCAACGACATCACTGTTTTTTAACTGCAATGAGCGGGGCAAGACACGACCGATTATGCTGCCACACAGGGCGGCGAGCTGGACCATCGGGCCTTCTTTACCGATTGAGGCGCCGCTGCCAATACTGGCTATCGACGACAGCGCCCGAAAAAGCGAGGTTTTGGTCGGAACAGCGTCAAGGCGGGCATTAATCACTTCGAGATAGTCCGTTTTTACGGTTTGCTGCTGCTCAATCGCCACCGCATAACGCAGGAAGAATCCCGCCAGCAGGCCGCCAACACCGACCAGAACCGGCCAGAATATCCAGGGCCAGAGATGCAACGACTCGGTGATATCGTTGCTGCGACCAAACAGCAACTGATTGATAAACTCAATGGTTTCGCGGAATAACAAGGTAACTAACGACGCCGCACAGCCAACGGGAATGGCAATAAGCAATGTGGTCCAGTTTAGTGCGTGTTTACTTCCTTTCACCTGCGCTCCCAGTCTTGTGCTTAACGTGCGTTATCCAGCCATATTATTGGAATGGAGATCTCAGGATCAACGTCTGGCGTTGCTTGCCCGGTTTCAGATGCTACTCTGCGGTTTTTACACATGCAGGAGGCTAACTGTGATTCGCTTTGCCATTGTGGGAACCAACTGGATTACGCGTCAGTTTATTGATGCCGCACATGAAACCGGCCACATGACACTCTGTGCCGTCTATTCGCGCAGCCCAGAGCAGGCGGAAGCATTCCGTCATGACTATCCCTGCGACCATCTCTTTACGTCGCTGGAGGCCATGGCCGCCAGTCCTGACATCGACGCCGTGTATATCGCCAGCCCCAACGCACTGCATTGTCAGCAGGCCATGCTGTTTATGTCACAGGGCAAACACGTCATTTGCGAAAAGCCGCTGGCCTCCAATCTGCAAGAGGTTGAGGCGATAATCGCCTGCGCCTTTAGTCATCAGGTGGTGCTGTTCGAAGCCTTTAAAACCGCCAGCTTACCGAACTTTATTCAACTGCAACAGGGGCTGCCAAAGCTTGGCACACTCCGCAAAGCGCTGCTGAACTATTGCCAGTACTCCTCTCGTTATCCCCGTTACCTCAACGGCGAGCATCCCAACACCTTCGATCCCCGCTGGTCAAACGGGTCCATTATGGATATTGGCTACTATTGTCTGGCGACGGCCGTCACGCTGTGGGGCGAACCCCAGCAGGTTTTTGCCTCTGCCAGCCTGCTGGAAAGCGGCGTCGATGCGCACGGCACGGTGATCCTGAATTATGGTCAGTTTGATGTCACTATTTTGCATTCCAAGGTGAGTGACGCCATGCTGGACAGTGAAATCCAGGGCGAAGCCGGATCGCTGGTGGTTAACCGGATCGCCGAGTGCCAGTCAGTGACCTTTATTCCGCGTGAAGGGGATAAACAGAATCTAAGCCAGCCGCAGCATATCAACACGATGCTGTATGAAGCGCAGACCTTTGTGCGGCTGGTTGAACAGCGTCACGTCAGTCATCCGGCACTGGAGATTTCCCGCAGCGTCGCCAGATTACTGACCGAAATTCGACGCCAGACGGGCGTTGTTTTCCCGGCCGATCGGCCCTGAATGTAAATATTTCAAAATATGACATTCATCGATTGATTCCTGACCACCAGGCACGTAACTTACCCGCTTGCAAAGGGGAGTAACTTGTAAGCTGATTGATCGTCACTACGTTGCGCACGCATCCGGTCATCAGGCAACCCAGAATCGATTCCTGAGTTGTAAGTGAGACCTTGCCGGAAGGCGAGGTTTGCTTACACTGAATAAGCGGCTGACGTCTTCTGACTTCAGCCGTTTTTTTATTTTTAGACAGGATACGATTATGCAAACTGTAGGTACGCCACTCCTCTGGGGCAGTTTTGCGGTTGTAGTGCTTATCATGCTGGCGATTGACCTGTTCTTACAGGGCCGTCGCGGTTCGCAAACCATGACCTTTAAACAGGCTGCCGTCTGGTCACTGATTTGGGTGTCCGTCTCGCTCCTGTTCAGCGCCGCGTTTTGGTGGTATCTGGAAGGCACCGCCGGACGCGAAGTGGCCACCAGCCAAACCCTGGCCTTTCTGACCGGCTACGTGCTGGAAAAATCCCTCGCGGTCGATAACGTCTTTGTCTGGCTGATGCTGTTCAGCTACTTCTCTGTGCCTGCCAACCTGCAACGGCGCGTGCTGATTTACGGTGTATTAGGCGCTATTGTGCTGCGTACCATCATGATCTTCGCGGGTAGCTGGCTGGTGACGCAGTTTAGCTGGGTCCTGTATATCTTCGGTGCCTTCCTGCTGTTTACCGGTATCAAAATGGCGATGGCAAAAGAGGATGATGCGGCGGTGGGCGACAAACCGGTGGTGCGTTGGCTGCGTAAACATCTGCGCATGACCGACACGCTGGAAGGGGAGAAATTCTTTACCCGTAAGAACGGCGTGCTGTTTGCGACACCGCTGCTGCTGGTGCTGATCATGGTCGAATTAAGTGATGTGATTTTTGCCGTCGACAGTATCCCGGCAATCTTTGCCGTCACCACCGATCCCTTTATCGTTCTGACCTCAAACCTGTTTGCGATTCTGGGTCTGCGCGCCATGTACTTCCTGCTGTCTAACGTGGCAGAACGCTTTTCGATGCTGAAATATGGCCTGGCGCTCGTATTGGTGTTTATCGGTATCAAGATGCTGATTGTCGATATTTACCATATTCCGGTAGCGATATCCCTGGGCGTGGTGGGCGTGATCCTTGGCTCCACCCTGGTAATCAATGCCTGGGTAAATCACAAGAACGATAAGAAGCGGCTCAACCAGTAATAGTGCATCCCCGCCCGCAAAGGCGGGGATGTTTCTTCGTCCGCGACAAAAAGTGGATAACCAGAGTGGTTCGCCACCTGTCACCGCTTTTCCAGCAGAATGAAGTCAGCGTGAACGCGCTGTCGTTCTCTTTAATCACGGCGGTGTAAGGTGTGACTGAAGGCGGTTACGGCCCGGATGAAGGCTGCGCTTCTGGTGTGATGAACCTGCGCCGAAACGTTAAAGGCCGTGGCTACGGGCAGGTTTATGCGTCGCAATGACGGATTGAATCACCGGGAACGAAAGAGTGGGAAAACGCTTTTGGCCGGATGATGTAGCCTCTGTTCTGGAGCCTGCTCAGCACTTCGCTCACGCCGTATTCAGCCATTTCTTTGACCGGATAAATGACGCTCTCAATTTGCGGGCCGAGATATTGGGTCAGTCCAAAGCTATCGAACGCGATGACCGACATGGTATCGGGCACACTTCTTCCCAGCGTTTTTAATGCTCTCAAACCGCCGGCACAGGATCGCTCACCACAGTAAACAAGGGCGGTAATCTCAGGATGGCGCGTGACCAGTTCAAGCGTGGCCTGCTCGCCAAAGGCCTGATCGTAGCTACCGGACAGAACATAGCGGGTATCCCATGACGGATTGACCGTGCGTATCGCATCGGCACAGCCCTTTACGCGAGCGATGGCACTGCGACGCGATTCTGGCCCCCCGACGACGGCAATATAACGGTGTCCGGCCGTGATCAGCTTTTGTGTTGCTTCAAACGCGGCGTCGTAGTGCCCAAACGACACGCCCGCGATGACCGAGGTTTCCGCAGCATCAAGAAGTGCAACGGGTTTGTCCTGGGTGTAATGCGTTATTTTGTCGTCAGCCAGATGGCGAATATAAAGCAGGAAACCATCACAGTTAATCTCATTAAGCTTGCGTAATGCGTTCTCTTCTTCTGTGGCATCCGCACTTTCTAACACCATCAGCATCTTACCGTTGGCATTCACCTGCTTGTGCACCGCACTCATCACGGAACCAAAAAAACCAGAGATGTTATCTGGCACCAGCATCCCTATCACCCCGCTACTTTTACTTACCAGGGAGCGGGCGCTCAAATTTGGCGTATAGCTCAGCGTCCTGATTGCGTTTTCCACACGAACGCGGGTTTCTTCTTTTACTTTTTCAGGCTCATTCAGAACCCGGGTAACCGTAACCCGGGAGACATTCGCAAGTCTTGCAACATCAACTATCGTGCTCATGGTGATCCACTATGAATAAAGCAGTAATGGTGAAGAAACCCGGGTTCATCGTACGGAGAATCAGGACTTATTTCTATACATTTCAATCATTTCTTTAATCAGTTCATTCGCCAGCATGGCCGTCATTAAATGGTCTTGCGCATGAACCATGACCAGCGTAACAGGGACTTTCCCTTCGCCCTCATCTAATCCAATTAATTGGGTTTGTATCGCATGTGCCCGTCCCGCTGCCTCTTTTGAACGCATCAACGCGGCGTCGCACGCCTGCCATTCATGACGTTTTGCATGCTGTAACGCCATCATCGCTTCGCTCTTACTTTCTCCGGCGTTCGTAATGATTTCCATAACGACCAGTTCAATATTCATTTTTAATTATCCCAGGTGGTATTAACACGTCGTTTCAGTTTCCTGAGCGAGTAACTGTTTTTCATAGGCTTTGAAAAACGGTAACCAGATCAGGCATGAAATCGCAAAATTAGTCAGCACAAGTATGATCGGCCCGACAGCCCATCCGGCGGCCCAGGGGGCACCTAATAAAGCCGGTGTGGTCCAGGGAACGATAGATATCGGTTTATCCACAAATCCCGACGCCAGCGCAAACCATGCCACAGTGGCATTGATAAGTGGGGCACCGACAAACGGAATCAGCATGACGGGATTCATAATAATCGGCGAACCAAATATCACCGGTTCATTAATGTTAAAAAAGGAGGGCACAATACTTAGCTTGCCGATAGAACGTAAATGTGAAGAACGGCTGCGGATATACATCATGACCAGTGCCAGCGTTGAACCACATCCGCCGATAACGATGTAAAACCGCCAGAACGGATCGACAAAGCTGTTTGGCAGTGCCTGCCCCATTTCAAGCGCCAGTTGATTGGCGGCGATATTTGCCAGCCAGAAAGGTTGCAATAAATTTGTGACAATAGCTGCACCATGAATCCCACAAAACCACAGCAGATGCGAGAGCAGTACACAAATCAGAACGGCGGTCAGGCTGTCTGAGGCGGTGACCAGGGGTTTAAAAACCGCCATGATAAGCTCGGGCAATAACATGCCGGAAACGTGTTGCAGCAGAAGTGAAAGCGGATAAAGGGTCGCGATCATAATCAACACGGGAACCAGCAGTTCGAACGACTGTGCTATTTTTTCTGGTACCTGCTCCGGCAAGCGAATAGTGAAATTTTTCGCTTTCAGGAGTCGCATTAACTCGATGGAATAGATTGAGGTTAATAGCGCCGTAAAGATCCCCGTTCCGCCCATATACATGGCGGGAATATTTCCGTTAGTGAAAGGCGCAGCGACAATCAGAAATGAACACAATGAAAGTAACCCGCCCATTAATGGACTGAGTTTATAGCCCTGTGCCAGGTTATAGCCAATCCCCACAGCAACATAGATCGTCATGATGCCCATCGTCATGCGAAAGGGCAGCATGATCGCTTCTTTATGGTTGGTGGCAAATTCCAGCCACATTTGCCCGAAAGCAAAGGTCGTGTCCCGGGAAAAAGGCGGAAAGGCCAGTATCATCAGAAAGCTGCCCACAATCATAAATGGCATGGCAGAGATAAACCCATCACGCACAGCCAGCACGTGGCGCTGCCCACCGATTTTACCTGCAACAGGCGCTATCTTCTTTTCAATCATTGAAATAATAACATCATACATTTTCATGAGTTACTTCCTCATATTGGCGTACGTTTAGCCAAGTAATTCGAGCGCAAACTTTAATACGTTGTCACCCTTCATCATTCCGTAATCCATTGGATTAATAGCTTCTACTTTTTTATTTTTTTCGGCGGCTATTTTCCTGAATTCCTCAAGTTTATATCGCACCTGAGGCCCCAACAGGCAGAGATCATAGGTTTCAATGCTTTCGTTAAATTTCTCCAGTGGAAAGGCCTCGATTTCAATATCGATGTTTTGCTCTACGGCAGATGCCTTCATTTTTTTTACGAGTATAGAGGTGCTCATGCCCGCATTGCAGCAAAGAAAGATTCTTTTCATTTTATTCATCCTGATGGTTAATTATTTAAATTTATATTGTTGGAAATTTGATAAATAGTTTTTATCGAGTTCAATGCCCAAGCCGGGATTCATCTCTTCAACGACAAAGTGACCGTCTTTAACGTTATGTTCAAGCGCCTCCTGGACAACCCGATAACGTTCATCCTGCCAGTAAGGAAACCATTCCTGAATTTGAACATTGGTGGTACAGATATCAAATTGCACACAGGCAGCCGTTAAAACAGGGCCAGAAGCATTATGTGGCTGGATGGCAATTTGATAGGTTTCTGCAAAGGCAGCGATTTTTTTCATTTCGGTAAAACCGCCTGCCAGTCCCATATCGGGCTGAATCAGTTCGAAGATACGGTTTTCAATGAAAGGCGCAAAATCATAACGGGTATATAAACGCTCACCACCGGCCAGCGGAATATCCACCTTGAGTTTGACTTCTGCTGAGGCGTTTATCAGCAGCGTATCGGTCGGTTCTTCGTAAAAATAAGGAGAGAACGCTTCCAGTTGTTTCCCCCATTTAACCGCGTCGGACACATTCAGGCAGCCATGAAGATCGAGCATGATATCAATGTCATCGCCAACGGCTTCACGCACCGCTTTAACCCTTGCGATGGCCATATTTCCCCATGCTTTGCTGACGGGACGATCGGGCGTAGACTTTTCTCCCGTTGGCGACATTTTAAAGGGATCAAATTTCAGCCCTTTATAGCCCTCGTTTACCACCCGCAGCGCCCGTTCAGCGAACTCTTCTGGTCGCCAGGCATCGAAATACCAGTGGTTTGCATAGAGCGGAATCCTGTCACGGCATTTTCCCCCCAACAGTTGGTAAACCGGCAGATTGAGTGCCTTACCTTTGATATCCCACAGGGCGATATCGATTGCACTCATCGCGCCATATATCGCCAGCGATCGGCCGCGCGCCCAGTAGGACTTATCAAAACACTGTTGGAAAATCAGTTCTGAATCAAAAGGTGAGCGGCCTGTAAGGTAAGTCTTTGTCAGCGACTCAAGCACGGGAATAACGGACTTGGCACCGACGCCGTAGCTCATCGCGACTTCGCCGATACCGGAAATCCCTTCGTCCGTTTCAATCTCCACGATAATCAGGTTATGACCCGGTTGCCGGGCGCGAAGATCGACGTCATAAACGTTTAAACCGGTTATTTTCATATTATCCTCCCTGTTTTTCATTATGTGCACGTGCACATCACTAATCAACCAGCAGTCTGCGATCGAGATCTCACAATAAGAAGAAATGTGCACGTGCACACTTAACAGAGTAAAAGTCGTTTCGGCTGTAAAATCTGTCGCCGTTAAAAAGACGAGTCAGGTGAGCGCCTGCCGTTAATTTTGCGAGTGAAGCCCGCTAAACCGGACAGCCAGAATCCACAGGAGAAAAGTGATCAAGCAGGTTCGTAGATTGTGCCGGATCGCGTGGGTGGCTTTCAGGCATATCTCTTATGGGATGCACAAATACGGCGTTAGTGACTCGTTTTGAGCGAGGAGTAATGAAGTCTGTTTAGCGGCCTAACGCTATGGGTGAGCAGCTATTTCAGGATCTGAGGCCCAGGCAGCCTGCTATACGAAATCCATGTGGCCCAGCTCGCCGTAACCTGATGTCAGTCGGCGCGGTTGCGTCATAAAACTAAGGGCGGCAGCCATGCCGCCCTTACGCTTACAGCGTCACGCCGCTTTTAAAAATAGCCAGTTCACGAAAATCATTTTTTTCATTGTTGGTTAACTGCCCGTTGGCAATCGCCACAATGGTGTCAACAAAGTCGGCTAACAGCGCGTCCATGTTCATGCCATCGAGCAGTCTTCCGGCGTTAAAATCAATCCAGTGCGGTTTCTTTTCAGCCAGCGGCGTGTTGGTGGCCAGCTTGACCGTGGGGACAAATCCGCCGTACGGCGTGCCACGCCCGGTGCTGAACAGCACCATATGACAGCCCGCCCCCGCCAGCGCACTGGTCGCCACCGCATCGTTCCCCGGCGCGCTCAACAGGTTAAGGCCCGGTGCGGTGAGACGTTCGCCATACTTGAGTACGTCCACGACCTGACTTTGCCCCGCTTTTTGTGTACAGCCGAGTGACTTCTCTTCCAGCGTGGTAATACCGCCTGCTTTATTACCCGGTGACGGGTTTTCATAGATGGGCTGATGATGATCGATAAAGTACTGTTTGAAGTCGTTAATCATCGACACGGTTTTGTCGAAGGTGGCCCGATCCCGGCAACGGCCCATCAGAATACGTTCGGCACCAAACATTTCAGGCACTTCCGTCAGCACCGTTGTCCCACCGTTGGCGATCATCTGATCGGAAAAGCGGCCCAGCAGCGGATTGGCCGTAATGCCCGAAAATCCGTCAGAGCCGCCACATTCCAGACCGAACTTAAGCTCGCTGAGTGTGCCCGGTGAACGGCGGTCGTGACGCATTTTTTCATAGAGCGCATGCAGCCGCTCCAGTCCGGCTTCGACTTCATCGTCATGCTGCTGGCACACCATAAACTCAACGCGATCGCTTTCAAATGCGCCCAGGGTTTCACGAAACACATCCACCTGGTTGTTCTCGCAGCCCAGGCCTATCACTAATACCGCGCCCGCATTCGGATGGCGAACCATGTTTTGTAGCATGGTGCGGGTGTTGTCATGATCCTGCCCTAACTGCGAACAGCCAAAGGTGTGACTAAACAGAAAAGCGCCGTCTGTACCGGCTGCATCCTGCGTCTCCTTCAGAAAGCGCTGTAAAATCTGTCGCGCAATCCCGTTTACGCAGCCTACGGTCGGTAAAATCCACAGCTCGTTGCGGATGCCGACCTCACCATTGGCACGGCGGTAAAGCTGCACCTCACGGTCGCCCGGCTGGGTGGTTAAAGCCATCTGCTCAGGCACATAGTCGTAGTGATCAAGGTCACTGAGATTGGTGCGGGCATTGTGGGAATGAATCAGCTCCCCTGCCCCAACGGCCTGAGTCGCATGCGCAATCGGCAACCCATATTTTATGATCAACTCGTCTTTGCCGATGGCGCGCAAGGCAAACTTGTGCCCCCGTCCCACATCCTGAAGCAACGTGACGGGCTGGGCGGCGAGTTCAATCGTGGTGTCGGCTTCCATATCATGCAACGCCACGGCAACATTGTCCTGCGGATGAATTTTTATGGCGTCTTGCATGGTTATCTCCGTTGGCTCAGCGCGTCACGTATACCGTGCGCGAGGATGCGTTGCAGGTGCTGGCTGACCGTTTCGGCCAGGCCGGGTTGCTGTGTTAAATCTTGTCCCCAGTGCTGAGCATCACTTAATACGCGACTGACCAACGCTAAAGGAGAGATTTGCTCTGCCGTCACGGCGGCCCAGCCCTCTGAGTAGCGTTCCAGCCAGTGCGGCTCATCCTGCAGAGGCCAGCTTTTATCCGCCGATTCCCCGCGATAAAACGCAATCAGGGCTGCCAGCGCAAACGTCAGGAGCTGTGGCCACTGCCCTGTTTTCACATGCGACATCAGCAAAGGTTGCAACAAACGTGTACGGAACTTGGTCATGCTGTTCAGGGCGATGGAAAGCAGTGCATGGCGAATAAACGGATTGCGGAAGCGGCGCAACACCGCGTCGGCAAAAGCGTTGAGCTCATCGGCTGGCAGATCCAACGTGGGAATAATCTCTTTGCGCAGCAGCGCATCGACATAAGCAGAGATTTGCTCATCGTCCATCGCCTCTCCTACGCTCTCGAGCCCCGCAAGACAGGCGACCGGCACCATCGCGGTGTGGGCACCGTTCAGAATGGCCACCTTTTGGGCTTTGTACGGGGCGATATCGTCAACGTGGCGGACAGCCGGCGTCAGTGCGGCAAGCTTCAGTTCGTCAAACAGCGCCGTGGGTCCCTGAAGCACAAACTGGTAATAGACTTCCCCGGCCACCAGAAAACGGTCCTGGTACCCCAGTTGATCTTCAAGCGCGGCGCTGTCGGACGGAAAGCCGGTCACAATCCGATCCACCAGCGTGTTGTAGAACGCACAGCACGTATCAACCCAGCGTTGAAACGCCTGGGGCAGTTGCCAGAGATCGGCATAGCGCAGCACCAGAGTGCGCAGCATATCGCCATTGTGATCGATCAACTCACAAGGCACGATGAGCCAGCCTTTCTCTTTATCCCCTGAGAAATGCTGGTAACGCGCCCAAAGCAGTTGCGTCAGCTTGCCCGGAAAGCTGGATGCAGGCCGATCGCTTAACCGATCGGTTTCGTTGAACGTGATGCCGGCTTCGGTGGTATTGGAGAACACAAAACGCATCTCGGGCTGATGAGCCAGCGCCATAAAATCGTCAAACTGCTGGTAAGGCTGAATCTCACGGTTCAGGCTGCGGATCAGGCGGCTTTCGCTCACCTGTTCCCCCTGTGTGTTCAGCCCGCGAATCAGCGTGGTATACAGACCGTCCTGCTGATTCAGATTGTCGCGGACGTCGCGATTACGCGGCCTGACCACCACCACACCGGCGTCTGTGCCCTGATGTTCATTGAGCCAGTCAAGTTGCCAGTCGATAAAGGCACGCAGAAAGTTACCTTCACCGAACTGAATCACGCGATCGTGGTAGACCGCGCCGGGAAAGTCGTGGCGATTCAGCCGCTTCATGGTCAGGCTCCCAGCTCAATGCCAAAATAGTCACGGGCATTGTTGAAGCAAATGTTTTGTACCATCTGGCCCAACAGCGCTTCATCTGCAGGCGCTTCGCCCTGTTCGACCCAGCGGCCAATCATCTGGCACAGCAGCCGACGGAAATATTCATGACGGGTATAAGAAAGGAAGCTGCGGCTGTCGGTTAACATCCCGACGAAGCGGCTCAGCAGGCCAATTTGCGCCAGCTGCGTCATCTGGCGCTGCATGCCATCCAGTTGATCGTTAAACCACCAGGCGGAACCAAACTGCATTTTCCCTGCCTGGCCCTCGCCCTGGAAATTTCCGGCCATGGTTGCCAGCACTTCATTATCCCGCGGATTCAGACAGTAGAGGACAGTTTTAGGCAAGGCGTTATTGAGGTTTTGCGCGCCAAGTAAGCGGGCCAGAGGTTCGGCAACAGGCTGATCGTTGATGGAGTCAAAGCCCACATCTGCGCCCAGCAGTTGGAACTGGCGTTGGTTGGTATTGCGCAACGCTCCAATATGGTACTGCTGCACCCATCCACGACGAGCGTATTCCCAGCCAAGCCATACCAGCACTGCGGTTTTAAACTGGGCGATAGCCTGCGCATCCGGCTTTGCGCCTCCGCGACGATGCGCCAGAATGCTGTCTAGCGTGGTTTCATCCGCATCGGCATAACACACCACATCCAGCGCATGGTCGGAAATTTTGCAGCCGTGTGCCGCAAAGTGATCCAGACGTTTGCTCAGCGCCTGACGTAAATCATCAAAGCGCTGCACGCTGATATCGGTCAGGCTTTCCAGTTTTTCAATCCACGGCAGGAAGGTGTCGGCTTCGATATTAAAGGCTTTATCCGGACGCCAGCTTGGCAGCACCTTCACCTTGAAGCTGCTGTCTTCTGCCAGCACACGGTGATGTGTCAGATCGTCCAGCGGATCGTCGGTGGTGCCGACCATCTTAACGTTCATCTGCTGCATGATGCCGCGCGCAGTGAAATCGTCCTGCGCCAGTAAATCGTTGCAGCGCTGCCAGATCTCATCGGCCGTTTTTTCGGACAGCAGCACGCCGGTAATGCCAAAGGGACGACGTAATTCCAGATGCGTCCAGTGATAAAGCGGATTACCGATGGTTTGCGGTACCGTTCGCGCCCAGGCATTGAATTTATCCCGATCGCTGGCGTCGCCGGTGCACAGCGCCTCTGCCACACCGTTAGCCCGCATCGCCCGCCACTTATAGTGATCGCCTTTCAGCCAGATATCGTAAAGGTTGGCAAAACGATAGTTTTCAGCAATCTGCTGCGGCGGTAAATGGCAGTGATAATCGTAGACGGGCTGATCTTTGGCGTAGCCGTGATAAAGACGACGGGCGAACTCAGTGTCCAGCAAAAAATCTTCGGTCATGAAACGCGACATACAAAGCTTCCTTATGGGATTACCCCTGAATGACTCAAAGTTATCATACCAATTTTGGCTGACTGCAGGTTTTTTTACGACTCAGGTCACATTTAAGCAAGATGATCACATCCCATATGGACCTTATTGTCGCCTGCAGCGCGCTAACTGGCTGTGATCTCATCTGTTTGCAGTATCCCACAAGCTATTGCGGGTTTTTGTGATGGCTTTCAACTTTTAAAGTTGTATAACAAGTTAGGCTCTCGCTTTACCGCAAGGTAACAAATTTCTTACACAAGGCAAGGCAGATAACGGTCGCTGGTGCAGGACCGGCGGGCGTGAGCAGAGCTGTATCACGAGATGTCCCGCTCCAGATAACAACAGCGGTAAGACCGCACAAACAACTGGAAGAGGTACAGAATGCGTAAGATCAAAGGATTACGCTGGTATATGATTGGCCTGGTCACGCTCGGAACGGTGCTCGGCTATCTGACGCGTAACACGATTGCCGTGGCAGCGCCAACGCTACAAACAGAACTGCATATCACCACCCAGCAGTACTCCTATATTGTGGCGGCGTACTCTGCCTGCTACACCGTAATGCAGCCTGTAGCGGGTTATGTTCTTGATTTATTAGGTACCAAAGTGGGCTACGCGGTATTTGCTGTACTGTGGGCGATTTTTTGCGCCGCGACAGCGCTGGCGGGAAGCTGGGGCGGTCTGGCGTTGGCACGCGGTGCAGTGGGTGCCGCAGAAGCGGCGATGATCCCTGCCGGACTCAAAGCCAGTAGCGAGTGGTTCCCCGCTAAAGAGCGCTCCGTGGCGGTAGGCTACTTTAACGTCGGCTCGTCAATCGGTGCGATGCTGGCGCCTCCCCTGGTGGTCTGGGCGATCGTCGCGCACAGCTGGCAGATGGCGTTCATTATCTCGGGCGTGCTGAGCATGATTTGGGCGCTCTGCTGGCTGGTGTTTTATAAACATCCTAAACAGCAGAAAAAGCTGAGTGAAGAAGAGCGTCACTACATCATCTCCGGTCAGGAGCTTCAGCATCAAACCGGCAACAGCACCAAAATGTCGGCACTGCAGATTCTGCGCAATCGCCAGTTCTGGGGGATCGCCCTGCCACGTTTCCTGGCAGAACCCGCATGGGGCACCTTTAACGCCTGGATTCCGCTTTTTATGTTTAAGGTTTATGGTTTCAACCTTAAAGAGATCGCGCTTTTTGCCTGGATGCCGATGCTGTTTGCTGACTTTGGTTGTATCCTGGGCGGCTACCTGCCACCGCTGTTTCAGCGCTGGTTTGGGGTTAACCTGATAGTGTCACGTAAAATGGTGGTCACCATGGGTGCCGTTTTGATGATAGGTCCAGGCACCATCGGTTTATTTACCAGTCCTTATATTGCTATCGCGCTGCTGTGCGTCGGCGGCTTTGCCCACCAGGCGCTGTCTGGTGCGCTGATTACCCTGTCTTCCGATGTGTTTGGCCGTAACGAAGTTGCCACCGCCAACGGCCTGACCGGCATGGCAGCCTGGACAGCCAGTACCCTGTTTGCGCTGGTCGTCGGTGCGTTGGCCGATACATTAGGCTTTAGCCCCCTGTTTGCCGCGCTGGCCGTGTTCGATTTGCTGGGCGCCATCGTCATCTGGACAGTGCTAAAAAATCAGCCCATATCTGAGCTTCAGACACCACCTTCTCCTTCTGCGGCTGCGACGGTACGTAGCTAATCCTGCGGGCTGGCTTGCGCCAGCCCTTTTCATCTCTTACCGCAAAGTGGTATAACAACTTATCTTATCTGATCGTTACCTTGGACGGTGTCATGGACCTCACTGAATCTCGTCGACTTTATCAACAGCTGGCCAGCGAGTTAAAACGCCGCATTGAAAACGGGGTTTATCAGGTGGGTGAGAAACTGCCCGCAGAACGCCTGATCGCTGAAGAGATGGAAGTCAGCCGCACGGTGGTGCGCGAAGCCATTATTATGCTGGAAGTCGAAGGCTACGTTGAGGTGCGCAAAGGGTCGGGCATTCATGTCATTTCCAGCCAGCAGCAAAACCGGGTTGCCGAAAGCAGCAGCCAGTTAGAGTTTGCCGCCTTTGGGCCTTTCGAGCTGTTGCAGGCCCGCCAGCTTATCGAAAGTAACGTGGCGGAGTTCGCGGCAACCCAGGTGACGCGCAAAGATATCGTCGATTTAATGGCGATTCAGGAGAAAGCCCGTCAGGAGGATCATTTCAGGGACTCTGAATGGGATATGAAGTTTCACGTTCGCATCGCCCAGTCGACGCAAAACAGCGCCCTGGCCGCGATTGTAGAAAAGATGTGGCTGCACCGCTTGCACAATCCCTACTGGCTTAAGCTGCATGAGCATATCGATCAGCGCAGTATCGTAAGCTGGTGTGACGATCACGATCAGATTCTGAAAGCCTTAATACGCAAAGATCCCGCCGCCAGTAAGCTGGCAATGTGGCAACATCTCGAAAATACCAAGCAGATGTTATTTAACGCCACCGCCGACGATTTTGAGTTCAACGTCGACCGTTACATGTTTAGCGAAAATCCGGTTGTGCTTCCGGATGCAGACACGATTCCACGTTAACCTGACTTAATAACAGTCAGTTAATCTGCAATAGTGTCAGGACATGTAAAACTCCTTTTTACATCGTGATACAGAGGGTAAAACTCCTGTTCGTTTAGGAGTAGTTCTGTCTCCGATGCATGATT
This sequence comes from Pantoea sp. OXWO6B1, assembly GCF_001641135.1. NCBI lineage: Bacteria > Pseudomonadati > Pseudomonadota > Gammaproteobacteria > Enterobacterales > Erwiniaceae > Pantoea > Pantoea sp. OXWO6B1. The sequence continues at coordinate 61,705 of NZ_LWLR01000001.1, forward strand.
TTTGTTACAGTTATCACCCTTTTCTTACCTTTTGCGATAAGGGCTTATCAAATCGCTGATTTAACAATCAGTTCTGGAAGGATCCAGAAACGCTTGCTCAGACGACGCTCTCAAAATATATAACAAATGTCAGTCTGCGCTGAGGTCCCTGTGGGACATGATTAACGATGATGTTCAGGAACGATTGATGGAAATTTTGCAAGCGCTGCTGCATGCCTTGTGGCAACAGGATTATGAAACGCTTTCTGATCCAACGCTGGTATGGGCGATTTACGGCGTTTTATTTATGATCCTTTTTCTGGAAAACGGCTTATTGCCTGCCGCTTTTCTGCCTGGCGACAGCTTGCTGATTCTGGTGGGCGTGCTGATTGCCAAAGGGACCATGGGCTTCCCGCTGACCATTCTGGTCCTCACGACCGGTGCCAGCCTGGGGTGCTGGGTCAGCTATATTCAGGGCCGCTGGCTGGGGAACACGCCGACGGTTCAAAACTGGTTATCGCACCTTCCTGCCCGCTATCATCAGCGCGCCCATAATCTGTTTCACCGCCACGGCTTATCGGCACTGCTGATTGGTCGTTTTATTGCTTTTGTGCGCACCCTGCTGCCGACGATTGCCGGGCTTTCTGGTTTAAGTAATGCCCGTTTCCAGTTTTTTAACTGGATGAGCGGCTTCTTATGGGTCGTCATCCTTACCGTCCTGGGCTTTGCCTTAGGTAAAACCCCCATCTTCCGCCGTTACGAAGATGAACTGATGTTTTTCCTGATGATGTTGCCGTTGGCGTTACTGGTGATTGGGCTGGTAGGCTCGCTGATTGTGCTGTGGCGTAAGCGCCGGGCAAACCAGCGTGGTGAGGGCTCATGAAACTGTTACAGGTCATTCCTAAACGCTGGCTTCCCTGGTTAATTGGTGGCGCATTTGCGCTGATTGCTATCAGCATGGTGCCCAACCTGATGCGTCATGAAAACGTGGTACAGATTCGCGTTTCACATGCGGGTGCGCCGATGCCCGATGGCTTCTATCTGTATCAACAGCTGAGCGCTCAGGGCATTCGTATCAAAAGCATCACGCCCTCTGGCGATGCGCTGATTATCCATTTTGATAATGAAGAGCAGAGCCTGGCCGCGCAGAAAGTGCTGCGTCGCCTGCTGCCAGAGGGGTTTATCGTCGCTCAACACGACCCGATGCCTCACCTTTCTCTCGCCTAGTCCGTATTCCTTTCTTATCGCTCATCTCACCGACAAGGTGTGCTGAGCGTTTTTCTGTATATCGGTGATCTTTGGACTTTTTCCACCTGATGTCTATGCTTAAACTAAGGCTGGTTATCAACGCAGTGCGGAATGCTTGTGCACCGCGTTGAATTAAGTCAGGCAACAATGGAAGGTACAAAGCCTAATGAAACACAAATTACTGCTGGGAATGGTGCTGTTTTCTCTTTCAGGCTCGTTGATGGCAGCACAGTCGCTGTGTCAGCAAAAAGAGCAGGATATTCAGCGCGAAATCGAGATGGCTCAGAAGCATAACAACCAGCGCCGTGTAAACGGCCTGGAGCGCGCCCTGACCGAAGTGCGGGCAGGATGTACCGATAAAAAGCTTAAAGCCTCACATCTGGAAAAAATTAACGCTCAGAAGCAGAAAGTGGCTGAGCGTGAGCGCGAACTCAAGGAAGAGCGCGACGAAGGTCATGACAAGGACAAGATTGCGAAACGCGAACACAAGCTGGAAGAAGCACGCCAGGAGCTTAAGAAGTTACAGGCGGAGCCCTATTAATCGGATTCAATCTACTGATGTTAAAGGAGTATTTTATGTCTAAAGACACATCATCGGAATATTTGCGTGCTGAACTGAAAAACCTGGCGGATACGCTGGAAGAAGTCCTGAGCAGCGGAACTGAAAAATCAAAAGGTGAACTGGATAAACTCCGTCACAAAGCGCGCGTTGCGCTGGACAGCTCCCGCGAGCGTTTAGGTGAATCCGGTGAGCGCCTGGCGGCCACCACGCGTGAAGCCGCACAAAAAGCGGATGGTTACGTGCGTGACAACCCATGGCACGGCGTAGGTATCGGTGCGGCGATTGGCGTTGCCATCGGTATGCTGATCTCGCGTCGTTAATCATGACGGATTCACAGCAGAACCACGGACCGGCCAAAGGGGTCATCAACATTGGTCAGCGTATTGTTACCACGCTGGTCAGTATGGTCGAAACACGCGTTCGTCTTGCAGTGGTAGAGCTGGAAGAAGAGAAGGCTAATCTGATCCAGATGCTGTTGATGCTTGGCCTGACCATGCTTTTCACTGCTTTTGGCCTGATGAGCCTGATGGTGCTGATTATCTGGGCAGTTGATGCGCAGTACCGTTTAATGGCCATTGCCATCACCACCGGCGTGCTGTTCTTGCTGGCGCTGATCTTTGGGCTATGGACACTGCGTAAGTCACGTCAGTCCACGCTATTGCGCCATACGCGCAAAGAACTGGCTAACGATCGTGATCTGCTCGAGGATAACCACTAATGAGTTGCCGTGAGCGTCAAGCGCGCATCGATGAACTGCTAAAGCAGGTTCAGCAGCAACGCCTGGATCTGAGCGCGGCGCGGCGTGGCTGGCTGGAGATCACGGCCTCTTACGACCGTGGCTGGTTTACGTTTTTAAGTTTGAAACGTTATCTGGCCATTGGCAGTAGTGCGTTAGCCATTTATTCCATTCGCAGCCCTAATCGCCTGCTCCGCTGGGCGAAACGGGGCTTCGGTCTGTGGAGTACGTGGCGCATGGTGAAATCCGCTCTTCCCCCGCGTTGAATCCCCCAAAGCCAGCCCGATTGCGGCTGGCTTTTGCTTTTTATCAAATTTACTGAATAACATCGACAGTTTATATTGCTTACAACTGTAACCCCTCGCTACTATCATCTCCAGCTATCAGCCCGGCTAATTGCCATCATGCGGTTAACGGGAATATTCACTGCGGGCAGCGTCGCCTTGCAAACTTTTAGCATTGGAGCTTATGATGAAAAAATTCGAAGACAGTGGTTTGTTGGCCGCCCGTATCCTGATGACTATCCTGTTTATCGTTTCTGGCTGGGGCAAAATTACCGGTTATGCCGGCACTCAGCAGTACATGGAAGCGATGGGCGTGCCGGGTTTCATACTGCCACTGGTTATTCTGCTGGAGTTTGGCGGCGGCCTGGCCATTATGTTTGGCTTCCTGACCCGCTTTACTGCACTGTTTACCGCTGGCTTTACTATTCTGACCGCGTTTCTGTTTCACAGTAACTTCGCAGAAGGCGTTAACCAGCTGATGTTCATGAAAAACCTGTCTATCGCAGGGGGTTTCCTGGTGTTAGGTTTAGTGGGTCCTGGTGCGTACAGTATTGACCGCCTGATCGGCAAAAAACCACAGGGTGCTCTGGCGCGCTAACTGACGCCCGACGCCTCGCGTTATCTGAACGCACCGGTTGCTTTCTTCCGGTGCGTTTTTTTATGCCCTTCCCCTGCCAAATTGCCCTCACTGGACCGCCCGAACAGATAACATGCTGTCTTCCGCGCGCAGATTTTCTGGTTGAGCGGGATAACACCTCCGCGCCCTGCTTAAGGTAAGCCTAATCTACCCATGGAAATATAGCGTTCCGTCTCTCTTCTTTTTGGCAACGCTATGAAAGTGTCTTATGGTCAGTGGCTTCCCCATCACGATGCGCCCTTTTTTCGACGGCTTCATCTTTTGGTCGCCGTGCTGATCCTTTCGCAGATCATTAATTCCAATTTCACCGCACGTGAAGCGCTCGGCGAGCATAACCTGGAGACGCTGATAACCTGGCTACATATTCTCTCAGGACTGTTGCTGATCGCTGCGGGCGTTATCATGCTCATCTGGATGCGGGTTCAGCGGGGTTTTCGCTGGTACTTCGCCTGGCTCATGCTGGATTTTCGGGGTATTCGAAACGATGTCGTACAGCTGACCGGCCTGAAACTCCCCCAGGCACATGGCGGTGGCATAGCCGCGACGGTGCAAGGCCTGGGGGTTATCGCGTTGATCGCGGTCGCCTGTTCTGGTGGGCTATGGTTTTTATTTAACAGTACGTCGCTCGCCACACCTGATTTGACGCGTAAGGTATTGCACTGGCATAAATTCCTGACCACCTTTGTAGAGATTTATTTTTACAGCCATGGCGCGATGGGCGTGCTTCATATCCTGCTATCCCGCTATGAAAAATAGCAAAGGACATGCATGCAGGCTGTCGCCCTCCTTGTTAAACGAATCGCTTATCACTGGAAGACCGGATGCTACATAGTGAATCACACAAAATTGAACACGCCGGATGGCTGCGGGCCGCCGTGCTGGGCGCGAATGATGGCATCGTATCCACCGCCAGCCTGCTGGCCGGGGTGGTTTCTGCCAGCAGTAGCCATCATAACGTGTTGCTCGCCGGGCTGGCTGGCATCGTCGGAGGGGCGATGTCGATGGCAACGGGAGAATACGTCTCGGTGTCCTCACAGTCCGATACAGAAAAAGCGTCTCTGCTGCAGGAAAAAGCCGAACTGGAGGCCGATTTTGCGGCTGAAACCATGGAGCTTGCGGCCATTTACAGGGCGCGCGGCCTGTCTCCTGAGCTGGCGCATCAGGTGGCAGAGCAACTGATGGCCCATGATGCGCTGGCCGCGCACGCCAGAGATGAGCTGGGCATCACGGCCTTCAGCAGCGCGAAACCGCTTCAGGCCGCCCTGTTTTCAGCAATCAGTTTCGCATCAGGCAGTATTTTACCGTTCGCCATCGCGATGCTCATCACCGGGCCTTTCGCCTTACCCGCCATTGCGGCCTCGGCGCTCCTGGCGCTGGCGCTGCTTGGCGCGACGGCGGCCCGGGCCGGGGATGCGCCAGTAAGAAAAAGCGTCACGCGAATTTGCTTCTGGAGCCTGTTGGCGATGGGCCTGTCTGCATCAGTAGGTTATCTTTGCGGACAGGCGCTCGGATAATCGCCTGACGCAGCATTTGACGCCTTCAGCGCGTCAAATGCTGCCCGACAATCAGCCCGAGCTGGCCTGCCAGCGTGCTGCCTGGGACGGATTCGCCCCCCACAGACTGCCCCTGCAGAATCTCAAGTTGCCCCTGCCCACAGCCAATAACCAACGGATTGACTGAAACCACCTCACCAGGCTGACTGACATTATCCGCCTCAATAACCCGGCTTTCCCAGACGGTAAACCGTTGTGACCCATTAACGCTGAAAGCACCAGGCCAGGGGAACGCCAGCGCACGAATCAGATTATGGTTATCGCTGGCGCTGTCGTGCCAGTTGAGTTGTCCGTCTTCCGGTTTACGGCTTCCAAAACAGCTGGCTGCGCGTTCGTCCTGGGGGATTTCAGCGAGTTGGCCCGCCACCAGCCCCTTGAGCCAGCCCGGTAGCATCTCCCCGGTGGTCGCGACTAATCGGGTATGCAGCGCCAGGGCATTGTCCTGCGGATGAATGTCAACGGCCTTCTGCGCCAGAATCGGACCGGCATCAGGGCGTTTGATCATGCGGTGCAGCGTGACGCCGGTTTGCGTCTCCCCTTTGATAATCACCCAGTTGAGGTGGGCGCGGCCACGGTAAGCAGGCAATAAGGCAGCATGCACGTTATAGGCCCCTTTTTTTACCGACGACAGAATGGCCTCGCTGAGCACCTGACGGTAGGAAAAGCAGAACAGGTAGTCCGCCTCAAAGTCGGCAATCCGGGCTTGCCATTCCGCGGTGTTGACATCCTCTGTGATAAAAACCGGGATGTTATAACCTTCAGCCAGGCGGGCGACAGAACCGTAAAACTGCGTACCGGCAGCGGGGTCCGCATGGGTAAACAAGGCACTGACCGTGAAACCGGCATCCGTTAATGCCTTCAGGCCGGTACAGGCCATTTCGTGATAACCAAAGAGCACCGCTTTCATTACGCTTTCCTTCTTTTTAGTGCCTCTTCCAACGGGACAGGCGTGCTGGACGGCTTATCGGGTTCAGGCCGAAGAGGGGCCAATCATAAGGTATTCTGTCCTCAAATACGCCTCTGACGCGTTTGCCATATAGCCGTTATTGAGGCTGTTCAGCAAAATATCCGGCAACGCACATGGTGTGCTGTCGAAGTTATCCATAACCACCTATGGTTAGAGCGAGAGATTTTCTTCTTATCCTTTGTATTGGAGACAACATGGGCCAGTTAATTGACGGTGTCTGGCATGACACCTGGTATGACACCAAATCAACCGGTGGGCGCTTTAAGCGCTCAGAATCCGCATGGCGTAACTGGGTGACGCCCGACGGCAGCGCAGGCCCAGGTGGCAAAGCCGGGTTTACGGCAGAACGCGATCGCTATCATCTTTATGTCTCGCTTGCCTGTCCGTGGGCACACCGCACCCTGCTGATGCGTCAGCTTAAAGGCCTGGATAGCATGATTGATGTGTCAGTGGTTCATCCGCTGATGCTGGAAAACGGCTGGACGTTTGATGACAGTTTCCCGGATGCAACCGGAGACAAACTGCATCAAAATGAATTTCTCTATCAGCTCTATTTACATGCAGATGAGGACTACAGCGGTCGCGTTACCGTGCCCGTGTTATGGGATAAACAGCAGAACACCATCGTCAGCAATGAGTCTGCCGATATTATTCGCATGTTTAACAGTGCATTCGATGCCGTGGGCGCACGCGCGGGGGATTATTACCCGGTTGAGCTGCGTGAAAAGATTGATGAGCTTAACGGCTGGATCTACGACACCGTTAACAACGGCGTCTATAAAACCGGTTTCGCCACCTCGCAGTCCGCTTATGACGAAGCCGTTAGCGCCCTGTTCCATTCCCTGTCTCGTCTTGAGCAGATCTTAGGGCAACACCGTTATCTCACCGGCGACAGGATAACCGAAGCTGACTTACGTTTATGGACCACGCTGGTGCGCTTCGATCCGGTTTACGTCACCCATTTTAAATGTGACCGTCACCGTATTAGCGACTACCTGAATCTGAGCGGTTTTCTGCGTGATATCTACCAAATGCCCGGGATTGCCGACACGGTAAACCTGCCCCATATTCGCCATCACTACTACTGCAGCCATAAAACCATCAACCCGCATGGTGTCATCTCTGTAGGGCCTGCTTTTAACTGGGATGAGCCGCACGGTCGCGGTTAGCAGCAGAACGCCGCATCAGGTGAAGATAAACCGGGATGTGAAAGGACCTGACGTGCGCTGGCAGACTGCGCACGTCAGGTCGAACCGAGGAAAAATGACCCTCAGAAAAACTTATAAACAATATTTAAAATAGTGAGTAAGCCGATTGCGGCAACAAAGACGTTATCAACCCGGCCTTTATATTTTGCCAGCGCCGGGACTTTGCGGATAGCAAACATCGGTAACAGGCAGAGCAGCGAGGCGATAATCGGCGCACCCATTGCCTCAATCAGGTCAAGGATATTGGGGTTGAGGTAAGCCACCAGCCAGGTTGATCCCATAATAAAGATCATGCTCAGCGTATTCAGTTTGCGGCTGGACACGGCGTCTTTATCGCCCTTATAGCGGAACTTAATAATCAGCCCATTCAACCCTTCCAGCGTGCCCAGATAGTGCCCAAAGAACGATTTGAAAATAGCGACTAAGGCGATCACCGACGCGCTGTATTCCAGCACCGTAGAGAAGGTGGACTTCTCGCCAGACATGGATGAAAAGTGGTTTGCCAGATAGGAGAGCACGGGGATATTTTGCGCTTTAGCGTCAGCCATGTCTTGCGGTGATAAGGTAAACAGACAGCTAAAGGCAAAGAACATCACCACGGCCACCATCAACATGCTGGCGCGCGAGATAATCTGGCTGCACTTGTTTTCGGTATAGGTCCGGCCCATTTCCGGCTCGTACTCTTCACGCTTGGAAACCACAAAAGAAGAAACAATCGGCGAGAAATTGAACGAGAACACCATAATGGAAATGCCTAACCATACGGTGACCAGAATGCCATCGTGGCCGGTAAAGGTAATATCACTCAGGCTGACCTGATCAATCACGGCGGAATTCCAGTACGGGATCAGCGAGAGCGAAATCACCACCAGGCTGGCGATAAACGGAAACACCAGCCAGCTCATCACTTTTACCATCAGGTCTTTGCCAAACCAGATGACAAAAGCCATCAACAACAGCAGAAACAGCGCTACCACGCCGCGATTCAGTACCGGCAGCTGTAACTGATATTGCCAAAATGCCATAAAGGTATTGGTGATGGTGACGCCATAGATCCAGAGCAGCGGACAAATCGCAAAAAAATAGAGAAAGGTAATGACCACCCCGCCGGTTTTTCCGAAATGCTCTTCCACAGTTTCCGTAATATTGCCCGAAACGTTGCTGCCTGACAGGCACAGCCGGGCCAACGCCCGATGGCAGTAAAACGCGATGGGATAGGCGAGTACCAGCATGATCAAAATAGGAATCAGGCCACCGTAACCGGCCCGGATGGGGAAAAAAAGCACGCCAGCGCCAATGGCCGTACCAAACAGACCCAGTGTCCATGTGGTATCGGACTTACGCCAGGTCGACGCTTTTTCCTGGTCGAGAATATTTTCAGAATTACTCATAACTTATCCTTTATGCGTCAGCGAAACCTGTAATCTGGGAAACCCGGGACAAATCGATATTGCCACCTGAGATAATGCACACGGTTTTCCGCCCCTGGATGTAGTGGTCAACTTTGCCGCTCAACAGCGCGGCGCAGGCCAACGCGCCGGCCCCTTCCGTAACCACTTTGTTTCGCTGGATCAATGCAATCATACTTTTACGAATGTCGTCTTCACTTACTAACACCATCTCATCGACCCATTCTCTCACAATCGCGAAGGTGAGATCGCCCGGACGGGCGACATCGCAGCCGTCCGCAAGAGTCCCGGTAAGACGATGGCGCGTTATGGTATCAGCAAAAAAGGAGGCTGCCATACCGTGTACGTTTTCAGACTGCACGCCGATGACGGTAATTGTGGGATTAATAGACTTAATGGCAGTGGCGATACCGGCAATCAGCCCGCCGCCGCCCACGGGAACGATGACGTTATCGACATCGTAGAGATCTTCAAGGATTTCCAGACCGATGGTGCCCTGTCCGGCAATGATTTTCACATCATCATAAGGAGGAATAAATATACGGCCTTCGTTGGCGACAATTTCATCCACCTTGGTCATGGTGTCATTAAAGTTGTCACCGTAGATGACCACTTCAGCGGAGTAATCCCGCGTCGCCGCCTCTTTGGATTTTGGTGCACCTTTAGGCATCACGACTTTACCGTCAATATTCAGCATGGCGCACGACAGTGAAACGCCCTGTGCATGGTTACCGGCTGAGCAGGCGACAACGCCCTGACGTTTTTCTTCTTCTGTCAGCGAACTCATTTTATTGAACGCGCCACGGATTTTAAATGAGCCCGTTCGCTGCATGTTTTCAAATTTAAGGAATATTTCCCCGCCGCAGCGTTCGCTAAGATAGTTTGAACGTGGCATGCCGGTTTTATACACTTTTCCAGTTAGCCTTTCTTTAGCGGCATAAATTTCATCCAGGGTGACGGGAACATTATCATTGTTATTCATATAAACTCCTTTTTCAGGCAAAACGTATCCAGCACAATTCCCCGAAGAGAAATGCAATCGTAAAATCAGGAAGTGCAACGCGCTTAACGCTTTCGCTTCACAACGTGCTTTATCAGCAGGCGTTTATGCAGTTGATTTAACAAGGAATGGGCAGCGGCAGGATATGAAAAGGCGGGCGATAACACCGCGTCTGACGCAGAAGAACACGGCTGACGAACAGAAGAGGCAGAAGATGGTTTTACAAAAGAAGCAGCATTAAAGCGAGGATTCCACAACGGGTTGGCAATACTGTCTGGCGTTGACTGATAAAATGTTAACCAACACGTTCGTGGTTGCGTATATCTATACATAATGACTTTCCTTTACATCCTTTTTATCCGCTACGAATCTTAATGATCAATAAAAAAAAGGTTGTGCTGTTTCTCACAATTGTCACTGAGATATGAGATTCCGCGAAAAATCATGATAATGATCAATATTGGCTGAAAGGCTATTAAAATATTAAACACGGCCAAACTGCGCAATAAAAATACTATATACACAACGTTTTAAGGTGCTGCTTAAAATAAATACAGTGCAACCTAAAAGCCTCTTTTTTGAGTAAGTCTAAACCATAGAAATAAAAATGAATGTCGCCTTTCCTGGTGGATTTTTCATCTCATACCGAAACGCATCATTAAGACAGGCTCGCGCATACTATTCGCACATGTCCCTTCCTGTGATTTATCCGCTGCCGAAGGGATCGTTGCTGGCAGCCAGGAGCTGTCAGGACAGATAGAGTGATGGCAGAGAGACAAGCAGACAGGCAGGCAGACAGGCAGGCAAACAGGCAGGCAAACAGGCAGACAGGCAAACAGGCAAACAGGCAAACAGGCAAACAGGCAAACAGGCAAACAGGCAAACAGGCAAACAGGCAAACAGGCAGACAGGCAGACAGGCAGACAGGCAGACAGGCAGACAGCAAAATACAGTCATAAATGATAAGGGGGAAGCACAACGCATTACAGCAGAGTGATACGTCCCCTGCGCTGACAGATCTCAAAACGTCCATTCTCTTCCCACCCCGTTAAAGCTCCTCTCCGTTGTCGGAGGTAGGTTACTGTGTATAAAAAAGGGGCTCCGCATCGGCATCAACAAGGCTTTCATAACGTCATTGCTTCTCGCCCCTCGCCCTGTCAGGGCAAAGTGCGCATTTATCATACAGAGTAACGATGACAAGAATAAAAGGAACACACGTCATCATAAAGAGAGCAAAGGGTTATATCGCATAAGATGCTATTAGATTGTTGCGCTTTCTTATAAATCATCGCAACTCAATGTAAATGAAAAGATAATACTGAGAGAAAAGATGCCTGACGCTTAGAGGATGATTAAAAAACACCGTCAGTAAATAATGTTTTTTTCCATTGATAAATTCATATTGATAGGTAAAGCAGGCATAAAGCTGACTTTAACATTTCCAGGAGTTTTCTACGAAACCAACATATATTCTGATCAAGTTAGAATAACATTTATCAGCATCAACCTTTATTTTAAAAAACACCGAACATAAGCAATAGATTATCTTCAAAAATCACAAAATGACAATATTATAGACCAGTGTTCATTTAAAGCGCAGTCATATATCCGTAACGCATTGTGAATATAAGTTTTTGATTAAACTGTAAATTATTTTTATTCAATGAAATCAATATGATGAAAATAATAAAAACATAAAGTTAACTAACAAAGGTTATTTATTAAATAAGCTAATTTATATTCCCTTAAAACAAAAAACAAAGACAGGCTAAATTTCATTTGTTAAAAAAAAAGAGAAAAACCTGAGTGTGGACAATAAAAAAAACCAACTTAGAATGATGAAAAAAAAGTGATGAGGCACTATTTACACAGTTAGTAAAACACTCAAACAAGAGATAATGTCATCAAGGTAATGAATGAAAACGTATTTTATTTCCGATGACAGCTATTTTCTCATCGGCCTGGAAACAAGCTTATGTGGGTTACATTGTGATAAAGCATTCATTAACACAAACAGGTTTACAACGTTCCATCCTGATAAAAACGATCTTCTCATCGTATCGATCCAGGATCATATTAAACGTAGAAACTATCTTTCAAACCAGAAGGCGCATGGACCCAGAGTTATTATTATTGCTGATTTTTTGGTTTGCCACGATACGCAGGAAAAATATCCGCGAATTGTTTCAAAAAAGATCACAAAAGAGGATCTTATTGACGTTCTGCAGAACGTAAAAGAAAGCGACGTGATAAAAAGATACGCCTCAAAGATTGAATACCAGATCATTTATATGATTTGCAAGGGTAAAGGAATGCGTGAAATTGCAATGAAATATAATCTTTCTTTGAAATATCTTTATGGACTTAAAAGGAAAATACTAAAAGAACATGGACTAGATAACTGCAATGTGAATGGATTGCTCATTTGCAGAGATATTCTTTCGGGTCACTAGGCATATGCTTTTCAGCATCAACTGCTCCCGTCATGATAAAAAGCAGAAGAATGGCAATAAGGAAAAGGAGGCAATTAGCAATATTTTAAAATTTCATTAGTTAGTTACATTCTGTCAAAGTTCATTATATAAAAGGAATTCTTAAATGAAAAACAAGTTACTTATCAGTTCTGTTGCCATGTTATTTATGGGCGTAAATACCCTGGGACATGCCGCAACAGTCAATGGTGGCACCGTTAATTTTCTAGGTGAAGTCGTTAATACAGCCTGTGTCGTTTCCAGTGATACTGCCTACCAAACCGTACAACTCGGTCAGGTCAAAGCCAGCACATTTGGTGATACCGCAGGAACGAAGGCGCAAAATCCTAAAGCCTTTAAAATTATTTTAGAGCAGTGTGATGGCACGTCGAGCACAGCAGCGGTGACGTTTGACGGCGTAAAAGATGCAACCCAAAATGCACTTCAGTCAACCGGAACCGCGGCAGGGGTTGGCGTCTATCTTGTTGATAATAACAATGCCGAGATCACCCTCGGTACGGCTACGCCAGCAGAAGCACTGTCCGGCAGTACCAATATCTATACCTTTAAAGCAGACATGATATCGGTTTCAGACACGGTCACCGTGGGTTCCGTCGACAGCTCTGCCAATTTTACTATCACTTATGCCTGATAACACTGGCAGGGGAAACCCTGCCATTATTCTCTTCAAGTAAGGGTAAACATGTACATCATCAGATTTGTACTTTATATGGCCTTGTTATGCGCCAGTCTGAGCGTTAATGCAGGCGGTATTGGTGTAGGCGCTACCCGCGTTATTTATAATGAAAATGCTAAACAAGCATCGCTTTCTGTCACCAATACGGATACAGCCGCAGTCTATTTAATTCAGTCATGGGTTGAAGATGACGCCAGCAACAAAAGCAATGATTTTGTTCTTACACCACCACTATTCATTATTCAGCCCAATAAAGAAAACCTGTTACGCATCATTTTTTCTGGCGAAAAGCGCCCGTCCGATCGTGAATCCTTATACTGGCTTAATGTCAAAGCGATACCATCGCAAAATAATAACACCGAACCTGATAGCAGCAGCCTACAGTTTGCCATCGTCAGTCGGCTAAAACTATTTTATCGCCCCAACAATCTTCCATTAAGTAGCAGCGAAGCCATTAAAAAACTGCAAACCACCCGACAAGACAGCCTGGTCACCTTTAATAACCCAACGCCTTATTATATCAATGTCGCCAATATAAAGAGCAAAAATCAATTTCTTGAAACAAGAAGCATCACACTTGCGCCTTTTGGTAAGACAAGCATTGATATTGCTCCGGCAAAGGAGATGACTTATCAGGTTATTAACGATTACGGCGGTATGGAGCCTGTCGTGCATGTCAGATAAATTGAAAACCGGAGATTAAGATGAAATGTTATGGAAAACTGGCATTGATTGTTCTGATACATTTCCCCTTTCAGGCCACCGCCAACTATAAATTTAATCCTGGGCTGATTGATTCAACAGTCTCATCTGTAGCCGATCTGGAAAACTTTCAAAATGGCAATGTTATCGCGCCCGGTATTTATTTAGTTGATATCTATCTGAACAGCGATTATGCCACTTCGGCGGAAATAAAGTTTATTGAGAAAGGTAAGAACATTGTTCCATGTTTCGATGAGAAAATCCTGGTCGCTGTCGGGATTAATACCCGTGACATAACTAAACCCGGCGCCTGTATTTTCATAGAAGATGACATACCAGGTTCTCATGTTAATTTTGTGCCAGAGAAGCTAAAAGTTGAGATTAGCGCGCCACAATCCGTGCTTTTCAATACCGCGCGAGGGCACATACCCAAAACGCGGTGGGATCACGGTATCCCAGCGTTACTGCTTAACTATCGATACAGCGGCTCAACCGGCAAGGTCAATCACTATGACGCGGAAAATCATTTTCTGGCCCTGGATAGCGGTGCCAACCTCGGTGCCTGGCGCTTAAGAAATAATTCAACCTGGACGTTTAATGAAACCCACGATTCGCGTAACAGCGAATGGAAAAACATCCGCACTTACTTACAACGTCCGCTGTTAGACTTCGACAGCATCATAACAATAGGTGAATACAGCACGTCCAATGCGATCTATGACACCTTCAATTTCAGAGGTCTGCAAATTTCGTCGGATGAGGCGATGCTGCCTGACAGCCGTCGAGGCTTTGCACCCGTGGTCAGAGGCATAGCGAAAACCAATGCCAGAGTGACGGTGAAACAAAATAACTATGTTGTTTATGAAACCTACGTTCCTCCAGGGCCCTTTGAATTAACCGATCTCTACGCCACGGGAAGCAGCGGCGATCTGACGGTCAACATTACAGAAAGTGATGGGCAAGTTCAGTCTTACACCATGCCTTACTCTTCTCTGCCGGTATTACAACGAGAAGGTAGCATCAAATACAGTCTGACCTCCGGGAAATACCGTGGTCTGACAATGCAAGATTCACCGGAGTTTTTTCAGGCCACGCTTATTGCAGGTTTACCCTATGGAATGTCTTTCTATGGCGGTGGTCAGTTAAGCGATAATTATAAAGCCTGGTCATTGGGCTTAGGCATGAACCTGGGCTTTATGGGCGCAATTTCGGTTGATGCAACCCATGCCCAGAGTACGTTAGCCGATAAAAGTCAGCATGCCGGAAACGCCTATAAGTTTCAGTATGCGAAATCGCTGAACACCTCTGGCACAACGTTCCAACTATTGAGCTATCGCTTTACCACTGACGGATTTTATAATTTTAGTGATACCACATGGAAAAAAATTGACGGTCGTGGTTTCAATACAGATGGCTCGTTGAATCTTGATACAACTTATAACCTACGCTTTGCCCGTAAAGGTCAACTTCAGGCCAGTTTATCTCAGGATCTGGGTGAATTCGGTTCTGTCTATCTCACCGGTTTAGAACAAACATACTGGAACATGGGAAAGAAAAACACGACGTTACAGGCCGGTTTTAATACCACACTTTACGACATTACCGCAGGACTGGCTTTGAGCTATAACCGTAATCCGTGGCAAATGGAAACGGATAAACGCATATCTTTATTATTTTCTTTGCCGCTGGATAAATTTACCCGGAATTCCGCCCCTCACACTGCACGCCGGGCCTGGGCAACGGCTGGAACACACTATGATGCGAAAGGAAATTATACCCATTCGACGGGAATTAACGGGGTGGCGCTGGAAAACAGAAACCTCAGTTATAACCTTCAACAATCTTACAGCAATAATGGCCAGGCCTACGGCGGGAGTGCCGGTCTGACCTACAACGGAGCCTATAACGCCGTCACATCAAATTACAGTTACAGTAAACACTATCGTCAGGCGAGTATTGGGATTGATGGCGGTGTCATTATTCACCAGGAGGGAATAACCTTTGGTCAGGCGCTGGGGGACACCAATATACTTGTCGATGCAGCAGGTGCCTCAGGATTATCCGTTGAAAACAGAACGGGCGTTAAGACCGACTGGCGCGGATATACCTATCTTCCTTACGCCACCGCATACAGAAATAACCGCATTGCGCTCGACCAGTCAACACTGCCGCCAGATATCACACTGGAGGAAGCGGTTAAAAATACGGTGCCGACTCAGGGTGCGCTGACGCGCGCTAAATATGATGTCAGGAAAGGGCTTCAGGCGTTATTTACGCTGACGAAAAACGGTAAAGCCCTGCCGCTGGGTACGCTTGTGACAGTAAAAGACCCTGCGATTAGCAGCATTGTCGGCGACAACGGCAACGTCTTCCTTTCAGGTATACCGGAAAGTGGAACGCTCACGGCAAGCTGGGGAAACCGTCAGGATCAACGCTGCAATCTGCGCTTCGATCTTGCCAACATCACATCAAACGGCATTATTATCAAAAAACATCTGAGGTGCGAATGATCAGAATTTTACTTCTTCTCCCCTTACTCTGTTGTTATTCATCCACACATGCCTACGATATTATCCTTCAGATAAATGGCATTATTTCAGAAAATGGTTGTGTGGTGGACAGCAACGCCAGAGAGTTGTCGGTTGACATGGGTACGGTGGCAAGTCGTGATTTTACTGCGGGCCAGTTAACGTCAGAACTGGTGCCTTTCAGTATTTATTTACGTAACTGCTCGTCGCTGGCCTCTGGCGTTAAAGTCACTTTCGAGGGCACGCCCGATCTGGCAGACAGTTCGTTGCTGAGGCTCACTGAAATGAATGAATCAGCCAGTGGCATCGGCATTGAAATTCTGGATAAAGAGAAAAACCCGATCCCGTTAAATTTCGCTTCAGCACATTATTCGCTGACACCCAATTCAGACGCAGAGCTGAAGTTTTACTCTCGATATAAATCAACCGCAGCGGTTAAGCCCGGCATGGCTAATGCCACCGCAACTTTTAACCTTGAATACGATTAAACGTGTTAATAAAGCAGGTTTCTATGAATAAGTTGATCATCCTGATTTTTATTATTCTGGTTAGCGCTCACCCGTCGGTTTACGCCTATGAGACAGACAGTTCCTGTGAGATAACCGTGCCCGCCATTTCAGTCAATATGAGTAATCAAGCACCTTCTTCGGCAGGCGTTGATTTAAGCGGCTGGAATACAAACGCATGTGGGCAAACACATCGGGTAGGCACATGGCAATATGGCTGGTATGACACCAGCAATCTTTCCCCCACCGGTATCAGCTACAATGATGGCTCGGGTAATCATTCAATATACAGAACAGGCATCACCGGCATTGGGGTCGTATTAAAAGCCAGAATGGTACCTAATACGATTTCTGGCGCATCCAGTCTCGGCATGTTACCCATTGGCTCTGCGGAAACCAAACTCACTTCTACATCGCTTTTGGGTATTTCCAATGTCCAGACCACCTTGCAATACAAATTTGTCACGACAGGCGAAATCATTTCCCCCAACGTTTACAGCATCACGTTTAGCGCTGGCAGAGCACAAATGAGAGACTTACTCAGCGGTGCTTATCCCGTGCCGGTGAATGCCAATATCAGCTCACTGGCCGTGAATAACAAAGGCTGTGACATTATGACGCGCAGCCTTGTCGCGAATATGGGCGCCGTGGGAACGCAGCAACTGCCTAATATTAACAGCGTATATGCTGGTGAACCGGTAACCATTAATTTGCAGTGCGATGATAATGTTATCGTTGAGGCTATTTTCAGTGACTTAACGAATCCGGCAAATACGACCACCACCCTGAACTTAACCGGTGAATCAGATGCGCAAGGCGTGGGGGTTGAGCTTTTACTCAATAGCAGTACGACACCGGTTCAGCTCAGCTATCCGGCAAGGTATGGCGGTGCGCCGGGCAGAAACCTGATCAAAACCGCATCGGATGCCAGTAATCTCTCTTTCCAGGTGACACCACGCTATATCAGAACCGGGGACCTGACACCCGGCGTAGCCAATGCCACCGCAGCGTTGACGTTTGTTTATAATTAATTAGAAAACCAGCACCAGGGATCATAACAGGCAGCCCAACCTGAGGTTGGGCTGCCTTTGCTTTATTTCGTTTCACACGCCGTTGGCCAGGGCTTTGCCGGCGAGTTGAACGGATGGTACTGGTAGCACCAGGTTTCCGACACCACGTTGCCCTGTGCTTTCAGATAGAGCTTAAGCTCTACCGGATCACCGTCCCCCGCCACCAAATCAAACTGTGCCAGCCAGTTGCCTGAATCGTCCGGCAATTTAGACACGAGCACGTTCTCAAACGTGCCACGCGACGCCGAAAGGACGGCTTCTGGCGACACGCCCGACGGCAGATGGTTGAGCACATCGCCACGGAACTCGACGGCAAACTTACGGCTGTCGTGCGGACGGTCGGAACCCGGCACACCGCCCCTGCCCAGTCGGGTCGCACCACAACGCGCCAGGGTGGAAGGATAAGGCTCATCGGCCAGCCAGTGCAGTCGATAATGGAAGTGATGCTGTTCGCCCGCTTTAGCCGGAGATTCTGGCACCCACATGGCCACGATGTTGTCATAGATTTCATCGTCAGTCGGGATTTCCACCAGCAGCACCGAGCCTTTGCCCCATTTGCCGATGGGCTCCACCCAGAGATCGGGCCGCCGCTCATAGTGAGCCGCATCAAGGTAGCTGTCGAACGCTCTGTCCTTCTGGAGCAAACCAAATCCTCGCGGATTCTCGTCGTTAAAGCTCGACGTGACCACGCGTAAAGGATTATTGAGTGGTCGCCAGATATGTTCGCCGCTGCCGGTCCACATCGCCAGGCCGTCTGAATCGTGCACTTCCGGACGCCAGTCTGTGCCCGCGCCTTTGACCGTTTTTGAAAACCAGTACATTGAGGTCAGAGGGGCAATCCCGAAACGCTGAACGTCTTTACGCAGGAACAGCGTACATTCGACATCCTGCACCACACCTTTGCTGCGGTGCAGGATAAATTTATAGGCACCGGTGATGCTCGGCCCGTTGAGCAGCGCATAGACGGTCAGGTTTTTGCTGTCATCTTTAGGCGCTTCAAACCAGAAATCCGTAAAGTCAGGAAACTCTTCATCCATGCCGGGCTGAACGGTATTCAGGGCGATGCCACGCGCGGATAATCCAAACTGGCCCAGTTCGCCGATGGCGCGGAAATAGGAAGCCCCCATAAAGGATATCCAGTCGTTTTGTGGGTTCTTTTTTAACGTATCCTGACTGGCCAGCACCCGGAATCCTGAAAACACGTTACCTTTAAGCGGAGGCAGCTTGACGGTTTTGTCCGTGGTGGTGAAGTAATCAATATTTTGTATGATTTCGCGCGCGGCGTTATTTTCAACAACGTGCATTTTCACCGGCATACGGTGTAAACCGTTGACCATAAAAAAGGTAACAGGAAACCGTCCGGCGTTTTTAAACAGCGCATAGTCCGGTTTGTAGACCGTTTTCATGTAGGCGTCATAGGTTATGTTGGATAACAATGACGGGTCGAATTCAGTGGGCTTTTCGTAAGGTTTAGCCGCCAGCGCTTTGGCCTGGGCAATTAAGGTTTCAAAGTTAAATGCTTTGCTATCACCCATTTTGAGAACACCTGCTGCGATAGCGCCAGGGGAAATGCCTAATGCAGATAAGGCAGCAAAAGCCCCGGAATAAGTCAGTAAAGTCCTTCTTGTAACCATGATCCACCTGTTTTTTTAATACTCATTCAATGAATTCGCGCCATGTGCGGCAAAATGGTGAGCTGATTGCTGCCGGTAAGCCGCCTTCAACTATAGCTGAGAGAAACCTTTGCCTCTCAAACAGATGACAGGCTATCACGTCAACATGTGGGATGAGCGTATAGCGCGGCAGCAATTAATTGCATGGGATTTGCCTGAGAAGTGAAAGCATTCAGCGAAAGGGCCTTTGTCTTCTTAACGTGATGAACAGGTATTTATCAGGTTAAGGTGCCACAACGCAAAACCCCCGCTTGCGCGGAATTTGCATTAAGAACGCAGAACTGACCGGTAAGCCGCGTGCTTTTATGAACAGCGTCGTGGACAGTCATTCATCGGCTTCTCGTCCCACAAAGCAAAAACCCCGCTTGCGTGAGGTTTGCATTAAAACGGCGGAACTGACCGGTAAGCCGCGTACTTTTATGAACAATGTCGTGGACAGTCATTCATCGCCTTTCTGCACCACCCCACAAAGCAAAAACCCCGCCTGCGTGAGGTTTGCATTAAGACGGCGGAACTGACCGGTAAGCCGCGTGCTTTTATGAACAGCGTCGTGGACAGTCATTCATCGCCTTCTCGTCCCGCCCCACAAAGCAAAAACCCCGCCTGCGCGGGCTTTGCATTAAAACGGCGGAACTGACCGGTAAGCCGCGTGCTTTTATGAACAGCGTCGTGGACAGTCATTCATCGCCTTCTGCACCGCCCCACAACGCAAAACCCCCGCCTGCGTGAGGTTTGCATTATGACGGCGGAACTGACCGGTAAGCCGCGTGCTTTTATGAACAACGTCGTGGACAGTCATTCATCGCCTTCTGCACCGCCCCACAAAGCAAAAACCCCGCTTGCGCGGGGTTTGCATTAAGAAGTCGAAACTGACCGATAAGCCGGGTTCTGTCGTGGACAGTCATTCATCTAGGCCAGCAATCGCTCACTGGCTCAAGCAGCCTACCCGGGTTCAGTACGGGCCGTACCATGTGAACCCCTATTTGGCCTTGCTCCGGGTGGAGTTTACCGTGCCACGGACTGTTACCAGCCGCGCGGTGCGCTCTTACCGCACCCTTTCACCCTTACCTGATCCCATTACTGGGCCATCGGCGGTTTGCTCTCTGTTGCACTGGTCGTGGGTTTCCCCCCCAGGCGTTACCTGGCACCCTGCCCTATGGAGCCCGGACTTTCCTCCCCTTCGCCCGTCTCCTTCAGAGAAGGACGACGACGAAGCGGCGACTGTCTGGTCAGCTTCGGCGCGCATTATAGAGGG
Source organism: Pantoea sp. OXWO6B1 (assembly GCF_001641135.1). Classification (NCBI taxonomy): domain Bacteria; kingdom Pseudomonadati; phylum Pseudomonadota; class Gammaproteobacteria; order Enterobacterales; family Erwiniaceae; genus Pantoea; species Pantoea sp. OXWO6B1. Next base: position 82,190 of record NZ_LWLR01000001.1, read on the forward strand.
TTTAGCTCGCGCTGTCACGCCCGGCGCGCAGGCAACGCGCCAGGCTTATGCCTGTTGCTCCAGCGCGTATTTATAGAGCGCATTCTTTTTCACCCCGTGGATCTCCGCCGTCAGCGCTGCTGCCTTTTTCAACGGCAGTTCCTGCTGTAACAGCGCCAGCGTGCGCAGGGCTTCCGCGGGAAGCGCCTCTTCGTCGGGATGATGGCCTTCAACAATCAGCACCATCTCACCTTTACGGCGATTTTCATCCTCTTTCACCCAGGCCAGGAGCTCACCCACCGGCGCACCATTCAGGTTTTCCCAGGTTTTCGTCAACTCGCGCGCCAGCACCACATAGCGGTCGGCACCCAGTTCCGTCACCATGTCCTGCAGGCTGTCCAGCAAACGGTGCGTGGACTCATAAAAAATCAGGGTGCGCGGCTCTTCAGCCAGCGCCCGCAGGGCATCACAACGCGCCTTGGTTTTGGCGGGCAGAAACCCTTCGTAACAGAAACGATCAGACGGCAATCCCGCTGCGCTTAATGCTGTTATCGCTGCACAGGCACCAGGTAAAGGAACGATGCGAATCCCGGCCTCACGGCAACGGCGGACCAGGTGATAACCTGGATCGTTGATTAACGGCGTGCCAGCATCCGAAACCAGAGCTATGCTTTCTCCCTGTTGCAGCCTGGTTAGCAAGATTTCTGCTTTCTGCTGTTCGTTGTGGTCATGAAGTGCGAAGAGTCGCGCATTGATGGCGAAATGTTGTAGCAACAGTCCGGTATGACGTGTATCTTCCGCTGCGACCAGATCGACGCTGGAAAGTACCGCTAGCGCCCGCTGGGTAATGTCAGCCAAATTACCTATTGGGGTTGGCACGATGTAGAGCGTGCTGGCGGAAATGTCTGCCCGATCGAGTTGTTTCATTGTTTCATCCGAATTGCCGATTTAATATTGAGCATCTTGAAAAAAACATCACTGGATACAGTATGCTTCCTTCAAAAATCGTTCGTCATAAAGCAGGACGCTTTGTGCCTGTCCTTCTTGCTGGTCTGATTTTAGCCGCGTGTAGCGGCCAGGGCCCCAAAAGCCAGTCCGTAGATATTCAGGGACCCGTTACCAATAATTCTGCCTACTATCTGCAGCAGGTGCAGCAAAGCAGCGATGATAGCAAGACCGACTGGCAATTACTCGCAATCCGCGCCCTGCTGAAAGAAGGAAAATATCCTCAGGCTGCGCAGGCCATCGATGAACTGCCTGCTCAGCTTTCCGATAAACAGCAGCAAGAATTACTGCTGTTGAAGGCCCAGTCGCAGATTGGACAGCAAAAGATTGCCGATGCTCAACAGGTCCTGAGTCAGGTGAAAACCAGTGAGCTGTCTCAGGATCAGCTGGCCCGCTACTTCGGTTTACAGATTGCCAGCGCGCAGGGTAAAACATCCCTGGCCCTGCTTCGCGCCTATATTGCGCAGGAGCCATTGCTGAAAGGTGATGACCGCCAAAAGAATATTGATGCAACCTGGCAGGCGCTGACCCAACTGTCGCAGCAGGATATGAATTCGCTGGTGATTAATGCCGATGAAAACATTCTGCAGGGCTGGCTGGATCTGCTGACGACCTGGCATGCTAATGCCCAGGATGCCACTATGCTGAAGTCAGCTATCAAAGACTGGCAGACGCGCTATCCGGATAACCCTGCGGCAAAAACCCTACCGACCCAACTGAGCCAGGCGCAGAACTTCACCAAAGCCTCGACCAGCACTATCGCGCTGCTGCTGCCCTTGAACGGTCAGGCACAAATGTTCGCCAGTGCTATCCAGAAAGGGTTTAACGACGCGAAAAACGGTACCCTTGCGACCGCCCCACAGGCGACGCCGGGCAGTGCACAAGATCCTATCGCGATGAATCAGCAGCAGCCTGCTGATGCGAACGCGGTCGTCAGCCCGTCAGCAAATCCTGCGGCAACGCAGCAGACCAGCAACGGGCAGCAACCGGCCACGACGCAACAGCAGCCCCAACCGCAGCAACAGCCCGCTGCCGAACCGGCCAGCAATGCCCAGGTGAAGGTTTATGACACCAGCAGCCAGCCTGTCGCGCAGGTGATGCAGCAGGCCCAGCAGGACGGTGCCACACTGGTCGTCGGACCGCTGCTGAAAAACAATGTTGAATCCGTCGCGAACAGCCAGACACCGCTGAATGTACTGGCCCTGAACGAGCCAGAGCAAATCCAGAACCACCCCAATATGTGCTATTTTGCGCTGTCGCCCGAAGATGAAGCGCGCGATGCTGCGCACCACATCTGGGATCAGGGTAAACGTCAGCCGCTGCTGTTAGTTCCGCGTAATGGTCTGGGTGATCGTGTGACGGCAGCCTTTACAAAAGAGTGGCAGTCGCTGGGTGGCAGCACCGTGCTTCAGCAGCGCTTTGGTTCTGTTTCAGAGCTCAAGCAAGGCATTAACAGCGGTGCCGGTATCAGCATGAGCGGTACGCCGGTTGTCATGCCATCGTCTTCTCAGCCGCAAAGCGTATCCATTGCAGGGCTGAATATTCCGGCACCTCAAACTACTGCTCCGGCAGCCAGCAGTGGCGGTGCGATAGATGCCGCCTACATCGTCTCGACTCAGGATGAACTGCAACTGATTAAACCGATGATCAGCATGCGTACCGGTAGCCGTAGTAACGTTGCGCTCTATGCCAGTTCGCGCAGCGCGCAGGCGGGAGCAGGCCCGGATTTCCGACTGGAAATGGAAGGACTGCAGTTCAGTGATATTCCTCTGCTGTCTGGCGCTAACCCGGCGTTGATGCAGCAGGCCGCAAAATCGTTTAATAACGACTATTCGCTGGTGCGCCTGTACGCAATGGGGATTGATGCCTGGACGCTGGCTAACCACTTCAACCAGATGCGTCAGGTACCGGGCTTCTCGCTCGACGGCAATACCGGTAAGCTGAGCGCCACCACTGATTGTGTGATCAACAGGAAGTTGACATGGAACCAGTATCGCCAGGGCAATATCGTACCGGCCAGCTAAACCGCCGCCGTACGGGGGCCGAGCATGAACAACTCGCCCGCCGCTATCTTGAGCGGGCGGGGTTAACATGGGTCGCCAGCAATGTTTACTATCGCGCAGGTGAACTTGACCTGATAATGCGAGACAGACAATGTTGGGTGTTTGTCGAAGTGCGTTACCGACGTAACGCCCGATTCGGCGGCAGTCTGGCCAGCATTACCCGACAGAAACAACACAAGCTGCTGCGTGCCGCCTCTCTGTGGCTGGCGCAACGCGGCGGCAGTTTTGAAACAGTGAATTGCCGTTTCGACATCATTGCCATTACCGGCACGGCGCTTGAGTGGTTGCCGAATGCCTTTAATGCAGACGTTTAGAACCAGGTGGTCGTGTGCAGGAAAGAATTAAAGCGTGTTTTACCGAAAGTATTCAAACTCAAATCGCAGCTGCAGAGGCGTTACCCGATGCCATTTCGCGGGCAGCGATGACAATGGTGCAGTCACTTCTTAACGGTAACAAGATACTGAGCTGTGGTAATGGCGCGTCGTCAGCCAATGCTCAGCACTTTGCCGCCAGCATGATCAACCGCTTTGAAACCGAACGCCCCAGCCTGCCCGCACTGGCATTGAGTGCGGACAACGTGATGCTGACGGCAATCAGTAACGATCGCCTGCATGACGAGATCTATGCCAAACAGGTGCGTGCGCTGGGACAAACCGGCGACGTGCTGCTGGCCATCTCTACCCGAGGAAATACACGGGACATCGTGAAGGCGGTTGAAGCCGCCGTCACGCGCGATATGACTATCGTTGCGCTTACCGGTTATGATGGGGGCGAATTAGCCGGATTGCTGGGACCGCAGGATGTGGAAATTCGTATTCCTTCACATCGCAGTGCTCGCATTCAGGAGATGCATATGTTAACACTCAACTGTTTGTGCGATCTGATTGATAACACCTTGTTTCCCCACCAGGAATGACGGAAGGAGCACCAATGAAAGCATTGAACGCTGTAGCCATTGTTTTAACCGCCATGCTGCTGCAAGGCTGCGTCGCGGTGGTTGCTGGTAGCGCCGCTGTTGCGACCAAAACCGCCACCGATCCCCGCTCAGTCGGGACGCAGGTTGATGATGGCACGCTGGAATTACGCGTCAGCAACGCGCTGGCAAAAGATCAGCAAATCAAAACCGATGCCCGCGTCATTGCCACCGCCTATCAGGGCAAAGTGCTGTTAACCGGTCAGGCACCTAGTCAGGACATTGCCAACCGCGCGAAACAGATCACCATGGGCGTTGACGGCGCAACTGAAGTCTATAACGAAATTCGGATTGGGCCGAAAGTCAGCCTTGGCACCTCATCGTCTGACACCTGGATCACCACCAAGATCCGTTCGCAGCTGCTGGGCAGCGATCAGGTGAAATCGTCAAGTGTGAAAGTCACCACGGAAAACGGTGAAGTGTTCCTGTTAGGCCTGGTGACGCCAGACGAAGCCAAAGCCGCCGCAGATATTGCCAGCCGGGTCAGCGGCGTGAAACACGTCACTACCGCCTTCACGATGGTGAAATAACGCTGCGTTAGCCGCTGTCCAGACCTGCTGCTGCCGCACACAGAAAAGCCGCACCCTTTCGGGTTGCGGCTTTTTTTATATGGCAAACAAACGTTAACCGGCTCGCCGTACGGCTGAACACCGCGCTCAGCCAGCGGTGTTATCCGCTGCCATCACCAGAGAAGCATCAGACCGGGATATCAATCACCAGCGCGCGGGTCGGCGTTATTGCCGACAGCCACAGCTGCTGCTCTTCCTGCAAAAATGCCCCATCACCACAGCCCAACTGTTCATGATGCGCAGCACCCGCTGAGGCCTCTAACGCGCCGTGGATGGATTGCAGATAGGCGCGCGCGCCCTGAAGCGGCACCAGGTGTTGTTCCCCTGCTGCCAGCTCAAGCTGATGAATCCAGACCTGCTGTCGCAGCTGAAGGCTGTTGTCGCTGCCATCGGGGGAAGCCAGCAACTGTGAACGCGTTCCGCCAGACAGGGTGATTTTCTGCATACGCGGGTTTTCACGTTCCGGGCAGGCTGCCAGCCAGAGTTGCATGCGCGTTAACGGGCGATCTTTACTCGGGTTAAGTTCGCTATAGCTCACGCCAGGCTGCGCAGAGAGGAGCAGCGCCTCACCTTCACTCACGGTGATGTGATTGCCTTCGCTGTCACGGTATTCCGCCTCTCCCTGCAAAACGATGTTCAGCACATCCACCTGTGGATAGGTGCGCGGCTGAAAAGCCGCGCCAGGTGCCAGAACTTCCTGATTTAAAACGCGTAAGGAGGCATAACCCATCAATTTGGGGTCGAAATAGTGGCCAAAAGAGAAACTGTAGCGCGCCTGTAACCAACCGTAATCGGCCTGACCACAAGCGGATGCACTGCGTGTCGTAATCATTCTTTACCTCCTGCATCCGTCGGCAAGGATCGACGACGGGTATGATTCCTTTATGGTAAAAGTCTGGACGCCGGATTGTTAGCCAGTTAATCTGCCCGGCATATTCAAATTTCCTGACAGAGAACCGGGATGGCTAAAGATCGTGCGTTAACCCTCGAAGCATTGCGTGTGATGGATGCTATCGATCGCCGTGGCAGCTTTGCCGCCGCCGCCGATGAGTTAGGGCGCGTGCCCTCGGCGCTCAGCTACACCATGCAGAAACTGGAAGAAGAGCTGGATGTGGTCCTGTTTGACCGCTCAGGCCACCGTACCAAGTTCACCAATGTAGGAAGAATGCTGCTTGAGCGCGGTCGGGTTTTGCTGGAAGCCGCCGATAAACTCACTACCGATGCCGAGGCACTGGCGCGCGGCTGGGAAACCCAGTTGACCATCGTCACGGAAGCATTAATCCCCACCGATGCACTGTTTCCGTTAGTCACTAAGCTGGCTGACAAGGCCAACACGCAGATTTCCATCATGACAGAAGTCCTGGCGGGGGCATGGGAAAGGCTGGAACAGGGGCGGGCCGATATCGTAATTGCACCGGATATGCATTTTCGCGCCTCTACCGAGATTAACACCCGCAAACTTTACAGCATCATCAGCGTTTACGTTGCCAGCCCGGACCATCCGATCCACGACGAACCTGAGCCGCTTTCAGAAGTCACGCGGGTGAAATATCGCGGTATTGCCGTGGCGGATACGGCCCGTGAGCGCCCGGTTCTGACCGTGCAACTGCTGGATAAGCAACAGCGCCTGACCGTCAGTACGATGGATGATAAACGTCGCGCGCTTCTGGCTGGTTTGGGCGTGGCAACCATGCCTTATAACATGGTGGAACAGGACATTGCAGAGGGACGCTTGCGGGTGGTCAGCCCGGAGTATTCCCGCGAGGTCGATATCATCATGGCATGGCGGCGTGACAGCATGGGGGAAGCAAAAGCCTGGTGCCTGCGCGAAATCCCCCGCCTGCTGGCAAAGAAAAATTAACCTGACGAGAACGATCCCCTGATGTTTACAGTCGACTCAGGCAGTCCAGCGCGACGGTTTTAAAACAGGCAAAGTCGCTGCTGTCACGTAAACGCGTCATGGCCCGCTCGCGCATAAACGTCACAAACAGGTCGTAGATAGCCATCGCTTCTTCATACTCGTTTTTGCTGATCGCCAGCAGGAATATCACGTAAGCCGTATCGTCTCCCCAGGGAATACCTTGCGGGGCCAGAACGGTATAGACGACCGTTTTTTTCGCCATCAGGCCCAGCGAGTGCGGTAGCGCAATGCCCTCACCCAACATGGTGCTGACGATGGCTTCACGCTCCTCGACGGAGGCATAAAACGCGTCGTCCACCACGCCTTCCGCTTCCAGCTGATGGCACAATAACCGGAACAGCGCAGACTGGGTCATCGGTTCGTCGATAATCCTGAAATGACGGGCATCAAAAAATTTCTCCAACATATAGGGTCGGGTGCGATCGACCAGCACCAGCTTACCTATCTGCTCCAGCTGAAATTCCGTGGGGAAAGGTGCCACCACGACAACCGGTTTCTCTTTTTCACTCAGCCGCGTGGTGGAAATTACAAAATCTTCTTCGATGCGCTGACGGGCTTCATATTCACGCTGCGACAGGCACTGGGTGACCTGCAACTGCGGATAGTTACGCATCAGCATGGCTTCTATCATGCGGAGCGTGGAGTTGCCGCTGTCGCACACCAGCAATACCTGAGGGCGACGCTGATAGCCCACATCATAATGGCGCTCCAGCCCGACGCCGATGTGGAGCACCAGAAAGCCAATTTCATTTTCGCTGATGGTATAGGGCGAGTATTTGCCCCAGCTGGACACCGCCGCCAGGGTCACGTCATAGGCCATCGGATAATGCTGTTTGATGTTGCTTAACAGGGGATTGGGGATATGGATCTGGTAACGCACCCGCGTGATCATGGTTTTAATGTGGGTCAGCAGATCGGCCCGGAGCTGTGGATCGTTCTGGAGATTGTAATAGTAATGGGTGTTAATAAAACTGAGCAGATAATCGACCAGCGCATCCGCATCGTCCGCATTAATGGCGCTGGGGGCAATGTCCTGAATACGTCGGGCGGCGATATTTACCCGCAGCCAGCTCTCTTCCGCCGGAGAAATGGGTTTTGCGATGAGCGGCCGCAGCGCATGAATCAGGGTTTGCGCCGACTCGCGCACGTCATCACCGATCTCTTCCGCCTGGGGATCGCTCAATGGGTAGCCTTCATTGATACGACGTATCGCCACCGCGCAGTAAAAGCGCAAATAGCGCTCGCCTTCATCGCTAAGGCGGATATTGTGCTGGGTAAAGCTGCTTTGCAGCAGCGGCTGCAGAGTGTCCAGCAGGCCGTTTTCCAGCGATTCCGGCACAATCAATGGGCTGTCCGGCTGCTCTTGCTCGATCTGAATCAGCAGATCGGTTAAGCAAGTGCGGATCGCCACTTCACTGCCAAACAGTTTCATGCCGTGATGGGGCTTACTTTCGATGCTCAACTGATAACGCCCGAGCCAGTCGCGCACGTCGGCCATATCATTTTGCAGCGTGGCACGGCTGACAAACCACTCCTCCGCCAGGTTTTCCAGCTTCAACGAATAAGCAGCGGTCAGAAAGCGCACCAGCAGGTAGCGGATTCGGTCGTGTGAAGTACGCGGCACCCGCAGCGGTGCGCGCGTTTGCTGTTGCAGCACGTTAAAACGCTGCACATCGCTAATTTTAAGCTGGTAACCCGCCCCGCGATTCAACACAAACTGCGCCCCATGCTCCTGTAGCAAGGCGTTAAGCGCGGTGATATCCGTTCGTACGGTGCGCGTTGATACAGCGAAGCGCCGCGCCAGTTCATCCTGGGGCAGCGTTTCGTTTTTCAACGCGTCAAACAGTTGCGCAAGGCGCTGGTTAGGAAATCTCACGTTGGGTTACCTGCTGCAGCCATTAACAAGGACGAGGTAAACGCCAGACTGCCAAAAACAGACGGCAGCGTTATCATGCCTGTGCGCCGTCATCACGTCCATGAAGCGGCGCACAGGCCTGGACTCAGTCCAGCAGACCTTTACAGATGGCCAGTAGCTGACGCACGTCTTCTACGCGGGTTTCACCACTGGCGCTGTCGATGATCGAACTGTAAACATGGGGAATGACTTTGCTTACGCCAGCATCCAGGGCAATGCGCAGGATCGGCCCGACGTTTTGCAGATCAATCCCGCCCGTGGGTTCCAGCCAAAAATCCTGCTTCGCACAGGCTTCGGCGACAGCGCGGAACTCCTCTGCCGTCGCCAGCCCGCCCATCGGGAAGTACTTCACGGAACTGCCGCCCATGTCTTTCAGGAGCGCAATCGCGGTATCGACTGGCACAATGCCGTCGCTGGCCTGTGAGCTGAGCGGCCCGGTGGAAATCTTCACTTTACCCGGCGTCCCGGTGGGCGAAATCAGCCCGTTGACCACCGTTTGTGACTGACCGAGCAGCGCACGACTGGTGCCCACGCCGGTGAACACCTGATTGACGTGCTGCGGCTGCAGCACCGCTGCAATCTCACTCACCCTCTGCGACATACGAGGATCGCCCGCCCCCAGACCGATGGACAGCGCGTTATCAATCAGCGCGGCGTATTCGCGCATATCCGCAATAGCGGCGTCGTTGCTGGTGTAATTTTTTGATAATACGCCAACCAGGACGTGCCCTTCTGCGGCCTGCCAGATAGCGCGGGCATTCTCTTTTGAGCCTGCCAGCACGTTAAGGCACAGGCGGTCCTGATAAAAATTTGGGGTGAGCGTCATGCTATTTTTCTCCTGTTAACAGCGCCTGAATGCGGGTGAAAATAATATGCAGTTGGTCAGCACTGACGCTGCGCACGTCGGCCTCAATAATGCCTTCGTTGGCCTTGTAGCCACGGAAGTAAATGGCGATATCACCGTTTTTCAGGGCCTGCACCAGGTCGCCGGTTTGGTGCCCGATCGCGCGCTCATCAAAGTGAATTTCTGCACGAGCAATGTCACGTCCGGCGGCATCCCACACAACGCGGGCGCTCACGCCGTTCAGCCCGTTGAGGTTGTTGATAAAAGGCGTCATTTTTTCCACCATCTGCGCGCCGGTGGTTTTTGGCTGGGTCAGGTAGGACTCAATCGCCTGCGTCAGTCCCAGAATGCCCTCTTTACCGACTTTCATGGTGCGACCAATGCCGTTGCTCTGGCGCTTCACCCACTCAACAAGCTGATGCTTCCCGATAACCAGGCCGCTGGTAGGGCCTTCGATGGCTTTGGCTCCGCTGTAAATGACCAGGTCGGCACCCGCCTGGTAATAACACTGCAGATCTTCTTCTGCGGCGGCATCCACGATAAGCGGCACGCCATGCTTACGTGCCACCTCTGCCGCCTGCGCGACGCTCAGGTGGCTCTTTTGCACGCAATGATGCGACTTCACATAGAGAATGGCCGCCGTCTGGGCGGTGATCGCGGCGGCAAGCTGCTGTGGAGAGCACTCATTACTGTAGCCGGCCTCCACAACCCGACCGCCGCCCAGCGCGATCATGCTGCCGACGGGCGCGCCGTAATTCACGTTATGGCCTTTCGGCACCACGATGTCATGCGCTACGGTTAGCGGTGCCGTGTGCAGGTTATCCAGCAGCCAGTCATCGTCTTTTACAATCACCGCCGCCACGCTCTGGGCGATGCCCGCTGAGGCACAGGATACCACCAGCGCATTTTCTACCTGCAGCAGCCTGGCAATGTAAGCGCCGGTCTTATCGACCAGATCCTTGACTTCAAAATAGTGCTCCAGGCCGTACTCAACCGTCTCAACCACGTCGCGGGCCGGTGTGGACACGCCAAGGATGGTCATGCGCCCAGAGGCATTAATGACCTGTTTCAGGCCATATTTCTCATACAGTGAAGACATTGTGTTTTTTCCCTTCTTCCGTCATCCAGCACTCACCAGCGACGATAGCCGCCAGTGGAATAAGTTGGCGATCGCCCTGTTCGGTCAGCCCTTCCGTATCCACAAATGACACGGGTTCCTGCGCCACGCTGAACAGGGTAAAGTCGGCGTCATAGCCGGGTTGGATACTGCCTTTGCTGTGCAATCTCAGCCCGCTGGCCGCCTGATGAGTTACGCAGGCAATAATCTGCGGCAGCGTCATCCCCACATTGAAAAATTTCGACATCACGTGCGCCAGGGTATAAACCGGCCCGTTCAGGCGATTGCGGCAGTAGATATCCGAACTGATGCTGTGCGGCAGAATGCCCTGCGCTATCGCCGCGCGTGCCACCTCAAAGCTGAAGCTGGCACTGCCGTGGCCGACATCAAGGCGCACGTCCCGCGCCAGCGCATTTTTCACCGCCGCACGGAGCTGCCCTTCGGGCGTCAGAATGCGGTTCGGCTTGCCGTTGTAACAATGGGTGATGATGTCACCGGAGGTCAGTAACGCGGCGATTTCATCCAGGTTCGGGGGAGTGTTACCAATGTGTACCATCAGGGGCAGGTCGCCATTTTCCTGCTGAATCGCCTTTGCCAGCACCAGCGGCGTGATGCCGTTTTCGCCCACCACACTGCTGCTCATTCGGGCTTTGAACCCCAGAATAAAGTCAGGATGACGCCGCACCGCATCGGCTATGGCCGGGCGATCAATCTGCGTCATATCCGCCAGTTCATTTTGGGTAACAATGCCGGTGCGGGCGATGTTCAGCAGGGCGTAAACCTGGGTGGTGGCCGCCCGCGTGATCTGCCAGAAATCATCGATGTCGTCTGCCCCTGTACTGCCAGCATCCACAACGCAGGTTACACCGCACGCCACACCGACGTGGTCAGGGTGATCGTGATAGATCGGCGAGTTGGCGTAGCAGTGCACATGCGAATCGATCCAGCCAGCGCTAAGATAACAGTCCGCCGCCAGCGTTTTTTCCACTGTTGCCCTGCCGCTCACCTCACCCACCTCGGCAATTTTACCGTCGCGTATGGCGATATCGATCAGACTGTCATCCGGCAAACGTGCCCGACGCAGAATCAGATCGTACATAGAAACCTCCTTTGGCTCGCCCGATCGGCCTGAACCGATCGGGCATCGCCGCGATCAGATCGCGACCGGAAAAATCGCCCCAAGGATCATCGCGCCGAGGATCGCCCCGCCGGTGATCGGTTTATTCCACAGATAGAACACCAGCGCGCCCAGCAGTGAACCGAGGCCAATCGGGATCGAGGCACCCATGGCAGCCAGAATAATCAGCGGCCCCAGAAAGCGTCCTGATGCATTGCCCGCGCCCATCATCACGTCCGCACCATAGGTACTGTTGCTTTGATTAATGGTGAATTTACGCGCCAGAATGATGACGTAGCCTATCGCCACGCCAATAACCAGACCGGTGACCAGCGAAGCCGCAAAATTCGCAACCGGGAAGACAAAACCCGCGCCCAGCAGCAGCGCGGGCACGCCCAGCCCGACGCCGGTCTGAATCGCCCCGCCGATATCCAGAATCCCGACCAGCGATCCTTCGATGATACGGGCGAACAAAAAGCTGGCACCGAAAGCGGCAACCTCACCATAAACCCCCGTATCAATGCCCGCGCGTAACATAGAGACGAAAGCCACCTCGTTGAAAGCCCCGATGCCGTACAGGTAGTACATATGGGTTCCGGCAAACACGCCGGAGGAGAGCAAACCGACAAAAATCGGGAACGACCAGTCGGCATACCAGAAACCTTTGTTTGATTCTTCCATTGCAGATGCTCCGTTATTTGCCGCTCAGGCTGTTATGAATACTGTCGAGCCAGCCAGGAATGCCAAGCTGGAAGGATTGCAGCATCTTCATATCGAAACCGCGGAAGAAGGCGCTGAGGACAAACAAGGCGACGATGGCGCTCATCATGACTTTGGTCACTTTGTTCCAGCCGCTCTCTTCAACCCCTTTCCCAATCAAAATGCCCAGCACCAGGCCCGGTACGGCATTGCCCATAATCAGCTGTGCCAGACCGCCAAAGATAGTGGCCCAGAAGCCCGATTTTTTACCGGCATCAATCGCTGCCAGCCAGAAGATCACCGGCATGACGGTGTTAACCAGCAGATTGGCTGCCGGCACCAGGACCTTCACCGCCGTGACCTGCAGGGCCGCTGGCACAGCAGAGGCGGTCGAGTTGAGAAAAGCCACCACCACCATGCCGATGATGCCGCAGGCGATAGCCATCTTTTTAGGATCGTGCAGCGTTTGCGCGACATTGCGGTTTTTGACCATGATTGCCGCCGCGCCCCAGTTGGGGATGATGCGGTGATCCACATCCTGGGTGAACGCGCCAGCCGCCACAGAGGAAGCCCAGGCATTAAAGAAGAACCCCAACCCAAAAGAGAAGTGAGAGGCAGGATCGCCTTCACAGGAGTTGAGTTCACCCAGTGTGCGAAATGCGCCCATACCTTGTGTCGTCGGCGCATGGAACATGCGGGCGGCACCTGCACCCACACCGACGCCCACAAGGCCGCCGATAATTAACGACTTGAGCAAAATGATGAGAAACATCCTCTTTCCTTATATAAGTTGTTTGAGGCGAGGTTTACACGCGGGTGAAGTCGACTTTGTCACCGTCCAGGCAGGTCACATTGATGGTGACCTCCAGGTCGACGCTGAAGTGCCTGCGCTCACGTGCCAGGAAAAAGAAAAGGAATTTTTCAGTTGTGACGCGTTCCAGCGCACGCACCACCTTTACGTCCTGCGGTTCAATGCGCAGCAGAATCTTATTGGCGTTGCGCAGGACTTCGTGCTGTACCCGGCTAAGCGCATCTGCAAAGGCTTTCGCTTTGGTATCGCCCTTACCGCTTACGGCAACCGAGGTTGTAAAGGTCTCTTTCATTCCTTATCCACCGTGTTTTTTGCGCCAGGCCTGAACCAGACGTTCGCCCAGCTCTTCTTTGTCCATAAAGCCAAAGCCCAGCACGTTGGCCCCTTCATTAATGGCGGTCACGCCTTCGTCAACGGAGCGCATGCCGTGTTTGGCCTTATAGCCATATTTGTTTTGCGCCGTAATCGCACCTGCACCGCCGCTGCCGCAAAAGGAGATACCAAAATCCGCCGCCTCTGCTTTCATGACATCGCCCAGCTTCATGTCCGCCGCGACACCGGGCACGACCACCGCACGGCCACCCGCTTTCTCTACGCCAGCCGCGACTTTCTGTCCTTTACCTAAACGATCGCCAATCACTACGGTTACCATATGTCTGTTCCTCTCACGGTTGAAAAATTAGTCGTTCTTCGCTACTTCAAAGTGGACGGAGAGCAGCCAGGCTTCTTCTGGTGGTAAATTGCCAAACAGATCCACCACCTGCTGCGCCAGCGCCATCGACTCCCTGGAGATTTCGTCAAACAGGTCAGCCTCAACCTCTGGCAGACTTTCCCCGGTCACGGATCGCAATGCCATGGCCCGCACATGCGAAGCCAGCATCTGGATCTGCACGGCATTCGGCTGGATGGATCGCTCAGCAAAAAGCGCCCCAATCTGCGACATCACGCGATCCGCCAGGGCCTGAATAGTTTGCTGTTCGTCTTGTGACGCATTCATCGCTACCGCTCCATTACACATACTCATCGTCTGCTTACCGTTACGCGTTTAGCGCGATCCCAAACTAACCAGCGACGGGACGGCTGTGGAGAAGGACTTTTTCCGTTTCAAAGTGGAAATCCTGCACCCGTGAGCGATCGGTAGCGCAAACTTCAGCTATCGCCTGGCCGGAATGATTTTTTTGTTAACAGAAACAGAGAGTTAATAATAGGATGTAAAACGGGCAAGACGGCACGGGAGGGATAAGCGGAAATTTGGGTTGCTGGTCAGCCGTCACAAAACCAACAAACAGCAACCCTGAGGATCGGGTTAACAGAGAAACTTATGACGCCGCGTTCGAGGGTTTTGTTAATCGCTTCACGCCGGGGTTGTCGACAGCAGGCTGGAGGCGATGCTTTTTACGTCGGCCAATGGCGGCCACGATCAGGGCGAAACGGGCTTCATTGAGCCTGTAGCAGAACCCCATGATCAGCGCCGCGACAATCGCCAGCGTGCAGGGCCAGATAAAGATCAACTGCCTTAACCCCGCCAGCGTAGCGCTACTTTGTACGGTGTTCGGCACGTAGCCTATCTGCGTCAGCATCAGGCCGGGCAAAAAACCCGCCAGCGCGGCAGAAATTTTACGAAAGAAGGTGTAGCCAGTGTAACAGGCACCTTCTGCCCGAATACCGGTTTTCCACTCGCCGTATTCTACGGTATCCGGTACCAGCGCCCAGTTAAGGCTGTTAACGAACGCCGTGCCGAAAAATGCCACGCAGGAGAACATGACGAACAGCAGAGAGCTGTTCCCCCAGAGAAAGTTACACAGATCGCCCACGGCCCACAGGAGTAACCCACCCAGGTAGACCTGTTTTTTACCGAACTGTTTTACCGCTGTGGGCACCAGCAGCACCCCGACCAGGATACAGCCCATACTGAAAAAGCCCATCCAGGCGAGCAGATGCACATCATTCAGGACGTACTGGGTGTAATACACCTGGATGGCCAGTTTGATGTTAAACGCCGCCAGGGTACACAGGTTCGCCAGGCACAGGACGCGTAACGGTGGATTGTGAAAGATAGCGCGAAATGCCGTTGCTACGCCGGGTTTATGATGGGCTGGCGTGACCTCAACATAGCGCTCTTTGACGCCGCGGTAACAACAGGCCATGCACAGCATTCCGCAGGTCACAAAGAGCGCGGCAGCCACCTGATAGCCCAACGCGCTTTTGCCGACAAACAGCGACTGGATTGGCATAAAGCATACGGTACACACCAGCAATCCCAACGTTGCCCCACCTTGTCGCCAGGCGGCAAGATGAGCGCGCTCCGTGGGATTTTTGGTGATAGCCGGCACCATGGCCCCATACGAACAGTTCATCAGGCTGTAAAACAGGCCGAACATCATAAACAGCGCCGTCGCGATCGTGGTCTTTACCGTCAGGCTAAAGTCGTTAGCAACAAACTGTGCCGCAGCCACCAGCGCTACCGGCAGTGAGAAACAGAGAATAAACGGCCTGAATTTGCCCCTGGTGCCAATATGGCGGCGTGAATCCAGCACAATGCCGGTGAACATATCCGTGACGGCGGTGAAGAATTTGGCCACCAGGAAAATCACGCCGCCGTACCAGGCTGGCATGCCCAGCTCATCGGTGTAGAACTTGAGTAAATAAAGCGTCCCAATAGTCAGCATCAGGTTGGAGCCAAAATCACCGAGGCCGTAAGCAAACTTCTCGCGCAGAGGGAGTTTCAGCGTGAGGGGATCGGAGCCTGTATTCATAAGTGATCCTTTTAGCGCCGCGACCGGCGCAGTCACAGAGCCAAATCAGCGCTGACGTTTACGGGCATCAATCTCTTCAATGATACGGACGTACATTTTTTCATTGAGGTTGTAGAAGCAGCCCATTGCCACAATCGTGGTGACCGCCAGCGCGCCGGGATAAATAAACATCAGCTGCTTTAAGCCCTCGACAGTGGCAGCTGACTGAATGACGTTGGGGACATAGCCGATTTGCGTCAGCATCCAGCCGGGGAAGAAGCCAGCCAGCGCCTGGGATACCTTACGGAAGAAGGTAAAGCCGGTATAAACCGTGCCTTCAGAACGGACGCCCGTCCGCCATTCGCCGTACTCTACGGTATCGGACACCAGCGCCCAGTTGAGGCTGTTCACAAAGGCAGAGCCAAAAAAAGCCAGGCAGGACCAGGCGACAAAACTGACCGAACCGCCACCGATAAAATAGTTGAGCAGGTCACCGACAACCCAAATCACTAATCCACCGATATACACTTTTTTCTTGCCAAAGCGCCGCACCGCGCCCGGCATCATGAACACGCCGATAAAAATGCATCCCATGCTGAAAAACCCCATCCATGACAGCAAAATGGGATCGTTCAGAACGTACTGGGTGTAGTACACCTGAATCGCCAGCTTGACGTTAAACGCCCCGAGCGTGCAGAGGTTGGCAATGCACAAGATAAACAACGGCCGGTTACCGGCTATCGCCCGGAAAGAGAGCAGCAGGCCCGGCTTTTGTGCCGGACTGGCTGGGGCGTTTTCGACATAGCGTTCTTTAACACCGGCGTAGCACCACCACATGAAAAACAGCCCAAACGCCGAAAACAGCGTGGCGGCTACGATATAGCCCAGCTGCGGGCTTCCTTCCATCAGGTTCATCACCGGGACAAAACCCACCGTACAGATCAGCAGGCCCAGCGTTGCGCCGCCCTGTCGCCAGGCGGCCAGCGAGGCCCGTTCGTTAGGGTTTTTCGTCATGGCCGGCACCATCGCCCCGTAGGAGCAGTTCATCATGCTGAAGAACAGGCCGTAGAGCATAAAGAGCACGGTTGCCACTATCGTTTTGCCGGTCATGTCGAACGGCGTTCCAACAAAATTGGCGATAGCCAACAGGGTCACCGGAAACGCGGCATACAGCACAAAGGGGCGGAACTTGCCTTTCGGGCCAATCCTGCGCCGCGAATCCAGCATGATGCCGGTGCCCATATCGGTAAAGGCAGTAAAAAACTTGGCAACCAGAAAGATGATTCCGCCGTAGGTGCCCGGCAGTTCCAGCACGTCGGTATAAAACTTCAGTAGGTAGAGCGTACCGATATCTAACAAAATGTTTGAACCCAGATCGCCCATGCCATAGGCGACTTTCTCTTTAAAGGGCAAGCGTAATGTTGCCGGTTCATTGCCGGAAGGAAGGGGTTGCTGGCTCATGAGTTATCTCCGCAGCCCCACTGAGAAAGTCAGTGAGGCTGCTTTTTTCAGGATGGGTTAGACGGGTTCTGCTGCGCAATGTCAGCCCGGATAGCCGCCACTTTTTTGCCAAACAGCAGCTGCATCACGGCCAGCAAGCCAAACGACGGCACCAGCACCCACCATTCAGGGATAGCCAGCGCGCCCTTAATCAGCATGGAGCCGGAGGCAATCAGCAGGAGAAACACCATCAGGCGGAAAGCACTGACGGAGATGCGTTGGTGCACGTACTGGCCCACTAACGATCCCAGGATCATGGTGGGAATGCAGAACATCACCAGCTTGATTGTTGAGATTGTTAACATGCCGCTGGTGGTCAGGCCGCCAATAATGGCGATGTTATTCGCGGTGAAAAACGCATTGAGCGTGCCGCGAAAAGCCGCCGGTGCCAGATTCCTTAACATGCCGTAGATCACCACCGGTGGGCCGTTGGTGGCAAAAGCCGATCCCAGCGCCCCGGCAATCACGCCCGTTGGCACCACAATCCAGTTTTTGTCATACACAGGCAGACGAGGAATAAACAGGCTGTAGAACGAATACAGAATCAGGAAGGTGCCCAGTCCGGTTTTCATGATGTAATCCGGGAAATTGGACAGCGCGTAGATCCCCAACGGGATACCGGCAAACGAGAACAGGATCAGCACCAGGGCTGACTTCCAGTTGGTTTCTTTGCGCGACAGCCAGGCGGCATACAGCGCGGTTGCCGTGCCCACGATGACCGACATCGGGGCCGCCATTTTGACCGGCAGCAGTAAGGTTACCAGCGGCATGGTAACCAGTGCACCGCCAAACCCCGCACAGATGCCGATAAAGGTGTACAGGAACATAATGGCAATAATGATCCAGACCACATCGGTGGTGATTTCCAGCCCTTCCGGTGTAAACAGAGTAAAGAAATCCATAATCTTTTCTCCCGCTACTGTGGCAACGTTTAGCTGCCTGTTAACCCTAATGAAGCAAACAATGGCTGCCATTCGCTGTCGGCACGATAAAACACCGGCGGTTTGCCCAGCGGGGCGGCGACGGTGATATCACCGCCGTTAACGCTTTCACCGGTCCACATGTTGACCCAGTGGTCTTCGGGCAGGTAGAGCGACCAGTCGCGGCGGCCTTCTTCATAGACCGGCGCAACCAGCAGGTCACGCCCCAACAGATATTGGTATTTCAGCGCATAGGTGCGGGCATCCGCTTCATAGTGCAGAAATAACGGACGCATAACGGGCAACCCGGCGCGGGCGTTCTGCGCGACAGCCTGTTTGAGATAGGGTTTTAACGTGGTGAAGATCGTGGACATGCGGGCAAAGTGGGCAATGGTTTCTTCATCGCTATCAAACTGCCAGTTATCGCCGGGACGGTTCCCTTCATGGGTACGCATCATCGGGGTAAAGGTATTGAAGTCACACCAGCGAAGCAGGAGTTCTTTACTGCGTTGCATCCCATACAGCGTGGTGTAGCCACCGATGTCGCTGTGATGCAAACCGTGACCACTCATCGCCAGTGACAAGGCGGCAGGCACCACCGAGGCCAGGCCATCGTCCAGGCTCCAGTCCACATTTTGATCACCGGCCCACATCATCACGGAGTACTTCTGGCTGCCGGTATAACCCGCGCGCATAAAGAACAGAACGTCACCGAGTTTGCCGGTTTCTTCCAGCGCCTCATAGTTGCACTTCGCCCATAGCGCCGGCCAGGCGTTATGCATAATTTCGGCACTGACGCCGTTGTGCAAGTGGGTGTCCGTCGGCAGGTACTCGCCAAAATCCGCCATCCAGCCGCGACAGCCCAGGGCAATCAAATTGTCTTTGATCACGCCTTTGAACCACTGATATGCCTCCGGATTAGTGAGATCGACCACGCCCGCATAAAACTCGCCAAATTCAACGTGGTAATCCTGCCCTGCCGCATCTTTGGTCAGATAACCCTTGCGGGCGGCCTCTTCGCACAGACTGCGGTCGCTGGCCACATAAGGGTTGATATACGACAGGAACTGAACGCCTTCCGCTTTCCACTGCTGAATACGCGTGTCCAGATGGGGATAACACGCGCTGTCCCACTGCCAGTTCCACATCACGCGCTTGCCGAAGGAGGTCATTCGGATGCCGGACCAGTCCTGCGCCCAGATACCGTTCACTTTCACGCCCGCCTGCCGCATTCTGTCGAGCTTCTGCTGGCATACCTCGGTGCCACCCTGAATACCCAGCGTGATGCCATCGTAAACCCAGTCAGGCAGTTCCGGCTGACGACCCAACAGGGCACTCATTTTTTCCAGCAGAGCAATATAAGTGTCAGCGCACTCAAAACGTAATGTGGCGTTATTTTCCCAGAAAGCCAGTTCGTGGTAATCCGCGGCACTGAAGTCAAAATTCATGTAGCCGCTGTTATCCACGTGGCAGTAGAACTTCTGGCTGCTGACAAACGTCGGCTGCGGGAAGAAGGTCCAGTAGTAATCCCCCCCGGCATTCTCGGCACAGTCAGCCTGCCAGGTCACCGCGCTTTTTTTATTGCGCCCGACGCCCTGTTCGCTGGTCCAGAGTGGGAAAGGTTTACCACGCAGATCAAAACAGGAGAATTGCTCGCCACAGCCGTAGATGTGATCGTCTGCCTGCGCTGACAACCTCAGCCAGATACGATTAAGCCCGCCAGAATCATTTGTCAGCGCAAGCTGTAGGCGGCCTTTTTCATCCGTGCCAATCGTCAGCGTGGCACTGAACACCTCGCCGCGTGAGAAGCGTACCGTCCAGCCGGTGTCCTGGGTGGTAATCACCGCCTCTGTGAGCGCCAGCTTTTCATTCAGCCGGTCTTTGATGCTGAAATTGCCGCGAAACATATCGATATCGGCCTTGCCGTTGCCAATCCACAGACAGGGTTTTTCCTTGCTGTGGCTCATAATCTGTCGGTTTTGATAAGTCAGTGAAAAGCCGTCACCGGCGGCAGTAAGCGTTACGCCTGCCGTCTCAGGATGTTGTAAGTGCATTCTGACCTCTGTGTTGTAGGATAAAGAAGGTAAGGTTTGGCGTTATTTGAGCCGATCACAGCCAATCGTGAACGTCATGTGATGGCGCGCCTGCGGCGCAAGAAAAATCACATCAATGCCAGAGTTGAACGCATCAGGTGGACAACTCATCGGTTCAGCGGCCAGGCCAGTGCGGCCAAGTTTTTCGCCGCTGTAAATTTGCAGCCAGGGTTGATCGCTGCGTAAGAAAACCGAAAGTGATTGGTGTGGGCAGGTTAATCGCACCGCCCATTCGCGTCCGGCCGTGCAGGTGTTCACACTGCAGTCGATCTGCGTCGATGCCAGCCGACGCGGGGTAAGAAAATCCCCTTCAGCAATCGCCGCGGGCAGCGTAAGCAGGCAGTCATCGACCTGGGTCATGTTGCAGGTCAGATAAGGATGCGAGCCAACTCCGTAAGGCGCGGGTTGATTGCCCACATTCTGGCTGCTGAGGGTGACCTGTAGGCCCTGCGCGGCATCGAGCCGGTAAGTGGCCTGCGACAGCAATGCAAATGGGTAGCCGTAACTGGGCGGCAGAAATACCGTTAAGGTCGCCTCGCTGTCTGTCTGTTTGGTAATCTGCCAGTCACGCCAGGCCAGCAAGCCGTGAATGGCGGTGCCCCCTTCGTGGTCGTTGATTGGGAGCTGAAGCAGATTGCCGTTATGACGCCAGGTTCCCTTCGCGATGCGATTGGGCCAGGGAATAAGCACTTTGCCCATATGCGCCAGTGGCATGATTTCAGGCGGATGTGGGAGCACCAGGTGGTGGTCAGCGTGCCTCAACTCAGCCAGGCCGGCACCCACGGTAACGATTTTTGCCTGATAGTCTCCGGCACGAAGAACAAGGGTTTGTCCGCTGCTGTGCATAGCTGGTACTCCCGTTTTTAGGTTTTTTAGGGATTATTTCGCGTTACAGTCCAGTAAGCCTGCCGCCACAGCCGGTGCCAGACCCGGAGCCAGTGGAAGGCGCGGGATCACCAGGCAATGCAACAGGTGATAGATATCCTGTTTGCCGTCCCACACTTTGGTGGTCACCTTGTTTTCGCAATCCAGCTCTTGCCACCATGAGCCGTTCTCGAAATCCATCATGTAGGTGATGCAGTAATCCCACCATTTCTGGTACCAGGCTTCGTATTGCGCTTCACCCGTGACGGTATATAAGGCGTAAGCCGTGCCCATTGCCTCGACCACGGGCCAGCGCACTCTTTCACTCACCACCGGCTTGCCGTCCCAGTCCACGGTGTAAACAAAGCCGTCTGCGCCATCCGGCGCCCAGGCATCGCGAATGGTGGCGTGGAATAAGCCTTTCGCATCTTCAATAAGCCAGGCCGGGGGCGTTTCGAAGCGCGCCTCCAGCGCAGCATGCAGATGCAGCATCAGGCGTCCCCACTCAATCCAGTGTCCCGGCGTACCGCCGTAAGCCCGGAAGCGGTGAGCCGGATTCTCTTTGTTGTAATCGCGCAGGGGATTCCAGTCAGTATCGAAGTGCTCATTGACCCGGTACTCACCGTTGCGCGCGACGTCGTGAATAATCACCGAGGTGACACGCAGGGCGCGGTCCAGCCATTTCTTATCGTGCGTGACGTCATAGACAATCAGGAAGGCTTCCACGGCGTGCATATTGGCGTTGCCGCCACGGTAGTCTTCTGTTTTGCTGAAGGCTTCATCCCAGGACTCCAGGCACATCTGCTCGTCTTCACTCCAGAAGTACCGCTCGATCACGTCGATAGCGTCATTCAGCAACTGACGGGCAGCAGGATGCCCCGTCGTGACCGCGCTGGCCGCGCCCAGTAGCACGAAAAAGTGCTGATAACCCTGCTTGGAGGCATCGACAACACCTTCATCGTTTACGCAGGCGTACCAGCCGCCGTACTTTTTATCGCGCAGCGCGCCATTCAGGGCGTTAATACCGTGTTCGACCAGTGAGTAAGCCCCCGGGCGGCCCATTGAGGCGGCCACGGCATAGACATGCAGCATGCGTGCGGTAATCCACAGGTGCGTACCCATATCAGGTTTTACCTGGCCGGTATTTCCCAGCCAGCCAAATCCAGTGGGTACCGCTGCGTTTTTACCAAAATCGAGAATTCGGTCCGTTTCCTGTTCGAGCCAGCGGTTGTGGCTCAATGTGTTAAACCATTTCATGTGCTTTTGCCCTCTTAACGTTTAGCCATCATTTCATCTACGATCTCGCCCAGCCGTTGCAGCCTGGGGACGGAGACATCCCGTAACATCAGGTCGGTGTCAGGTAATCCGATGACGGAAGACCAGACGGCACGCCCGGCCAGGAAGCCCGATGCGCCCGCCTGCATGGCCACCCGGACGGCGCGCGGGAACAATTTTTCATCAATGCCCGACGAGAGGATGACCCACGGCATGGCGATCCGATCGTTGAGCTTTTGCGCTGCCGCCAGCAGATCAGACTGTGTGCCTTTGCCAAACAGCGGCATTTCCACCTTGTAGAGATCCGCTCCGCTGTTGCCTAATTCTGTGGCGGCATCGAGGATCGCCTGCTCGCGATCAAAGCGATCGCCACGACGCGGCGGTCTCACCACCGGTTCGATAATGCTGAGCAGTCCATGGCTGTGGCAGCGCGCGTTGAAGGCCTTAACCATGTCAAGACGCTGCTGCGGATCTTCATCACTGCGCCACAGCACCAGCAGCTTGAGCGCCTTCGCGCCGTCACGCTTTACCGCCGCCGGATCGACGTTTTTATCGATCACCACGCTGTCTACCGGGATGCCATTGCCTGGAATAAATTCATCTGCCGCGACGATCAGGCCGCAGCCGGGGGCAACCGCTTGCTGCTCGACGATTTGCTGAAAACAAAACTGTTGATCGACCAGGATCGCCGAGGCATAGGGCGATAAAACAGTGGCGGCATTGACTTTAAACTCGGTCAGCACGCGATCGCTGACCGGAAGTGACGCGCCAGCGGCGGCGAACATCAAACGCATCGCCTCACGCTGATCGACTGCGAGCATGGCGAAACCACCTGAAGGTCGGGTGATATCGTTAAGGGTGTAATGAGTCATGCTTCTTTCCTCTGAGTAAGCGTCACAATGTGTTGGAAGTGGTAAGGCCCGCGCTGGCGCGAACATGTTCGAGAATGGCGGTCCAGTCCTCGCGTCCGCGTCCGGCAGCGCGGGCCTGGTTGTAAACTTCACGTGAGGCCGCGCCAAGCGGCATCGGTACATGCAGCTGGTTGGCGACATCCAGCGCAATCCCTAAGTCCTTGTGGGCCAGATCGATCATAAAGGCCGGTGAACAATCCCCTTTCAGGACCTTGTTGGGCCAGGTCGTGGTGAAATGCCCTTTGCCCGCAGGCGTGCCGTTCATCACCTGCAGCGCGACGTCAAACGACAGTCCTAACCCTTCACACAGCACCGCCGCTTCCGCAGAAAGCGCATTCAGCGCGATGCTCATGTAGTTGTTGATCAGCTTGACGCGAATCCCCATGCCAGGCCCGCCGGCAGGGATCAGCGCATCACCCATCGCCATTAACACCGGCCTTGCCCGCTCAATCTGTTGTGGCGTGCCGCCCGCCAGCAGCAGCAGCGTTCCGGCTATTGCGTGGTCAGATGTGCGCCCCACGGGCACGTCCATCATGCTGAAACCGCGAGCGGTCATTTCGCCGATCAGCTGATCGGTTTGCAGCGGATGGATCGTCGACATATCAATCACCAGCGCATTGGGTGACAGCGTGGTGCAAATCCCCTGGTCGCCAAACAGCACATCACGCACTAAGTCGCCGTTGGGCAGCATGGTGATCGCAAACTCGGCCCCTGTTGCCGCCTCGGCTGCGGAGACGGCCGCCCGGGCACCCTTGTCGGCCAGCCGCGCGACCGCCTGACGATCCACATCAAAGACGTTGAGCTGATGGCCTTGCTTAAGCAGATTGCTTGCCATCGGCCCGCCCATTTGCCCCAACCCAATAAAAGCAATTACCGACATAGCGCTCTCCCAAACCCTGTGATTGTCATATTTTGTCATCATGGATGATATTTACTGTCTGCTTTCGATCATATTTGTAATTTATGGTCAAAAAATTGACAGGTGTCACTTTTAAAACATTTGATGAAATTAAAATGACAGCACTGAAAAAAAGGGAGGAAGGGTCATGACACGTATTGCTTGTGTAGGGATCGCCGTATTAGATCGCATTTGGTATCTGGATACGTTGCCGCATCAGGGCGGAAAATATGTGGCAAACAACTATCGGGAAGTGGGCGGTGGTCCGGCGGCCACCGCGGCGGTTGCTGCCGCAAAGCTGGGCGCAGAGGTGGATTTTATTGGTCGCGTGGGTGACGACGACACCGGTAAAAGGCTGCTGTCTGAATTAAATCAGTACGGCGTAAACACCCGCTATACAAAGATTTATGAAGCCGCCCGCTCTTCGCAATCCGCGATTCTTGTGGATGCCGAAGGGGAACGCATGATTGCCAACTACCCTAGCCCGGACTTACCGGAATGCGCAGACTGGTTAACAAAAATCGACTTTTCTCAATGGGATGCAGTGCTGGCAGATGTTCGCTGGCATCAGGGCGCAAAGCGCGCATTTATCCTGGCACGTCAACAGGGCGTCCCAACGATTCTGGATGGGGATGTCACCCCGCAGGACATTGGTGAGCTGGTGGCGTTAAGCGATCATGCGGCATTTTCAGCTCCTGGTCTGCAACGTCTTACCGGTCTGGAGGGAGAAACGGCGGCGTTGAAAAAAGCACAACTGCTCACAAATGGTCATGTCTATGTGACGCAGGGCGTACAGGGCTGTGTCTGGCTGGAAGCTGGCACGCTGCAGCATCAGCCGGCTTTCGAGGTGAAGGTGGTCGATACCACCGGCGCGGGTGATGTCTTTCATGGCGCGCTGGCCTTCAGGCTGGCACAGAACGGCGCAGTCGCCGAGGCGGTACGTTTTGCCAGCGCGGTGGCCGCACTAAAATGTACCCGGCCGGGTGGACGCGCGGGGATTCCGGATTATGATCAGACCTGTTCTTTTATGTCAGTTAATGTATAAACTGTGAGCCATGGTGGTATTTAGAGAACAACCCATGATCCTTACGGACGTAACCGGTAATCCCCGCCACGATCGTTTACTCAGGCTGATCGCCGAACGTGGCTACATGAATATTGATGAACTTGCCTTGCTGCTCGACGTTTCCACACAAACGGTACGCCGTGATATTCGCAAGCTTAGCGATCAGGGATTAATCACGCGCCATCACGGTGGCGCAGGGCGTGCATCCAGCGTAGTGAATACCGCTTTTGAACAGCGGGAAGTCTCGCAGACGGAAGAAAAACGCGCCATTGCTGACGCAATTGCGGACTATATTCCTGATGGCTCAACGGTATTTATCACCATTGGCACCACGGTTGAACACGTCGCCCGGGCGCTGTTGAACCACAAGCATCTGCGCATCATTACCAA
The DNA here is from genome assembly GCF_001641135.1 of Pantoea sp. OXWO6B1. NCBI lineage: Bacteria > Pseudomonadati > Pseudomonadota > Gammaproteobacteria > Enterobacterales > Erwiniaceae > Pantoea > Pantoea sp. OXWO6B1. The sequence goes on from NZ_LWLR01000001.1 coordinate 107,855, forward strand.
CAGCCTGCGGGTTGCCCATATTCTGTATAAATGCCCGCAGTTTGAAGTGATGGTGCCGGGCGGCACGCTGCGCCCGCACAACGGTGGCATTATCGGCCCGGTCACCACCGCTTTTGTCGCCGGTTTTCGCGCGGATTATCTGGTCACCAGCATGGGCGCGATTGAAAGTGATGGTGCGCTACTGGAATTTGATGTCAATGAAGCCTGTGTGGCGCAAACCATGATGACGCACGCGCGTCATATTTTGTTAGCGGCAGACCACACCAAATTTCAGGCCTCGGCAGCGGTAGAAATGGGCAGTATAAAGCAGGCGACCGCGCTGTTTACGGATAAACTGCCCGCAGCGGCCCTGCAAAATTTACTGAAAGCCCATCAGGTAGAAATTATCCAGGCTACGCCAGGCGGCGATGAGGATGCCTGAATAACTAACCCCGGCCGCGCCGGGGTTATCAACATCGTTAGCGGAACTTCTTGTGGTTTTCGTTACGGATCGCAGCCAGTTTTTGCGCTTCTGCTTTGGCTTCATCCAGCTTGCCCTGCTTCGCCAGTGCATCGGCTTTATCAATCTGGGCAATCAGGTCATCCATGCCTTTATGGAAGTCTTTCATTTCCGGGCTGTCAGGTGCTTTGCCTTCCAGTTTATCCGGGGTGCCTTTTTTGGCATCCTCGGCTTTGGCACGCAAATCACTCAACATTTTGTGCAGCTGATCGGCGCTTTTCGCCCCGTCCAGTGACTTGTAGATACCCGACATATCTTTCATATCGTGCTCAAGAGAGGCAGCACCGGCGGTAACGCTAACGGATAAGACGGCTACAGCGAACAACGACATAAGCTCTTTACGCATGCTCAGCTTCCTTTTTATTGTGGGAATGCTTTTTATAAAAAAACGGAGGGTCGATGCCCTCCGCTTGCTATCGCATAAACAACTTAAAAGAGATTTTACTGTCCGGCAATATACATTTCGGGGAGTAAGACCGAGCCGCACTGAATATTGCTGCGGGTTTCGATGTCATCGCCCACGGTGACGATGTTTCGCCACATGTCGCCTAAGTTGCCAGCAATGGTAATTTCGCTTACCGGATACTGGATTTCACCGTTTTCAACCCAGAAGCCCGCCGCGCCGCGTGAATAGTCACCGGTGATCGCGCTGACGCCCTGTCCCATCAACTCGGTCACCACCAGGCCGGTTCCCATCTGCTTCAGCAGATCGTTGAAGCTGTGTCCCTGACCGGCGATGCGCCAGTTGTGAATACCGCCCGCGTGGCCGGTGCTGGTTAAGCCCAGCTTGCGCGCTGAATAGCTGGTCATCAACCAGGTCTGCAGCACGCCATCTTTGATGATGTCGCGAGCCTCAGTACGCACGCCTTCGCTGTCAAACGGCGTCGATGCTAATCCTTTTAACAGGTGCGGCTGCTCCTGGATGGTAAGCCATTCCGGCAGAATCTGTTTGCCCATGGCATCCAGCAAAAAGGTGGATTTGCGATAAACGCTGCTGCCGCTGATGGCACCGACCAGATGCCCAAACAGGCCGGTCGCCACTTCGGGTGCAAAGATCACAGGCGCTTTCATGGTGTCGAGCTTACGTGGCGCAAGGCGCGACAGCGTCCGACGCGCGCATTCCGCACCAACCCAGTCAGGGCTTTTTAAATCTTCGATGGCACGCCCAATGGTGTAAGCGTAGTCACGCTCCATATTGCCGTTCTGCTCAGCAATCACGCAGCTGGACAGCGAATGGCGGCTGGAGCAGTAGCTCTGTAACATGCCATGGCTGTTGCCGAACACTTTGATACCGACGTGACTGTTAAAGCTGCCGCCTTCGGTATTGGTGATGCGCTTGTCTGCCTGCAACGCCGCCTGCTCTGCCTGCGCCGCCAGTTTGATGGCATAATCGGCATCGATCTCCCACGGATGATAGAGGTCAAGATCCGGAGCCTGATAGGCCAGCAACTCGGCATCCGCCGGTCCGGCAAAGGGATCGGGTGACGTGTAACGTGCGATATCAATCGCCGCCTGCACGGTCCGTTTAATCGCATCCGGGCTAAGATCGGTCGATGAAGCACTGCCTTTGCGGTTTTGATGATAAACGGTGATGCCCAGTGCGCCGTCACTGTTGAATTCGACGTTTTCTACTTCGCCGTAGCGGGTGCTCACACCGATACCGGTGGTCTTGCTCACCGCGACTTCCGCGCCATCTGTACTTGCTTTTGCCAGTTCAAGCGCCTGTGCAATTGCCTGTTCCAGTGCTTTTCGCTGTTCTGCAACTTGAGTTGATACGTTCATCGACCTGCCGTCTAATCTTATGGTTGAATAATTTGAGTCTATCAGAGTCAGAGAACAATTTCGCAGTCACCCGATAAACTGGTAGGATTAGCCTCTTTTTTTTGGAGCCAGATATGACAAAGCAGCCTGATGAGTGGCTCGACGATGTACCCGATAATCACGAAGAAGACGAAGAAGAGATTATTTGGGTTAGTAAGAGCGAAATAAAACGCGATGCGGAAGAGCTAAAACGCCTGGGTGCCGAACTGGTCGACCTGGGTAAAAACTCGCTGGATAAAATCCCGCTGGATGAGCGTTTACGTAACGAGATTGAACTGGCACAGCGCATTAAGAAAGAAGGCCGCCGCCGTCAGTTACAGCTCATCGGTAAGCTGTTGCGCAGTATAGATGTTGAGCCAATCCGCATTGCGCTCGACAAACTCAAGAACCGCCATAATCAGCAGGTCGCCCTGTTTCACAAACTGGAAATGCTGCGCGATCGCCTGATTGATGAAGGTGATGAGGCGATGACAGACGTGATTGCCCTTTATCCGCAGGCGGACCGCCAGCAGCTACGTAGTATGATTCGTAATGCGCAGAAGGAAAAAGCGGGCAACAAGCCGCCGAAATCCGCCCGTCAGATTTTTCAGTACCTGCGTGAGTTAGCAGAAACCGTCTGACCTTTCCTGGTATTTGCGGCTGAGCAACGCCCAGCCGCAGGGTTTTCTTCTCCCATCAGAGGGAGAGGAAATGATCCGCTACCGATTAGCGATCCAGACGATCCAGCAGCTTTTGATGAATCCCACCAAAGCCCCCGTTGCTCATGACCAGCACAGAATCCCCCGGCTGAGCCGTTTTTGCGATCATCTCAACCAGCGTATCAATATCCGCGCTACAGTGAGCAGGCTGCATGCAGGCATCTGCAACATCCGCCACCTGCCACGGAATATGTCCCGGCTGGAACAGGAACACTTCGTCGGCGCGTGCCAGTGATGGCGCAAGCTCGTTTTTATTCACGCCCATTTTCATGGTGTTTGAACGTGGTTCCAGTACCGCCAGAATACGCGCGGTTCCGCCCACTTTACTGCGCAGTGCGCTGAGCGTGGCAAGAATCGCGGTAGGATGGTGGGCAAAGTCATCATAAATTTTGATGCCGTTTACCTCACCGCGCAGTTCAAGGCGACGACGGGCATTGATAAAGCTGCCCAGCGCCTGGCTGGCGTCTTCCGGCTTCACGCCGACGTGGCGCGCTGCCGCAATGGCCATCAGGCCATTGTGCATGTTGTGCTCGCCCACCAGCGCCCAGTTCACTTCGCCAACGTTCTCGCCATCAAGCAGAACTTCCCAGCGTGATGCATCCGGGGTCAGTTTTTTCGCCTGCCAGTGACCGCCATCGCCGACGTGTTCCTGTTCACTCCAGCAGCCCATTGCCATCACCTGTTTCAGATTAGGATCGTGCTCTGGCAGCAGGATCTTGCCCTGGCCTGGTACAATGCGCACCAGATGATGGAACTGTTTCTGGATCGCCCGCAGATCGTCAAAAATATCGGCATGATCGAATTCCAGGTTATTCAGGATCAGCGTGCGGGGGCAGTAATGGACGAATTTGGAACGCTTATCAAAAAACGCGCAGTCGTATTCATCCGCCTCAATTACAAAGAATGGGCTTTTTCCTAATTTTGCAGAAACATCGAAGTTGCCGGGCACACCACCAATAATAAAGCCAGGTTCCAGGCCACAGGCCTCAAGAATCCACGCTGCCATGCCTGCCGTGGTGGTTTTACCGTGGGTACCCGCCACGGCCAGCACCCAACGGTCGCGCAGCACAAAATCGTGCAGCCACTGTGGGCCTGAGAGGTAAGGAATATTACGTTCCAGCACCGCTTCCACACAGGGATTCCCGCGCGTCATGGCGTTGCCGATAATGACCAGGTCCGGTACAGGATCAAGCTGACTTGCGTCGTAACCCTCTGTTAATGCTATACCTTGCTGCTCAAGTAAGGTGCTCATCGGTGGATAGACGTTGGCATCTGAGCCTGTCACCTGATGGCCAAGCGAGCGGGCCAGCATGGCCAGTCCGCCCATAAAAGTGCCACATATCCCAAGGATGTGAATGCGCATAACGAAGTCCATAACTCAAAAGTTCGGCGCACAGTGTAACCTTGCTTGCACACGGAAGAAACGGATTAGGACTATGGTTTTTAAAGTTCAATCGGCTAAACTGCGTACGCATCCACGGGCAGTTAAGTATGCCGCTGCCACTCCATCGATGATTCAGGGAATGTGTTATGAAAACGTTGGGCGAATTTATCGTCGAGAAGCAACACGACTTTCCGCACGCCACAGGTGAACTGACGGCACTTATCTCAGCCATTAAGCTGGGCGCTAAAATTATTCACCGTGATATTAACAAAGCCGGTCTGGTCGATATTCTTGGTGCCAGCGGCGTTGAGAATATTCAGGGTGAGCAGCAGATGAAACTGGATCTGTTCGCCAATGAAAAACTCAAAGCAGCACTGAAAGCACGTGGCATCGTTGCCGGTATCGCCTCTGAAGAAGAAGATGAGTTTGTGATCTTTGAAGGCGAAGAAAACGGTAAATACGTCGTCTTGATGGACCCGCTTGATGGGTCGTCGAACATCGATGTTAACGTCTCCGTCGGCACCATTTTCTCTATCTATCGTCGCGTTAGCGAACCGGGTACGCCGGTTGTCGAAGCCGACTTTATGCAGCCGGGCAATAAGCAGGTTGCCGCCGGTTACGTGGTTTACGGCTCATCCACCATGATGGTGTACACCACCGGTTGTGGCGTACATGCGTTTACTTACGATCCGTCTTTGGGTGTGTTCTGCCTGAGCCATGAACGTATGACCTATCCGGACGTGGGTTACACCTACTCCATTAACGAAGGTAACTACATTCGTTTCCCGCAGGGCGTGAAAAAATACCTGAAATTCTGTCAGGAAGAGGACGTGGCGACTCATCGTCCTTACACCTCACGTTATATCGGTTCTCTGGTGGCGGATTTTCACCGCAACCTGCTGAAGGGCGGCATCTATCTCTATCCAAGCACTGCCAGCCATCCTAAGGGTAAACTGCGCCTGCTGTATGAGTGCAACCCAATGGCATTCCTGGCTGAGCAGGCTGGCGGTAAAGCCAGCGATGGTCAAAACCGTATTCTGGATATTCCACCGGTCACATTGCACCAGCGTTGTCCGTTCTACTGTGGCAACACCGCCATGGTAGAGGACGTGGAGCGTTTCCTGGGTGAGTTCCCCGATTGCCGTCAGGGCTAAAAACGAAGGGCGCGATATTCGCGCCCTTTTTGGTTTACGACTGCTGTAGCCTGAATTGTGCCATCGCAGCCTGTAACTGCTCTGACTGCGACTCCAGTGAATGGGTCGCGGCGGTTGCCTGTTCCACCAGCGCCGCGTTCTGCTGCGCTGCTTCATCCATTTGCGTCACTGCAAGATTGACCTGATCGATACCACGACTCTGTTCTTCTGAGGCCATGGAAATCTCTTTCATCAGCGCCGTAACCCGCATGACTTCACCGGCGATCTCATCCATCGTTTCGCCCGCGCGCGTCGCCATTTCACTGCCCTCTTTGACCCGCGTTTGTGAGTCGCTGATCAGCGTACGAATCTCTTTGGCCGCACTGGCACTGCGCTGCGCCAGCGTACGGACTTCGTTGGCGACGACGGCAAAACCGCGCCCCTGTTCTCCGGCGCGTGCCGCTTCAACCGCCGCGTTCAGGGCAAGGATGTTGGTCTGGAAAGCAATGCCGTCAATCACGCTCAGGATATCGCCGATGCGGTTAGCGCTGTCGGTGATTTCATGCATTTTTTCCATCACGTAATTCACCACTTCCGCACCGCGATCGGCACTTTCAGACACGGCGTTAGCCAGCTGATGTGCCTGTTGGGCGTTGCTGGCGTTGAGACGGACGGTGGCCGTCAACTGCTCCATGCTGGCAGCCGTTTGCTCCAGCGATGCAGCGGACTCTTCCGTACGTTGAGAAAGATGCACGTTGCCTGCCGCCAGTTCACGGCTGCCGATATCGATCTTCAGGCCGGCTTCACGGACCTGATTAACCGATTCACGCAGTGCGTGCTGCATGCCTGCCAGCGCATTATTCAGTCGGCCTAGTTCATTATTGCCCGCCAGCGGTAAGACCTGAGACAAATCGCCCGCCGCAATCTGCTCCAGGTGAGTAATCGCGTTGTTTAACGGCGTCAGCAGCATACGGCGTAACAGTACCCAGGCCAGCACCAGAAGCAGCAGTGACAGCAGCACGGCGATGGCAATCAGCACCTTCATCATGATTTCGTTACGCTGGGCTTCAGCCAACTGCGCATGCGTAATTTCATCGGCTTTTTTACCGAAGGTTTCTACCGCATTGCTGTATTTCACTGACAGCGGCTCCAGTTTGCCTTCCAGCAACTGGTAGTATTCATCGTTATACTGTTTATCCAGCGCCTTCATCATCGGCAGGATGCCCTGATCAAGGTAGTCCTTATAGCTTGATGCAATCGCATCGGCCATAATCTTCCCTTCGGCAGTCACCGTACCGGCATCAACAAAACGCTTAAGATTCTGTTGAGATGCCACCACATCCGCCTGCGCGGTTTTGGTGATGCTTGCTCCCTCATCCAGTAAACCAATCTCAATTTTACGCACTGCCAGCGCAGCACTGGCACGTGCGCGCATTAAATCGGCATTACTTTGATACAAGCTGTTTAACTCAATCCCCTGAATGCGGTTAACCACATCCAGCGAACGATTCCCCTTATTAATTGCCACAATGCCCATCACACTCACCGCCAACAGCAGCAGTGTCATGAACGCCAGCAACGCCAGCAACCCCGTGCGCAGTGATAACTGTTTCATCTTGATCGTTTCCGTATGAGTAGTAAAAGGCGAAATAATTTCGACAACCCTTAAACGGAAAAAGTATCGGCAATGACCTGGCTAAACTTTAACGTCAATAGATGATTAACATCTCTATTACCGTTAACCTGTTAATGAAACTGACCGGTTATGTGGGTAAGCCAAAGAGGAAAAGCATGAAGAGAGGGTTAATACTGGCGCTGGTGGTTAACTGCGGAGGCGCATTCGCGCAGCAGTCCGATATCGATCTTCAGCTAAATCAGTGCCTTAATAAAGCCAGCACCACGCTTGCAATGGTGCAGTGTAATGACAGCGCCATGAAAGGCTGGGATAAGGAAATGAACACCCAGTACGGTTTACTGATGAAAAAATTAAGCGGTGAACCTAAGGATAAATTGCGTGCGGCACAGCGGGCCTGGCTCAGCTACCGTGATGCCTGGCTGGCCGCCAGCCGCAGCCAGCTCAGCACCCAGGGCACACTGGGGTCCGTTGCGCTCGGCACACAGGGCATTGCGCTGGTGCGCGATCAAACGCTGATGCTGCAATCTTTAAACAAAGGCAGTTGCGCTAACCCCGACGATTGTTGATTAATGTCAGTTCGTTACTGGCTATTCGCCGACGTTTTCATTTACCTGCAGGAAAAAATCATGGCTGCTTATGCCTCCACGCTTATTTTAATCGGCCTTGCCGTGCTGAGTTACTTTGTTCACAACACCGCCGTAACCCTTTCTATATTGATTCTGCTGGCCATTAAACTGACTCCGCTGGCGCAGTTCTTTCCTTACGTGGAAAAACAGGGCATTACGTTAGGCATTATCATTCTTACGGTGGCAGTCATGGCACCGCTGGCGAGCGGTTCGCTGCCTGCGTCATCACTGCTGAAGTCCTTTGCCAGCTGGCAGTCGATTGTGGCGATTCTGGTAGGCATTTTTGTCGCCTGGCTGGGCGGACGTGGCGTGAGTTTTATGAGCGTACAGCCTTCCGTTATTGGCGGATTGTTAATGGGGACGGTGATTGGTGTGGCGTTTTTCCGTGGCGTCCCGGTAGGGCCACTGATTGCTGCGGGCATTGTTTCCTTGTTTATCACCGCCAAATAGCGTTGAGGAGCATTCTGAAACGCCAAAAAGGGGGCGGACTTTCACAGTCAGTTGGCTATAATAACCGACACTCAACATACGACGACTAAAGGAATACCCGATGAGTTTGAACCAGGTGCCAGCAGGTAAAGACCTGCCAGAAGATATCTACGTAATTATTGAGATCCCGGCCAATGCCGATCCGATCAAATATGAAGTTGATAAAGAGTCTGGTGCCCTGTTTGTGGATCGCTTCATGTCCACTGCGATGTTCTATCCGTGCAACTATGGTTACATCAACCATACCCTGTCGCTGGATGGTGATCCGGTCGACGTGCTGGTACCAACCCAGTACCCACTGGAGCCAGGCTCAGTCATCCGTTGCCGCCCAGTTGGCGTGTTGAAAATGACCGACGAGTCAGGTGAAGATGCCAAACTGGTTGCCGTTCCGCACACCAAGCTCACCAAAGAGTACGATCACATTAAAGATGTGAACGACCTGCCAGAACTGCTGCGTGCGCAGATCACCCACTTCTTTGAGCACTACAAAGATCTGGAAAAAGGCAAATGGGTTAAGGTTGACGGCTGGGATAACGCTGAAGCGGCAAAAGCCGAAATCATCTCTTCTTTCGAGCGTGCGGCTAAGAAGTAATTCTGTATCCTGGCTGCGTGATTCATCTCAGCTGAACAGATAAAAACACCGTCCAACTGGACGGTGTTTTTATTCAGGCTTTCGACTCCTCATCACGCTTCAGCCAGTCACCACTCATAATACGCTGGCGTCCTGAGACTGAACGTTGATAGACATAAAGCCATGCGCTACCGAACGGCGTCTGAATCAGATGACGTTTGTATTCTCCACCTTTAGTACGAAGCGCATCTAACTCGGCGAGGATGGAGGCATCAATCCGGTATACTTCGCAATATACCTTTCCTTCGCCATTAACCACGCCGGGATAGTGACCAAGACTGTAGAGTTCATAGCCCTCAATCTGATGGTCACCCAACCATTGCGCGTGTGTCATCCAGTGACTGTTTCCCTGTTTGCGCCGTAAACTGCCATAGACAATTATTCGCATTGCTAAAACTCAAACTGATAAAGCAAATCAAGAGCCTGATCCACACCGGACACGGCTTCCAAATAGAGTTTAGGCATCAGGCGGTAACGTAAGGTTAACGTTGCCAGTGAATCAAAGATGCCCACTCCGTATTTTACTTGTAGACCCGGCAGTACATAGCCACTGACCTGCACCTGCTGACTGTCGCCAACGCCGGTGGTATCAAGAGCAAGGTTACTGACGCCGAATGTCTCGCCGATTTTACCCACAACCTGACCACTTTGTGCAACCCCTAACCCCACTAACGCCGAAGTTAGTGCATTACCGTCACCGTCACTCTTCAGTCCCTGACCCCGTAACAGGTAAGAAAGGGCTTCCTGCTGTGACATTGCCGGGTCCGAGAACACTTCAACTTTCGGCTCGTCCGCCAGTCCGGTAACGCGCAGGCCTGCCGTCACGCTGTCCTCTGTCGCATCCGGATTACGAATCGCCTCCAGATTGATGTAAGGCTGATCCGGTGGCCCGGCGAATTGCAGTTCACCTTTGCGTACGATCAAATCCTGGCCATAGGCATGGAAACGGCCGGAAGGAATGTTGATCTGTCCGTTCAGTCCAAGACCTGATTTATCCTGTACCATTTTCAGGTCGCCATTCAGTCGCGCTTTCAGGCCAAATGCGGACAGGCGCACGTCGTTGCCGACATGGATAATCAGGTTACTGTTAATCGGTATTGAAGCGGTTTGAGGCTCAATCGGTTTAAGGTTTTTATCCAGCATGACCTCGTCAGAGGAAACGCCCACCGCGCTCTCTGGCACCTCTTGTACCGTAATGCGTGCCCAGGGAATATCCACCCGGCCGTCAAGGTTAAAGGCGGCTGGCGTGGCTTCAAAGACCACATCCGGCGAGACATCCATCCGCACCATTGGCGGCACCGTAACCCGTACCCGACTTCCTTTGGCAGCGACACGTGCACGCCAGTTGTCCAGTTGGCTCCAGTCCGCATCACCCGTGAGGTTGATATTGCCCTGCGCGGTCTGCAGCAGACCATTCAGGGTTGAGCTCATGCCGTTAAACACCATATTGAGGCTGGCGCGGGTTAAATCCACCGGCATGAAGTTGCCTTTCACATTCACATCTTTCAGGCCGAGTTGACCAAAGACCTGGGGCTGCTGTGCCGTTCCGCCGAGGCGTAGGTTACTGTTCAGGTTGCCTTTAATGCTTTCGCCCTGCATCAACGCCGGATTGATTATCGCCAGGGAGATATTGCGGATATTCACATTACCGCCCAGCGTACGGCGCTGTTGCGGATCGGTGATCTGCACATTGCCATCCAGTTGACCGTTGTTGACGATACGAATCAGCCAGTCGAGCTGCGCCCGTCCATCGCGCAGTGCGGCATTGATATTGAGCGTGTTAAAGGCGACAGGCAGCGTATTGCCCTGCACATCCTGCGCGACTTTAACGCCGTTGCCCTTCAGCGCCAGGCTGCCGGTCGGCAGTTTGCCGTCCGCCGTCCAGTTTACTCGGGCATCCCCGCTAAACACGCCGCTCAGCTGTGTCTGGTTAGTGAGGAAAGGTTTTAACATCGCAAGGTCAAAACGGTTTAACACCACATGAGCATGGCCATCTGGCCCGGCTTCTATGGGTTCAGGCACACAGAGTTGCGCATTGGGGTTTTGCCAGCAGTGCGGGCCAATGGTGGCGGTCTGTTTCTGATTGACATAGTTGATCGCCATGGCGCGCGTCAGTCGCCATTCCCCCACCGGCGTATCAAAACGCGTATTGTTCAGATTGCCCTTCCACTGCTCGGTCTGACGGTCGAAGCTGCCTGTCAGCGCGAGCTGGCCTGACACCGGCTTGCCCTGCACGTTGAGTTTGAGCTGGTGCTGCTTTTCATCGCCATCGGCATTGAGCGTCAGCAGGCTGATATTAAGTGCATCCTGCGTCAACTGCTCAACCCGCAACTGCAGCTTACCGGCGATTTGATCGCTGGAGCGCACATCACTCTTCAGGGTGATGCGGCGGACAAGCAGTTGCTGCCAGCGTAAACCGGTGGCGGTAAGATCGGCCAGCAGTTGTGGCGCTTTCAGCGTACCCCGTGCCTTGATATCCCCTTTAACCACCCCGCCCAGCCCCGGCAGCGCATTATCGAGATGCGGAGCATCAACGCTGGCATCCAGGTTGAGTGTATCGGCCAGGCTGCCTTTTACATCCAGATGATTACGTCCCAGCGCTATCTTGATGCCGGGGATATCCCACTGGTTGTAGCTGTTGCCCCGCAAGGTGCCGTCAGCGCTTACCGCGTTCTGTTTAACGTTACCTTTTAGCATCAGCTGCGGTACGCTCACCTGCCAGCTGCCACCATACAGGCTGCCACGGGTGGTGATCTTACCGTCCAGCTTAGCCGGCCAGTCAGGATACTGGCGCGCGGTATTGATGCCGTCCAGCGTCAACTCACTGCGCCAGCTGATGGCTTTGCTCCAGTCCACCAGCGCGGTGAGGTCGATGTTGCCCTGCAACGCCGCCACACGCAGCTTATCCAGACTGAACTGTTGCACGTTGCCTTTGCCATCCAGCGCGACCGTAGCAGGCGGCACCGATTCCCCTTTGACCGAGGTGCGGAGAGACATGACATAGTCTGTCGCCTTGCCTTTGAACTGATAGTTAAGGTTATCGGCCTGATACTGAATCGCCCCGGTCAGCGGCCAGCGCAACTGCGGACTGGTCAGGTTTAACGCCAGCGGTAGACCAGCCACGGCGGGTTGAGCGCTGGCATCAAGCTGTGCGCGTACCGGGCCGGAAAGGTTCAGCGCCAGTTTCAACTCGTCACGCATCGCCCCCTTTAAGGTCAAACTGAGTTTTTCCCCTTTGACAGGGTTAACGTTCACCTCACCGTTCAGGGCAAAATCAACGGGCCAGTTGTCAGCCAGCGTAGCCTGACCACCGCCGTTCAGCTTGCCCAGATTTGAGTCAACCTCCAGCGTTTGCAGCTGCATATGGCGGTCCAGCGTTTTCGCCTTCACCCGCAGTCGACTAACCGAGATATCAGTATCACCGGTGATGCGTAGCTGCTCGCCCAGAATTTCCTGTACGTCAATATCCAGCGGTAGCTGAAAGTCGGGCAGCGCGGGCAACAGCGGTTTTGCAAACAGCGCCTGCAAGGTTTCGCCCAGCGGCTTCTCATCCGGCTGAGGCTGTTGTACTTTGGGTTGCACCACCTGCTCTTTAGCCACCTGCGCCGCTTTAGGCAGCGCGATCAGCAAACTTTGGATATGGGTGGGATTCAGCGTCAGGGCACGATCCTGCCACTGCAAGCCGGTCGTAAAATCCGCCAGCGAAATAGCGCTCTCATCGACTTTCACGCTGATGTTGTGCAAGCCCACATGACGCAGGCTGATCGGATAAGGCGTGCTGAGATTGCTGGTGCCGCTCTCTTCTTCCGGAGGTGCCGTCGATGGCGTCATCTTTTTGCTGTCGACCACCACGCTGATATCTTTCAGCGTCAGATCATTAACACAGACCGACGAGTGCAGCAGGCAGTTGAGATCCACAGCAAGATGGATAGTGCCCGCATTAACGCTGACGCCAGGCATCTCATAGCGCAATCCACTAAGGGTAAGATTACGCCAGCCGCCGTCCACTTTGTTGATCGACAAGCCCGGCACCCAGCGCGACGCGCCGTTTAACACCAGATGTAATCCCGGCGTCGTACCAATTAAAAATGCCAAACCCGCAAACAGCAAGACCAAAAAAATCAGAAAGCCAATCAGGACCTTTTTCCAGCGCTTCATAGTTCTGGCCCCAACCCTACGTAAAATTGCACACCATGCTCCTCGCTATCCCCAATGGGGCGGGCAATATCAAACTTAATGGGCCCCACCGGTGATGACCAGCGCACCCCAATACCTGCGCCGGTTTTTACATTGCTTTGCTTAATGTCATTGACCGCCTCGCCTGAGTCGACAAACACCGCGCCCCACCATTTGCCGCTGACGTTGTACTGATATTCCAGCGAGCCGGTAACCATTTTGGATGCGCCGGTCAGCTTGCCGTCACTGTCACGTGGAGAAACGTTTTTATATTTATAACCGCGAATACTGCGGTCACCACCGGCGAAAAAGCGCAGATCCGGCGGCACTTTGTCAAAGTCGTTAGTTTCAATCCAGCCCACCGTACCGCGGGCGATAAAACGGTTCTTTTCACCCAGCGTGCGAATCCAGACGTTTTGCGCCTGCAGGATTAAGAAATCGACATCCGAACCCCATGTGGTATCGGACACATCTGCGGAATAACGCTGCGAATCGCCCCAGGTTGGCATTAAGCCGCCGCGTGAACGGGTGCGGTTCAGACTGACGCCGGGATAGAGCAGCATCGTGGTATTGGTGACGTTACCCTGCGTAAAGTGATCCAGGCTCCAGCGCAGGTTAAGGGCTCTTTGCCAGCCGCTGCTGCTGTCCCAGTTGCGCGATACCGCCAGCGTACTGGTATCTGCTTTGGTGTCGTTAAGATCGGTGCGTTTCAGGCCGCCGGAAAAGGTGTAGTACTGCTCCAGTGGGCTTTTCAGCAACGGGACTTTGTAACTGAGATCGACCTGTTGCTCGGGGGCGGAAACATAGGCACTGGCGGCCATACTGTGGCCCCGATCGTTAACCCAGGGTTTTCTCCACGTTCCTTTCAGACGCGGTCCAACATCCGTCGAATAACCGACACCGGCTTCAATGGTATTTTTAGCGCGGGGTGACACCACGGCATTTAAGGGCAGAACTTTGGTTTTACGGCCCTGCTTAAACTCGGGCGCAACCACCACTGACTGGAACCAGCCGGTCGCGGAAAGACGGCGGTTAAGTTCAGCCAGATCGCGGGAACTGTAGTAATCCCCCTCTTTGAAGGGCACTAAATTTTGCAAATAGGCTTCGCGGATCTGCGAGCCTTCAAAGGTGACATCGCCAAAGCGATAACGCGGACCGCTGTTGTAGTCCAGATCCCAAAAGGCTTCATGGCGGTCAACAGACACACCTAACTGGCTTTTTTCAAACTCACCATCGAAATAGCCGTTACGCAGGGCAAGGTTGGTAAAGCCGCTTTTGAATTTATCGTACTGGCCGTGGTTAAGCACCGTCCCGACTTTGGGCCGTCCCTGTGCAATCCAGTTTTTATAATCCGCATCGTTTTTCGCCTGACCGGTGACGACAATCGTACTGCCCGCAATTTTTATCGGCTGACCGGGCGTAACACGGGCGATTAACACCGGACGGCCGCCCTGAGGAGGCGCGGGGCGCGATTCGAAGTCGATATCCGGCTCATAATAGCCAAGCGCGCGCAGTCCCTCTTTGATCGCCGAAGAGACGCGAGAGCGAAAGCGGCCGTCGTTGGTGACTTCGTCGCTGCTAATGGTCGACAGGCGTGCCCTGACGTTTTTTTGCAGTTCTCCGGTTAGCCCTTCCAGCTGTAGTCGAACCGGTGCCGCCCCAAAGGCGGGCGCGACGAGCAGCAAACCCGTCATGCAATAAACATAAAATCGTGGCACTTGTACTCCTGTCTGTCATGCCTGCCCCATTCCACAGGGCGCGTGTTAATCCTCGTTACCGATACAATCGCGACGGCAACTCACTCATCATAGCCGCACTTTTTGCCAACTGGCAGTGTACAACGAGATCTAAGCCAAATTGAGCATTATTGTCGGCAAAACCCACTTAGGTTACAACGGCGTTGTAACGTCCTGGGCGCTTCGCGGTTTGCCTGCTTATCGACGCGGGGGAGGACAAGACAATAAATACTCACGCAGAGAGCCATCGTTTGCCCTCTGGCGGCGGCATCGTCGCTGCTGCTATAATCACCCACCGCAGGCATCCCGCCTGTCTTCATTTCTGCCCCTGCACCTCACTGATATTGTTGAATGGGCGCAGACATTTTTGGCACGGATAGCTCCCCTTAAGTCGCCACTACAGGGAATGAGCGCATAAATCGCACGCTGCCCAGGCCAAAAATGACAAGTGAATAACTCTTTGGATCTCATATGCTTGATAGCCTACTTGTCATTCTGCTACTGATTGTAATCAGTGCTTTTTTCTCTCTGTCGGAAATCTCGTTGGCCGCCGCCCGCAAGATTAAGCTGAAACTTCTTGCTGACCAGGGCAACATCAACGCCCAGCGCGTTTTGAAAATGCAGGAAACCCCTGGCATGTTCTTCACCGTGGTGCAAATCGGTCTGAATGCCGTGGCTATCCTCGGTGGTATCGTGGGTGATGCAGCGTTTTCGCCGGCCTTTTCCAGCCTGTTCAACCGTTTTGTGTCACATGACCTTGCCGAACAACTCAGCTTTATCTGCTCGTTCACCATCGTAACCAGCCTGTTTATTCTGTTTGCCGACTTAACGCCGAAACGGGTCGGCATGATCGCGCCCGAAACCATTGCTCTGCGGATTATCAATCCCATGCGCTTCTGTTTGCTGGTGATGCGCCCGCTGGTGTGGTTGTTTAACGGTCTGGCCAACGTGTTCTTTCGCGTCTTTAAACTGCCGATGGTGCGCAAAGACGATATCACCTCAGATGATATCTATGCGGTTGTGGAAGCAGGCGCGCTGGCTGGTGTACTGCGCAAACAGGAACATGAGCTGATCGAAAACGTATTCGAACTGGAATCCCGCACCGTACCTTCATCCATGACCTCACGTGAAAACATCGTCTGGTTCGATCTGCATGAAGATGAAGTCAGCCTGAAAACCAAAATCGCTCAACATCCTCACTCCAAATTCCTGGTCTGTAATGGCGATATTGACCACATTGTCGGCTACGTTGACTCCAAAGAATTATTGCTGCGCGTGCTGGGTAATCAGAGCATGGCGCTGAACAGCGGCGTTCAAATCCGCTCGGCGCTTATCGTACCGGATACCCTGACGTTGTCTGAAGCGCTGGAAAGCTTTAAAACGGCAGGCGATGACTTCGCGGTCATCATGAACGAGTATGCGCTGGTGGTCGGCATCATCACACTTAACGATGTCATGACGACGCTGATGGGCGACCTGGTAGGCCAGGGCATGGAAGAGCAGATTGTCGCGCGTGACGAGAATTCCTGGCTGGTGGAAGGCGGGACGCCAATTGATGATGTTATGCGCGTGCTGGATATCGATGATTTTCCGCAGTCGGGTAACTACGAAACGATTGGCGGCTTTATGATGTATATGCTGCGCAAGATCCCGAAACGGACGGACTTTGTGAAGTTTGCTGGCTACAAGTTTGAAGTGGTGGATATCGACAGCTACCGAATTGACCAGCTGCTGGTAACGCGGATTGATGAACGACCGCCAATGCTGAATGTGGCAAAAACCGAAGAATAGAAAGACTAAGGGCGCCATCGGCGCCCTGTTTTTTAGTTGAACTCTAGCTTGAGACGAACGACCTGGCGGTTAATTTCTGACATCACGCTCAGGTGCTGTTTGTCTTTGACCCGTGGGATCAGGACTTTACCTTTATCAAACTCGAATGCGCCAACATCCTTGATGTATAACCTTCCTTTAAACAGCGTCTTAACATATTTTGCTATCTGTAGTGGATTATAGCGCTGGAAGATTTTCATACTGATTAACTCCTTCATTTTTAAGCACGCTTCACCGTTGCCAAATTCGGTACGGGTCCATGAAGCGCGAATTCGAGATAAACTATAGAACACTCTGTTTACTTCGCACGATAAGAAATAAGTTTTTTTACCGTTCTGACAGAACATTACAGAATACTCTGTTATTTACTTTTCACTATTCAGTATAAACCTTCATTCGTTACGGAATTGTGTAGTTGATAACAAAGCTGACAGCTTTTTGAGACAGGCGCATCATCCCTGCTTACTATTACAGTTGAATGACTAACTGGTCTGATCACTGGAGAGGATGATGATGCGTGTAACTCTGGCAGCACTGGCTTTATCACTGCTGATTCCCGTCAGCGCGCTGGCTCACGATATTGAGCTGGGAAAACGTGTGCCGGCGGTAGGCGTTAATGATAAAGGCGAGCTGATTTTACAGCAGGAAAAATTCAGTTATAAAAACTGGAACAGCGCCCAGCTAAGTGGAAAAGTGCGGGTGGTACAACATATTGCCGGACGCTCATCAGCGAAAGAGATGAACGCTGCGTTGGTTGAAGCAATTAAGGCAGCCAGGTTGCCTCACGATCGCTATCAGACCACCACGATTGTTAACACCGATGATGCTATTCCCGGCACCAGCATGTTTGTCCGCAGCAGTATTCACAGTAATAAGCAGCAGTATCCGTGGTCGCAGTTTATTGTCGACAGCCAGGGTAACGTGCAGCACGCCTGGCAATTGCAGCAGGGCGGCTCGGCTATTGTGGTGTTGGATAAAACAGGCCAGGTTAAATACGTTAAAGATGGTGCCCTGTCTCAGCAGGAGGTTGAGCAGGTGATGACCTTATTAAGGTCGCTGTTGCAAGAGTAGATAAAGATGAAGGCGGGAGGCTGATGCCTCCCGCACTGCATCAAAACAGTGAAACGCGAAAGCCCGGGTTAAGGAAAGACTCACGCGGCGCGTAGTCCAGCGTTCTTCCCTGCCAGTCATGTACGTGCGCACCCGCAGCAGCGGCTACGGCATGGCCTGCACCGGTATCCCAGATGTTGGTTGGCCCAAAACGCGGATAGAGTTGGGCTTTCCCTTCAGCCACCAGGCAAAACTTCAAGGAAGAACCGGTCGCAACCGTCTGGTGTTCACCCAGTTGCTTCAGGTATTCCTGCATCTCTTCATCGTCATTATGTGAACGACTCACCACCACTAACGGCGGACGCGCATCAAGCACATGAATTTGCTGTCGCTCTCCGTTCTCTTCTTTCCAGGCCTTGCCCTCTGCGGCGGAATA
The DNA here is from genome assembly GCF_001641135.1 of Pantoea sp. OXWO6B1. Classification (NCBI taxonomy): domain Bacteria; kingdom Pseudomonadati; phylum Pseudomonadota; class Gammaproteobacteria; order Enterobacterales; family Erwiniaceae; genus Pantoea; species Pantoea sp. OXWO6B1. The sequence continues at coordinate 126,000 of NZ_LWLR01000001.1, forward strand.
CATCACGCCCAGTGCGGGCGCGTAAACCACGCCCATGACCGGCTTACCCTGCTCAATCAATGCGATGTTCACGGTAAACTCACCGTTACGTTTGATAAATTCTTTGGTGCCATCCAGCGGGTCGACCAGCCAGTAGCGCTGCCAGTGCTGGCGGACATCCCAGCCAGGCGGATCTTCTTCTGACAGGACCGGGATATCCGGCGTCAGCCGCTTTAAGCCCGATACAATCACATCATGAGCGGCCAGGTCTGCCGCCGTGACAGGAGAATCATCCGCTTTGTGGGAAATCTCTGCCGGAACAGAACCGTTGTAGACCTGCATAATCGCGTCGCCTGCTTCACGCGCCAGTTGGCTTATTTGCTCTAACATTTTTCACCTCATGTATGCGAATGCTACGCGTTAACTGTCATACCCGTTGGAGTACAGTCTAGCAGCTTCATGCTTACCGCTGATTTCAGGCAAACATTCTGAATCATTTTTCAGCTATATCAACACAATAGACAGAAATAGCAACGATCTTATTCGGCTTAAGCGATGAGATCGACGGCCCGAGCGCGACGGATGGCAGGCTCAAAACGTTACATCCATCACGATTTAATCTGCCCTTTCATCAGACTTTTACATTATTTTTGTAGCCTTGATCTTTTAGCTTTGGGAGAGAGCATGTTTAAGGCGGGAATGATGTTACTGGCGTTGAGCGTTTCAGTTGCAGTACAGGGAGCCACCGTGGATTTGCGCGTGCTGGAAACAACCGATCTGCACAGTAATATGATGGACTTCGACTATTACAAAGATACGCCCACAGAAAAATACGGTCTGGTGCGCACGGCGTCGCTGATCCATGCAGCACGTCAGGAAGTCACCAACAGCGTATTAGTGGACAATGGCGACCTTATTCAGGGCAGTCCCTTGGGCGACTATATGGCAGCCAAAGGACTTAAACAGGGCGATGTTCATCCGGTCTATAAAGCCATGAACACACTGGACTATAGCGTGGGTACGCTGGGCAACCATGAATTCAACTACGGCCTGCCCTATCTGCACAAGGCACTGGCGGGCGCGCGTTTCCCCTATGTCAATGCAAACGTCATCGATCTTAAAAGCGGCAAGCCGCTTTTTACCCCTTATCTGATTAAACCCACTCGCGTGACCGATCGTGACGGGAAAACGCATACTTTGCAGGTAGGCTATATCGGCTTTGTTCCCCCGCAGATTATGGTGTGGGATAAAACTAACCTGCAGAACAACGTTCGGGTAGATGACATCACTGAAACCGCACGCCGCTACGTGCCAGAAATGCGAGCGAAAGGCGCGGATGTGGTTATCGCCCTAGCCCACTCGGGCCTGAGCAGCGAACCCTATCAGGCGATGGCCGAAAACTCTGTCTACTACCTCAGCGAGGTTGCGGGCATTGATGCCATTATGTTTGGTCATGCGCATGCCGTATTCCCGGGCAAGGAGTTTGCCGGGATCAAAGGTGCGGATATCGAGAAAGGCACACTAAACGGTATTCCTGCGGTGATGCCAGGCATGTGGGGCGATCATTTGGGTGTGGTAGATCTGGTGCTAAACAACGGTGATGGTCGCTGGCAGGTCACTGGCGGTACAGCACAGGCGCGCCCCATCTATGACACCGCCCATAAAAAATCGCTGGCCGCTGAAGATCCCGCACTGGTTAAGGTTCTGAAAGACGATCATCATGCTACCCGCGCATTTGTAGCTCAGCCCATCGGCAAATCGGCTGATGTGATGTACAGCTATCTGTCACTGGTTCAGGACGATCCGACCGTACAGATTGTGAATAATGCGCAGCGTGCCTATGTTGAACATTTTATTCAGGGCGATCCCGACCTGGCGAAGCTGCCGGTGCTGTCAGCGGCGGCCCCCTTTAAAGCCGGCGGGCGCAAGAACGATCCTGCCAGCTATGTGGAGGTCGAGAAAGGCAACCTGACGTTCCGTAATGCGGCCGACCTCTATTTGTATCCCAACACCCTGGTGGTAATGAAAGTCAGCGGCGAACAGGTGAAAGAGTGGCTGGAATGCTCTGCGGGCCAGTTTAATCAGATCGATCCTGCCAGCAGCCGGACGCAGCCGTTGATCAACTGGGATTTTCGCACCTATAACTTCGACGTTATCGACGGTGTCAGCTATCAAATTGATGTGACACAACCGGCCCGTTACGACGAAGAGTGCAAACTGATCCATCCTGATGCTTCACGCATTAAAGATCTGCGCTGGCAGGGGAAACCTGTCGATCCTAAAGCGACCTTCCTGGTGGCGACCAATAACTACCGGGCCTACAGCGGAAAATTTGCCGGAACAGGCGATAAGTACATTGCTTTTGCCTCGCCGGATGAAAATCGCGCAATACTGGCGGCTTATATCAGTGCAGAAACCAAAAAGAATGGCGAGGTCCGTCCGCAGGCCGATCATAACTGGCGACTGGCCGCGATACATAGCGCACAGCCTCTTGATATTCGCTTTGAGACCGCGCCTGGCGATAAAGCAACTCGCTTTATTCAGCAGTATGCGCAATATCCGATGAAGGCAACAGGGAATGACGAGACGGGATTTGCTATCTGGAAGGTAAATCTACAACAGTAAAATAACTAAGGGCGGCACGGTGCCGCCCTTATCCTTTACAGGATTTCCAGCAGTTCAACTTCAAAAATCAGGGTGCTGAACGGCGGAATGGAAGCACCGGCACCGCGCTCACCGTAAGCGAGGTCGTGCGGGATCACCAGTTCCCACTTAGAGCCAACAGGCATCAGCGTCAGCGCTTCGATCCAGCCTGCAATCACGCCAGTCACCGGGAATTCAGCGGGTTCGCCACGGGCAACGGAGCTGTCGAATACGGTGCCGTCAATCAGTTTGCCGGTATAGTGCACACGTACGCGGTCCTGACGGGAAGGAATCGCGCCTTCGCCCTGGGTAATCACGCTGAACTGTAAACCTGACTCGGTGCTGCTGACGCCTTCACGCTGGGCATGCTGCTGCAGGAAAGCCTGGCCTTCTGCGGCCATCGCTTCCACGCGCTCACGACGCACGCTTTCAGCACGCTCATGAACTTCACGCAGCGCGCGGTGAACCACATCAACAGGCACCGCGGGTGAGTTCCCTTCCAGCGCGTCGCGCAGGCCCGCGAGCAGTGCTTCTGGCTGCAGCCCCTGCAGACCAGACTCCAGCAGCTGCTGGCCAACCTGTAAACCAATACCGTAACTTGCTTGTGCTTCGACGCTGTCGAAAGAAGGGGTAGTCATCTTCGTTCCTTTCACTCTCGGATATAGTAAGACGGGCAGCATAGCAGCGCAGGCCGCTGGCGTAAAATCCGCAGCGTCGTAGATGACTTTTGCTGGCGAAAGAGAAACAATACGCAGGTCAAATTTATCAATGCTGGCAGGCACTTCGCGTCCACATTGCCCATACTGTATAAGTGACACGTTTCCCCTTATCAGTGGCACAATAAGAAAGAGAGAAAATATGGGCCAGATTGCCCCTCGTCGCCGCAGGATGCTCGCACGGCGTATGTTAACCCGGTTACAAGCTCGACTGCCGCAACGAAAGCAGCCGCAAGGTGCCGGAGCGGAGGAACCCGATATGACTTCAGACGTCCCGTCTCGCCTGCCAAACTGGCTGTATCGCCTCTGGCATTTTACAGACGATATTCGCTGGATGGACCCGCTGCCGGCGTTGCACCGCCGTGGAATTGTGATTGCCGTATTCATCCTGTTGCTGGCCTTCCTCTGGCCGTCCAGCACACCGCAGTATCCGGTAGAGCGTCCCGTTACCCCCTCGGCTGAAAAAGAGGTACCGATGCAGGCGGACATTTATGATAACAAACCCGCTAAATCCACCTCCCAGCCGGAGGCAAAAGCCGATTCGCAGGGCGACTGGCGCAGCTACCAAATCGCCTCCGGACAGACGCTGGCGCAGTTGTTCCGCGACAATAACCTCCCGGTTAATGACGTGTTTGCGATGGCGCGCGTGGAGGGCAACGGTCAGCCGCTCAGTACGCTGAAAGAAGGTCAACAGGTGAAAGTACGTCGGGATGCGAAAGGTGTGGTAACAGGATTAACGCTGGATGGTACGAACGGTCCGGTGCTGTTTACCCGCCAGCCAGACGGCAGCTTTCTGCGCGTGGAATAAGCGACAACCGGTGGCGGAACGCCACTGGATGGGCGCTAACACGGTTGTTTGATGTTCTTTACCAGCATGATTCCCGCGCAGACCCGCAGCGCAAGTAGAGACAGGATGATTTCAGCCTCGGCAGGAAAGCGCGCCGGGCGCAGCATTCCGGCTACAGGAACAGAGGCAGAGGCAGAGGCAGAGGCAGAGGCAGAGATTTGGCACCCGGTTGGCCAACAATGAAATAGCGCTGCATTCTGTGTTGAACATGTCGATGCTTGTGCGGTGCGGCAAGCGGGCAAAAGGAAGGTTATTCAGGGCTTAAAACAAAAACGCCGACACAAGTGTCGGCGTTCAGGTGCGGCAGATTAATAAAATTAACCTGCTACTACGTTCACGATCAGTTTCGCGAATACTTCGCTGTGAACCTGGAAGTCCACTTCGTGCTCACCGGTGGTGCGCAGAACGCCGTTCGGTAAACGAACTTCGCTCTTAGCCACGTCAACGCCAGCTGCAGTTACAGCGTCAGCGATGTCGCGAGTACCGATGGAACCGAACAGTTTACCTTCATCGCCTGCTTTAGACGTGATGGTAACAGTGCCCAGTGCGTTGATTTTTTCTGCGCGCGCATTTGATGCTGCCAGAACGTCAGCCAGTTTGGCTTCCAGTTCTGCACGGCGTGCTTCGAAGAATTCAACGTTTTTCTTGGTAGCAGGAACAGCTTTACCCTGTGGAACCAGGAAGTTACGAGCGTAGCCCGCTTTAACGTTAACCTGATCACCCAGGCTGCCCAGGTTTGCTACTTTATCAAGCAGAATAACTTGCATTACCTTATCCTCTTAAAGTCGTTAATGGACAGTTGCCGATTACTGATGACGATCAGTGTACGGCAGCAGAGACAGGTAACGCGCGCGCTTGATAGCACGAGCCAGCTGACGCTGGTATTTTGCGCGAGTACCAGTGATACGGCTTGGTACAATCTTGCCGCTTTCAGTGATGTAGTTTTTCAGCGTTGCGATATCTTTATAATCGATCTCTTGAACGCCTTCCGCGGTGAAACGGCAGAACTTGCGACGACGGAAATAACGTGCCATTTGGCTAGTCTCCAGAATCTATCAATTCAATCTGCTCGGCATGTAACACCATTTTACTCTGACCATTTCGCGCCTGATGGCAGCTGATAAAGCCTTCGAGAATGAGTTGCGTGCCGACCGTTATATGTTGAGTAATCACCTGATGGGCGCTGCCGCTAATAATAACAGGCATTCGACACCAGGCTTGCCGGTGAAATCCGGCCTCCTCCTGCACCGAGTTGTGCTCAAGCACGAACTGACAGTGCGGAATTCCTGACGGGCTAATTTTCCGAACTGGCGTCTTACACACAGTGCCAGACAAGCACAGCCGATTAACCGTCACGATGGATTACTCTTCAGAATCCCCAGCATCTGAGTCATCAGCGGATTCGTTAGCAAAATCTTCGCGGCGCTCACGACGCTCGTCTTTCGCTTTAACCATCGGTGATGCTTCAGTTACCGCGTTTTTAACGCGCATAACCATGCTACGGATAACGGCGTCGTTGAAGCGGAAGTTCGTTTCCAGCTCATCGATCGCTTCCTGCGGCGCTTCTACGTTCAGCAGAACGTAGTGTGCTTTGTGCAGTTTGTTGATCGGGTAAGCCAGCTGACGACGGCCCCAGTCTTCCAGACGGTGGATCGTGCCCTCTGCACCAGTGATAGCACCAGTGTAACGCTCGATCATGCCCGGAACCTGTTCGCTCTGGTCAGGATGAACCATAAATACGATTTCGTAATGACGCATCGAAATTGCTCCTTACGGATTATTCAGCCTCCTGTCAGGGTCAGCTGCGGCCCACGGAAGCAAGGAACGTTATAGGTTGTGAATCATCGAAATGACACACACCTCTGAATGCAGCTGAAAAATTGACGCGTAATCATACTGGCGACGCCGGACAAACTCAAGCAGGGATTTCATGTAAATGGTCGGAAACCGCCCTGTTTCCCGCCCTTTTGTGCGGAAAGCGGGAACAGGGCGATAAACCGTGGCAGACGCAGGAGGTGATGGCGTTGAGGGCTACAGCTGACGCTTAAAAAAGCTGACCAGCGCGGTCAGGCCCGACGGCGTGATTTTGTGGCCGATATGCTTTTCAGACAAGGTGATCAGATGAGCATCAAGCCCCTGTTCGCGCAGAGCGCGATCCAGCCGCTGGGCTTCCGCGAAAGGCACCACTTCGTCAGCCTCGCCGTGCCATAACAGGAGCGGCCGGTTCGCAAGATTCGGCAGACGGCTTGAAGGATCATACTCCGCCAGCGGAGCCATGCGTTTCGTGAACAGGGCTTTCTGCTCTTCGCTCGTCACCGTAACGGGAGGGAAAAGCGTCTGGCTGAGCTGCATAAAATAGCCGGAACCCATCATACAGGCGACGCTGTGAATATGCGGATAGCGCGCCATAATCCCCAGCGCCGTCATGCCGCCCATGGACGCGCCCGCCACGGCAAGACGTTCACCGGCAATCAGATCGTCGGCACGCAACGCCGTTTCTATCAACGGGAATTCATCGATGTTCTGTTTAAGAATGTCCCAAAAATGCGTAAACCGCGTGTCGGCATCGCCATTGTAGCGCGCGCCGTGCATATCGGCGTCGGGCATCAGCGCACGAAATCCCGCCTGTGCCAGTGCCACAGCAAAGTAGGCGTACACCTCTTTCGACGAGGTAAAGCCATGATAAAACACTACCGTTGGCAGTCGCTGCTGGCGCTGGCCCGCAGGTGCCGCATGCAGACATTCAATACCTGCAAACCTTTCCGTGGTGAGTTCTATCATTTTTTCTCCTGAAACAGGGGCTGATTAGGACGCCTCGCCAGCAAACATAAGCTGGGTGAGGGTTTTCAACATTACAATAGTAATAATTTCTTAACTAAACATTTCCGCTGCGCTGCCGTTGTTAATGCATATTTGACAAGAAAACAAAGGTATTCTATGAAACGTTTCTCTCTTAGCCGCACTAGCCTCGGAGTGAAGCTGTGCGTCATAACGTCCTTCAGTGTAGGCGTTTTGTTGTTGGCTTTGACACTTATTCAAAGCCAGAATGCTTCACGCCAGCTGGAAAGTCTTGCCGTAGATGACATGGTCAATCAGGTGCAGGGCATCACTGAAATGACGTCCATGTTTAATGCGACGCTGACCCAGGAAGTGGGCAACTACACTCAGCTCTTCGTCAGCTTTTTACCTAAGCGCTTCAGCCGTGATGAAAGCTCACGTATTCAGGTTGGTGAGTTTTCCACCCCGACGCTGCGCGCCGGACTTAAAACCCTTAACCTTGATCAGACTGCCGTTGATGATTTTACAGATCGCACCGCGGCAGTCGCCACCATCTTTGTCCGTGATGGTGATAATTTCATCCGGATTTCAACCTCACTGAAAAAGCAGGATGGTAGCCGGGCGATCGGTACCCAACTGGACCGCGCCAGTGCCGCCTGGAAAAGCGTGACGAAGGGGGAAACCTACCGCGGACTGGCCACCTTATTTGACCACCGCTACATCACCCAGTACCAACCGATAAAAGACGACAGCGGCACCGTCATCGCGATTTTATTTGTCGGCGTACAGATCGACAAACAGTATGGCCTGATTCGCGAAAAAGTGCTGGCTCGCCGTCTTGGCGATAGCGGACATTTTTATGTGCTAAACGGCTCGCCGGGCGCAGCGCAAGGTCAGTATCTGTTTGATAAACAGAACGAAGGCAAACGTCCAGACTGGCAGGATAGCGTCATGAAGCAGCTGCTGACCCAGCCCGAGGGCGTGCAGCAAGCCGAGATCGACGGTGAAGCCAGGATGCTGGCCTGGCAACAGTTGCCCGGCTGGAACTGGATTGTGGTCGGTGAAGTTAACCGTGACAGCCTGCTGGCACCGGTTATTCACAGCCGAAATATGTTTCTTATCACAGGACTGATTCTGGTGTTGCTGTTTGCCCCCTGCTTTGTCTGGTACAGCCGCCGCGCCATCACGCGCCCATTGCAACAGGTTATTCACTTAGCCGAGCAGTATGCCGCCGGTAATTTGCTGGAGCACCTGGACACCAGGCGCCATGACGAAGTTGGCCAGTTGATTAACGCGATCAACGGTATTGGCGAAGGTCTGGAGAAAATTGTCGCTCAGGTTCGCAGCGCCGCGCAGGAGATCAGCGACGGCACGGATACGATTGCGGCCAGCAGCCACAACATTAGTGCGCAGATTGGACGCCAGGCCAGCAGTGTCGAAGAGACATCGGCCAGCATGGAGCAGTTTGGTGCAACCGTTGAGCACACCGCCGATAGCCTGTGTCAGGCGATGTCTCTGGTCGCCGAAGCCAGCGGTATCGTGAATAACGGCAACCAGACGGTGACGCGCTCGGTCAGTACCATGTCGGCGATTAACGTATCGTCGCAGAGCATTGCTGACATTACTCATGTCATTGAGTCCATTGCGTTCCAGACCAATATTCTGGCCCTGAATGCCGCCGTTGAAGCCGCGCGTGCAGGTGAACACGGTCGCGGATTTGCCGTGGTGGCCGCCGAGGTGCGCGCGCTGGCACAGCGTTCGGCTCAGGCAGCAAAAGAAATCGATACGCTGATTGCGACCTCAATACGTCACGTCGCGGAAGGTCATACGTTATCCGAGCAAACCCGGGATGCGATGAGTAATATCGTGACGCATATTGAGCAGGTACAGGCATTGATGGGTGAAATTAACGTGGCCGCGCAACAACAGTCGGCGGGCATTGGTCAGGTTAACCTGGCGATGAACCAGATTAGCCAGGCGACGCATCAAAATAGCGAGTTGGTGGCACAGGCAGAACAGACGGCGCAGAGCCTGAGTGACAAAGGTCATCATTTGACACAGTTAGTCAGCGTGTTCTCAATCAAGTCGTGATGATTGCGAGCCAGTGGCTTACACTTGTCCTGTTAACATGACTGCCAGGAATCTGCTATGCGTTACGCTCTGTTACTGACGTTAAGTCTGTTTTTAAGTGGCTGCTCGCTGTTCCAGGATACGCCAAAAGCCCCGCCCGCGCCGACTGGCGAGGCGCAGTCCATTACCCGTGCCCAAAGTTACGGTTTACCGAAGCTGGGTACCATTAGCGCCAGCGTACGCGGCTCGCCCGATGACGCGGAGCGCGCCATTGCCGCGCGCGCCAACCAGGCCGGTGCCGTTTACTATCAGATTCTGATGGTTGATGAGACGATCACGCCAGGCATCTGGTACACGACCGCTATCCTGTATGGCGCCTCACCTGCCGCTGGCGCGCGCCAGTAACCGGTCAGTCAGTGGGCCCTCGAGTAAGCGCATACCGCGCCTGTCGAGCCACTGACTGCACCACGCATCCGCCAGCAAGGGCTCGGCATGCTTCAACAGCTGCGTTGCCGTTGCCAGATGCAGCAGATTTTCGCTGAGTTCGCGGGCCTGAACCTCATCAATTTTCCTCAGGCCCAGGGCTAACTGTCGCCAACTGCTATCGAAATGGCGATTACATCCTTTCACTGCGTCAAATTCCTGTTTGAGCATGTCCAGCATGCCGCCCTGTTTGGTCAAAACCCGCAGGACGTCCAGGCACATCACGTTGCCCGATCCTTCCCAGATGCTGTTTACCGGGATATCACGATAGAGGCGAGGCAGTTCACTCTCTTCGCAGTAGCCTGCACCGCCCAGCATCTCCATCGACTCGGCAATAAAGGGCGATCCCGCTTTGCAAATCACGTATTTTGCCGCCGGGGTAAATAACCGGGCAAACGCCGCCTCATGTGCATCGCCCGGCGAGGACCACGCGCGTGCCAGCCGCATCAGCAGTGCCGTTTGCCCTTCTAACTGCAAAGCCTGACGTGCCAGCACTTGCCGCATCAGCGGCTGATCCACCAGATTTTTCCCCATAACCTGACGCTGATGCGTGTGATAAAGCGCGACGGAAAAGGCACGGCGCATTTGGCCGTGGCTGCCCAGCGCGCAGTCAAAACGCGTCATGCCCGCCATCTTGAGGATCAGGCGCACGCCGTCTCCCTCGTCGCCCAGCAGCCAGCCGGTCGCCTCTTTGAACTCAACCTCGCTGCTGGCGTTGGATCGGTTACCGAGCTTGTCTTTTAGCCGCTCAATGAAAATGGCGTTACGAGATCCATCCGGCAGTAAGCGGGGTAAAAAGAAGGCGCTTAGCCCCTGCTGGGTTTGCGCAAGAATCACATGCGCATCACTTTGTGGCACAGAGAAAAACCATTTGTGGCCGACGATTCGATACGCTTCGCCACTTCCGCGCCCATTAAGAGGCTCCGCACGCGTCGTATTGGTCAGCACATCGCTGCCGCCCTGCTTTTCGGTCATGCCCATGCCAATCAGCAGTCCACGCTTTTGATCGCCCGGAACCGCATGCGTATCATAATGATCGCTGAGTAAAGGATCGATCCAGGATTCAAAATGGGCAGGCAGATAGCGCTGTAGCAAGGGAATCGCCGCGTGGGTCATGGTTAGCGGGCAGAGCGTCCCGGCCTCGACCTGGGCATGTAGAATAAACCGGGCCGCACGGGCCACACTGGCATTGGGTAGTACGTCGGGCTGCCAGCTAAGGTTATGCAGGCGGCTGGCGCAAAGGCCCTGCATCAGTAAATGCCAGGCCGGATGAAAGCGGACGTCATCCAGCCTGACACCGCGAGCGTCGTAACGATGGAGTTCCGGCGGACAGGCATTGGCGAGCCTGCCCAGCTCCAGGGATTCGGCGCTGCCCAGTTGCCTGCCCACCGACGCCAGCCATTCACTGTCCCATCCGCCGCCTTCACGTAACAGTGCGTCACAGAGGGGAACATCGGACAGAAACAGGTTGCTGTTACTGAGGGGAAAAGGTTGATTGAAAACGGTGTGCGTTGTCCAGGTCATAACGGCTCCTCGCGGATGTCACCCACTTAGTATGTAAGGTGCGTTACCATTATGACCTGACAGAGAAACGAATTTGCGGCAGCGATCACGCGTTGCGCTGACGTACCGCTTCAAACAGACACACGCCAGTGGCGACTGAGACATTGAGGGATGAAACGCTTCCGGCCATCGGAATGCTGATCAACTCATCACAATGCTCACGTGTCAGGCGGCGCATACCTTCACCTTCTGCGCCCATCACCAGCGCCATCGGGCCGGTCATCTTGCTTTGGTAAACGGTATGATCGGCTTCGCCGGCGGTGCCAACAACCCAGATGTTATATTCCTGCAACAGGCGTAAGGTGCGCGCCAGGTTCGTCACCCTGATCAGGGGAACGTTTTCGGCAGCACCACTGGCGACTTTTTTCGCGGTCGCGTTCAGCGGTGCGGAGCGATCTTTGGGAACAATCACGGCATGGGCACCGGCTGCATCGGCGCTACGTAAGCAGGCACCGAGGTTGTGCGGATCGGTAACGCCGTCCAGCACCAGCAGGAATGGCTTCTCCAGGCTCTGTAACAGGTCGGGCAGATCCCCTTCCTGATACTGGCGGCCGGGCTTCACCCGCGCCACAATCCCCTGATGCACGCCGCCTTCTACCTGGCTGTCCAGCCATTTACGGTCGGCCAGCTGAATCACGATCCCTTGAGCTTCTAACGCGGTCACCAGCGGTTGCAGGCGACGATCGTCGCGGCCTTTGAGAATAAAGACGTCCTGGAAACGCTGAGGATCGCGTTCCAGCAGTGCCTGCACGGCATGGATACCAAAAATAATTTCGCTCATCAATCTGCTCAGTGGTTGGAAATGAATGGATAACAGCCCCTGCGCGCTTGCAGGGGCTGATGTGCGCATCAGGCAGGCTTCGCCTTCTTCGCGGCACGCTTGGCCTTAGTGGCGGCGGCGATTTTACGGGTTTTCTCTGAAACTTTTTTACTTTTTTTCTCAGTCCGGGCCTCGGCAGGCTTACTGCTGCTGTTGCGGAAGGCTGAATCCGGCTCGAAATTGGTTTTACGGCTGGCCTGGCGACGATGTTTTGTCGGCGCTTTGCCATCACGCTTCGCCTTATCCCGTTCGGTTTTGCCTTCACCACGAACCTGGCGCTTACTGGACACCAGCGCAAAGTCGATTTTACGCTCGTCCATATGGACCGCTTCGACCCGCACTTCAACGGTATCACCGAGACGATAGGTACGACCGCCGGATTCACCAATCAGTCGCTGTCCTACGGGATCGAAACGATAGTAATCGTTGTCCAGCGTCGAGACGTGAACCAGCCCGTCGATAAACAGATCGCTAAGGCGCACAAAGAAGCCGAACCCGGTTACGCTGGAGATCACGCCATTGAAGACGTTGCCCACCTGATCCTGCATAAAGTCGCACTTCAGCCAGTCCGCAACGTCGCGGGTCGCTTCATCGGCACGGCGCTCGGTCAGGGAACAGTGCTGGCCCAGCTGCAGCATTTGCTGCATGTCGTAGTGGTAACCGCCGGTTTCCGTGGTCAGCCCTTTCACTTCGCCCTGCTCTTTTGCCAGCAGATACTTGATGGCGCGGTGCAGCAATAAATCCGGATAGCGGCGGATTGGCGAGGTGAAGTGGGCATAAGAGGACAGCGCCAGACCAAAGTGGCCGCGGTTTTCTGGATCGTACACCGCCTGTTTCATGGAGCGCAGCAGCATAGTTTGCAGCATTTCCGCATCCGGACGATCGGCAACCTGCTTCAGCAGCGCGGCATAATCGATCGGTTGTGGTTTATTACCGCCCGGTAAGCTCAGGCCCAGCTCATTCAACACGGTGCGGAAGCTCTTGATGCTGTCATCGCTTGGACGATCGTGATCGCGGAACAGCGCCGGCTCCTGGTGCTTCTCAACGAAACGCGCGGAGGCGATGTTCGCCAGAATCATGCACTCTTCAATCAGCTTGTGAGCATCATTACGCGAGGTACGCTCGACGCGTTCGATGCGACGTTCCGCGTTAAAAATAAATTTCGCTTCTTCGGTTTCAAATGAGATTCCGCCGCGCTCTTCACGCGCGGTTTCCAACACCTGATACATGTTGTGCAGTTCCTGCAGATCTTTCACCAGCGGCGCGTATTGCTCGCGCAGTTCCGGGTTGCCCTGCAGGATATTCCAGACTTTGTTATAGGTCAGACGTGCGTGGGAATTCATCACCGCTTCGTAATGTTTAAAGCCGGTAAGCTTACCTTTTGACGACACGGTCATTTCGCACACCATACACAGGCGATCGACCTGTGGATTCAGTGAACACAAACCGTTCGACAGCACTTCTGGCAGCATCGGAACGACCTGCGAAGGGAAATACACCGAGGTACCGCGCTGCTGCGCTTCGTTATCCAGCGGTGTACCGGGGCGCACGTAGTAACTCACATCCGCAATGGCAACCCACAGCCGCCAGCCGCCACCGCGTTTTTTCTCGCAGTAGACCGCATCATCAAAGTCACGCGCATCTTCGCCATCAATGGTCACTAACGGCAGGTCGCGCAGGTCAACGCGGCCTTTTTTCGCCGACTCTGGTACTTCTTCATTCAGTTTGCCAACCTGCGCCTCAACTTCTGGCGGCCAGTTGTGTGGAATCTCATGGGTGCGCAGTGCCATATCGACCGCGAGGCTGGTGCCCATGTCATCGCCCAGAATCTCGGCGATTTTGCCAATCGCCTTCGAACGACGCGTGGGACGCTGCAACAGCTCGACCACCACCACGGAGCCCATACGGGCATTCATGGTTTCTTCAGGGCCAATCAGGATGTCGAAGCTGAGACGACTGTCGTCTGGCACCACAAAACCGACACCTGCGTCCGTAAAATAGCGGCCGACGATCTGATTGTTACGCGGTTCCTGCACCCGCACCACGCGTGCTTCACGGCGACCTTTGCGATCGGCACCCAGTGGCTGAGCGAGAATTACATCGCCATGCATACAGAATTTCATCTGTTCAGCCGACAGGTAGAGGTCATCCTTTTGTCCTTCCGCACGGAGAAAGCCATAGCCATCACGGTGACCAATGACTTTTCCACGGAGCAGATCGAGACGCTCTGGCAGGGCATAACACTGGCGGCGGGTAAAAACTAACTGACCGTCACGTTCCATCGCACGTAGGCGACGGCGCAAGGCTTCGAGGTGCTCTTCTTCCTGCAGGTTCATCTCTTGTGCCAGCTCTTCACGGCTGGCGGGTTTTTCTCGTTTTTCTAACAGAGCCAGAATAAATTCACGGCTCGGAATAGGGTTTTCGTACTTTTCAGCTTCTCTGTCCAGAAAAGGATCTTTTGACATTAGGGTTCCTCCGATGTCATTTAATATTCATTGCCACCGGCGGTTCGGACAATATAATTTCATATAAAGGTGTATTACCTTCCACTAAATCTGCCAGCGTATAGCCATCCAGCTCCTGTAAAAACAGCTGCACGGCATCATGTAAGGCCTTTTTGAGGCGGCAGGCAGGCGCGATGGAACAGGTCGTGCAATCGACTAACTGTAGTGGCTCCATTTTGCGTACCACTTCACCAATCACGATGTCGCTGGCGCGCATTCCCAGCCGAATACCACCGTTTTTGCCCCGGATGGCCGAGACAAATCCTGCGCGACTAAGCTGATTGATAATTTTGACCATATGATTACGCGATACGCCATACGTATCGGTGACTTCAGAAATATTGGTCAGCCTGCCTTCAGGCAAGGTGGCCATATAGATCAGCGCCCGCAGGCCGTAATCGGTAAAACTTGTTAGCTGCACAGTGACCTCAGTCAATCATCCGGTGGCACGTCTATGCTCGCCCGTCCTGCTTTTTATTTCAATATTGAACTGGCTCTTACGTATCGAGCTACGATGATAAACCAGACTGATGACGGCTGTGTATTTTTTTCAGCCAGTGAAAGGTTTGACAAGCGAAGGGGCATTTAGTGGCATTAAATAACATAAAAAACAAAGGCCGGACAATGTCCGGCCACAGGATGATTAGGCGTTGAAAGGATCGCGCAGAATCATCGTTTCGCTGCGATCGGGACCTGTTGAAATAATATCAATCGGTACACCCGTCACGTCTTCTACACGTTTAATGTAGTTACGCGCGGCCTGAGGCAGGCCTTCCAGCGTTTTGACACCAAAAGTGGTTTCGCTCCAGCCCGGCATGGTTTCATAGATCGGCTCAATGCCTTCCCAGTTTTCCGCTGCCAGCGGCGTGGTGGTCACTTCGCTGCCGTCAGGCATGCGGTAAGCCACACAAATTTTCACTTCTTTCAGACCGTCCAGTACGTCCAGCTTGGTCATACAGAAGCCGGAGAGCGAGTTGATCTGCACGGCACGGCGTACCGCGACCGCATCCAGCCAGCCTGTGCGACGACGGCGGCCAGTTGTGGCACCAAATTCGTTACCCTGCTTGCAAAGGAACTCACCGGTTTCATCGAATAACTCGGTCGGGAACGGACCTGCCCCCACACGCGTTGAATACGCTTTAACGATACCCAGCACGTAATCCACATAGCGTGGACCAATACCTGAGCCGGTCGCAACGCCACCTGCAGTTGTATTAGAGGACGTGACATAGGGATAAGTACCGTGGTCAATATCCAGCAGTGTCCCTTGCGCGCCTTCGAACATAATCAGATCGCCACGCTTGCGCGCCACGTCCAACAGTTCAGAAACGTCAACGACCATACCGGTGAGAATGTCGGCAACCGCCATCACATCACTCAGCACTTTGTCGTAGTCAACGGCTTCTTCTTTGTAGTAATGCACCAGCTGGAAGTTATAGAGATCCATGACTTCTTTCAGCTTGGCGGCGAAGGTTTCTTTATTAAACAGGTCGCTGACGCGCAGTGCACGACGGGCAACTTTGTCTTCATAAGCCGGTCCAATACCGCGGCCTGTTGTACCAATGGCTTTCGCACCGCGCGCTTTTTCACGCGCCATATCCATGGCCACATGGTATTGCAGGATTAACGGACAGGCTTCAGAAATCAGCAGACGTTCGCGTACCGGAATCCCACGCGCTTCCAGGCCTTTCATCTCTTTCATCAGAGCTTCAGGTGAAAGCACCACACCGTTACCAATAATGCTGGTCACGTTGTCGCGCAGAATGCCAGAAGGGATTAAGTGGAGTACGGTTTTTTCACCGTTGATGACAAGCGTATGGCCCGCATTGTGGCCGCCTTGATAACGCACAACGTAATTAGCGCGCTCAGTCAGAAGGTCTACAATCTTACCTTTACCTTCGTCACCCCATTGGGTGCCCAGTACGACGACGTTCTTACCCATTTCTCAAAATCACCGATTGCTTAAAAAAGGATTCTACCATCTGATTTTGCGGTTTTCAGCACTTTTAGCATACGATTGCGCCCTTTTTTGCCTGGGTTTTGATCACTACAACATCCAGGGGTAAAAACAAGGCTGAGATACCATTCAGACGGCGATACTGACCCATTACAGCTCGCCATGCAGTCGCAACATACAATAGATCACCATACCTGCCACTACTAAGCCACCGCCAAACCGATGTAACAGGCGATCGGGTAACTGCGTCATGCTCAAAATCACCCGTCGCCACAGCCGTGGCATAAACATCGGCCCCAAGCCCTCAAGCACCAGCACTAACGCCAGTGCCATCCAGATATTCACGTTCATACTGCATCCAAAAAAAAGGCCGACAACATTGTCGGCCTGTTAGTTATATCAGTTCTTAACGCGTGGCGTTAGAAGGTGCCTTCATGTAGCGGAAGAAGTCGCTATCCGGGCTCAGTACCATCACGTCCTGATTGTCATTGAAGCTGTTTTCATACGCGCGCAGGCTGCGGATAAACGCATAGAAATCCGGGTCCTGACTGAATGCGTTGGCAAACAGCTTCGCGGCTTCTGCATCACCATCACCGCGGGTAATCAATGCCTCACGCTGTGCTTCTGCAAGCGTACGGGTAACCTGGTAATCGGCCTGAGCACGTAGTTTTTCGGCCTCTTCCTGACCCTGCGAACGCTGGCTTCGTGCAACGGCTTCACGTTCTGCACGCATACGGTTAAAGATCGCATCTGACACTTCTGTTGGCAGATTGATCTGTTTAATCCGTACATCAACCACCTGAATGCCTAGCGCCGCCATACTGTTTGGATTTGGCGCAGGCTCACTGCTGTTGGTTTCACGCTCGACACGCGCGGCCGCACTGGCGATAGCATTATCCGCTGCAGGCGTGGCCACTTCATCGTCGCCCCCCGCCGTGCCGGTATTCAACGCATCACGGACATCGGTGGTTAAACGCCCACGGGAATCGGTCACGATGTCTTTGACATCAAGACGTCCCATCTCTGAACGTAAACGGTCACTGAATTTGCGTTTCAGCAGCACTTCGGCCTGAGAAACATCACCACCGCCGGTCGCCAGGTAGTAACGACTGAAATCGCTGATGCGCCACTTAATGTAAGAGTCCACGATCAGGTCTTTCTTCTCTTTGGTCACAAAGCGATCGGCCTGGTTGTCCATGGTCTGGATACGCGCATCAAGCGTTTTCACCGTTTCGATAAACGGAATCTTGAAATGCAGACCCGGCGCAAACACCTGCGGTTTGTTTTCGCCGTCGCGCAACACTTTACCAAAGCGCAGAACAATGCCTCGCTCACCTTCCTGTACCACGAACAGCGACGCATAAAGTGCCACCAACGCGATAATGATTAGTACAATTACTGGCTTACGCATTGATTACTCTCTCCCTTCGCGCTGGGTATCGTTGCGCTGAGCATTAGCCCGACGCTGATCCATGATGCTGTCTGGACTGTATGACGAGGTGTCACTGCGGCTGGCACTGCGATCGCCAAGTGATGGCAATGTTGAGCTGCTTTTCTGTCCACTTTTCGCGGATGAAGACTGACCGCCACGCATCAGTTGATCAAGAGGCAGGACCATGAGGTTATTACCACGATCGCTTACCAGCACTTTCCGTGTATGGCTCAGTACGCGCTCCATGGTCTCAATGTACAGGCGCTCTTTAGTGATTTCTGGCGCAGCTTTGTATTCAGGTAAAATCTTGGCAAAACGCGCCACTTCACCCTGAGCTTCCAGAACCGTACGCTCTTTATAAGCGCGCGCTTCTTCCAGAACACGTTGTGCCCGACCGTTCGCACGCGGTTGAACTTCGTTGGCATAGGCTTCGGCTTCACGTACGTATTGCTCACGGTTTTCACGTGCGGCAATCGCATCGTCAAAGGCAGACTTCACTTCTTCCGGTGGACGAGCCGCCTGGAAGTTGACGTCAAGCACCGTGATGCCCATATCGTACGGACGAATGGTTTCGTCGATTTCACGTTGCGTTTCGCTACGCACGACCGTACGACCTTCAGTCAAAATACGATCCATGGTAGAACGGCCAATCACGCCGCGCAGGGCGCTGTCGGTGGCCTGGCGCAGGCTGTCATCAGCACTGGTCACAGCAAACAGATAGCGTTCAGGATCGGTTACGCGATACTGCACGTTCATTTCAACGCGCACGACATTTTCATCCGAGGTCAGCATCACGCCAGACGCGGCCAGTTCGCGAACGGCCTCGACGTTGACGGCACGAACCTGATCGATAAAGGTCGGTTTCCAGTTCAGGCCGGGCTCGACCAGGTGGCTGAACTTACCAAAGCGAGTAACGACGCCGCGCTCCGCTTCTTTAATGGTGTAAAATCCGCTCGCGGCCCAGATAACGATGGCCGCCACGGCGACGATGCCAAAAATTTTGCCGCTACCGCCGGAACTGAGCTGACCGTTATCACCTTTTTTGCCACCACCGAATCCGCCGAGCTTTTTGCTCAGTTTACGGAAGATATCATCCAGATCAGGAGGCCCAGATTCCTTACCTCCCTTATTCCCCCCAGAGTTGCCGCCTTGATTATTGCTGCTTCCCCACGGGTCGCGGTCCTGTCCGTTATTTCCGGGCTGATTCCACGCCATGTCATTACTCCATTTATAGTTTTAGCGGCTTACCCGTCGTATTTGATATTGTCACAGCGCGGGTTGTGCGCCTTGCCTGACCGTAAGCAAAATCGCAGTCAGAGATGAATCAACCCACACCGCACGACAACATAAAATCCTCAGAGTAAGTTCGATTTGGCAATATCAAACAATATAACTGGTCAGCGACGGCTCCTGCTTGCATAAGCGGCGCCAGTCAATAATCGGCATTCGCACATGCAAACCTACACTGCCGTCTTCTTCGTTCCACTCTTTTTCAATCGCCTGCAACTGATAGAAGCGGCTGCGTAAGCGACCCGCATCCGGTGGCAGACGTAAATCATACTGCGCAATCTCACCTGACAGTCGCTCGGAAAGCGCCTGCCATAATAAGGGAATACCGACACTGGACTGCGCGGACAGCCACACGCGAACCGGCATATTGTCTTCATCACGGTCAATGCGTGGCTCGAAACCGTCCAGCACATCGATCTTATTCATGATCAATAGCGTGGGGATTTCATCAGCTTCGATTTCTTCCAGCACCTCATTAACCGCATCGATGTTTTCGTTAACCCGCACATCGGCAGCATCAATGACGTGCATCAGCAGTGTGGCCTGACGCGTCTCTTGCAGAGTGGCTTTAAAGGCGGCAACCAGGTCGTGCGGAAGATGGCGAATAAAACCGACGGTATCGGCCAACACCACTTCGCCCACATCGGCAACGTTCAGCCGACGTAGCGTTGGGTCCAGCGTCGCAAAGAGTTGATCCGCGGCATAGACATTGGCAGACGTGATGGCATTGAAGAGGGTAGATTTACCGGCGTTGGTGTAGCCCACCAGTGAAACGGTCGGCACATCGGCTTTGGCACGCGCCTGTCGTCCCTGCTCGCGCTGTTTCTCAACACGTTCAAGACGCGACAAAATTTGGCTAATGCGCCCACGCAGCAAACGGCGGTCAGTTTCTAACTGGGTTTCACCCGGGCCACGCAGGCCGATACCGCCCTTCTGGCGTTCAAGGTGAGTCCAGCCACGTACCAGACGTGTTGCAAGGTGACGCAACTGCGCCAGCTCAACCTGCAATTTACCTTCATGGGTACGCGCGCGCTGGGCAAAAATATCAAGAATAAGGCCAGTGCGGTCGATAACACGGCACTCGCACAGGCGCTCAAGATTACGTTCCTGAGCGGGCGTTAAGGCATGATCGAAAAGGACGACCGATGCTCCACTTGTTTTTACCGCATCGGCAATTTCAACGGCCTTTCCTTCACCGACAAAATACTTGGGATGTGGCGCTTTACGACTGCCGGTAATAACCTGCAGTGCTTCAACGCCAGCAGAAGACACCAGGGTTTCGAATTCCTGTAAATCTTCCAGCTCTTTGTCTTGGGAGAACCAGATGTGTACCAGTACGGCCTGCTCACCGGCATCATAACGGTCAAACAAGCTATAACCTCGCTTATATAAAAAGACCAGGACGGAAAGCATGACGCTTTCCGATCCTGGTGAAACGGTGCCGCTTTACTCTGCGTTATCACCGTCTTGTTGTGGCTGCGACTGAGCAGAAGTGCTGCTGCCGCCATGATGGTAATTATTGCTGCTGCCACCGCCAGGATTATTGCTATGGTGAGAAACCGGGCGTGAAGGCACAACGGTAGAAATGGCATGTTTATAAACCATCTGACTTACCGTGTTTTTCAACAAAATTACGAACTGATCAAAGGATTCAATCTGACCTTGCAGCTTAATACCGTTGACCAAATAAATCGAAACCGGAACACGTTCACGACGCAGTGCGTTCAGAAACGGGTCTTGTAATGATTGCCCCTTAGCCATTCTATCTTTTCCTTATATGCTTGTTGTTTGTTGCTTGTAGAACACAGTGGTTCTGAAAAAAACTGCGTAAAAATTTGCGCACGTAACTTGCCAATTGTACACAATCACCCATGCTTCGCACTAACAACCTTCAGTACTGTATCACGCGCTAAGTGAGGTTCATCACTGTCTAGCCAGTGAATATTCTCCCAACCACGTAACCAGGTCATCTGGCGTTTAGCGAGTTGCCGGGTTGCGCAAACTCCCCGATAAACCATTTCGTCGTAATCGATCTCGCCAGCTAAATAAGACCACATCTGGCGATAGCCAACACAACGAATGGAAGGCATATCCGTATGCAAATCACCTCGTGCAAACAGGGCCCGAGACTCCGCTTCAAATCCTGACGCCAACATCTGCTCAAAACGCAATGCGATGCGCTGATGCAACAGCTCGCGACTCGCGGGGGCGATAGCAAACTGATGGACATCGTAGGGTAACGCTTCACCAGAAATTTTTGTCAGTTCCGTTAAAGTTTTACCCGAAATAAAAAAAACTTCCAGTGCTCGCGAAAGTCTCTGCGGATCATTCGGATGAATACGACTGCCTGCGACCGGATCAATTTCGCAAAGTTGACGATGTAAAGCTTCCCAGCCTCTTTCATTCGCCATTTGCTCTATTTTTTGACGAACCTCCGGATCGGCCGAGGGCAGCGGCGACAATCCTTCAAGTAACGCCTTGAAGTAGAGCATAGTTCCACCAACAAGCAACGGAATTCGTCCATGCTGAACGATATCCGCCATTTCTGCTAACGCATCACGTCGAAACTCTGCCGCCGAATAGGCTTCAGCCGGATCGCGAATGTCCAGCAAACGATGAGGCGCCTGTGCCAGCTCTTCAGCAGAAGGTTTTGCCGTACCGACATCCATCTGACGATAAATCAAAGCCGAATCAACGCTGATAAGCTCTACAGGCAACTGTTTGCGCAGTTCAATCGCAAGTGCGGTTTTACCTGACGCTGTAGGCCCCATCAAAAATATTGCCTTAGGCCGGCCAGCCTGGTTCAGTTCACTCATGCTTCAACGCGTTTACCGCGCTCTCAATCTCGATGGCTTGTACTAAGCCAGAAGGTGGCGATTTAAGTAACTGCGGACAAAGCCTTTCAAGCTCAGCCAACAGGGTAATCGCCTGGGAGTGATTCCAGTTTTGAGGCTCTGCATCTTCACGTCGCGCCAGCCACTGGGCCAGTTGCGTAGCAGAGTTCTCTTGCTGCCGGGCGAGATAGCCTAACAGTTCAGGAATCAAGATTTGTAAATTTTGTGTTCGTAACGGTAAAGGCACCGCCCGCAAAATAATGTGGTCACCCTCAGGGTGTAAATCAATGCCCATCTGATTAAGCAGGCTCAGATTTTCCTGGGCTGCTTTGCGTTCGGCAGGGGCGATTTTTAAGCGCACCGGAATCAACAGCGGCTGTGATTTCAGCCCACTTTCGCGGGGTTCTAGCTGTGCCTGCTTTAACCAGCGGGTCGCCACAGGCAGCGCCATCAGCAGTAAACTCTGGTCCTGTTCAAGCAGGGCATATTGCCCGTCAAGCACGGTTAACACACGGCCAAAGCTATGGGAATGGGCCGCCAAAGGCGGTGCGGCACTGACTGGCGCACGTGCCGCAGGCTCTGCACTTTTTGCTGCAGGTGCACTGGCAGGCGTTTTCAGCAGTTGCTGGTAAACCCGGCCTTCGCGCTGACTGTATCCCGGCTCTTTGCTTTGCCAGGCGGGAGCTGCCGATGCCGATGGCCCGGCAGCCTTCGCCGTGACAGCCGGCTGGCTAAAATGGTTGCCGCCCGCCGCCTGACGGTTTTCTTGCTGCCAGCGCGGAGCCGGTTCTTCCGCCTGCAACGTCGGCAGGACGGGCGAGGCACTTTCCTGCAACACACTCATCACGCCCTGATAGATGAAGTCGTGCACCAGACGCGACTGATGAAAGCGCACTTCGTGTTTTGCCGGATGCACATTCACATCCACCTGATGAGGATCTATCTCTAAATACAACACGTAGGCAGGTTGTTGGTCATCCTGCAGCTGGCTCTGAAACGCCTGGCGAATGGCATGATTAATCAGCTTGTCACGCATCATGCGACCATTCACATAACAGTACTGTATATCGCTCACCTGACGCGACCCGGCCGGATCGGCAACCCAGCCGCGTAACGCCAGATCATCATGCTGCCACTCAATGCGAAGCGCATGCTGCATAAATGTCGTGCCGCAAATCGCCCCCAGCCGACGCTCACGTTGCCCTTCATCGTTGACAGCCCGGTACTGACGCATCAGTTTGCCGTTATGGCTCAATGAGATAGCAACATCAAAGCGCGCCAGCGCGATGCGTCGGATCACTTCATCAATATGACCAAATTCGGTTTTTTCGGTGCGCATAAATTTGCGACGAGCCGGCGTGTTGTAAAACAGGTCGAGCACTTCCAGCGTAGAGCCACAAGGATGGGCGGCGGGTTTAACGGTAACCGCCATATCACGCCCTTCGGCGTAGGCCTGCCAGGCTTCGGTTTGTTCGGCCGTGCGCGATGTCAGGGTCAGGCGAGAAACCGAACTGATACTGGCTAAGGCTTCACCGCGAAAGCCCAGACTCATGATGGCTTCAAGATCGTCCAGCGAAGCAATTTTACTGGTGGCATGGCGAGCCAGCGCCATGGCCAGTTCGTTCTTTGCAATCCCACAGCCGTTATCGCGGATACGAATCAGTTTTGCGCCGCCCTTCTCAATATCCACATCAATGCGCGTTGCACCTGCATCAAGGCTGTTTTCCACCAGCTCTTTGACAACCGATGCGGGACGCTCAACCACTTCTCCGGCGGCAATCTGGTTAGCAAGTTGCGGCGGCAAAATTTGTATTGGCATGCTGGATATCCTTGTGGCTGGCAACCCGGCGCAGAGGCCGGGCTAACAATCAGGATGCAGGGATTTTCAGATTCTGACCCAACATCACGTTGGTGGATTTCAGGTTATTCGCCTGGAGAATCGATTTTGGGCTGACGCCATAATGGGCGGCGATACTGCTCAGCGAGTCACCGCGCACCACTTTGTGCCGCACCGGACGGCGCGCCACTGGCGAAGCGGGCGCAGTGCGACTTGCCACGGCACTGGCAGGCACTTTCAACCGCTGACCGACCCAGACCACATCCCGCTTCAGGGTATTCATTTGCCGCAAGGTGGCCATGCTGACGCCATATTTCGCTGCAATCCCTGAGAGCGTTTCGCCGCGCGTCACGGTATGACGCTGAATAGCCCCCGTATACTGCGTCTCGCCGGTCGCCGGATTACTGGCTACGCTGACCGCTGGCGGCGTATCCAGCGGCCGGTTTTCCTCCTTTGGGACCGATTGTAGCGGGTGCGCCAGGAAATAAGCGCGCAGTCCTTTATATATCGACTGAGCAATCTTATCCTGGTGTGCGCTACTGCCGAGCAGTCGCTCCTCCGAGGCATTACTGATAAAACCGGTTTCCACCAGAAGCGAAGGAATATCCGGCGAACGTAGCACGCCAAGGCTGGCATGCTCAGGTAAACGCTTGTGTAAGGACGTCACGCCACGCAGTTGCTGTATGACCTTTGTGGCGATGTCGTAGCCGACGCGCTGCGAGTGACCAAACTGCAAATCCAGTACGGCCTGGCTGAGGTAAGGATCGGCCTGGCTGTTCGCCAGCAAATCACCGGCTCCACCTAAGAGCTCAGACTGTTTCTCTTTCTGTTCCAGCCAGTTGGCCATTTCACTGTTCGCACGACGGTTGGATAATACCCAGACCGAGGCTCCCGTTGCTGCATGACTCGGTGCCGCATCGGCGTGAATCGACACCAGTACGTTAGCATTTGCTTTACGCGCAACATCCGAGCGGCCCATCACGGAGATAAAGTAGTCGCCATCACGGGTTAAAACGCCTTTAAACATCGGGTCGTCGTTTAACAGCACTTTCAGTTTGCGCGCGATGGCGATGGTGACGTTTTTCTCTTTAAGCCCATGCTGACCTATCGCCCCAGGGTCCTGACCGCCGTGACCGGCATCAATCGCCACGATCACCGTATCATCCCGGTTGGCCACACCACCCGGACGGGCGGTGCTGTTAGTGTTGGTTACCGTGGTCACCGGATTAGCGTTAAATGGATTGCTGGCGGCGGTTTCCCGCGCACGCGATGGCTGTGCTTCCGTCGTGACTACAGGCGCACTGCGTGTGACGGCAGGACGTTTGCCCTGAATGGTGAAAACCACGCTGTAGTTATTACCATTACGTTGCGTGACGGCACGGGTTTTTCCCGACTGAGTCAGCTCAAAGACCAACCGTATGCTTTGTTTATCTTTCGGGGTACTGGTACGAATGCGCTTAACGATGTTATCGCCACTAAACGTCAGCGGTAAGCCTTTAATGACACCGCTTTGACGAATATCCAGCACCACGCGATCGGGATTGTGCAACGGAAAATAGGCGTAAATCGGCTGACCGGAAAAACTCAGCGTCACCGTGGCCTGATTTCCACCGTTTGATACCTGAATATCAGACAGATTCGCCGCAAACAGAGGCCTGGCGATAAGTAGCAATCCTGCCAGTACAAGCATTTTCATCCATGACATCATGCCTGCGCCCTGCCTTGTTCAATCTGTTCAACCCAGCGCTGCCCCGGCGCGGAATGCGCTACCAGCTCGGCTTCACGTGCCTCATTGACGTAACGCAGCGTCAGCGCGACATCCGGCGGTGGCAAAATGCCTGCGCCCTGCTGAGGCCATTCGACCAGACAAATAGCGTCATTCGTGAAGTAGTCACGAATGCCCATGAATTCCAGCTCTTCTGGATCGGCAAGGCGATAGAGATCGAAATGATAGACGGAACGCCCCTCCAGAGCATAAGGCTCAACCAGGGTATAGGTCGGGCTTTTCACATTGCCCGCGTGACCGGATGCCTGCAAGAAACCGCGGCTGAATGTGGTCTTCCCCGCGCCGAGGTCGCCATAAAGATAGATCACCGCCGCATTGCCGCAGGCATGCGCCAGTTGAGCACCCAGTTCGAGTGTTGCCGCCTCATTGGGCAAAGGTATAACACAGCTCTTCATGCTTCTTGATTCATCTCTGGATTAACAAACTGCCACAGCAGATCAAATAAGTCTGATGCCAGCATGCCGCGCGTGCCCCGCTGCTCAGCCAACGTATCAGCGGCAGCACCGTGAACAACGCAACCTGCACAGGCAGCATCAAACAGCGCCAATTTTTGTCCCATTAACGAGGCAATAATACCGGTGAGCACATCACCCATACCACCCGATGCCATCCCGGCATTACCCACATCGGCAAAAGCCATTTGCCCGCTTTCACTGGCGATAATCGTGCCCGCACCTTTTAAGACAGCCACACCACCATAGCGTTTCGCCAGATCCCGAGCAGCTTGTAAGCGGTCACTTTCAATTTCGCTGGTTTTGACGCCCAGTAAGCGAGCAGCCTCACCAGGATGCGGCGTTATAATGCGATTCTGACGTTTCTCCGCGCTTATTGCCAGCAAGTTAAGTGCATCTGCATCCCAAAGCATGGGCTTTTCAGTGCTTTTAACCTTTTCGAGTGCCTTTTTGCCCCATTCCCGCTGTCCCAGCCCCGGCCCAATTGCGATAACGTCAGCCCACGCGAGTGCTTCATCCAGTCGCGCATCGGTTAACGCATCCACCATGATCTCAGGGCGCGCAGTCAGGATGGGGAGAATATTATCTTTGTGAGTAAGTACTCGCACTAATCCACTTCCCGTGCGCAGTGCGGCTTCTGCCGACATCCGAATAGCACCTGCCGTCCCGCTGTCGCCGCCAATCACCAGCAAACGGCCCTGATCGCCTTTATGGGATGTCGCCTTACGCGGTGTCAGCCAGTGAGACAGGAAACGCGCATCGTAGCGGGCCATGGGCGGCTGCTGTGCCGCCAGAAAACCCTGTAATCCCAGGTCGGCAAGGTAAAGCGATCCAATACAGTCACGGGCTTTGCCGGTAAGTTGCCCGGGTTTCAGCGCAATAACGCTTAACGTGTGCGTGGCATTCATGACGCTTCCCGGCGTATTTCCCGTTGCTGCAGACAGGCCGGAAGGAATGTCCACCGCCATCACCGGCGCGGCATGCACGTTTGCCTGGTCTATCAGAGTGGAAAAAGGGTCGCCAGGCGCACGGCTGATTCCCGTCCCCAGTAACGCATCGACGATAATATCGACCTTTTCGGGCCAGACCGCATGAGGCGCATGGATCTCACCGCCCGCTTCAAGCCAGCTGCTTCTGGCGGTTTCTGCTTCTTCGGGCAAGGATTTGCTGCCTTCACAGGCCAGCAGCGTTACCTGTTTGCCTGCGGCCTGTGCCAGCCTCGCAACGACGTAACCGTCGCCCCCGTTATTGCCGGGTCCACACAAAACCAGCCAGTGCTCTGCATCCGGCCAGTGCGCACGAATATGCTCATAGACCGCCTGGCCCGCACGTAACATCAGTTCATACAAGGTGATGCCGAGTGCATCTGCCCCCTCACGCTCAAGTTGCGCCAGTGCCTGCGCAGGCCAGACAGAGTGTGGTAAACTGTCGGCGTTTCTCTTCGAATTCTGGTTAGTCATGTCATACCCTCTCGATCTTGATCAACTCGCTCAACACATTAAACAGTGGGGACGCGATCTGGGCTTTCAGCAGGTCGGCATCGCCGACACCGATCTCAGCGCTGAAGAGCCGCGCCTGCAGGCCTGGCTGGACAAGCAGTACCATGGCGAGATGGAATGGATGGCACGCCACGGAATGATGCGTGCCCGTCCGCATGAACTGCTACCCGGTACGCTTCGGGTTATCAGCGTTCGTATGAACTATCTGCCTGCCAAAGCCGCTTTCGCCAGCACACTGAAAAATCCCCGGTTAGGTTATGTCAGCCGCTATGCGCTGGGCCGTGATTACCACAAAGTATTGCGCAATCGACTGAAAAAGCTTGGAGAAATGATTCAGGCCCACTGCGGCGAAAGCCATTTTCGGCCGTTTGTTGATTCTGCCCCCCTGCTTGAACGCCCTCTGGCGGTGAAGGCGGGATTAGGCTGGACTGGCAAGCACTCGCTCATTCTGAACCGGGAAGCGGGCTCATGGTTTTTCCTGGGTGAACTGCTGATTGACCTGCCCCTTCCCGTCGACACACCTCAGGAAGAACAGTGTGGACGCTGCGTGGCCTGCATGACCATTTGCCCGACAGGGGCCATTGTCGCGCCCTATACGGTCGACGCCCGACGCTGCATCTCCTATCTGACGATTGAGCTTGAAGGTGCCATCCCCGAAGCGTTGCGACCACTAATGGGGAATCGGATTTATGGTTGTGATGACTGCCAGCTCATCTGTCCCTGGAACCGTTATGGACAGTTGACAGATGAAGAGGATTTTTCACCTCGTGAAGCACTGCATGCGCCAGAGCTAACGGCGCTGTTTCAGTGGGATGAAGCCAAATTCCTGCGGATTACTGAAGGCTCTCCCATCCGCCGTATCGGCTATCAGCGCTGGTCACGCAATATTGCGGTGGCGCTGGGCAATGCGCCCTGGAGCACTGAGATCCTCACCGTACTTGAACAGCGACGAGGTGAAAGTGATTTGCTGGATGAGCATATTCAATGGGCTATTACTCAACAACAGGTTAAGCGGAAACGCGATGAGATTGACGTTCAACCCGCGCAGCAGAAAAGGCTGGTCAGGGCTGTTGAGAAGGGATTACCCCGTGATGCTTGATTGCGCAACGTTCGCAAGCTATAGATTTCCACATCCTGTGAATAAAAATAAAAATACCTTGTCATTCAATCGTAATAACACAAGTGACAGAATCAAATAACATAATGAAATATTATTAATTCTTTATATATCATAAAGTTAAATAAAATTTGTGATATTTTGCAAATAAGGCTAGCGTCTGGCTTAATCCATAAAGCTGTGGATAACTCTGTTTAAAAAAGTTTTACGGAATGGCAAAAGTGGCGTGGACAGTAACCTGCCTGCTGTGGATAACTCTGATTGTCGTGCTGAAGATCTTCATTCAGCCTGTAACACTGAGACGAAGTAAGTGACAAAAAAACTGGAGCGGGAAACGAGACTCGAACTCGCGACCCCGACCTTGGCAAGGTCGTGCTCTACCAACTGAGCTATTCCCGCATAGAAGGGCACTACTAAACACATTTTGGAGCGGGAAACGAGACTCGAACTCGCGACCCCGACCTTGGCAAGGTCGTGCTCTACCAACTGAGCTATTCCCGCATAGAGGGTACTGCTAAACATAATTTGGAGCGGGAAACGAGACTCGAACTCGCGACCCCGACCTTGGCAAGGTCGTGCTCTACCAACTGAGCTATTCCCGCGCCTTGTACCGTAATAAATTCTTCACCGGTACGGGGTGCGCATTATACGAGAAATCGCTGCTGCTGCAAGATGCTTACAGCAAAATTTTGCGCTTTTGATGCGTTTGCTGATAATTGCAGCAACCTGGCGATTTCCTGCGCACCCTTTGCGGTTTAAAGCTGCAAAAAGTGTTGGCGGTAGTACGCCAGCTCGGCAACAGACTCGCGAATATCATCTAAAGCCTGGTGCGATCCGCTCTTTTTGAAACCCGGAAGAATGTCTGGCTTCCAGCGACGAGCCAGTTCTTTCAGCGTGCTGACATCCAGATAACGGTAATGGAAATAGGCTTCCAGCTCCGGCATGTACTTAAACAGGAAACGGCGATCCTGCCCAATGCTGTTGCCGCAAATCGGGGACGTATTGGCTGGCACCCACTGCTGCAGGAATTCGATGGTCGCCTTTTCTGCTGCGCGATCGTCAATCTTGCTGGCCTTCACACGTTCCACTAAACCGCTATGAGTATGTGTACGGACGTTCCATTCGTCCATCAAGCCCAGCTGCGCATCTGACTGATGAACCGCCATGACCGGACCTTCTGCCAGAATGTTAAGGTCGGCGTCGGTAACGATAGTGGCAATCTCAATAATGCGATCGCGTTCCGGATCGAGTCCGGTCATTTCAAGGTCAATCCAAATTAGATTATTTTCGTTTCCAGTTGCCATGCTGTTACCTGTGGTTGCTGAGTCGTCATTCATCGTGAATAAGGTGTATCATAGACGTTTTGCCCCCCAGGGCGAAATCCAGCTAAACCAGTGAGGGTGAGTGAGTAAAAATAAACTGTCGAAAGGTCAACAACGTCGCGTCAGCGCTAACCACGATCGCCGTTTAAACCAGCGCAAAATGCGCCCGGAAGCGGACGATAATATGTTCGGTCAGGACGCAGAAGGCGTGGTGGTCAGCCGATTTGGCATGCATGCCGATGTCGAGGACAGTGCAGGCCTGACGCACCGTTGTAATATTCGCCGCACGATCCGCTCACTGGTCACAGGCGATCGCGTGGTGTGGCGTCCCGCGTTAAACGGCGGCAAAGGTATTGTTGAGGCTGTGCATGAGCGTACCAGCGTTCTGACGCGTCCCGACTTCTATGACGGCGTGAAACCCATTGCCGCGAACATCGATCAAATTATTATCGTGTCAGCCATTCTGCCAGAGCTGTCATTGAACATTATCGATCGCTACCTGGTGGCCAGCGAAACGCTGGATATTGAGCCCCTGCTGGTGTTGAACAAAATCGATCTGCTGGATGACAACGCGCGTGCATTGGTTGATGAGCAGATGGAGATTTACCGCAAGATTGGTTATCGCGTCTTGATGGTTTCCAGCCATGCCAAAGATGGCCTGAATGCGCTGCAGAATGCGTTGACTGACCGGATAAGCATCTTTGCGGGTCAGTCTGGCGTAGGCAAATCCAGTCTGCTGAATGCCCTGCTCGGCTTCGACCAACAGAAAGAGACGGCCATTCTGACTAACGACGTTTCTGACGTATCCGGGCTGGGTCAACACACGACCACCGCATCCCGGCTTTATCATTTTCCAGAAGGCGGGGACGTTATTGATTCTCCCGGCGTACGTGAGTTTGGTTTGTGGCATCTTGAGCCGGAACAAATCACGCGTGGATTTGTCGAATTCCGTGCATTCTTAGGTGATTGTAAGTTTCGTGACTGCAAACATGACACCGATCCGGGCTGTGCGATTCGTGAAGCCGTTGAAAACGGAAAAATCGATCAATCCCGCTTCTATAACTACCACCGTATTCTGGAAAGCATGGCACAAATGAAAAGCCGGAAAAACTTCGCTGAGAGTGAAGATTAAGGCCCGTAACGACGTATTCGCCATCTGACTGGGGCGCTGTTACAATCCGCTCCCTTTTTGTCAATGTTATGAAAGATAGCCAGGAGGCTAGGGTGTTTGATCGTTTTAAACTCGGCTTGAATCACATTCTCCCAAAAAAATGGCTGACTGAACTTGCAGGTTGGGGAGCAAGCCGTCGCGGCGGCTGGCTGACAAAACTGGTCATTGATGGTTTTGTCTGGTACTACAACGTCGATATGGCGGAAGCGCGTAAACCTGATACAGCCAGTTACCGCACCTTTAACGATTTTTTTGTGCGCCCGTTGAAAGACGATGCACGCCCGATCGATACCGATGCCAGCCTGATCGTCCTGCCTGCTGATGGCGCAATAAGCCAGCTCGGACGTATTGAAGGCGACCAGATTTTCCAGGCGAAAGGCCACTATTACACGATTGATGCCCTGCTGGCCGGTAATGAGCAAATGGCCGCCCAGTTTCATGATGGCGCATTCGCCACCACCTATCTGGCACCGCGCGATTATCACCGCGTACACATGCCATGTAACGGTATCCTGCGGGAAATGATCTACGTGCCCGGCGATCTTTACTCCGTTAATCCACTGACCGCACGCAATATCCCTAATCTCTTTGCCCGTAACGAGCGCGTAATTTGTTACTTTGAGACCGATATGGGACCTATGGTGCAAATTCTGGTGGGTGCCACCATTGTCGGCAGCATTGAAACGGTTTGGGCGGGCACAGTGACGCCGCCACGCGAAGGGATTATCAAACGCTGGCATTACCCGGCAGCCGATCATGACGGTGCCGTCGTATTACTTAAAGGTCAGGAAATGGGCCGCTTCAAACTGGGTTCAACCGTTATCAATCTGTTTGCGCCTGGCAGGATCAAACTGGCAGAAAGCCTTGAGGCCGAAACTAAAGTTCGGTTGGGCCAGCCTATGGCGATCGCCCTTCCACTGACGACTACCGCGCCTGACGCTGTCGAGTAGAACCTATGTTCGTGCGTTCGATCTTTTGTCTGCTGCTGAGCCTCTGGCTCAGCACCGCCACGCTAGCCGCCACTCTGCCTGATGCCAGCCAACTCAAACAGCAGTTGGAGGAGGTCAAAGCAGCGAAAAATTCCGCCGCGCAAACCGAGCAAATCCAGTCGCTGGAAGCCGCTCTGGCCTCGCTTTCTGAACGCGATGATGCTATCGAACGCGCGCAACAGTACCAGCAGGTTATTGATGATTTCCCGCGCCTTGCCCGTGAGCTGAGGCAGCAGATCGCCACGCTTAACGACAACGCTAAGAGCGTGCGCAGCACCATGAGCAGCGCGGAGCTGGAACAAGAGATCCTGCAAATCAGTAGTCAGTTGATCGAAGAAGGACGCCAGGCGCAGCAGGAGCAGGATCGCGCCAGGGAGATTAGTGACTCCTTGTCGCAGCTGCCGCAGCAGCAAACAGAAGCGCGCCGTGCGTTAACCGAGAGTGAGCGGCGCTTACAAAGCGCGGGCAGCGCTGCCACACCGGCCGGTCAGGCCCAGCTAATGGCACGCCAGGCAGAAAATGCCGCGAACAAAGCCAAAGTGGATGAGTATGAGCTGGCGCAGCTGTCAGCAAATAATCGTCAGGAGCTGGCTCGCATGCGCGCCGAAGTGCATCAGCGCAAAGTGACCCAGCTCGATAATTATCTGCAGGCTTTGCGTAATCAGTTGAACGAGCAACGTCAGCGCGAGGCGGAAACCGCGCTGGCACGGACGGAACAGCTGGCGGAAAACAGCGGCGATTTACCGCCCGCGATTAGCGAGCAGTTTCGTGTTAACCGCGATTTATCTGGTGCGCTGAACCAGCAGGCGCAGCGCATGGATCTGGTCGCGTCGCAACAGCGCCTCGCGACGAATCAAATTATCCAGGTACGTCAGGCGCTGTCGACGTTACGGGAGCAGTCTCAATGGCTGGGCGCCTCTAACTTACTTGGTGATGCGCTTCGCGCGCAGGTTGCGCGTTTACCTGATATGCCGAAGTCGCAGCAGATCGACAATGAAATGGCACAGCTGCGCGTCCAGCGCCTGCATTATGAAGATCTGCTTGAACGTCAGAACGCACTGCGTAAAGCCCATCAGGCAGACGGGCAACCTTTTACCAGTGACCAAAAGCGTATTCTGGATGCACAGTTAAAAACGCAACGAGAACTGCTGAATTCCCTGATTTCTGGCTGCGATACGCTGATTCTGGAAATCACCAAACTCAAGGTTGCCAATACTCAGCTTCAGGATGCGTTAACCGAAGTTAAAGATGCCACGCATCGCTATCTGTTCTGGACGGCTGATGTTAGCCCCATTTCATTAAGCTATCCTCTGGACGTGGCGAAAGGCCTGTCCCATTTGCTGACCCTGGATACGCTGGGGCAGCTTGGCAAAGCCCTGGCGATGATGTTTACCAGCCGCAGCACCGTCTTACCCATTCTGGGTGCAGTGCTGCTGGTCGGTTTTAGCCTTAGCACACGTCGTCACTTCAATGCTTTTCTTGAGCGCTCAGCCAGCAAGGTCGGCAAGGTCACTCAGGATCGCTTCCGCCTGACCATCCGAACCGTGTTCTGGTCGATTCTGGTGGCGCTTCCGCTTCCCGTGCTTTGGGCAACCCTGGGATACGGCCTGCAAAATGCCTGGCCCTATCCTGTCGCTGTGGCCATTGGCGATGGCATCACAGCTACCCTGCCTCTGCTGTGGATATTCATGGTCAGCGCCCAGTTTGCCCGTTCTAACGGCCTGTTTATCGTGCACTTCCGCTGGCCGCAGGTGCGCGTGGCACGCGCGATGCGCTACTACTCATTGAGTATTGGCCTGATCGTGCCCTTGATCATGCTGCTGATAACTTTTGACAACCTTGACGATCGCCTGTTTTCAGCAACGCTTGGCCGGCTGTGTTTTATTTTAATCTGCGGTGCCCTGAGTATTGTCACGGTGAGCCTGAAGCGAGCGGGTATTCCGCTTTACCTTGATAAAGAAGGTAACGGCGAAAATATGATTAACCGCCTGCTGTGGAATATCATGATCGCCATTCCGTTGCTGGCGGCGCTGGCCTCAATGATTGGCTATCTTGAAACGGCTCAGGCGCTGCTGGCGCGTCTGGAAACCTCCGTGGCAATCTGGTTTTTCCTGCTGGTTATTTACCATATCATCCGTCGCTGGATGCTGATTCAACGACGCAGGTTGGGTTTCGATCGCGCACGTCAGCGTCGGGCCGACATGCTGGCCAACCGCGCACGTAATGAAGAAGAAAAAGATCAGGCGCAAAACACTGACGTCATTGAAATTGAAGAGCCCGTGATCGATTTAGATGCAATCAGCGCCCAGTCACTGCGTCTGGTGCGTTCGATTCTGACGCTGATTGCACTGGTCTCATTTATTGTCCTGTGGTCAGAAATCCATTCTGCGTTTGGTTTCCTTGAGAATATCCGCTTATGGGATGTGAACACCTCCGTACAGGGCGTGGAGAGCATTCAACCTATTACGTTGGGTGCCGTCCTGATCGCCATTCTGGTGTTCGTGATTACTACGCAGTTGGTGCGTAATATGCCCGCCCTGCTTGAGCTGGCGCTGTTGCAGCATCTTGATTTGTCGCCAGGCACAGGTTATGCCATCACCACACTGACTAAATATCTGTTGTTGCTGATTGGTGGCTTGCTGGGCTTCTCATTGATTGGGATTGAATGGTCGAAGCTACAATGGCTGGTGACCGGCCTGGGCGTTGGCCTGGGATTTGGCCTGCAGGAGATTTTTGCGAATTTTATCTCCGGTCTGATTATCCTGTTTGAAAAACCCATTCGTATCGGCGATACCGTCACTATTCGCGATCTGACCGGCAGTATTACGCGCATTAACACCCGCGCCACCACAATTACCGACTGGGATCGCAAAGAGATTATTGTGCCCAATAAGGCCTTTATCACAGAACAGTTCGTTAACTGGTCGCTGTCAGACTCCGTCACCCGCGTGGTGCTGACCATCCCTGCGCCCGCGCAGGTAAGTAGCGAGGAGGTGACTACCTTGCTGAAACTGGCGGCTGACCGTTGCAGCTATGTCCTGGATACACCACCGCCGGAAGTCTTCCTGGTGGATTTGCAACAGGGCATACAGTTGTTTGAACTGCGTGTGCATGCGGCCGAGATGGGCCATCGCATGCCGCTTCGCCATGAATTACATCAGCTTATCCTGCATGGCTTTGCCGAAAATGGCATTGAAATGCCGTTCCCACCGTTCCAGATGCGTGTCGAAACGTTAAGCAGAAAAAGCGCTGCCGGGACGGGGGCGCCAACAACACGGACCTTCAAATCAGGCGGACTGTAAAATAAAAAACGCCCGGTCAGACCGGGCGTTTTCCTGTTTGGGCGGTGATATTATTGCTTCACAAACGCTTCGCCCTGGGCGATATCTTTTTTCAGGGTTTCCAACATGCTTTCCAGCGCCTGCTGCTCAAACGGACTCAGCGCACCGACAGCTTTATGCTCCGCGATACCGTTCTTACCCAACAGCAGCGGTTGCGAGAAGAAACGGGCATGCTCACCCTCGCCTTCAACGTAGGCACACTCCACAACATTCGCTTCGCCGTTTAAAGCACGGACCAGTGACAGACCAAAACGTGCGGCGGCCTGCCCCATGGATAACGTTGCAGAACCCCCGCCGGCCTTCGCTTCCACCACTTCTGTACCGGCATTCTGGATACGTTTGGTGAGATCTGCGACTTCCTGCTCGCTGAAGGTGACGCCAGGAACCTGAGACAGTAACGGCAGAATAGTGACACCAGAGTGCCCACCGATCACCGGGACTTCTACTTCGCCAGGTTTTTTACCTTTGAGTTCAGCCACAAAGGTATTGGCGCGAATAATGTCCAGCGTCGTTACGCCAAACAGACGATTCTTGTCATAAACACCGTGTTTCTTCAACACCTCAGCCGCAATCGCCACTGTGGTGTTAACAGGGTTGGTGATCACCCCAATCAACGCTTTAGGTGCCGTAGTGGCAACCTGCTCAATGAGATTACGCACAATGCCAGCATTGACGTTAAACAAATCGGCGCGATCCATACCGGGTTTGCGTGCAACCCCGGCGGAGATAAGCACGACATCAGCACCTTTTAAAGCGGGGGTGGCATCTTCTCCACTGAAACCCTTGACCTTAACCGCGGTAGGAATGTGGCTAAGATCGACCGCAACGCCCGGTGTAACGGGAGCAATATCGTAGAGAGAAAGTTCTGAACCTGCGGGAAGCTGGGTTTTGAGTAGAAGTGCTAGCGCCTGGCCTATGCCACCAGCGGCACCGAGTACGGCAACTTTCATTCATAACTCCTTATTAAGATGGGGCAGAGAAAAGCAGAAATTCCATCTGTGTCAGACCTAAATCAACTGCTCAGGCGATGACGCGCATCCGCGACTATTTTACGTGCTTACGCACTTAATCTCCGGATTAAAAACGCACGTAATCATCTCACTATCTTCCTCACGCCGGATTGCAGTCAGATGGCAGACCTGTTCGTCCCGTCAGCATTACCTTGGGTAAGTGACATTCACAAATGCAGCCTTTCCACCCGGTAACCCTCCAGAGTGTGATCGATATAACCTGAGACCGACAATCTTGACGTCGGCAGACAGAGAACGGCAGTGTACATTTTTATTTTCTTACCTCATCAATAATATAACACCTTTGCAACCTTTGCCTTTTCAGGCTGTGAGCTGGGTTTTGGTCTGAGTAAATTCTTTGCTATTATCGCCGCCCGCGATGGATACCGCTTCGTACAATTAACAACCGATTGCATAAAAATTCATTTATATGCATAATAATGACTTTACTGCGGCCCGAACCGCGGTTTTTCTTACGTTTACTGGTAACTTATGCGAAACCCATCGAAACAAGACGATCTGATCAAAGCCTTCAAAGCTTTATTAAAAGAAGAAAAATTCAGTTCTCAGGGCGAAATTGTTCAGGCGCTGCAGGAAGACGGCTTTGAGAACATCAACCAGTCAAAAGTTTCTCGGATGCTGACAAAGTTTGGCGCGGTGCGCACCCGCAATGCCAAAATGGAAATGGTGTACTGTTTACCCGCCGAACTCGGGGTGCCTACCACGACCAGCCCTCTGAAGAATCTGGTTCTGGACATTGACTACAATGACGCGCTGGTGGTGATCCATACCAGTCCTGGTGCCGCACAGTTGATTGCTCGCCTGCTGGATTCTCTGGGTAAGTCCGAAGGTATCCTTGGCACCATTGCTGGTGATGACACTATCTTTATTACCCCAGCCCGCGCCTTTACCGTCAAACAACTTCACGACGCGATCCTTGTGCTGTTTGAACAAGAGTTGTAGTCGTTACGCCTGACCGGCAGCACACTGCCGGTTTACCCTGCCCTTTCTCTATCATCCCTTCTCCAGACCATCGCTCGCCAAATACATTATTTTTCAATAATTTAACATTAAGCCGTAATGCTTTCAGAACAAGAAATATTGGTCATACCTTTTATGCTACTTACCATTACGCGCTATTTTACACTGCTTTACATTCAAATAGTGGCGCTATCACCCAGACCAAAATAGTTAAGCAGCCAGATCGACCATGATTTTTCGCACTAAAAGTTAAAGTCACGCATCTTACTGTTTTTATGCGTAATTACCTGCCTGAGATAGGTTTTTCACCAATTTTAATAACTTTTGGTTATAAAAAAATCCCATAAGGTTAAATTGAGTCAACAAAACATTATTAGGCAGGTATTAATTTCTGCCGTTATTAGTCCTATACTTACTTTCGTGATGTGAATCACACTAATAAAAAAGAAGAACAACCACGACGAGGACATCTTTTATGAAAATTAAAACTACCATCGCTGCCTTAAGCATTTTATCTGCCCTGTCATTCGGCGCTTCAGCAGCAGATTATATCTCTGCTTCGCAAGCACAGAATCTGCAATCTGTCGGCACAGTCAGTGTCAGTGGTGTGGCCGGTGCGCCATCCGATATCAGACAGCAACTGAGCGATAAAGCCGATCAGCAAGGTGCAAAAGCCTTCCGTGTTATTGAGGCCTACAACGATGGCAACTATCACGCGACCGCTGAGCTGTACAAATAAAATCGTTGGTACTGACAGGTAACCAGCTTCTATCCACGCGTTCGCTGGTTAAACATTATTACCGGAGAATGAATCATGAAAACCCAATTAACGATTGCCGCGCTGAGCCTGGCTTCACTGCTCTCTTTTGGTGCTAACGCCGCCAGCATGGTAACGAATCAACAGGCGCAGGATATGAACCTGCAGCCGCTGAATCAAACAATTAGCGTGAGTGGTATCAACGGCGACCAGACCAATATTCGCCAGGTACTGTCGCAGAAAGCCGATGCACAAGGTGCAGGCCACTACCGCGTCATTGAGAACAACCGTGACGATACCTTCCACGTCACCGCTGAACTGTACAAATAAGCTATCCGCGGCCAGGCGGCCGCCCCTGACAAGATCGACGACCCGCTCTATGTTATTCATTCCGCAGGTTGTTGATATAAATGAGGAAAAATCATGAAAATCAAAGCAACCATCGCAACTGTTAGCCTGCTCTCCGTAATGACTTTTGGCGCTTCCGCAGCGCAACTCGTGACAGCAGACCAAACGCAGAACTTGCAACCTGTGGGAACCGTAAGCATCAGTGGCGTTGCAGGTGCCCCTGTCGACTACCGTTCACAGCTGTCTCAGAAGGCAGATGAACAAGGTGCCAGCGCTTATAAAATTATCGAAGCGAACACCGGTGACAGCTATCACATCACCGCGCAGCTGTATAAATAGTTCCTCGTCTTAAGTATGACGAACCCTTTAGCCCCGCTCGCCGGGGCTTTTTTTATGTCCGTCAAACAGAGAAAGTCCGGCATTTGTCACGATCCATGCCGGGGACCCGAAGCCGTTCTGGCAGCATAAAAGGGGGTTATCGCGGTGTTCAGGGATGTCAGTAGGCAGATATCGCGAAGCGGTGGCGGAAAGCCGTTCATGACCGCCGATACGATCAACACGCCAGCGGCTAACAGAGAGAAACGTTAGTGAGAAAGCTGTGTCAGATCCTCGTCGGACAGCCCTGTCATTGTGATAACGGTGCTGCGATCGAGTCCACTTTTCAGCATGGTGTGAGCGATTTTAAGTGCGGCGGCACGTTCACCCTCACTGCGGCCTTTCTCAAGACCACGCTGTTCACCGAGCTGAATACCTTTCTCGAGACCTTTCTGCTCAAGTTGCTGGGCAATGGTCATTAGTGCGTCCCCGTGTTGCGGCACTCGCTGTGCCAAATTACGTAAAAAAGCGTCGGCATCAGACGCTTCACCCGCCTGCACGATATAGTGTACCAACGATATAACCTGTGATGAAGAAAGATATCCGGTGAGTAAAACAGGGGCCAGTTTATCAATCAGCTCAGCCAGATCGCGTTGATGGATATGCTTCTGCAGTAATGTCAGCGCGGCCATGCTGCGATGACCGACAATATCATCATCCGGTATGACGGTAACATCCACCAGCGGAAAGGCGCTACCGTACAGCTTAGCGGCGAGCGCAGGCGTTGTGAATTCGTCCAGCCATCGGGTACTGAAAGGGTAAGGACTACGTTTACCACTGTAGAATAAAACCGGTATCACGAGTGGGATCGTTTTATATCCCGCATCAAGGTGGCGCTGCATGGCCGCTATTGCATAGCGCATCATCCTGAATGCCATATGCCTGTCCGGAGAAGACTGATGTTCAATCAGCACATGGATATATCCCTCATCGCGGCGCGTGGTTTTTAAGCTGTAAAGCACATCACTAAAATACTGACGTAGATCCTCTTCAACAAAAGATCCTGACTCCAGCTTCAGCGTGCTCAGATCGCAAATAGCGAGAAACTCTGCTGGAAGATGCAGTTCCATAAAATCACGCGCGATGGCGGGCTGAGACAGAAACTGCCGGAATGTCGCATCGTGGGGCGTGAGTGAGCTTTTTTTTCTTTTCATTTAACCTGACCAGACCATAACGGGCGCAGGTTATCACGCTCAAAAAATTTGAAGAGAAACCAAACAAGAGGTTGCGAGGGCTGTCGAGAAATGTCGATTTTCTGCCGTAGCTGCACGCTTCCGGCGACCGGTTAACCCACCGAACGCTGAGGATGTCTTAACGTGGTGACATGCTATCGAGCGATAGGTTATACGACGTTAAACTGGAGCCGTCCTTCCAGCTCTTCTTCAGCCTCGTCGAACAACAGAATTAAAGCGCCATAGCGGCGTTTTTGCCCCTGGCCAAGATTCACAAATTCAATTTTTAACGGCATGGGTAGCCCCTGGCTGACAATGACGTCCCAGAGCCCATCGAGATCGCAGATAAACCGCGCTTTCAGGGCGAAGCGATCGCAGAACTGGCGTAAGAAATGGGCCTGATCGACAATCTCATTAAAATCAAAACGCTCGACTCTCATACTGA
Organism: Pantoea sp. OXWO6B1; assembly: GCF_001641135.1. Classification (NCBI taxonomy): domain Bacteria; kingdom Pseudomonadati; phylum Pseudomonadota; class Gammaproteobacteria; order Enterobacterales; family Erwiniaceae; genus Pantoea; species Pantoea sp. OXWO6B1. The sequence continues at coordinate 166,518 of NZ_LWLR01000001.1, forward strand.
CGACTCCCGTTATCCGGCTCTGGGCGACCTGAGGCCGCCCGGATATTCATCTAGCTTAAACCGCCGAGGTGCAGCGCTTTGACCTCCAGGTACTCATCCATCCCCAGCACCGATCCTTCACGTCCCAGGCCCGATTCTTTCACGCCGCCAAAGGGTGCCAGCTCTGTCGAGACAGCACATTCATTAATGCCAATCATTCCGCTCTCCAGCGCCGAAGATACCCGGAATACACGCTGCAGGTTTTGCGTATAAAAATAGGCCGCCAGGCCATATTCAGTCTGGTTGGCGCGACGGATCACCTCTTCTTCATCATCAAAGCGGAAGCAGGCTGCCACTGGGCCAAACGTTTCTTCCTGGGCCAGCTTCATCCCTTCATGTGCATCGCCGATGACGGTGGGTTGCCAGAAGTTTCCTCCCAACGCATGTCGCTTACCGCCAGCCAGCACCTTGCCGCCCTGAGCCACCGCATCCTTGACATGCTCTTCAACTTTTTCCAGTGCTGAGGTTTCAATCAACGGACCGACAATCACGCCGTCCTCCATCCCGTTTCCGACCTTGAGCTTGTCCACTTCTGCTGCAAGCTGAGTGGTAAAACGTTCGTAGACCGCACTGTGGATGAAAAAACGGTTAACGCTGACGCAAACCTGACCGGCATTACGGAATTTGTTAGCAATGGCGCCCTGCACGGCCGCATCAATATCCGCATCCTCAAACACGATATAGGGTGCGTTGCCGCCCAGCTCCATCGAGACTTTTTTCATCGTCTCTGCAGCGTTACGCATGAGCGTTTTCCCTACCGCCGTTGAACCGGTAAAGGAAATTTTCCGGACGGCTTTGCTGGCCATAATGGCATCGCTAATGGCATGTGTGTCGCCAGCCACCCCATTAAGCACGCCATCAGGGATACCGGCTTTTTTTGCCAGCGCCAGTAAGGCAAATGCGGAAAGCGGCGTGTTATTCGCAGGTTTAATAATGCCTGTGCATCCTGCTGCCAGCGCGGGGCCTAACTTACGTGTCAGCATCGCCATCGGGAAATTCCATGGCGTGATAGCGGCGACTACGCCGACCGGCTCACGGGTTGCCAGAATACGCGACCCCGCTTTGGCGGGCGGGATGATTTCACCATTGGCGCGTTTAGCCTGCTCGGCAAACCATTGAATAAAGCTCGCGGCGTATTCCACTTCGCCCTCTGCTTCCTTGAGCGGCTTACCTTGCTCCGTTGTCATCAGCTCAGCCAGCCAGCGTTTATTTTCAATGATCAACCTGTACCAGCGGTAAAGCAGTTCTGAACGCGCCTTCGCGGTCTGTGCACGCCATGCCGGAAAGGCCTCTTGTGCCGCCTTAATCGCTGCTTCCGTTTCGGTTTTACCCGCTTTGGCTACCTGAGCCACGCGCTCACCGGTGGCAGGGTTGGTCACGTCAAAGGTGGAAGCCGTTTGCAGCCACTGACCGTTTACCAGATAGCCCGTCTGGAACAGTTCGCTGTCTTGCAGTGGAGAATGCATTGGGTTACTCCTGTCAGTTTTGTCTTCTGTCAGGAAAGTATAGATGGCAAAAATGACAGGTCAGGTAACAGGGGGCAGCATCATGGCCGCCAGCACCTGTGGCAGCCATAATTCAGATTTGGACGAGCGTGTTTTGATATTTTGTCAGCATCTCAGCCAGCCGCTTCACCGGCTCGGTCACGCTGTCCGGCGCGTCATAGTGCGCCAGCTTATGCTGATAGACATCCAACTCTTTGAGTAACCGTTCAAAATAATAACGTCGCTTTTCATCACTGCGCACCGAGATAACCCGATCGGCAGTGTGCCGTAACTGGCGGTGATAGGCGGATAAATCGGCGTTAACCGGCACATCTGCAGCGCGCAGGCGTTGATGACCAATAATTAAGGTCAGCGCAATGCGATATTTATCAATATCCCCAGGGAACAGGTTAAGCAGCAAAAAGAGCTGCTGATAGAGCGCCGGAAGATGATTTTCACGGCGGCGAGCCTGGTTTGTCGTCATCGCCGAAACCGCCGCATACATGAAGCGGTTAAGCAGTTTACGTCCCGTGCGCGCTTTGGATTTATCCCGAATTAACAGGATGACCATCAGCGCAACAAAGCTGCCTATCCACTGTCCCAGTGCACTGTCGATGAACACCGTGAAGTTGAACTGCATCGGATTATCCAGCACCAGGACGTTAATTGTGCCGACCATGGCACCGAGTGTTCCGATCTGTCGGCGCTGAATTAACATGCCTGAAATAAACCCTAACAGGCCAATGGCAATGCACAGCAGCGTGGCGCTTTGTTGGGTATTGGGCAAAATATACATAAAATAGAGCGCACCCAGCGGCACAGCCACCGTCATACCGTAAACAAAGTCTTTGGCCATCATCAGCGGATTGGGCATCCGCATCGCCAGTGCCGTAATCACACCCAGCATGACCATGCAGCCGCTTCCTGAGGTCCAGCCGGTATACAGCCAGAACAACGAACCCAGGGCGGTGGCCACGAAGGTGCGAATACCGTTAATCATCGCATGATGGGTTTCCGCAGAACGCGCCTGGATTACCACCTCGCGCTGAAGAATACGCTCTTCCAGGTCGGTAATACGGCCATTGCTTTTGATGCCGTTAATCAGCAGCTGATATTCCGTTGCGGCCTCAACCCAGCTTTCCAGCGTCTCCGGTGCCGTTTTACTGCCGGCGGCGATTAACCGTCGCAGCGTTTTCATACGCTTGTGTACAGCTTCTGCCGTGGCGGCTTCTTTTCCGGTCAGCACGCGATACTGCGTAGGAATGTAGTCAGGCCGTGAGTTTTGGATTAAGAACGTTTCGGCGGCCTGAGTAATCAGCGTTAATGACAGAGTATTCAGCATTTGCAGCCGGCGGCTGGTATTCTGCCAGCGCGAAGACTCCATCATTAACTGACTGCGCATGCTACTGAGCGCCGTGGTACGCCGCACCAACGCCCCCCAGGCTTTATCGACTTCTTCTTTGTCCTCATGCGCGACACACAGTTGTAGCAACCTGTAATGCGCCACCAGCAGCGACTCGACTTCGGCATCAATCACTTTCTTAATCGAACGTGGCGAGAAAATCATATCGGCCAGAATGGCGCACAGAATCCCCAATATGATTTCGCTACAGCGTTCCACGGCATATTGCGGGACCAGCGTCAGTCCACTATTGGCATTTGCCGTGACGACAATGATTAATGCGGTGTAGCCTGCCAGCCCGAGCGCATAGGAATTCTCTACCTTAATCAGTGAAGACAGCCATACGCACAAACCCGCCCAGATACAACATAGCAGCAGCATAACGACCGGCGCGCGTACGGTCGCAATCATGATGACCAGCGCGGCGATACAACCGATAAACGTCCCGATGATACGAAGAATACCGCGATAGCGTAATGCCCCCGAATAGGGATCGCCGCCTGCCGCAAACGCCGTTCCGCCCGCCACAATCCCCGCAGTCATGACCGCCCAGCGGGGGGTTTCAAGGTTAAGATGAAAGCCGATCATCAGCGCGGCAACCAGCGCAAAAGTCAGCTTTATCGGGAAACGCAGGAACTCAATCATATCGCCCTCTTAACCAAACTCACGCAGACGGTTAAGGAAGGACATGATGGGCGAGGTCTCAGTATGCTGACGATCGTGTGCTCCGGTGATGACCACGGTGGCCGTCGTCCCTGCGGGATAAAGATTGCCCGGCTCCTGATCGAGACGGATGCGTACCGGCACGCGCTGCGCCAGGCGCACCCACTCCAGATTCGACTGCACCGTTGCCATTCCTTTACTGTCAACGCTGCTACTGCTGTTGGTCACGCCTGCCGCGATGCTGTCAACCGTACCGCGCAACGTCACGTTGCTGCCCAGCGGGGTAATTTCAGCCCGGAAGCCGGGTTGTACGCCGTGCAGTTTGGTCTCTTCCAGATAGGCCAGCACGTAAAATGAGCGCTGCTGAACCAGCGCGACGGCAACTGAGCCACGCGTAATAAATTCGCCCTGGTAGACATTCAGGTTAGTTACCCATCCATCTGCAGGGGCCTTGATGGTGGTGCGCTCCAGGTCGATCTTCGCCAGATCGCGGGTAGCAATAGATTTTGCCAGTTGGTGTTCGCTGGTTTGCAAATCGTTGTTGGATTGCTCAATTGCTTCACGTGACATCGCAGACGTGCCGAGTCGGTTTCGACGTCCGGCCTCTCGGCGTTTTTCATTAACCAGCGCCTGGTAATATTCCACGTCGGCCTGTGCTTCATCTAAGGCTTTTTGATAGCGTGGGCGATCGACCACAAACAGCGTGTCGCCTTTTTTTACCAGTTGGTTGTCGCGAACGGGGACCTCGGTAATCAACCCGGTGACATCAGGTGAAATCGCGACGACATCGGCCGCAAATCGTGCATCGCGCGTCCAGGGCGATTCGGTGTAGAACACCCAGGCACGGAATATGATAATGACAGCGATGATGACCAGCAAAAGGGTGATGGCGTAACGCGCGATTTTTCTTATAAGCGTGTTCACGTAAACCTCAAACAAATAAACGGGATACCAGATAAAATACACAGCAGTAAAGGGCTGTATTGAAGAGTGCCGGGTGCCAGACAAGATCGTAGATACCGCTGGGCGTCAGCACGCGTTTCACCAACCAGAACAGCATGAGTGAAACAATGAGTTCGATGAAAATGGGCGGAAAAGAGAGCCCAAACATGACAAATACCGGAAGTACACTCATTAAAAATCCTTAGTTCGATACGGCCGGGATAATTCACCGCCTGAAGGACGCAAACGCCAGTGCGCCATAAGCCACATCTGAACTACGGCTGGCTTAATAATAGCGTATCATCGGGTGTTTTCAGGTAATGAAGCGTCGCCAGGTCATACCCCGGTAGGCTTATAGTAACGCGCTTAACTATACGTTTTCTACTGAATGTGATCTAAATCACTTTTTAGCCAGAGTAAACAATGGAACGACTTAAAGGTATGTCGATATTCGCGAAGGTGGTAGAACTGGGTTCTTTCACCGCGGCCGCACGGCAGCTTCATCTTAGCGTGTCATCGATCAGCCAGATCGTCGCCAAACTCGAGGATGCGCTCCAGGTTAAGTTACTTAACCGCAGTACACGCAGCATCGGACTTACTGAGGCCGGTAAAATCTATTATCAGGGCTGCCGCCGCATGCTGGCAGAGGCTAACCAGGTTCATGAACAGCTGTATGCCTTTAATAACACGCCGATCGGTATATTACGTATTGGCAGCTCTTCCACCATGGCGCAGAACGTGCTGGCCGGTATGACCAGCGATATGCTGCGTGATTATCCCGGTTTGAGTGTTAACCTGGTGACCGGCATTCCCGCGCCAGATTTGATTGCGGACGGGCTGGACGTGGTGATCCGGGTGGGAGCATTAAAGGATTCCAGCCTGTTCTCGCGCCGACTTGGGGCGATGCCGATGGTGGTCTGTGCCGCTAAACACTATCTGACGCAGCACGGGACGCCGGAAAAACCTGGCGATATCGCGAAATTTGCCTGGCTGGAATACAGCGTCAGACCTGATAACAATTTTGAGCTGATTGCCCCCGAAGGCATCGTCACCCGTCTGTCGCCACAGGGGCGTTTCGTTACCAATGATTCTCAGACGCTGATCCGCTGGCTTAAGGCCGGCAATGGCATCGCCTATGTACCGATGATGTGGGTGGCGGATGAAATCAAGAAGGGCGAGATTGATATTTTGTTCCCGCAGTACCAATCCGATCCACGGCCGGTTTATGCGCTCTATACCGAAAAAGACAAACTGCCGCTGAAAGTACAGGTCTGTATCGACTATTTGACCCACTATTTTGAGCAGGTTGCCGAGCAGTACAAACAGCACCGTAAAAGCTAAAAACCCGCCAGCTGGCGGGTTTTCTGTCTCTGTCAGGCGGTGCCACCGATAGTGAGCTTATCCAGCTTCAGCGTCGGCTGGCCCACGCCAACCGGCAGGCTCTGTCCCTCTTTACCACACACGCCAACGCCTTTATCCAGCGCCAGATCGTTACCGACCATAGAGATTTGCTGCATCGCTTCGATACCGGAGCCGATCAAGGTCGCTCCTTTCACTGGTTTAGTCACTTTGCCTTTCTCAATCAGATAGGCTTCTGACGTTGAGAACACAAACTTACCAGAGGTGATATCGACCTGACCACCGCCAAAGTTAGGCGCATACAAACCGTACTCTACGCTTTCGATAATATCCTGTGGCGTGGATTTACCGGCCAGCATATAGGTGTTCGTCATGCGCGGCATCGGCAGGTGCGCATAGGATTCGCGACGACCGTTACCGGTAGGATTTACCCCCATCAGTCGTGCATTCAGCTTATCCTGCATATAGCCTTTCAATACGCCATTTTCGATCAGCACATTGTACTGTCCAGGAACGCCTTCATCGTCGATAGCCAGCGACCCACGTAATCCCTCAATGGTCCCGTCATCAACCACGGTACACAGATCCGAGGCAACCAGTTGGCCCATCTTGCCGCTAAACACTGACGTGCCACGGCGATTAAAGTCACCTTCCAGACCGTGACCTACGGCTTCGTGCAACAGTACGCCCGGCCAGCCTGCGCCCAGCACAACCGGCAAGGCGCCTGCCGGCGCAGCCACAGCAGACAGATTGACCAGCGCCATGCGTACGGCCTCACGTGCCCAGGCATCGGCCCGCACGTCGCCATTCTCATCGGCCAGGAAAAATGCATAGCCGGTACGCGCGCCGCCGCCGCTTGAACCGCGCTCACGCTTGCCCTGGTCTTCAACCTGGACACTGATAGACAGACGAACCAGCGGACGCACATCGGCAGCTAAAGTACCGTCGGTTGCGGCTACCAGCACCTGCTCATATACGCCGGTCAGGCTGGCATTCACTTCCTGAACGCGGGGATCGGCAGCACGTGCAACCTGGTCAACACGATGTAGCAACGCAATTTTGTCCTCACGGCTCAGGCTGCCGAGCGGATCGACTGGCGCATACAGAGAACGGCTAACCACGGCAGACAGCGTCTGAGCCTTGCCGTTGCCCTGTTCACGCACGATGCTTCGTGCCGCTTCGGAGGATAAGCGTAAGGCATTCAGCGTGATTTGGTCGGCATACGCAAAACCCGTTTTCTCACCGCTGACGGCACGCACGCCCACGCCCTGATCGATATGATAGGACCCGTCTTTAATGATTTTATCTTCCAGAACCCAGGATTCATGGAAGCTGGACTGGAAGTAAAGATCGGCATAGTCCAGACGACGTTCTGAAAGCTGCCCTAACAGGGAAAAAAGGTCCTGCTGATTAATGTTGTTAGCAGTTAGCAACTGCTCACTTACCAGATTCAGAGTCATCGTGTCTCACTTAATATGTGCTCGGATAATCATAGCCTGCGGCAATTATGTTACGCCGTCAAATATCACTTGTTATAGGTTTCGCGTGGCTTACGCATTACTTCATCTATTTCAGGCTTATCCAGCGGTCCGCTGATGTGATAACGCAGGACTGAAATTTTACTCCAGAGCGGTCCCAGCACCTTGCTGGCGGCAAATACCGCCGCCCCCACCACCGGATTAATGGCAAAAGCAGCCGCCACGCCCACTGACGCAGAAATTTCTGGCGTGACTATCGCTTCCATATCAATGCGGCGTTTCACCAGGTCCATATTGCCCTGCATGGCGATATCCGCTTCCAGGCCGTCAACCAACAGGTTGTCAGTTCTCACGACCCCATTTTCAATCCAGGCGGTGCCGTTGATGGAGTCGAAATAGAACCCCTTGTTAAAGGTATCGCTGAAATCAAAACGCAGTTTGCGTAACAGGGCATCGAAGCTCAACAGGCGCAGAATCTGTCCGGCGGCGCCGGTATCCACATCGCTTATTTGTCCTTTACCAAAGTGCGTTTTCAGCGTGCCGCTCAGCGTTTCTGCCGCGGGCTGCCACGGTGCCGAGCGCCAGTGCAGGTCATAATCAATCTTGAAGGGCGCATCTCGCAGCGGCGTATTCACGCCAAACCAGTTGGTCGCGTTATTGATGTTGCTGCCCTGCAGCGTGCCTTTTAAAGAGGTGCGCTGGTCGTTTGGTCGGTTAACCCATTCGCCCTGAATGTTCAGCCGCGAGCTGCCGGTATCCACTAAACCGTTAGTAAGTGCCAACGTACTTCCTTTAGGCTGAAGCCGGGCAGTGACCCGTCCATACTTCTGCCCCATCAGCCAGCATTCAGCGCATTGCAGTTGTAAAGCAGGCCACTGGCTAAAGTCGATCTGATCGCTTTTTTGCCCCAGAGGTGAGGCGGACGCACTTTTCTTATCGCCAGTGCCCTCCCAGTCTGGATTGTAATAAAGGTAATCCAGAGCGATCTGCCACGGCGCTGAAGGTGAGGTGATTAACTGCCCTCTTAGCTCGTCAGCATTGACGTTAATCCGGTTTTTTCCACCCATGTCCTGGGTTAATGAGGTATCAACGTTATGCCAGCGCTGGCCTGCCAGACTCACAGAAGGGCTACGCAGGATAATATTGCCCGGAAGCGTTGCACCGCCCACCTGATGCTCACCGGTTGAACGGGTCGCACCACCTTCGCCAGCCGTCATCAGTGCCGCCCACGCCTCACCATCCAGCGCAGGTAAGTTGAGTACCATGCCTGAATGATCTGGCAGCGTCGGTATTGTCTTTGTATCGTTGAGCCAGATACCACGGTCAACGCGCAGGGCCGGCTCCAGCAGCCAGCGGCTGTTAAATTTGTGCCGTTCATCTACGCTACCGCTGAGATCAAAGTGCGTTAAATCGCCTTTAGCGTTGATGGCCACAGGCAGGCTTTCGCCCGCTTTTTTATCCAGTGGCGAAGGTAAGCGACTACTTACTTCCTTCCCGTCACCTTTCAGCGCGATGTCGTAATGCGCACCGCCCTTATGCGGTAAGGCGACGTTAACCTCGCCCTGCCAGGGAAGATGCCCAACCAGTTGGCTGCCCACCTGGGGCGGAATACCGGTGATTTTTGCCAGTTGCCAGTCAGCCAGTAACTTAACGTTAATGCCAAAATCATCAGGATTTTCTTTTGTGCTAAAGCTGACATTAAGGGGCTGACCAAACCAGTCCGCCTGCATCTGATCGCTTTCAAGATTGCCGTTGTTATAACGGAACTGCCCAGTCAGATGGGTCATGGTGGTATTCAGCGGCTTGATATGCAGGCTATTGTTATTCATCACCACATCACCACTGGCGTGAACGTCCTTGCCATTCAGAGGAATATCAAGCTTAAGGTGGCCTTTGGTCAGACCTTTAATCTGTAACTGTTCAAGGGCCGCCCCCAGGGAGGACTTGAGTGGCGTGTGCTGGAAGTAATCGCCAATTTGCTGACCATCTCCGCTGATATCACCGTTGATAATCAGCTTTTCCTTCATGTAATCAGGAATGGTGGCGCTGACATTACGCGCCTCCACTTCACCCAGTTTAGCCAGGGGCGCATGCATCCACAGGCCATCATTCAGGAAGTTAAGATCGATATCGAGGTTGCTGATATCCGGCCAGCCGGGCTGGAAACCATAGGTTGCGTGGCGTAAAGGCACCCAGACCTGAAACATGCCGTCGTTATGCTGAAAAGGAAAAAGCGCCGGATTGCCGTTGAACAGCAGCGTGGCATTCTCCACCTTGCCGCCTTTAACCGCGCCGCTCAGGTAGCGCGTGAGCGAATGCCCCATCAGCGGTGTGGGGAAATAGCGCCAGGCATCGCCCGCATCGCTGACGTTAATACCGGCCAGGATATCAAGTTGAGGCTGCGTATCGGTGTTCTGCTGATAACGGAAGTCGCCATGTGCCCAAAGTGAACGCGCCTGGATATCAAGATTATGACCTGCCAGGGTCAGGCCGTGCGGGTCACGCAACCAGCTCATACTGCCGGTCACCTGCTTGATCTCCAGCGGTGCCTGGAACATATCACCATAGGGCACCGTGGCCTGGCCCATCGCAATCGTGGCCTGCCCATTATTCAGGCTGCCTGTCGCTTCGCCATTTAAATGGCTGATGCCGGGAACCAGTTTCCAGAACTGCCAGCTGAAGTCGCGCCACTTAACCTGAAAGCGCGTCTGCTCAGGCTGATCGACAGGAATATCCAGCGCCAGCCCGTCAATGGTGCCGCGCGGTCGTAATGCGCGCCAGTTATCAAACAATGCCGGTGATAAGGGCGCAAACAGCGGCACCAACGGTGCGATGTGGTCCAGCGCCAACTGTGTTGCACGTACCCGAATCTCAGGCTCGCTGTTGCTGCCCAGCATCTGCGGGTCCTGAGGTTGCCAGAGGAGTGAGAAATGACCGGCAGGCCAGGCATTACCGTCTGTGCTGAGCCTGGTTTGCGGCACATTGACCACCCAGCCATTTTTGTAACGCGACAGATGGGCAGTGAGGTTATCAACGTTCAGCGTGTGGGGACCGCTCTCGCCCTGCCAGCTTGCGCCGCCCTTACTTAACAGCAGATCGCCGGCATAGACGTCGCCATCACGCAGATTAACCCAGGCCGCCAGGCTGAACCGGGCACTATCAAGCCGGGTGTTATCCCTCACCCAGCGGCCCAGCCATGGACGCATATCAACATCATCGGCCTGCATCCAGATACGACCATCGTTGAGTAAGCCATTACTGTCTTTCAGATCAAGACGAACCTGCACTACGCCGTGTTGTCCAGTAAAGCTCGACAGGCTGACTTCACCTTCTGCTCGATGTCGGGTGTTTTCGTTCAACCAGGTGAGGTTAGGAATCGCCAGTTCAGCATGCTGACCGGATGGGGTGATAAAGCGAATGGTGCTGTCACGCAGAGTAAAGTGATCGAACTGACGCAAAAACAGATCGTTGACCTGAGTGAGCTTAAAGCTGTGCTTGTCGCTGTCACTGGTCAGCAGAGGCTGAGTGCTGTCGAGATGTAATTGCCAGAAGGTCAGATCGCGGAACTGCCAGCGCCAGTGGAGCAGTGACTGCCAGACATCCAGCGCAACGGTGATACGTGCGATGGAGAGCGAGCCGGTCTCCTTCATATCGACATTTAAGTCGCGGATTTGTAGCGTGGGGCCGAAATTCTCCCACTTTCCACGGAGTTGGCTGGCGTTAACCTTGACACCGCTGGTGTCGGAGACGAACTGAAGAACCTGACTACGATAGGCGTCAAGATGCGGCATCGCCAGACGCAGCGCGCTGACAAGCAGCGCCACAATCACAATGACTGTCGCGAGCAGCAGTAACATAATTCTTGGCAACTGCCTCACTCACACCTCTCCTTGTCTACCGTTAACGACGGATGGTTGCTGCTCATACCCGGCGTCTTATGACATAGCGGTATGGGTTCACATTTTACCCCAAAATGTGCAGTCAGGCATGGTGAGCCTGACCAGCCAGTATTACATCATCACCACGTCAAACTGTTCCTGAGTGTAGAGCGCTTCTACGTGCACCTTCACCTGTTTACCCACGAAAAGTTCGACTTCGGCCAGCGCATGGGACTCATCTGTTTTCAAGGCCTCACCGACGGTTGGCGAAACGTACACCAGGAATCGATCCGAGTCATAAGCATGATGCACGCGGACAATTTCGCGCATGATTTCGTAGCACACCGTTTCAACTGTTTTCAGCGTGCCGCGCCCTTTACAAACCGGACAGTCCTCACACAGCACGTGCTCAATACTTTCGCGCGTGCGCTTGCGGGTCATTTCCACCAGCCCTAACGCTGAAAAGCCGCTGATACCGGTCTTAACCCGATCTTTATTCAGTGCCGTTTCCAGCGAATGCAGCACGCGACGGCGGTGGTCCTCATTACTCATATCGATAAAGTCGATGATAATGATGCCCCCCAGATTACGGAGTCTTAGCTGACGTGCAATCGCCTGAGTGGCTTCCACATTGGTATTAAAGATAGTCTCATCAAGGTTTCGGTGCCCGACAAATGCCCCCGTATTGATGTCTATCGTCGTCATCGCTTCAGTTTGATCGATGATTAAGTATCCGCCAGATTTGAGTTCAACTTTTCGTTCCAGCGAGCGCTGAATCTCATTTTCAACATCAAACAGATCGAAGATAGGCTGCTTACCATTGTAAAGCTCAAGCTTGCTGGACATCTCGGGAATGTATTCACTGGTGAACTCGTTGAGCAAATCGCAGGTGAGGCGCGAATCGACACGAATGCGGTCCAGCGCTGCGCCAGCAAAATCACGCAGAATACGTTGTGCCAGCGCCAGTTCACCATAAAGCAGACAACGCGTTTGATTACGTTTTTTTCGTTCGCTGACTTTGGTCCACAGGCGCTTCAGAAAGGCCGCATCCTGTGCCAGTTCTTCTTCACCAATGCCTTCGGCTGCGGTGCGGATAATAAAGCCGCCCAAATCGTCACAGTAATCGGCTACCACGGCTTTCAGCCGCTCTCGCTCTTTTTCACTGGCGATACGTTGAGAAACGCCAACATGCGCTGCCCCAGGCATGAACACCAGGTAGCGCGAAGGCAATGTGATATCCGTCGTCAGTCGCGCGCCTTTGGTGCCCAGCGGGTCTTTCACCACCTGAACCACCAGATCCTGTCCCTGGCGAACCAGTTCTGCGATATCCCGTACGACAAAATTTTTCTTTTCATCGCCCGCAACACATTCGGTGTGCGGCATGATGTCAGAAGCGTGCAGGAACGCGGCTTTATCCAGTCCGATATCCACAAATGCCGCCTGCATGCCAGGCAGCACCCGGCTGACGCGTCCTTTGTAAATATTGCCGACAATGCCGCGTCGGGCTTCACGCTCGATATGGATTTCCTGCAGGATTCCGCCATCAATATAGGCGACTCGCGTTTCAGCAGGCGTAACGTTAACCAGTAGCTCAGCCGTCATGTTAACCCCTTACGGCACGCAGTGACTGAAAATGGTCGATCAGCTCTGCTGTCTCAACCAAGGGCAATCCGACCACCGCGTGATAACTTCCATTGATTTTACGCACAAAGTTTCCGCCCTTCCCCTGAATACCGTAAGCGCCGGCTTTATCCATAGGTTCACCTGTCGCGATGTAATCAGTAATGTCGCTCAGGGTTAAGTTACGAAAAGTCACCTCGGTGACCACCAGACAGTCCAGTACCTGCTGACGGTCAGCCAGAGCAATCGCCGTCATGACCTGATGGGTTTTTCCTGAGAGTTTACTGAGCATCGCGCTGGCATGGGCGGCATCGCGCGGTTTTTCCAGCACCTCACCGTTGAGCACGACGATGGTATCCGCGCCCAATACAGGCAGGTCATGCGGGGCAATCAGCGTACCGGCTTTTGCTTTGTCATGCGCCAGGCGACGGACATACACCTCGGCCGATTCATGCGACTGACGTTGTTCTTCAACGTCAGTGATGATGCGCTCAAAGTTCAGACCAAGTTGAGTCAGCAGTTCGCGTCGACGGGGAGACGCGGATGCCAGATAAAGGGTTACCATAAATTTCCTTATTGAACAGCGAACTGACGGCGGATCTTTCTCATTAATAAGAATAGCCACGGCCAGAGAATCCCGTCGACAACACTGCTCCAGAAAATTTCAGGGCGGAATGAGACGTTGATCACCAGAAACTCCGCCCAGAAGACGATCACATCCATTGCTAATGACAGCACCATAACCATTAACGCCTGCTGCCACAACGCTAAGTTACGGAATAACTGGAATTTAAACGCCACCAGATAGGCGATGATGCTAAGCGCCAACGCGCGAACGCCAAGCGTGGAACCCGCGATTAAATCCATAATCGCGCCCAGCAGAAACCCACTTCCCACATTAACACGGTGCGGAAGCGCCAGTACCCAGTAGACCAGGATCAGCAATAACCATGAAGGCCGGAACATATAGATTTGTTCCGGCCATGGCATGATTTGCAGAATAAAGGCCATAAGAAAGGACAGCCAGATAACCCATCGTCCCTGGCTGCGATATCGACTCAATTCTGGCCTCCGCGTGAGCGGGAAGCGGACCCTTGTGGGTTGCTTTCGCTACTGCCAGAAGCAGGCGTGGTGGTCTGGGTAGCAGGTGCAGGCGGGCCCATTTCACCCGCGGGAGGCAGAACCTGCGGCATCATCTGCATCAGGCGTTCATTAGCGACCCGGTGGACTTCATCAGGTGCCATCGGCATATCACCGTTGTGATCCGCGCCCCACAGTAGCAACAGGTAACGCAGACGTTGCAGACCTGCGGTTGGATGTGCCTGGATGACCGTGTACGCGCGTTGCGTATCGACCTTAACCGATGAAACCACCCCTACCGGATAGCCCTCAGGGAAACGCCCACCTAAGCCCGACGTCACCAGTACGTCACCGACACGAATATCGGTATTGCCTGGCAAGTGTTCCAGTTGCAGATCTTCCGTACACCCGTTGCCTGCCGCGATCACGCGAATATCATTACGCAGTACCTGGATAGGCAGCGCATGTGATGCGTCACAAATCAGCAGTACACGACTGGTAAACTGGCCGACGGCGATGACCTGGCCCACGACACCTTTATCACTGATAACCGGCTGGCCTTCGTAAACACCGTTAGCACTGCCTTTATCGATAACCACTTGATCGGTGTAGGGATCGGTACCGGTGGAGATAACCTGAGTCACCATCTTGTGCTCGTCCTGACGCAGCGGGGAACCCAGCAGCTCGCGCAGGCGCGCGTTCTCCTGCTTGTATTGCCCCAGCATAAGCAGGTCGCTGTTCTTCAGAAAAAGCTCTCGACGTAACGCTTTATTTTCCAGTTCGAGCTGCTGGCGAGAAGCCAGCGTGTCTGACACGCCATCAAGAAGCTGGCGCGGCCCATTGGCCAGGAAGTAAAACGGACTGACCGACGTGTCCAGATAGTTGCGTATTTGAGTAAATGAACTCACGCGACTATCAGCAATGATAATGGCAATCGCCACAATCACCGCCAAAAATAGACGCAATTGCAGAGAAGGCCCTCTGCTAAAAATCGGCTTCATATAATCTGCGTGTTCCTCGACTACAAGGTAAGAAAGTACGGGCGAGCCGCACTTTCCTGGGCTGGTCACATCATACCGATGCGTGCAGCGCCGGTTTACACGCTACTCCCTGCGCACTGTTACAACGATTCCAGCCGGTTGAGGCAATTATTCTTCGCTGAATAAATCGCCGCCATGCATGTCGATCATTTCCAACGCTTTTCCGCCACCGCGCGCAACGCAGGTCAGTGGATCTTCAGCGACGACAACAGGAATACCTGTTTCTTCCATCAGCAGGCGATCCAGGTTACGCAGTAACGCGCCGCCACCGGTCAGGACCATGCCGCGCTCAGAAATATCAGACGCCAGTTCCGGTGGGCACTGTTCCAGCGCAACCATTACCGCACTTACGATACCGGTCAGTGGCTCTTGCAGGGCTTCGAGAATTTCATTGGAGTTGAGTGTAAAGCCGCGTGGTACACCTTCCGCCAGGTTACGACCACGCACTTCAATTTCACGCACTTCATCACCCGGATAAGCCGAGCCGATTTCATGCTTGATACGTTCTGCTGTCGCTTCACCAATCAATGAACCGTAGTTACGGCGCACATAATTAATAATGGCTTCGTCAAAACGGTCACCGCCGATACGAACGGATGAAGAGTACACAACGCCATTCAGGGAAATCACGGCAACTTCAGTGGTACCACCACCGATATCCACGACCATTGAGCCCGTGGCTTCAGAAACCGGTAAACCTGCACCAATCGCGGCCGCCATTGGCTCTTCAATCAGGAAAACTTCACGCGCGCCCGCGCCTTGGGCCGATTCACGAATCGCGCGGCGTTCAACCTGGGTTGCGCCTACAGGCACACAGACCAGCACACGCGGACTTGGGCGCATGAAGCTGTTGCTGTGAACCTGTTTGATGAAGTGCTGCAACATTTTTTCCGTCACAAAGAAATCGGCAATAACGCCGTCTTTCATTGGACGAATAGCTGCGATATTGCCTGGCGTACGGCCAAGCATCTGTTTGGCGTCATGACCCACAGCCGCCACGCTTTTCGGTGAACCTGCACGATCCTGGCGGATAGCAACCACGGAAGGCTCGTTCAGCACGATGCCTTGTCCTTTTACATAAATCAGGGTGTTCGCGGTACCCAGGTCAATGGACAAGTCATTTGAAAACATGCCACGAAATTTTTTAAACATACTAAAGGATAATCCTGCAAGCTGGAGGCGGAAAATAAAATCCGCTTACTTTACCAACCACACGAAGCTGCCACAAGGCGCAAAAACGTTCTGCTTCGGTGAAAAAATAGACGGCATTCGTTTTACATCATTTAAGCCTGTTACGCATACGAGCGGAACAGCGATATCACGGCATCAGAGCAGCATGTTAAAGAATTTTCTTAACTTTACTCCGACATAAAATCTAACATTTCAGGCGACGTATTCTGCACGTTTATCGTTCCATATTCATCAAAAGCTGAGGCGAAGAACGTAAAACCGGTCAAACGGTTAAAAACGGTAACGCTGGGAGTACTTTTTTACGTTACTGTTAACCGGCTGTGAAGGTGAAAAAAAGTCACCCTGTCCACCTTCTACCCCTAATCCTACCAGGGTTTGCCACTCTGCATTGGTGCGCACGCCCGCGGCATACAGCTGCGTCCCGGTGGGCTTACAGACGTCCAGCAAGCTTCGCACAAACAGCTGGTTTTCCGTACGCCGCTCAATGTTGCGCACCAGTCCTGCATCCAGCTTGATTAATTCAACCGGTAACTGCCGGATGTAAGCACTGCTGACTACCGTCAGACCGGCCTGATTAACCGCGATACGACAGCCGAATGCCTGCAATGAGTGGAAGATCGGAATCAAATCGCTGATGTGTTGACAGACATCCCCTTCCGCAAGTTCAAATAAAAATCGCTTTCTTTGAGATTTTGGGCACTGCAGCAACATATTGTACAACCAGACAATAAACGGACGTTTCAGCAGCGAGTCGATATTGATGGGGATGACCAATGTCTCTTCTGGCCACAGTTCAGATAAGGCGGCAACGCGTAATACCATCTGGCGGTCCCAGCTTTCGGCCATGCCGAGCTGCTGCACCAATGGCATATATTCAGCCGACAGTACCTCTTTGTCCCCATCATAAATGCGCGTGAGCAGTACGCGATGCCGCACCTTACCCTCTTTGTCCACCGCAGGCTTCTGATATAAACGTGGTCCGCCGCGACTTAAGGTATTTTCCAGCAAGGTCCGCCAACGAACACTACCGCGTCCTGCATCCAGAGGGTTTCCTGCGCCATTAGACCAGTTATTGCCGCCTGACAACGTCGCGCGGCGCGTGGCCATTTCGACATTTTCCATGACCTGCGGCACCGTCTGTCCGCTGTGCCAGGCACTGATGCCGATGTGAATAAAATCGTCGCGGTTAACCTTGCGCATAGGCGGCAACGCGTCAACCGCATTGATGAGGTGATCAGCGATACTGTTTGCCTCTTTCAGGCTACGATGCGGCAGTAATACCGCGAAATCACTGCGAAAATAGCGCGCCAGAAGTGCGCCAGGATAACGCATGACAAACGTGGACAGCATGTTGACGACGTTAAACAGGTACTCTTCGACCAGCACTGGCCCCAGTGAATCATCGTGGGTGTCGAGCTCAGGAAAACGTATCATCATGACCACGCCATGCGTCCCGACATCTTCCTGATCCTCAAGCAGCGTTGCCAGCTGACTATCGAAGAAAAGGCGGTTATTCAGCCCCGTCCGGCCATCCTGAGCCGCAAAGGTTCGAATCAGCGTATCGATGCGGACGCGCTGCTCGCCGGCTTCCTGTAGATCGGACAGTAACAGGTCGATCGCACGGCTGGCTCTGGGCGGCCACTCATCAGCATGCTTTTGCCGACAATGCCGACGTTCTCCACCAAGTATTAATGCTGAGCGGCTTTCCAGTTGCTCCATCCCGCGCCATTGACGTACCAGCCAACGATGAGTAATGGACAGCATAACGGCCATGATCAGTACGACCAACAGCAGCGCGACAAGCGTATATGTCGCGGGAATAGAGTGCAGCCAGGTTTGTGCGGGATCGAGTATCGTCAGTTGCAATCGCATACCCGGCTGGTGCATCAGCGCAATGTCAAAATGGATATAGCGATTTTTTTGATGCTGCAGCATTTGGTTTTCATGGCGGGAAAGCGTGAAAACAGTCTGCCGACCATTATATAAGGACAGCTGTTCGGCGTTAATCACGGGTAATACCGGCGTAAGCCAGGCTTCCAGCGCTTCGGGAGGCTGTTTCAGCAGGACTTTATCCACTTCGGTTGCCAAAACCTGTACCCGATTTTCTACACGCTGATGGGTGAGCCAGAAAACACTAAAAGCACAGCCCACCAGCATTAAAACCATTGCCAGTACGCTAATAAATGTAATAAATGCAGAAAGTTTGGTAGTTAATCGCATCCCTGTGCCTGTTTCACTACGGTTGCCGCCGGATCACGCCGCCTCTCTGCACGTTAGCCGGAAGAATTTTGAGCAAAATAACACAAATTGTTTCCGGCAACAGCGAGGTCATACGCGAAGCCGCAGTATAACGTTGAGAAAGGCCCAGAACGCTTAATTATCCTTTTTTCAGCGCATTCTCATTGGAAGCTTCAGCCAGGAAATTTCACATTTTTGCAGCAAAATTCGCCAGCTTAAGCAATAGTCATCATGCTGATTGTGAAAATCGAGCTGGAGAAGAGACGATGAAGCAGACAAAACGCCTGACCGAAGCAGATGTAACGCCAGAAAGCATCTTTAATATGAATCGTCGTCGGGTGCTTCAGACCCTGGGACTGGGGGCTGCTGCAATCAGCGTCCCGGGCATGGCCAACGCCGATATTCTGAGTTGGTTCAAAGGTAATGACCGCCCGCCCGCGCCGGCGGGTCGGGCGCTGGACTTTACCAAGCCCGCACAATATCAGGCCAACCTGCCGTTAACGCCTGCGGATAAGGTTTCCGGCTATAACAATTTCTACGAATTTGGCCTGGATAAAGCCGATCCGGCAGCGAACGCGGGAACGTTAAAAACCGATCCCTGGAAGCTGACGATAGAAGGCGAAGTGGCAAAGCCCGTGACGTTAGACATGGATGATATTTTTAAACGCTTTGCCATGGAGCAACGTATCTACCGGATGCGTTGCGTTGAAGCCTGGTCGATGGTGGTGCCGTGGATAGGTTTTGAACTCAATAAACTCCTGAAGCTGGCGGAACCCACCAGCAAAGCGCGCTTTGTTGCTTTTCAGACACTTTATGCCCCCGATCAGATGCCGGGTCAAAAGGACCGCTTTATCGGGGGTGGGCTAAATTATCCTTATGTAGAAGGCTTACGGCTGGATGAAGCCATGCATCCCCTGACCATTCTGACGACGGGCGTTTACGGTAAAGCCCTGCCGCCACAGAACGGTGCGCCAATTCGGCTTACCGTACCCTGGAAATATGGCTTTAAGGGCATTAAGTCTATTGTGAAAATTACGCTGACGCACGACCAGCCGCCTACCACATGGAACCAGATTGCGGATAATGAGTACGGCTTCTATGCCAACGTGAACCCGCATGTGAATCATCCGCGCTGGTCGCAGGCCACCGAACGTTTTATTGGTCCGGGTAGTGCTTTTAATGTTGATCGTCAGCCCACATTACTGTTCAACGGTTATGCCGATCAGGTTGCATCACTCTATCGCGGTATGGATTTGCGGGAGAATTATTGAGTGCGCCTGTCAATAAAGCAGATCGGCTGGCTTAAAGTGCTACTGCATCTGGCGGCTTTCTTACCGCTGGTTTACTTGATTATGGCCGCGATGCAGGGAGGACTCAGCGCCGATCCTGCCAAAGATATCCAGCATTTTACCGGCCGTATGGCGCTGAAACTGCTGTTAGCAACCTTGCTTGTCTCGCCGTTAACACGCGTGGCCAGGCAACCGCTGCTCATTCGGACCCGTCGCCTGTTGGGTATCTGGACTTTTTTCTGGGCCAGCCTGCATCTAACCAGTTACTACCTGTTGGAGCTGGGCGTGAATAACCTCGGCCTGCTCGGAAGCGAATTGATTTCACGTCCTTATCTGACACTGGGCATTATTTGCTGGTTTATTCTGCTGGCGCTGGCGATCACCTCTTTTCAACGCATGCAGCGCAAACTGGGCAGGCGCTGGCAAACCTTGCATAACTTTATCTATCTGGTCGCTATTTTGGCGCCGATTCACTATATGTGGTCGGTAAAAATCCTGTCTCCCCAACCGATCATTTATGCGCTTTTAGCCCTGATATTGTTAGCCTGGCGCTATAAAAAGTTCATTAAATGGTGGCCGCGCTAGTCTCTTCTTATTGCCGATCGTCTGCGAAAAATGCGGCCTGCGAGCCGCATCCGATCAACTTCGCAGATAAGACCAGTATTTTGCTGCGAAATGCCACGAAACGGATATAATGCCCGGCTTTATTGCGATGTGACGCTTCTTTTTCACTGTGACGGGTGACAAATGGAAAGCGGCAAGGTATTTTACGCGATGCCTCAATGATTGCGGGAGATGGCAGCAAGATGGCCGATAAATTACATATTCTGCTTTTGAACGGTCCCAACCTTAACCTGTTAGGGACGCGTGAGCCTGATAAATACGGGGATGTTACCCTGGATCAGATTGTTTCCAGTCTGAGCCATCAGGCAGACCAGTTGAATGTAAGGTTAAGCCATTTGCAATCCAATGCTGAGTATCAACTCATTGATCGCATTCATGAGGCAAAAGGCAATGTGGATTATATCATTATCAATCCTGCCGCGTTTACGCATACCAGCGTAGCAATGCGTGATGCTCTGTTAGCGGTGAACATTCCATTTATTGAAGTTCACCTGTCAAATGTGCACAGCCGCGAGCCTTTTCGCCATCACTCCTATTTTTCTGATGTCTCTGCTGGCGTCATTTGTGGGCTTGGCGCTGACGGTTACTCGTGGGCATTACAAACGGCAGTGAAGCGCCTGTCTCATACTAATTAATCAAACTGAGTACGGAACCCCATTCATGGATATTCGTAAAATTAAAAAACTGATCGAACTGGTTGAAGAATCTGGCATTTCTGAGCTGGAGATCTCCGAAGGCGAAGAGTCTGTTCGTATCAGTCGTGCACCTGCAAATACTGGTTATCCGATGATGCAACAGGCTTATGCTGTGCCCATCGCTCAGCAGCCTGCTCTGGCGAATGCCGTCGCACCTGTTGCCGCCGTCGCAGAAGCCGCGCCTGCTGAAATCAGTGGTCACATCGTACGTTCACCTATGGTAGGGACCTTCTATCGCACACCAAGCCCGGATGCGAAAGCATTTGTGGAAGTGGGCCAGAAAGTCAATGCAGGTGACACGCTGTGCATTGTTGAAGCCATGAAAATGATGAACCAGATTGAAGCCGATAAATCTGGCGTAGTTAAAGCCATTCTGGTGGAAAGTGGTCAGCCGGTAGAATTTGACGAGCCACTTGTTGTCATCGAATAACGGGGCGAACCATGCTGGATAAAATTGTTATTGCTAACCGCGGTGAGATTGCGCTGCGCATTCTGCGTGCCTGTAAAGAACTGGGCATTAAGACTGTTGCGGTTCACTCAAGCGCGGATCGTGACCTTAAGCACGTGCTGCTGGCAGACGAAACGGTTTGCATCGGCCCGGCGCAGTCGGTCAAAAGTTACCTTAATATCCCGGCGCTGATTTCTGCCGCCGAGATCACCGGCGCGGTGGCGATTCACCCCGGTTACGGCTTCCTTTCTGAG
This sequence comes from Pantoea sp. OXWO6B1, assembly GCF_001641135.1. Classification (NCBI taxonomy): domain Bacteria; kingdom Pseudomonadati; phylum Pseudomonadota; class Gammaproteobacteria; order Enterobacterales; family Erwiniaceae; genus Pantoea; species Pantoea sp. OXWO6B1. The sequence goes on from NZ_LWLR01000001.1 coordinate 188,242, forward strand.
AATGCCGATTTCGCCGAGCAGGTTGAACGCTCTGGCTTTATCTTTGTTGGTCCAAAAGCCGACACCATTCGCCTGATGGGCGATAAAGTGTCCGCGATTACGGCGATGAAGAAAGCCGGTGTGCCTACCGTTCCCGGCTCCGATGGCTCACTGACCGATGACATGGAAAAGAACCGTGCCTTCGCCAAGCGCATCGGCTATCCGGTCATCATCAAAGCCTCTGGCGGCGGCGGTGGTCGCGGCATGCGCGTTGTGCGCAGCGATAAAGATCTGGAACAGTCCATCAACATGACGAAAGCGGAAGCCAAAGCGGCTTTCAACAACGACATGGTTTACATGGAAAAGTATCTGGAGAATCCTCGCCACATTGAGATTCAGGTACTGGCAGACGGTCAGGGCAATGCCATCTATCTGGGCGAACGTGACTGTTCGATGCAGCGTCGTCACCAGAAAGTGGTGGAAGAAGCGCCAGCACCGGGCATCACGCCAGAATTACGTGAATTTATCGGTGAGCGTTGTACCCGCGCCTGTATTGATATCGGCTATCGCGGTGCAGGTACCTTTGAGTTCCTGTACGAAAACGGCGAGTTCTATTTCATTGAAATGAACACCCGTATTCAGGTTGAGCATCCGGTTACCGAGATGATCACGGGCGTTGACCTGATCAAAGAGCAGTTGCGCATTGCTGCGGGTCAACCGCTGTCGATTAAACAGGAAGACGTGGTCATTCGTGGTCATGCGGTCGAGTGCCGTATCAACGCAGAAGATCCGGTGAGCTTCCTGCCAAGTCCTGGTAAAATTACCCGCTTTCATGCGCCGGGTGGTTTTGGCGTACGTTGGGAGTCCCATATTTATGCCGGCTACAGCGTGCCGCCTTATTATGACTCCATGATCGGCAAGTTAATCACCTACGGTGAAACCCGTGATATCGCCATTGCACGTATGAAAAATGCCCTGGCGGAGCTGATTATCGACGGGATTAAAACCAACATCGAACTGCAGATGCGAATCATGTCCGATGAAAACTTCCAGCAGGGTGGAACCAATATCCACTATCTGGAGAAAAAGCTCGGCCTGCACGAGAAGTAATCGCAACGCTGAGTCAGTTTGAGGCCGGATATTCCGGCCTTTTTCTTTTCCCGCAGGCGTTAAGGTCACACTATGGACGCGCGTTATTTACAGGCTCACAAAGAAGCTCGCTGGTCACTCTATCTGACACTGGCATGGTTAGCCGTCTGGGGCGGTTCGGCCTGGTTAGGGGGAAATGCGATGGGCATAACGGGCTTGCCGCGCTGGTTTGAGCTCTCCTGTATTTTTGCTCCTCTGCTGTTCATTTTTTTATGCTGGATGATGGTGCGTAAGGTCTTCCGGAATATGTCGCTGGAGGATGACAATGAACACTGAAATCATTCTTCCGCTACTGGCTTATTTGGCCGTCATTGCTGGCTTGTCCGTGTTTGCGATGCGCAAACAACGCAAAGGCAACTTTCTGACCGAGTATTTCCTGGGCAGCCGCTCAATGGGCGGATTTGTCCTGGCAATGACCATCACGACCACCTATATCAGCGCCAGCTCGTTTATAGGCGGCCCGGGTGCGGCCTATAAATACGGTTTGGGCTGGGTGTTGCTGGCAATGGTGCAGGTTCCCGCTGTCTGGCTGTCGTTGGGCGTACTGGGTAAAAAGTTTGCCATTCTGGCGCGCAAGCACAATGCGGTAACACTCAACGATATGCTATACGCACGCTATGGCAGCACACTGCTGGTCTGGTTAGCCAGCCTGAGCCTACTGATTGCCTTTGTGGGCGCGATGGCCGTGCAGTTTATTGGTGGCGCACGTCTGCTGGAAACCGCTGCCGGCATCCCTTACGACACCGGACTGCTTATTTTTGGTGGCACTATCGCACTCTATACCGCCTTTGGCGGCTTCCGTGCCAGTGTCCTCAATGATGCGATGCAGGGCATTGTGATGCTGATAGGCACCTTCTTACTGCTGTTTGCCGTCATTCATCACGCTGGCGGTATTCATTCGGCCGTAGACAAGCTGCACGCGATCGACCCCAAACTGCTGTCTCCTGAGGGCCCGGGCGATATTATTACGCCGACCTTCCTGAGCTCGTTTATTGTGCTGGTCTGCTTTGGCGTCATCGGCCTGCCCCATACGGCGGTGCGCTGTATCTCTTATAAGGACAGTAAAGCGCTGCATCGGGCCATTATTCTTGGCACCATTGTTGTTGTGCTCCTGATGCTGGGGATGCACCTGGCTGGCGCACTCGGTCGGGCGATATTACCGAATCTGACCGTGCCGGACAGCGTCATCCCCACACTGATGATCACCGTGTTACCGCCTCTGGCTGCAGGGCTGTTTTTAGCGGCACCGATGGCGGCGATTATGTCCACCATCAACGCCCAGCTGTTGCAGGCCTCCGCTACGCTGGTCAAAGACCTGTATCTGCGCATCGCCCCGCAGCAAAGTGATAATGAGCCACGCCTGCGGATTTTATCGGGAACGGTGACCTTTTTGCTCGGGATCATACTGCTTTTCGTCGCCTGGCATCCGCCAGACATGATTATCTGGCTCAACCTGCTGGCTTTTGGCGGTCTGGAAGCGGTTTTCCTCTGGCCACTGGTTCTGGGTTTATATTGGGCGCGCGCCAATGCGGTCGGTGCGCTCAGCGGCATGGTGGTGGGCGGAGGCTGCTATGCCGTTCTGGCGACCCTGGGTCTGCAACTGTGGGGTTTTCATCCCATTGTGCCTTCATTATTGTTAAGTCTGCTGGCGTTCCTGGTCGGCAACCTGTTTGGGCGTTTACCGCATGCGGTCAGCGCACCACAACACTGAATTAAGAGAGACGTTATGCCGTGGATTCAAATCAAAATTAACAGTTCTGGCGCAAACGCTGAAGAACTAAGCGATGCGTTAATGGAAACAGGTGCCGTATCTGTCACCTTCCAGGATACGCACGATACACCGGTCTATGAACCTATGCCGGGCGAAACCCGCCTGTGGGGCGATACCGACGTTATCGGGTTATTCGACGCGGAAAGCGACATGGAGGGCGTAATTGCTGAACTTTCTCAGCATCCTCTTCTTGGTGAGAATTTCCGTCACAAGATCGAACAGATCGAGGACAAAGACTGGGAACGTGAGTGGATGGCAAACTTCCATCCTATGCGTTTTGGTGAGCGCCTGTGGATCTGCCCGAGCTGGCGCGATGTGCCCGATCCGGATGCCGTCAATGTGATGCTCGATCCCGGACTTGCTTTCGGTACCGGTACTCACCCTACCACCTCGCTTTGCCTGACCTGGCTCGATGGTCTGGATCTGGCCGGTAAAACCGTGATCGATTTTGGCTGCGGTTCAGGAATACTTGCGATCGCGGCGCTTAAGCTCGGCGCGGCGCAGGCGATCGGTATTGATATCGATCCTCAGGCGATCCAGGCCAGCCGTGACAATGCAGAGCGTAATGGCGTTGCCGATCGTTTAACGCTGTTCCTGCCGCACCAGCAGCCGGAAAACCTTCAGGCCGATGTTGTGGTGGCTAATATTCTTGCCGGCCCGCTACGTGAATTGGCACCGCTTATCAGCGTGCTGCCTAAATCGGGCGGGCATCTTGGTTTATCCGGCGTGCTGGAGAGCCAGGCCGAGAGCGTCTGTGAAGCCTACGTGGCGCACTTTGCACTCGATCCTGTTGCGGTCAAAGAAGAGTGGTGTCGTATTACGGGCGTCAAAACCGCCTAGTCTTTAAGACGTTGCCCGTCACAGAAGCAGTCCTGCCAGTTCGACAGGACTGCCTGAATGCCTGTGCCGTCGGTTCCGCGTTTCGCTTACAACCGTTACCGACAGCACCGAAGGCTGTAACACTCAGCAGCACAGCTTTTGCCGTCGCTTAAGCCGTTGCTTGTATCGTTAATCACGGTATGTGACGTTTTTTATCTGGCAAATGCCGAATCTTCGTCGGAAAAACCTTTGTTCACAAAATAAACACAAATGTTTAAGCTACTGATTTATATATAAATTAATTCATATGTCCGCGATAAGATGAGGGCGAAAGCCGTTTTCTTATGAATTGTTCAAAGTTTGGCCTTTCATCTTCCTAAAAAAATGCGTAATATACGCCGCCTTGCAGATACAGTATGGCATTACGACTTCATGCGCATTGGAAACCTCCAACTGAGAAATCGACTGATTGCAGCGCCGATGGCCGGTATTACTGACAGGCCTTTCAGAACGCTTTGTCACGAGATGGGTGCAGGAATGGCGGTTTCTGAGATGTTGTCATCGAATCCCGAAGTCTGGGCCAGTGACAAATCTCGTTTACGCATGGTGCACAGTGATGAACCCGGCATTCGTGCCGTCCAGATTGCAGGGTGCGATCCCAGTGAGATGGCCCAGGCTGCGCGTATTAATGTCGATGCTGGTGCACAGGTTATTGATATTAATATGGGTTGCCCGGCAAAAAAGGTGAACCGCAAAATGGCGGGTTCCGCCTTATTGCAGTATCCCACAGTAGTGGAGTCTATTCTCTCTGCCGTGGTGAATGCCGTTGATGTTCCGGTAACATTAAAAATTCGTACCGGATGGGATCCAGAAAACAGAAACTGTGTCGCGATTGCCCAATTGGCTGAACGCTGTGGCATTCAGGCTTTGACGATACATGGCCGCACTCGTGCCTGCCTGTTCAACGGAGACGCTGAATACGACAGTATTCGGACAGTTAAGCAGAGTGTTTCTATTCCGATTATCGCGAATGGAGACATAACTGACCCGCATAAAGCCAGAGCAGTGCTCGACTACACCGGAGCCGATGCTCTGATGATAGGACGCGCTGCTCAGGGAAGACCGTGGATCTTCCGGGAAATCCAGCATTATCTGGACACTGGGGAGCTGCTTGCCCCGCTGCCACTGGCAGAGGTCAAGCGTTTGCTTGTTTCGCATATACGTGAGCTGCACGACTTTTACGGTTCAGGCAAGGGATACCGTATAGCGCGAAAGCACGTCTCCTGGTATCTCCAGGAACATGCCCCAAATGACCAGTTTCGGCGCACATTCAACGCCATTGAGGATGCCAGCGAACAGCTGGAGGCGTTGGAGGCATACTTCGAAAATCTTGCGTAACGAAATAAAGAGCTGAAAGAACTATGTTCGAACAACGCGTAAATTCTGACGTACTGACCGTTTCTACCGTTAACTCACAGGATCAGGTAACTCAAAAACCTTTGCGTGATTCGGTTAAACAGGCACTGAAGAACTATTTTGCTCAACTGAATGGTCAGGATGTGAGTGACCTGTATGAGCTGGTTTTGGCTGAAGTCGAGCAGCCTCTGTTGGACATGGTGATGCAGTATACCCGTGGCAACCAGACCCGTGCTGCCCTGATGATGGGTATCAACCGCGGTACGCTGCGTAAGAAACTGAAAAAATACGGCATGAACTGATTCAGTTCAGACCGTTAATCTCGCCAGCCTCAGGGCTGGCGTTTTTATTTGTGCGCTAACGCGCAAATTTTTTTAAATCCTGTGAAACAGTTGCGTCAAATATGGTAACTGTAGTTGCAGTCGCCAGCGTGATTTTTACAGGCCGTCCTTTTTAAACCGTCTCCCGCTACACGCTCATCTTTTTCTGATCGCCTGCCTTTCAACCCTGTCATAACAGCCTTTTGTGAGCCTGATTAACATTTTACGCAACACCTCAATCGCTTACAGCCACCACCTGCCATGCAGCTCACAATGTTGCTAAATAGTGAAACAATTTGCACTAAATGTGATCCCTTCGACTCGAAATGCTTCCTTTTGGTGCGTCATATTATTGCAGCCCTCCAGATGATTCAGATTATTACCCGATCTTTCAGGTGACTTCAGGATTATGCAAACCTGGCACTGGCTTTGCAAAGTCGTGGATGGCCGATCGCCACAGACAGGAACGCACATCAAAGTGCGCAATACATAACAACACAACACGACATGCCACACAGGATGCTTTATGAAAAAGATGATGCTCTCTACTCTGGTTGCTGCGGCTTCTCTGCTTGCCGTTGCTCAGCAGGCTCATGCAGGTACCACACTTGATGCGATTAAAAAGAAAGGGTTCGTTCAATGTGGTATCAGCGATGGCCTGCCGGGTTTCTCTTATGCAGATGCCAGCGGCAAATTTACCGGCCTTGATGTGGATATCTGTCGTGCAGCCGCCGCCGCCGTGTTTGGTGACGCAACAAAAGTGAAATATACCCCGCTGACCGCAAAAGAACGTTTTACCGCTTTGCAGTCAGGGGAAGTCGATATTCTTTCTCGTAACACCACCTGGACTTCATCACGTGACGGCGGCATGGGCTTCATGTTTACCGGCGTTAACTACTATGATGGCATTGGCTTCCTGACCCATAAGAAAGCCGGCCTGAAGAGTGCGAAAGAGCTGGATGGTGCGACCGTCTGTATTCAGGCTGGTACTGATACCGAGCTGAATGTGGCTGACTTCTTCAAAGCCAACAAAATGCAGTACACGCCGGTCACCTTTGACCGCTCGGATGAATCCGCCAAAGCACTGGATAGTGGCCGCTGCGATACGCTGGCATCTGACCAGTCTCAGCTGTACGCCCTACGCATTAAATTAGGTAAACCAGATGACTTCATCGTCTTACCTGAAGTGATCTCTAAAGAGCCACTGGGCCCGGTTGTGCGTCGCGGTGATGATGACTGGTTCACCATCGTTAAATGGTCGCTTTTCGCCATGCTGAACGCAGAAGAGATGGGCATCAGCTCTAAAAACGTTGATGAGATGACGGCTAAACCTACCACACCTGATATGGCGCACCTGCTTGGCGCTGAAGGCGACTTTGGCAAAGATTTGAAGCTGGATAACAAATGGGCTTACAACATCATTAAACAGGTTGGTAACTATCAGGAAAGTTTTGATCGTAACGTCGGTAAAGACAGCCCGCTGAAAATTGCCCGTGGTCAGAATGCGCTCTGGAACAAAGGCGGCATTCAGTACGCACCACCGGTACGTTAATCACGCCTCACCCGTCGGGCACCGTTTTCTACGGTGCCCCAGCAAAGCTTTCGTTACTGAGGTCTAAACATGTCACAACGCCCAACCGTGAAAAGGGATTTTTCGTTCGGTAATCCCACGGTTCGAGCCTGGCTTTACCAGATAGTTGCGATCATTACCGTACTTGCTGTGGTGGGCTATCTCATCCACAACACCGTTATCAATCTCGCTAATCGCGGTATTACTTCCGGCTTTGGTTTTCTGGAACGCAATGCTGGTTTCGGCATTGTGCAGCATCTTATTGATTACACTGAAGGTGACACCTACGCACGCGTCTTTTTGGTGGGCCTGACTAACACGTTACTGGTGTCGGCACTCTGTATTGTTTTTGCTTCAATACTGGGTTTTTTTATTGGTCTGGCGCGTCTTTCCGATAACTGGTTACTGCGTAAAATCGCCAATATCTACATTGAAACCTTTCGCAATATTCCCCCTTTGCTGCAGATTTTCTTTTGGTACTTTGCGGTATTACGTAATCTGCCCGGTCCACGTCAGGCGCTTAACGCTTTTGATCTCGCCTTTGTCAGTAACCGCGGTCTGTACGTACCCTGGCCGACCTATGCGCCGGGCAGCTGGCCTTTTGTTATTGCCCTTGCACTGGCTGTTGTAGCGATTTACGGCCTGTTCCGTTTTAATCGTCAGCATCAGCTTAAAACCGGTCAATTACGTCGCACCTGGCCTGCCGCCATTGCGATGTTATTGGTGTTCCCTTTCATTGCGCATCTGGGCTTTGGCGCAGCGATGCACTGGGATATACCTGAGTTACGCGGTTTTAACTTCAGGGGCGGCTTTGTCATGATTCCTGAACTGGCCGCCCTTACGTTGGCGCTGTCGATCTATACCTCCTCTTTTATTGCGGAAGTGATTCGCTCAGGTATCCAGGCCGTGCCCTATGGGCAGCATGAAGCGGCCCGCTCGCTGGGGCTGCCGAATCCCGTTACGCTGCGTCAGGTCATTATCCCGCAGGCCATGCGCGTAATTATTCCGCCCCTTACCAGCCAGTATCTGAATATTGTGAAGAACTCTTCACTGGCTGCTGCAATTGGTTATCCCGATATGGTGTCGTTGTTTGCCGGCACGGTCCTTAATCAGACCGGACAAGCCATTGAGACCATTGCTATCACCATGAGCGTTTACCTGATTATCAGCCTGCTGATTTCAATGTTGATGAACTTCTACAACCGCAAAATCGCGCTGGTTGAGCGTTAAGAGAACGGGATAATTATGTCTGTCACTGCACATGAAACACCGCTGATAGCCTCCTCGCCGTTGAATCGGGCATGGCGATGGGCACGCAAGAACCTGTTTTCAGGTTGGTTTAATACCTTATTGACCCTGTTCTGTATCTGGCTTATCTGGCATGTGATTCCACCTGCTCTGAACTGGCTGATCTTTGATGCGAACTGGTTTGGCACAACACGGGCTGACTGCACCAAAGAGGGCGCATGTTGGGTCTTCATTCATGCCCGCTTCGGTCAGTTTATGTATGGGCTCTATCCTCATGAACTGCGCTGGCGCATCAATCTGGCGCTGATCATTGGGCTCGCGTCTATCGTTCCGATGTTTGTTAAACGTCTGCCTTACCGTGGGCGCTATATTGCCGCCTGGGCAGTATGTTATCCCCTCGTTGTCTGGTTTCTGTTGTATGGCGGCTTCTTAGGACTCGACCGGGTCGAAACCCGTCAATGGGGTGGGCTCACGCTGACGTTAATCATCGCGTCTGTTGGTATCGCGGGGGCATTACCTCTGGGTATTTTGCTGGCGCTGGGGCGACGCTCCCGGATGCCGGTGGTACGAACGCTGTCAGTGATTTTTATTGAGTTCTGGCGTGGCGTGCCGCTGATAACGGTGCTGTTCATGTCATCGGTTATGTTGCCACTGTTTATGGCAGAAGGGACGACCATCGACAAACTGGTGCGCGCATTGGTTGGCGTCATTTTGTTCCAGTCGGCTTATGTGGCCGAAGTAGTACGTGGTGGGTTACAGGCGTTACCAAAAGGGCAGTTTGAAGCCGCTGAATCATTGGCGTTGGGATACTGGAAGACCCAGATGCTGGTCATCCTGCCGCAGGCATTAAAGCTGACTATTCCGGGACTGGTGAATACCATTATTGCGTTATTCAAAGATACCAGCCTGGTGATCATTATTGGTTTGTTCGATCTGTTTAGTAGCGTGCAACAGGCTACCGTCGATCCCGCCTGGTTAGGCATGTCTACTGAAGGCTATGTCTTTGCCGCGCTGGTCTACTGGATTTTCTGTTTTAGCATGTCGCGTTACAGCCAGTATCTGGAAAAACGTTTTCACACCGGGCGCAAATCGCACTGAGGTTTCTATGACACAAATAATAACTGATTCAACCAATGCGATGATTTCGCTTGAAAATGTGAACAAGTGGTACGGGCAATTTCACGTGCTGAAAGATATTAATCTGCAGGTGAAACCTCGTGAACGTATCGTGTTGTGTGGTCCCTCTGGTTCAGGTAAATCCACCACGATTCGCTGCATCAATCATCTTGAAGAGCATCAGAAGGGCCGTATTGTTGTAGATGGTATTCATTTGAATGAGGATGTGCGCAATATCGAGCGAGTTCGTACTGAGGTCGGTATGGTGTTTCAACACTTCAATCTTTTCCCTCATCTTACCGTTTTACAAAACTGTACGCTGGCACCGATGTGGGTTCGTAAGATTGCCAAAAAAGAGGCTGAAGAGCTTGCTATGCATTACCTGAAGCGGGTGCGTATTGAAGAGCATGCGCATAAGTTTCCAGGTCAACTGTCTGGGGGACAGCAGCAGCGTGTCGCTATCGCACGTTCGTTATGTATGAAACCCAAGATCATGTTGTTTGACGAGCCGACATCTGCCCTGGATCCAGAGATGGTAAAAGAAGTACTCGATACGATGATTGGGCTGGCAGAAGACGGTATGACGATGTTGTGTGTGACACATGAAATGGGCTTTGCGCGTACGGTGGCCGACAGAGTGATCTTTATGGATCGCGGTGAGATCGTAGAAGTTGCGCCGCCGCAGGAGTTTTTTGCGAATCCCCGGTCAGAACGCACCCGCGCTTTCCTGTCTCAGGTTATTCACTGACCCTGCTCCATCTCTCAGCACCTCCGTCATACGGAGGTGCTGTTCTGCCGCGCCTGACAACTGCATACAGCGCGTCTATTCCCCGTATATTCTCACTTCGCTAACGCTGATTACACAACGCTTCAACTGACAGAGTTGCCTGTCCGCAATCATACTTCATTGCGCCAGCAGTCCTTCTTCTTGCCGGTTACATGGCTTTTATTGGCCATTTTACGGGTCAGGGGAGAGCCACCCGGCCGTTTTAAGTACATCATCAGTGCCTGTGGCGACCCATATACGTTTAACAGAGACTTTTTACCGAATAACAGACGTAAAAAAGCCCTGAACTTTCGTTCAGGGCTTTTTTGTTTGATGCCTGGCAGTTCCCTACTCTCGCATGGGGAGACCCCACACTACCATCGGCGCTACGGCGTTTCACTTCTGAGTTCGGCATGGGGTCAGGTGGGACCACCGCGCTACAGCCGCCAGGCAAATTCTTTATTTGCCGAACTCTAGCCATATATAACTGGTGCTGATACCCAGAGTCGAACTGGGGACCTCACCCTTACCAAGGGTGCGCTCTACCAACTGAGCCATATCAGCACGCAACAGGTACTCCCGGCACTTTTATGCTGATGCTCGGGTCTTTCAATTTGATGCCTTGCAGTTGATGAATCACGCGGTGATTCACCCTTCGGGCCGCTGCTCTGCAGCGTTCAAAAGCATTCGCTTTTGTCCTACTCTCTTTGAGTAGAGAACTGCCCGAAGTAACGTGCAGGTTTTCAATTTGATGCCTGGCAGTTCCCTACTCTCGCATGGGGAGACCCCACACTACCATCGGCGCTACGGCGTTTCACTTCTGAGTTCGGCATGGGGTCAGGTGGGACCACCGCGCTACAGCCGCCAGGCAAATTCTTTATTTGCCGAACTCTAGCCATATATAACTGGTGCTGATACCCAGAGTCGAACTGGGGACCTCACCCTTACCAAGGGTGCGCTCTACCAACTGAGCCATATCAGCACGCAACAGGTACTCCCGGCACTTTTATGCTGATGCTCGGGTCTTTCAATTTGATGCCTTGCAGTTGATGAATCACGCGGTGATTCACCCTTCGGGCCGCTGCTCTGCAGCGTTCAAAAGCATTCGCTTTTGTCCTACTCTCTTTGAGTAGAGAACTGCCCGAAGTAACGTGCAGGTTTTCAATTTGATGCCTGGCAGTTCCCTACTCTCGCATGGGGAGACCCCACACTACCATCGGCGCTACGGCGTTTCACTTCTGAGTTCGGCATGGGGTCAGGTGGGACCACCGCGCTACAGCCGCCAGGCAAATTCTTTATTTGCCGAACTCTAGCCATATATAACTGGTGCTGATACCCAGAGTCGAACTGGGGACCTCACCCTTACCAAGGGTGCGCTCTACCAACTGAGCCATATCAGCACGCAACAGGTACTCCCGGCACTTTTATGCTGATGCTCGGGTCTTTCAATTTGATGCCTTGCAGTTGATGAATCACGCGGTGATTCACCCTTCGGGCCGCTGCTCTGCAGCGTTCAAAAGCATTCGCTTTTGTCCTACTCTCTTTGAGTAGAGAACTGCCCGAAGTAACGTGCAGGTTTTCAATTTGATGCCTGGCAGTTCCCTACTCTCGCATGGGGAGACCCCACACTACCATCGGCGCTACGGCGTTTCACTTCTGAGTTCGGCATGGGGTCAGGTGGGACCACCGCGCTACAGCCGCCAGGCAAATTCTTTGT